>NZ_JBBOWL010000001.1:4690000-5272272 GCF_038007045.1 Bacillus sp. CH_70
AGGCGATTTTCGGAATGTGTTTCCTTATGATTAGTGTCGAACTTATACCACTCGCGATGAAATATGTAGGCCCTAGGTCATTTCGTCAACGTGATATCGCTGTGAAACTTGTTGTACGAAATATGGACAATATCCCAATCGTAATTGAAGAAATAAAGGAAATGGATATAAAAGTTAAGAATATGAAGCTTAAAACATTAGAAAACGGTTCTCACTATTTACATCTTAAACTGTCCATTGATCAAAAAAGACCTACTGCTGATGTTTACTATGCTCTTCAACATCTTGAAAGTGTCCAACAAACTGAAGTGGAAAGTATGTAGCATAAAACAAACTCTCTTTAATTAGAGAGTTTTTCTTTTTTCTATAATGGTAACAATGAATGTAGTCCTGCAAAACAAGGAGGAATTTACTATTGAAATCCCGTCCGAATTTAGTAGATACATTTCGTGATTCCATTATTTTTCGTTTAATTTGTTTTATTATTGTATTCACTGCTTTTTCTGGTTTTCTTATACATAGATTAGAACCCTCTCATTTCACTACATGGTTTGACGGAATTTGGTGGTCAATCGTTACCATTTTTACAGTTGGATATGGCGACTTTGCTCCCCATACAACGATAGGAAAACTAATAGGTATAAGTATTATTTTATTAGGAACTGGCTTTTGTTCTTATTATATGGTTCTATTCGCTACTGAGATGATCAGTAAACAATATATGAAAATTAAAGGTGAAGAAGCCGCTACCTCTAACGGTCATATGATTATCGTTGGCTGGAATGAGCGTGCAAAACATGTTGTAAAGCAAATGCATGTATTACAACCAAACCTTGATATCGTTTTAATTGATGAAACACTTTCTTTACTCCCAAAACCATTTCATCATTTAGAATTTATAAAAGGTTGTCCGCACCACGATCAAACTTTATTAAAAGCTAATATTAAAACGGCACACACCATATTAATAACAGCGGATAAAGAAAAGAACGAAAGCTTAGCAGATACACAATCCATTTTAAATATTTTAACTGCAAAAGGACTCAATCCAAACATTCACTGCATCGCAGAACTACTTACTACTGAACAAATTCAAAATGCAACGAGAGCTGGCGCGTCAGAAATTATAGAAGGAAATAAATTAACGAGTTATGTATTTACCGCTTCTCTTTTATTCCCTTCTATTTCAGGTGTACTATTCTCACTTTACGATGAAATCTCTGATAATAAATTACAACTGATGGAGCTTTCTCCGTCCTGCACCGGACAAACCTTTGCAAATTGTAGCTATACCCTTTTAAAACAAAACATTCTCTTACTAGGTATAAAGCGCGACGATCAATATATGATTAACCCAGTCCATACCTTCATTCTTATCGAAAGCGACGTACTCATTGTTATTCACCATTAAGAAAATGTTTTTCTAGTTCCCGCATGAGCACTTTTCCAATATTGATATATTTTCTTTTCACTTCTGCATCTGGATCTTTCGGTTCAGCAAATTGATCCATCCCACTCGTTCCCGCGGTTAAAGTATTCACATTATCATCTAGTTCGTCTTGATATACGTGCGAAAGAATATACGGCGTTTCAAGACGGACTACTACACCAGGTACATCTAGTTCACCATCTACTGCTGTAAACGGCACTCGTAAAAATTGATACCCATCTTCTTCATCGATTTTGTAATCGAAGCATCCTTTATCATAATCCCAATTACCACCAATACTATATCCAAGTGGTTTCATAACCTCTTCTAATTTATATAACGCATATGTACGTCCTTCTAAATTTGATTGAATCGGAATCAAGCCCATCCCTCCAAGACTTTTCCTTTAGCATACCCACTCTAGTTTGAATATACTGATGGACTTTTCGATAAAATAATAAAAAGCGACCGGAATCCGGTCGCTTTTTATTATTTTAAACGCTCTTCTAATTCTGCTTTTAATTCTTCAAATCCTGGTTTACCAAGTAAAGCAAACATGTTTTTCTTGTATGCTTCTACGCCAGGTTGGTCAAATGGATTTACGCCTAATAAGTAGCCGCTCATCGCACATGCTTTTTCGAAGAAGTATACAAGGTAACCGAATGTGTACTCATTTAATTCAGGAATATTTACGATTAAATTTGGTACTCCCCCGTCGCTATGTGCAAGTAATGTACCTTCGTATGCTTTTGTGTTTACGAAGTCTACAGTTTCACCAGCAAGGTAGTTTAATCCGTCTAAATCGTTGTCTTCTAATTCGATTGTTAGTTCATGTGTAGATTTACCTACTTTAAGAACTGTTTCAAATAAGTCACGACGACCTTCTTGAACGTATTGACCTAATGAGTGTAAGTCAGTTGAGAAGTTTGCTGAAGATGGGAAAATACCTTTTTGATCTTTTCCTTCACTTTCACCAAATAACTGTTTCCACCACTCAGCGAAGTATTGAAGTGCTGGCTCATAGTTAACAAGCATTTCAATTGTTTTTCCTTTATTGTATAAAGCGTTACGAACTACTGCGTATTGGTAAGCTGGGTTTTCTTCTAGTTCTGATGTTCCGAAGTCATCATGACCAGCAGCTGCACCTTTCATCATCTCTTCAATATTTAAGCCACTTACTGCGATTGGTAATAAACCAACTGGCGTTAATACAGAGAAACGTCCTCCAACATCATCTGGAATAACGAATGTTTCGTAACCTTCGTTATCAGCTAATGTTTTTAATGCACCACGTGCTTTATCTGTAGTTGCATAAATACGTTTGCGAGCTTCTTCTTTTCCATACTTCTCTTCTAATAACTTACGGAAAATACGGAATGCTAGTGCTGGCTCTGTTGTTGTACCTGATTTGGAAATAACGTTAATAGAGAAGTCTTTACCTTCTAATACGTCCATTAAATCTTTCATGTAAGTGGAGCTAATGTTTTGTCCAACAAATAGCACTTGTGGAGTTTTACGTTGTTCTTTAGATAGCGTGTTGTAGAAAGAATGGCTTAACATTTCGATTGCTGCGCGTGCTCCTAGGTAAGAACCACCAATACCTACAACAAGTAAAATGTCAGAGTCGTTTTTAATTTTTTCTGCGCATTTTTGAATGCGAGCGAATTCTTCTTTGTCATATTGAAGCGGAAGGTCTACCCACCCAAGGAAATCGTTCCCAGCTCCAGTTTTTTCGTGGATTGCATGATGTGTTACTTTCACTGCATCACGTAAATAAGTGATTTCATGTTCACCGATGAAGGATAACGCTTTAGAATAGTCGAACGTTACATGTGTACTCATCTTTTTCCCTCCAATTATGGATATGTATTTCTGTATTCACTTTAGCGAAACTGAAGTTGTAAATCAAGCGATTCAACCATTGTAAACGTAACCAATATATATTTTTTAGAAAAAGTTCATTTTTTGCATAAAAATTCGCATTTTTCGGTATAGATGTATATACATCATCTTTCGAACATTTTTTATGTATAAAAACAACATAACTACCCCATTCTATAAAAGAGTTAATTAACTCATCGCTTGCTCATGCTTCACAATTAAGGGGGGCTTTTTCATGAGTACTTTGCAACGTATCGCATTAGTCTTTACTGTAATTGGCGCTGTGAACTGGGGACTAATCGGATTTTTCCAGTTTGACTTAGTAGCAGCCATTTTCGGCGGACAAAATTCAGCTCTTGCACGTATTATTTACGGCATCGTTGGTATATCTGGGCTTATCAACCTTGGTTTACTGTTTAAACCATCTGAAAATCTTGGTACGCACCCAGAAACAAACGAAATTCGATAATCAGTATGTCCTTTCACCTCCGACATACGAATATGATTGCATGCAATCATATTTGCAAATATATATCATAAGATAAAGTAAAAGAGGAACGCTCATATGCGTTCCTCTTTTACTTTGTTAACTCGGACTCTTCAATCCATTCTGCCAACTTTTCTCGCAGCGTATTAAATCCGTTTTCAGATGGGTTCGGTATAAGAATCCTTCCTTGTTTTCTTTTCGCCGCTTTTAACGATAAACTCATTTTTCTGTGCTCTTCATCAATTGAAAGTACCTTTACTTCTACTGTATCGCCGACTTTTAAAAAGTCATGAATATCCTTTACATATCCATTTGTAATTTCAGATATATGCACAAGTCCTTGTGTTTCTGCATCTAACGCTACAAATGCACCGTAATCTTGAATTCCAGTCACTTTCCCTGTTACAACCACTCCTGTTGTATATTGTTCTGACATATGAAACACTCCCATACGTTTACCATTCTCTCTACAATTATAGAGAGCAAAGCAGATATATTTATTTTAAATATCCGATTGGTTAGTACGCATTCTAGATAATGATATCTAGAATGCGTATACCTTATATTAGTAAATTATACCACTATGACAGAACTCATTCAAAATTCATGAAAAATTTCCCTTAAAGAAGTATAATTCTCCAATATTGGGATAGACTACTAACACATGGCTTTCTAGTATTCCCCCCCTTTTATGGACAAAACGTATTACGTTTTGTCCTTTTTTTATTTTCTACAAATCGTTCCATTCTCTTCATCGCTTCCATAAGTTGTTCAAGCGACGTCGCATATGAACAACGAATAAATCCTTCACCACTTTCGCCAAATACGCTACCAGGGACAACGGCCACTTTTTCTTCCAACAATAACTGTTCTGCAAATTCCGCTGAAGATAATCCGGTTGAAGATATAGAAGGAAAAACATAAAATGCTCCGCCCGGCACATGACACGTTAAGCCCATTTCATTGAAAGATGTCGTCATGAAGTTACGACGCTTCTTATAGCTATCTCTCATTCGAATTACTTCATCGTTCCCTGCGCGTAACGCCTCAAGTGCTGCAAACTGAGACATCGTCGGTGCACACATCATTGAATACTGATGGATTTTGAGCATTAATTCTGAAAATTGAACAGGAGCTGCAATCATACCGAGGCGCCATCCTGTCATCGCAAATCCTTTTGAAAATCCTGAAATTAAAATCGTATGCTCACGCATATTTTTAATACTGGCGAAACTTGTATATACTTCGTCGTATACAAGTTCTGCATAAATTTCATCAGATAATACGATTAAATTGTACTTCTCAACAATCACTGCTATTTCATCAAGCTCGGATTTATTTAGCATTGCACCTGTCGGGTTATTTGGTGAACAAAGCAAAATTGCCTTTGTTTTCGCTGTAATAGCTGCTTCAATTTGTTCTGGTTGTACTTTAAACTCGTTTTCTAACGTAGTCGCCACAGGAACCGGAACTCCTCCAGCTAATGTCACAAGTGGTGCATAAGAAACGAAGCTCGGTTCAATAATGAGCACTTCATCATCAGGATTTATAATGGCGCGCATCGCTACATCTAACGCCTGGCTCGCTCCAACTGTAACAATGATTTCATCACTTGGATCATAAGATACTGCAAATTGTTTTTTTAGATACTTTGCTATTTCTTGACGGAGCTCCAATAATCCTGCATTTGCTGTATATGACGTATACCCTTGTTCCAAAGAACGAATACATGCTTGCCTTACATTCCAAGGTGTAACAAAATCTGGCTCTCCTACCCCGAGGGAAATAACACCTTTCATATTTGCTGCTAAATCAAAAAATTTTCGAATACCAGATGGTTTTAAAGATTCTGCTGATCTAGATAGTTCAAATTGCTTCATGGTGTCACCACAATTCGCTTATCATCATCGTCTTTTTCATAAATAACGCCCTCATGTTTATACTTCTTCAAAATGAAATGAGTAGTTGTAGAAACAACAGATTCAATTGTTGCTAATTTCTCAGAAACAAACATCGCTACTTCTCCCATCGTTTTCCCTTCTAATGTAATAGAAAGATCATATGTCCCTGACATTAAATAAACGGATTTCACTTCTGAATAACGATAAATTTGTTCAGCAACCGCATCAAACCCAACGCCATGCTTTGGCGTAACTTTCACATCGATCATTGCCGTTAAACCTGTATGTTCTTTCACCTTCGTCCAATCAATATGTGTTACATAATCCACAATAATCTTTTCATTTTCTAACCTCGCAACCATCTTCTTTACTTCTTCTACCTCTATATTTAACAGCTTCGCTAATGTATCTACAGATAATCGACTACTCTTTTCAAGACAAGCTAATAATTCTAATTCTTTTTCTGTCACCATATAAATCATCCTTCCTTTTCGTTTGTGTTTAAATTATACAAATACCCTTTCCAGTTTGAAAAGAAGATTTTTCTATTGAATTATGTCAAAATAAAGTGAAACTTTAATCAGCGGAAAAATGCGTGATAAAGCGAAAGGGGATGGAACCGTGAAACCAAAAGTTTATATTGCTGAACCAGTTCCAACATTTGTAGAAAACTATTTATCAGAACACTGTGATTATGAAAAATGGGATCAAAATGAGAAAGTACCTCGTGATGTTCTATTAGAGAAAATACAAGATAAAGATGGGTTATTAAATTTCGGATCTGCTATTAATGAAGAATTACTGACAGTGGCTCCTAACTTAAAAGTAGTGAGCAACATTTCTGTCGGTTACGATAATTTTGATTTACAAGCGATGAAAAGCCGAAATGTTATCGGAACGAATACACCATACGTATTAGATGATACAGTAGCTGATCTCGTTTTCGCCCTTATGCTATCAGCTGGGCGCCGCGTTTGCGAACTCGATTCTTACGTGAAAAATGGTGAATGGAACGCTGAAATCGGAAAAGAACACTTCGGACTAGATGTACACCATAGCACAATTGGTATTATCGGTATGGGCCGAATTGGAGAAGCCGTTGCAAAACGAGCAAAATTCGGATTTGATATGAATGTTCTTTACTATAACCGCCGTCGTAAAGAAGAAGCTGAACAAAAATTCGATGCTACATATTGTGATTTACAGACGCTACTGAAGCAGTCTGACTTTATTGTTCTTCTTACTCCATTAACAGATGAAACATATCACCTTATCGGAGAAAAGGAATTTTCATTAATGAAAGAAACAGCAATCTTCATTAATGCTTCTCGCGGGAAAACAGTAGATGAAGAAGCGTTAATCCATGCTTTAACAGAAAAGAAAATCTTTGCAGCAGGTATTGATACATTTACACAAGAGCCGATTCAAAAAGATAATCCACTCTTATCATTACAAAATGTTGTGACTTTACCACACATCGGATCTGCAACATTAAAAACTAGGCAGCAAATGGCTATGACCGCCGCTGAAAATTTAGTTGCAGGATTACAAGGAAAAACACCGCCTAATATTGTTCGCGGGTAATACTGAATAAACGAAAGGCAAGATGACGTCGTCATCTTGCCTTTTTTTGTTAACATATTTTCTTCTTCCTTGGAGATGATATGAACAAAAATCAATGGAGTGACAAAAAATGAATCACGAATATACTTGTCCTTATTTCACTTTTTCCACTCGCGGCACTACTATTCATTACGAATTGTATGAACACGATAACAAAACAGAACGTCCTACTTTCGTACTCGTTCACGGCTTTTTATCTTCCTCATTCAGTTACCGTCGTCTCATTCCCTTACTATCGAAAGCAGGAACAGTGATTGCTCTTGATTTACCACCGTTCGGAAAAAGTGATAAGTCTCATCTGTTTAAGTATTCTTATCACAATTTAGCAACGATTATTATTGATTTAATTGAACATTTATCTCTCTCAAACATTGTATTAGTTGGGCACTCTATGGGTGGGCAAATTTCTCTCTATGTAAACCGTATACGTCCTGAACTCATTTCAAAAACGATTTTACTATGCAGCTCTAGCTATTTAGCACGCGCAACCTTACCTTTACTATACTCTTCTTATTTACCGTTCTTTCATTTATACGTAAAGAACTGGATTATTAGACGCGGTATTGTTCATAACTTAATGAATGTCGTTCATGATCACTCATTAATTGACGATGAAATGAAAAAAGGTTACTCCGCTCCTTTTTATGACGACCGTATATTTCCCGCTTTAACTCGCATGATACGAGACCGTGAAGGTGACTTATCTTCAACTGAATTACAAAAAATCGAAACACCTACACTACTCATTTGGGGTGAAAAAGACCGCGTCGTCCCTGTACATGTAGGTCATCGTCTACACAAAGATTTACCGAATTCAAAATTTATTTCTTACGAAAATACAGGACATTTACTACCTGAAGAAAAGCCTGAACATGTTTATGAAGAAATTATCGCTTTTTCTGCGCAATAAAGTGAAACTTTAATTAGCCCCCACCTAACTTCTTTGCTTCTGCTGAATTTTGAGGTGGGGGTCTTACTGCCCGGCAAATAGCGGGATAATATAAAAAAGGCCGTCGGAAATTCCGACAGCCTATAATGAACAGCTTCCGCCTTCTTTTATTACAAGTAATTCCACAGCTAATTTCTCACATTTTTCAAGCGCAGGTACTTCCTCAAAAGACATAAAGTATATATGTTGAATCTTCTTTGCGATGTATTTTGGATCATCAAACACACTTATGACGTTCACAACATCGCTCGCTTCTGTTTCATAAAACTCCGGTCCCATTTGAAACGGATCCCAATTCTTCACAACCTCTATCATCTTTTCATATGTACCCATTCGCTTCCCGCCTTTTCACTTTTTAATACTTTTCTTTATCCTATCACATCAGCTATTCTATAAGAAGAGAGAGAACTTTCATAACTTATTGGTTTTACAGAAGAAGGGGGCAAACGTATGCAACTATTTCATAAAGCAATCAATCGACGTGGAACGCATAGTATAAAATGGGATACATATAAAAACGAAGAACTTATCCATGCTTGGATTGCTGATATGGATTTTGAAGTACCAACACAAATTCAAACTGCTTTAAAGAAACGTATTGAGCATCCTATTTTCGGCTATACACTTCCTCCCGAAAATATTGGAGATATTATTTGTAACTGGACAAAAAAACAATATAACTGGGATATTCAAAAAGAATGGATTGTTTTTAGCGCGGGGATCGTTCCAGCTCTTAGTACGAGCATACAGGCTTTCACAAAAGAAAACGAATCCGTTCTCGTACAACCACCTATTTATCCTCCATTTTTCGAAATGGTCACAACAAACAACAGGCAGTTATGCGTGAGTCCATTACAGAAACAAAATGATACATATGTGATAGACTTCGAGCATTTAGAAAAGCAGTTTCAGCAAGGTGTCAAACTCATGCTTCTTTGTAGCCCTCATAACCCAATCGGACGCGTTTGGACGAAAGAGGAACTTGTGCAGCTCGGATTGTTATGTACTAAATATGACGTTATCGTTGTCGCGGATGAAATTCATTCCGATATCATTTATGCAGACCATACACATACGCCGTTCGCTTCCTTATCTGAAGAATTAGCAGAGCGCACTATCACTTGTATGGCTCCAAGTAAAACATTTAATATCGCTGGATTACAAGCTTCGATTATTATCATTCCAAACGAAAAACTCCGTCACGCCTTTACAGCTATCCAATATAGACAAGGCTTCCACGGGTTAAATATCTTTGCCTACACAGCGATGCAAAGTGCCTATACAGAATGTAATGATTGGTTAAACGAAATTCGATTATATATAGAAGATAATGCTCAATTTGCTTGTGAATATATTAAAACTCACATACCTGCTCTTTCCGTAACGAAGCCAGAAGGTAGCTTTTTATTATGGATTGATTGTTCTCGTCTAAAGCTTTCTCAAAACGAGCGTACTGCATTACTTGAGGAAAAAGGAAAAATCATCGTTGAACCTGGTGAGAAATACGGGTTAGGTGGCGAAGAACATATTCGAATTAACATCGGCTGTCCACGATCTGTTTTAGAAGAAATTTTGAACAGACTGCGTCATACGTTTTCATAATAATAGAGGAGTCTGTCCCCTAATCATTCTGGGACAGACTCCTTTGTCATATTTTGTCGGTAAGTTGATATATTTCAAGTTACGGTCAATATATTCCAATAATCGCTGATATATTTTCACTTATACTACACAAAAAAAAGCTACCAGCACGGTAGCTTTTACTTTTTCTTCATATCCGCTGCTTTTTTTACAATTACACCACAAGCAATTCGATCGCCTGATTTACCTGTCGGTTGTGTCATACCATCATCAGGGTTTTCTGTAATAATAATAGACGCTCCATCTTTTCTATGAATCGTCGTTTTTCCTTCTTCAAGTGTGATGTGAGGTGCATCGATTTCCGCTTTAATCTTCCCAGAAACATCTGCAACTACGTTCGGTAAATCACCGTTTTCTGCACCCTTCGGATTAAGAAGACCATGTTTTTTATCATCAGGATTAAAATGATTCCCGGATGATTCAAAACGAGGTGCCTTACACTCTCCGATTTCATGTACATGTAGTCCGTGTGGTCCTGGCGTGAAACCTTCTCCTTTAATCGTAATTTTCACGCCACTTGTTTGCTGCACTACTTTCGCAGTCCCTACTTCATCTCCTGAAGCATTATGTAATTTCACTTCAATTTCTTTCGGCTTTCCTTGGTCACAACCTGCCATCAGAAATAATAAACAACAACTGAAAAAAAGCCGTTTCTTCATTCCATTCCCTCCAAAATATATTCTGCCCTTAGATTGTCCGAGCATAGAGGGAAACATACAAAAATGCGTTACTGTTTCTTTTCAGCTAATAGTTTTTCTTCAACTTTCTGTAATCGCTCTGCTTCGCGTTTTGATACACGAATGAACATACGCCACGTAGCAACGGCACCAATGATAAATAGCACGCAAACAATCCCTGGAATAATATATTCTGTTTTATCTTCCGGAAAATATAAAGGCATCATATAGAACACTCCTTATTATAGGATTTGTAAAACATCAGAATTTTCTGTTATATAACTTTAAATTATAGTGGAACCTATCCATATTCTCAAGGGGGCGTTCCGAAAGCGAATGATTTCTTTGACTCCTTCTCCTACTTTCCTTACTATAAACTTGAGGTGAAAAATATGAGAGAAACATTTGAAATTGGTGAAATCGTTACTGGCATTTATAAAACTGGCAAATACATCGGCGAAGTTACAAATAGCCGCCCTGGCAGTTACGTCGTAAAAGTATTAGCTGTTTTAAAACATCCGGTGCAAGGTGACTTACATAACGTAAAACAAGCTGCCGTACCATTTTTCCATGAAAGACGCGCTTTAGCTTTCCGTGAACAGACGAACATTCCAGAGCAAATGGTGAAAAAATATGAAGGAGAAATTCCGGATTATACCGAGTCACTAAAATTAGCATTAGAAACCCAAATGAATTCATTTTCTGAAGATGATTCACCTTTTGCAGAGCGTAGTCTAGAAACATTAGAACAGTTAAAGAAAGACTACAAACTTTAAAAAACAAAACGACCAAATTACATAATGTGCAATTTGGTCGTTACTGTGTGCTCACTTTCTTTAACACTTTTGAAAAATCAACGAGTTCTCCTAATGTTGGAGGTGCTGGTTTTACTAAATACTCTTTATCTTTTTCTACTAGTTTAAAAATATTGTACGTCGTCATCGCATCATCAAGCGCACAATGATGCTTCCCTGTCCCTACTTTTCCGTACGCCTCAATTGCTTTCCATAATCCTGTTTGATTTCTTTCTCCAAAAAACTTCTTATACTCAAGCGATAAATCACGACACTGTCCGAAGAATGGAAAAGCTATCCCTGCCATTTCACAATTATGCTTCAGCACTTTCATATCCATATTTCCCCACGTTACAATTGTCGGTTTACATTTCGTTTCGTATTCCGCAAGCTTCTTAACGAGTTCAGGAAATGAAATCCCTTTATCCACGACTTCTTGTTTTATTCCTAAAAACTTCTTACATCGATCCGTTAAAGAGGGAAATGTTTTCGGCCTGACATGTGATGAATACGTATCTTCCACCTTACAGCCAGCAACTGAAACGAGTCCTACCTCAATAATTTCCGGAAAAAATCCTTTCGGTTTCTTTCTATGCTGGGGCATCGTAAACTCAAAGTCTAAAAATAAAAATCGTTGTTCATCCATACGATCCCTTCCTTATCATTTTTATCATTCCTTTCTATTTGACACTCCTACACGAACAAGCTCGAATGCTAATTCCATTTTAAATATTCAGATTGGATGTATCTTATATATATGTCAAATGCCCACAAATATTTTAAAAAATAAGAAAAAATGACCTATGCAGAAAATATGACAAAATCCCTCCTTGCATTTACATCCGCAGTTTTTCTACTTTATAATGACGTTATGTGTGTTTCATCTAGTTAATATTTGACACACTAAGAAAAATGAATGAAAGGAGATGAGATTTTTGCACGAAACAACGCAAGAACTCGCTAACTGGCAGTATTATTTTGCTATCGCAGTCTTTTTAATTACATATGCCATTATTATTTCTGAAAAAATTAATCGCGCTGTCATCGCACTTCTTGGTGCAGCATTCATGGTAATTGTGGGGGTCGTCGATTTACATAACGCCTTTACGAAACATATTGAATGGGGAACGATTACGCTACTCATCGGTATGATGATTTTGGTGAACATTACGAGTAAATCAGGTGTTTTCCAATACGTTGCCATTAAAGCAGCAAAAGGGGCACAAGGAAATCCAATTAAAATTTTAATTTCCCTTTCCCTACTTACCGCGCTTGGCTCCGCATTTTTAGATAACGTTACAACTGTACTTCTTGTTGTTCCAGTTACTTTATCTATTACGCGCATACTGCAAGTAAATCCTGTTCCATATTTACTTTCTGAAATTATTTTTTCAAACATTGGGGGAACGGCAACATTAATTGGTGATCCACCTAACATTATGATTGGTTCTGCCAATAAGCATTTAGACTTCAATGCTTTCCTATTGAATCTAGCACCAATCGTAATTATTATTATTGGAGTTACAGCAACAATACTTTACTTCATGTACCGTAAACAATTAATTGCCGATCCTGTACAGGTTAAAAAATTAATGAGCTTAGATGAAAAACAATACATTAAAGATCCAGTATTAATGAAAAAATCTTTAACGGTGCTTGGACTTACGATTGTAGGTTTCATGACTCATTCTATTTTCCATATTGATGCGGCTATCATTGCCTTAACTGGTGCTACTGTACTTATGTTAATTGGTGTGAAAGAGCATGAAATTGAAGAAGTATTTGCAAGCGTAGAGTGGGTAACAATCTTCTTCTTCGCAGGGCTATTCGTACTTGTTGGAGGACTTATCGATATCGGTCTTATCAAAATGTTAGCTCAAAAAGTAATTGGTATAACAGGCGGAGATATTTCTTACGCATCCATCCTTATTTTATGGGTATCTGGTATCGCCTCTGCAACAATTGATAACATCCCATTCGTCGCAACAATGATTCCACTTATTAACGATATGGCAGTCGGGCTAGGCTTATCACCATCTGACGCACAAATCGATGTATTATGGTGGGCATTAGCACTAGGTGCTTGTCTCGGTGGAAACGGAACATTAATCGGAGCTTCTGCTAACGTAATCGTTGCAGGTATTGCGAGCCGCGAAGGACATAAATTTAGTTACATGGAATTCCTAAAAGTCGGTTTCCCAATTATGATCGTTTCATTAATCATTTCTCACATTTATATTTATTTACGCTACCTTATGTAGTAAAAAGAGCGCTCTGATAATCAGGGCGCTTTTTTACTTATATCTAAAATATATCGACTTATCAACAAAAACGAAAAATCTACTCTTTATATCTCACCGGTTCATTTCGAATAATAAATAAATGAATCGGTAAGAACACCGAAAATGTGATTACATGAATAATCGTAAATAATATAGAGTTCGTTCCATATCTGTCTAAAATAGCGTAGATAAGATAAATAGACAATACAATCGATACAGCTGTTGCTAGTAAACTTATAATTGGTACGAAATTAAAAATGAAACATGCAACATATATACCGAATACTTTCCACCCTGCTTCTTCTTTCAAAAAATCTGGTAATTTATCTTTCGCTAAGTCACCCCACGTCTTACTATTCAAAAACGGAATAAACGCAAGCACCCCGTCTGTTGCACCATCATTTTTCGCCATCGAATAAAGTGCAAAAGCCGTTAACAAATATGAAATAATTGCCCAAATCAATATAACAAGAATAAACGCAAAACTAAGAGCAAAGAAACCTGCTAGTACGCCTTGATCCTCCATCTTATCCTCTCCTCTCTACTTTCAACATATTTCATTACATTGCAAGTTATGTTTTAAAATTTATCCAAACTCTTTGTATAATAAGAGAAGAAAGAGAATAAGAGAGGAGAAACACTTATGCATCCATTTGTAAAAGCATTACAAGAGCATTTCACAGCTCATAAAAATCCTGAAAAAGCAGAACCTATGGCTCGTTATATGAAAAATCACTTCCCATTTCTAGGTATTCAAACACCGGAAAGACGCCAATTATTAAAAGACGTCATTCAAATACATACTCTCCCAGATAAAAAAGACTTCCAAATTATCGTACGTGAGCTTTGGGACTTACCAGAACGTGAATTCCAAGCGGCCGCACTTGATATTATGCAAAAATATAAAAAGCATATAAACGAAACTCATATCCCCTTCTTAGAAGAACTTATTGTCACAAAATCTTGGTGGGACTCTGTCGATAGCATCGTCCCTACATTCTTAGGTACTATCTTTTTAAAACACCCAGAATTGATTTCTGCTTATATTCCAAAATGGATTGCATCAGATAACATATGGTTACAACGCGCCGCTATTTTATTCCAACTGAAATATAAACAAAAGATGGATGAGGAACTTCTTTTCTGGATTATTGGACAACTACATTCTTCAAAAGAATTTTTCATTCAAAAAGCGATTGGCTGGGTCCTTCGTGAATATGCAAAAACAAATCCGGATGTAGTTTGGGAATACGTGCAAAACAACGAGCTCGCTCCATTAAGTAAGCGTGAAGCAATTAAGCATATTAAAGAAAATTACGGAATAAATAATGAAAAAATAGGCGAGACTCTATCATAGATAGACGCGTTCCTCTATTGAGATTTAAAAAAGAACGTGTTAGAATATGTTCATTATTACTAATATAAGTAGCGATGACGGACTTATAAGTACTTGCATAAAAAGCGATTCAGGGATAGTGAAAGCCTGAAGCCGCAAGGAAACGGCAGTCCCGAGCAATACATGATAAAGTGGATGCACCTTTGTGTATCAACTAGGGTGGAACCGCGGGCAAACGCTCGTCCCTAGGCAAATAAGCCTTGGGATGAGCGTTTTTTTATGTTCTTTTTAGCTATACTGCTCGTTTCCAAAGTATCAGAGTATGTCATCGCCAATACGTTAACTTTCAAAAGGAGGATTTTCTTATGTATTCAATGGAACAAGTTGTAAACTTAGCGAAACATCGCGGTTTTGTTTTCCCTGGTTCTGAAATTTACGGTGGTCTTGCAAACACTTGGGATTACGGTCCACTTGGAATCGAATTAAAAAATAACGTTAAAAAAGCTTGGTGGAAAAAATTCATTCAAGAATCTCCATACAACGTTGGTTTAGACGCAGCTATTTTAATGAACCCTAAAACTTGGATCGCTTCTGGTCACGTTGGTAACTTCAACGATCCAATGATCGACTGTAAAAAATGTAAAGCTCGTCACCGTGCTGACAAATTAATTGAGGATGCTTTAGATGCAAAAGGCATCGAAATGGTTGTTGATGGTCTTACTTTCGACCAAATGGCTGACTTAATGAAAGAACATGAAGTAAAATGTCCTGATTGCGGTAGTGAAGAATTCACTGAAATCCGTCAGTTCAACTTAATGTTCAAAACATTCCAAGGTGTTACAGAGTCTAGCACAAACGAAATCTTCCTTCGTCCTGAAACAGCACAAGGTATTTTCGTAAACTTCAAAAACGTTCAACGCTCTATGCGTAAAAAGCTTCCATTTGGTATTGGCCAAATCGGTAAGAGTTTCCGTAACGAAATCACGCCTGGTAACTTCACATTCCGTACACGTGAATTCGAACAAATGGAACTTGAATTCTTCTGTAAGCCTGGTGAAGATTTAGAGTGGTTCGCATTCTGGCGTGAAACTTGTAAAAACTGGTTACTTTCACTTGGTATGACTGAAGAGAGCATGCGTCTTCGTGACCACGGTGAAGAAGAGTTATCTCACTATAGTAATGCAACAACTGACATTGAATTCAAATTCCCATTCGGTTGGGGCGAACTTTGGGGCGTTGCATCTCGTACAGACTTCGACTTAAAACGTCACATGGAACACTCAAACGAAGACTTTAATTATATCGATCCACAAACGAATGAGCGTTACGTACCATACTGCATCGAGCCATCTTTAGGCGCAGACCGTGTAACATTAGCATTCTTATGTGATGCATATGAAGAAGAGCAATTAGAAAACGATTCTCGTACAGTTCTTCGTTTCCACCCTGCTTTAGCACCATACAAAGCAGCTATCTTACCATTATCTAAAAAGCTATCTGAAGGTGCTACTGAAGTATTCGCAGAATTAGCTAAAGACTTCATGGTAGACTTTGATGAAACTGGTTCTATCGGTAAACGTTACCGTCGTCAAGACGAAATCGGTACACCATTCTGTATCACATACGACTTCGACTCAGTTGAAGACAAAGCTGTTACAGTACGTGACCGTGATACAATGGAACAAGTTCGTATGCCAATTAGCGAACTAAAAGGTTTCTTAGAGAAGAAAATCCAGTTCTAATTATAAGAAAAAGAGGCTGCTCATAAGAGCGCCTCTTTTTTACTTTTCACGTTTTTCTTTAATTGCTACTGTACATCTTGATATACATAGTAAATCATCATTTTCATCAATAATACGAACATCCCAAACCATTGTCGATTGTCCTCTATGTATCGGTGTTCCGATCGCTGTTACAATTCCATCTTTCTTTGAGCGAATGTGGTTTGCATTAATTTCTAATCCGAAACAAATACATTTTTCTTGATCAATTAAATTGTATGAACCAACACTTGCCACTGTTTCTGCCAATGCAACCGATGCACCGCCATGTAAAAATCCAAATGGCTGATGCGTACGCTCATCAACAGGCATCGTAGCAACCACCTTATCTTCTGTCATCTCTAACAACTCAATTCCAAGTGAATCCATTAAAGTTTTTGCCATATCGCTTCCTCCTTCTCTTGCTTTAATTAAATGTATAATTTTACCTATTTATTTTCAAACTACTTATAACACTTATATAAGGAGGCTTCACCTAAATGAAACAGAAATTTTGTATATTACTGCTTATGTTCTCCTTGCTGACTATTGTACCAAATTGTGCAATAACAGCCAAAGCATCTAACCTGACAATCGATGTTAATACTGTAACGCAAAAAGGTAAGAAACCTTATATAGAATATCAAATAAATAGGCCTTCTTTTCACAACTTTTCTGACTCTACATTTCAAAATAAGCTCAATTTATACTACAAAAAGTCCACTGACAAATTTAAAAACAAATTAGAAAAAGAAGCAAAAAAATACTATAAAGAGACAGAAGGATCTAGTACACCATTTCATCCGTACGTAGCAAATGTTGATTATAAAGTCTCTTTAAACAAACCACCTTTTCTTAGCCTATATGTGAATTACTATCAATATACTGGCGGAGCACACGGTCTTTATACGTGGAAGGCAAATACATTTGATTTAAAAGAAAAAAAGCTACTGCACTTAGACGATTTATTTCAACAAAAAGATAAATATAAAGATGTAATCCGTGCAGAGATTGTAAGACAAATTAAACAAAATGAAAGTATTTATTTTCCTGATGCAACTGAAAAGGTAATGAGTATGAAAAAGTTTCACTTCTTTTTAGAGCCAGACAATCTCATCATTTATTTCCCTTTATATGAGATTGCTCCGTATTCAAGTGGAATTCCGCAATTTCGTATTCCATATACGTTGCTAAGAGACTATTTAAAGCCTTCTTATCAAAATATTTTGATTGACAACAAGTAAATATTTTAGCTACGATAATGTTAACCTAAAAACAACAGGAGGTTAACATTATGAGAAGATTACATGTTTTAGATTTAGCATTAGCTGCCATGTTCGTTGCTCTTATGGCCATCGGTGCAAATATTGTATCTTGGGCACCATTCCTTCAAGTAGCAGGTATCCCATTATCTATGCAACCATTTTTCGCAATTTTAGCAGGTCTTCTTCTTGGAAGTAGACTTGGTGCTTTATCCATGACTGTTTATATGCTCGTTGGCGTAGCCGGCGCACCAATTTTCGCTAACTTCAAGGCTGGATTTGGAGCACTTTTAGATCCTACTGGTGGTTTTATTATCGCATTTATTATCGTTGCTTACGTATCGGGGAAACTAGTAGAACAAAAAGAAAGACCAACATTCATTACATTCGCGATTGCCTCTTTCACAGGAATTATTTTAACTTATATAATCGGTACTACTTACATGTACGGGGCAGTCAATCTCTTTATGGGCGGTAATATGAGCTATAAAGCTGCTTGGATGATTATGATGTGGTTTGCAGTAAAAGATATTGTATTTACAATTATCGGTGCTATTATCGCCCCTCGCATATACTATGCTGTGCGTCGTTCTGCTTATCAGCATTCTCATTCGACGATTTCATAATAAAAAAGAGTTATTGCAGCTTGCTGCAATAACTCTTTTTTTATATTAAGACTCTTGATTCACTTGTTCTTCTAAAATTTTCTTCATCATTACAACCATGTCATCACGTAATTCTGGGTGTTGCAGGGCCATTTCGATTGTCGTTTGAACAAATCCTAGCTTTTCACCTACGTCGTAGCGCTTTCCTTCGAAATCGTAAGCAAATACACGTTGGATTTCATTTAAGCTTTGGATTGCATCTGTTAACTGAATTTCACCACCAGCACCGACATGTTGCTGCTCTAAGAACATAAAGATTTCAGGCGTTAAAATGTAACGGCCCATAATCGCTAAGTTTGAAGGTGCTGTACCTTGTGCTGGTTTCTCAACGAAATTGCGAACTTGGTAACGACGACCTTCTTGTTCTAATGGATCAATAATTCCGTAGCGGTGTGTTTCATTTTCTGGAACCGTTTGTACACCAATAACAGAAGAAAGCGTTTTATCATATTCTTCGATTAATTGACGTAAGCATGGTTTTTCAGCTTGAACGATATCATCGCCTAATAAAACAGCAAATGGCTCATCACCGATGAATTTACGTGCACACCAAACAGCGTGTCCTAATCCTCTTGGTTCTTTTTGACGAATATAATGAATATCTACCATTTTTGAAGAAGCCTGTACTTTTTCAAGTAACTCATACTTTTTCTTTTCTAATAAGTTTTGCTCTAACTCAAATGCATTATCAAAATGATCTTCAATAGAGCGCTTTGTTTTACCAGTAACGATAATAATGTCTTCGATTCCTGATTGTATTGCTTCTTCTACGATGTATTGGATAGTTGGTTTATCTACTATCGGCAACATTTCTTTCGGCATTGCTTTTGTTGCTGGTAAAAAACGTGTTCCCAATCCAGCTGCTGGGATTATGGCTTTTCTTACTTTTTTCATCACAAAATACCCTCTCTTCTGTCAGAATCAATAACGATCATTTCCTTACATAAAACAAAAGGGAGATTTCGCTCCCTTTTGTTCCCTACTACTTAAAATTACTTTATATTATAAACGATTCATAATATCTTCTTTAATAGTAAGTAACTTTTGTTCACTATTTTGTAAAGAACTATCTTTTACACCAAAGTAGAACTTAATCTTCGGTTCAGTTCCAGATGGACGTAGGCAGAACCATGAACCATCCTCTAATTGATATTTTAACACATTTGATTTCGGTAAGTGAATCTCTTCTTTATGTCCATCTTGTAAAGATGTAACAATGCTTGCTTTATAGTCTTCAACTGCTACGACTGTTAAGCCCGCTACTTCTTTCGGAGGATTCTCACGGAACGTCGCCATCATCTCTTGGATTTGTTCCGCTCCATCTTTTCCTTTTAACGTTAACGATACAAGGTCTTCACGGAAGAATCCGTATTTCTCAAATACTTCTAATAGACCATCATATAACGTTTTCCCTTGTGATTTGTAGTATGCAGCTACTTCACATGCAAATAGGACAGATTGTACTGCATCTTTATCACGGCAGAATGGACGGATTAAATAACCATAGCTTTCCTCATAACCGAATTGGAATTCGTATTGTCCGCTTTCTTCATACTGTCTAATTTTCTCACCGATAAATTTAAATCCAGTTAACGTATCAATTGTATCTAAACCGTATGCTTTTGCAATTGTACGACCAATTTCAGACGTTACGATTGTTTTTAATACGACACCGTTCTCTGGAAGCGTTCCGTTTTCTTTCTTTTGAGATAGTAAGTAATCAAGCATTAATGCACCTGTTTGGTTACCTGTTAATACTTGGAACTCACCATTATGATTACGAACTGCTACACCAAGGCGATCTGCGTCAGGATCAGTTGCGATTAATACATCTGCGCCTACCTTTTCACCGTCACGAATTGCATACTCAAACGCTGCGTGCTCTTCTGGGTTCGGTGATTTTACTGTAGAGAAGTTTGGATCTGGTAACTCTTGCTCTTTTACAACTGTTACATCTGTAAATCCAACTTCTTTTAAACCACGGCGTACAGAAATATTTGATGTTCCGTGTAATGGTGTAAAGACGATTTTTAAGTCTTTACCAACCTTTTGTACCATTTCTTTATTAATGATAACATTGTTCAATTCTGCAGCATATGCATCATCTACTTCTTGTCCAATAATATGTAATAAACCGTCAGCTTTTAATTGCTCTAAATCAGCGACTTCAACTGTTAATTCATCTTCTACTGCGTTTACGTAGCTAATTAACTCATCTGCCTCTTTTGGAGGCAACTGTCCACCGTCTTCACCGTATACTTTATATCCGTTATATTCAGGCGGATTATGGCTTGCCGTAAGGACGATTCCACTTACTGTATGTAAATGACGAACTGCGAAAGAAAGCACTGGCGTTGGACGTAAGCTTTCAAACACATATGTTGTGATACCGCGTGCGCCAAGTGTTGCAGCGACCTCCATTGCGAATTCAGGTGATTTATGTCGAGAATCATAGGCTACAACAACACCTCGTTTTTTCGCTTCCTCACCTAACTTTTCAATAAAGCTTGCTAATCCTTTTGTTGCTTTACGAACTGTATATACGTTTAAACGGTTCGTACCAGCACCAAGTTCACCACGCATACCACCTGTGCCAAACTCTAGATTTTTATAAAAGCTATCCTCGATTTTCTTCTCATCTTGCTTCATATTTTCTAGCTGTTCTTTTAATTCTGCATCTAATTGTGCGTAAGAAAGCCAGCGACTAAATTCTTGTTTCCAATTCATTCTTCTCTCTCCTCCCGCTTGTCATATCTTTATTATATGAAAAAAATATGCTGTATCTCAATATTTTATAAAATCTAGCAGGATTTTACTAGGAATATTTGTATACACTATTGTTAAATACTCCACTAAAGGGAATGAGGATTATGCAAGAATGGGGCTTGTCAGAAGAGCTCAAAATACAAACAAAGCAAATGATTGAAATTGCTGAAAGAGAACTATCGATTATGAGAAACGCAATCGATAAAGAAGATGAATGTATTTTATGCAAAATGGAAGATATTCATCATATGTTGGCAAATGTACAAACATTGGCAGCTACATACTATATTCAGGCATATTTATCACCTTATACGGAAAGTTCATCTTTTATTACGACAGCTATCCAACATTTAAGCGCTAGAAAACATGGTGCTCTTATCGTTGTGGAACGAAATGAAACGCTTGAAGCTTTCATTCAAACTGGAACGACATTAAACGCTCATTTAACTGCGCCATTACTCGAATCAATATTTTACCCAGGTAACCCTCTTCATGACGGTGCCGTTCTCGTAAAAAATAATCATATAGTCTCAGCTGCTAATATTCTTCCTTTAACGAAAAGTACAGAAGTTGATTCTGAGCTAGGAACGCGTCACAGAGCTGCAATAGGCTTATCAGAAAAGAGTGATGCACTTATATTAGTTGTCTCTGAAGAAACGGGCCGTACTTCTTTTGCTTTAAATGGGATTTTGTATACAATTTCTTTATAAAGTGAAACTTTAATCAGCCCTCACCAATTGAGCGTTTACGGGCAACCCCACCTCACTTCTTTGCTTCCACTAAATTTTGAGGTTAGGGTCTTACTGTCCGGCAAATAGCGGGATAAACAAACCTATAAAAAAGAAGACTGTTCCAAAATATTGGAACAGTCTTCACTTATACTCTTATTCTTCTCCGAAACGCTCCACAAGTGTTGCAAGTGTACGTACCATTGCACCAGTTGCTCCAGCTGGACCTAAGTCGTGCGCGCCTTTTGTTTCTGATGTTCCAGCGATATCTAAGTGTACCCACGGTGTATCTTCAGCGAATTCGCCTAGGAATGTACCTGCCATAACCGCATGTCCTTCACGGCCTGGTGAGTTATTTAAATCAGCAAACTTACTGTTTCTCACACGTTCTTTATCACGATCAAAAATCGGTAGTTGCCAAATTGGTTCATCTGTTTCCATAGAAGCCTCTAGTACTTGCTCAAACAACTCTTCATTATTTGTCATTGCGCCTGTCGTATGGTTTCCAAGTGCAACAATTACACCGCCTGTTAATGTTGCAACATCAACAAGGTAGTTTGCGCCAAGTTTTTTCGCATACGTAATACCATCAGCTAAAGCTAGACGACCTTCTGCATCCGTATTTAATACTTCAATTGTTTTTCCACTCATAGATGTGATTACATCGTCTGGCTTAAATGCCGTACCACTTACAACGTTATCTGTTGAAGGAATAACAGCGATCACATTTTGTTCTGGGCGCAGTTCTCCGATAATTTCCATCGCACCTAATACAGCAGCTGCACCGCCCATATCACCTTTCATACCAACCATGCCTTCACGTGGTTTTAAAGAATAACCACCTGTATCGTATGTAATACCTTTTCCAACGAATCCAATGACATCTGTCCACTCTTCTTTTCCTTTATAAATAAGAGCAATCATTTTGGGTGGCTCTGTACTACCTTGGTTTACTGCAAGTAACGCACCCATACCAAGATCTTCCATCTCTTCTTTTTCAAGAACTTTATAGTCCATATCATACTTCTCCGCTAACTCAACAGCATACTCAGCAAGCTTTGTCGCTGTTAATACGTTTGGCGGCATATTTACAAGTGTACGAGCTGAATTTGTTGCACGTCCATGTACGTAGCCAACTGTTAATGCGGCTTCAATTTCTTGTGCATCTTCCGCTGTAATAGCCGTGAACTTCTCTAACTCTACACGATCCTTTTTATCTGATTTATACGTTTGTAATTCATATGTACCAAGGCCTTGTACCTCTGCTGCAATATGAGCGACATCAATCGCGTCTAATTTCTCTGTTACGAAAGAATCAAGTAAGATTGCTGCATCTTGTACTTTTGCTGCTTGTAGTGTTTTAAATGCCTTACCAAGAGCCGCACGTAACGTTTCTGTCGTGCAAGAATCTTTCTTGCCTAAACCAACAAAGTAATACCGTTTCACATTTGTTTTTCCTAAGCTATGTACTTTCGAAATGGCCTTTTTCTTCGTAGATAATTCTTTCTCTTCTAGTAAAACTTGTAATTGTCCTTCAAACGCTTTGTCCAGTTCTTGTACAAAACTACTCATTTTCTCTTCTTCAAATAAAGCGACAATTACTGCTTCGTGACCTGCTAATTCTTTTTGTACTTGAAACATGTTCAGACCCCCTAAATTTCTCTACCACCATTATAACTTTATTTTCGATAAAATGCGACAATTCTAACTACAGTTATATGACGTGTAAAATCTCCTCTATTATGAAATAAGCCAAGAAAAAAAGTCTAGCGTAATTACGACTAGACTATCTTTGCTTTAAATATTGACCACGAAACACTTGCATCGTTTCGTCTTGATTTAACATCGTTAACTCTTCTTCTGTAAACTTACCTTTTCCTACTTTTACTACATACACATTTACTTTTTTCTTACCCCATTGGCTATAAACATCTTTCACCGTATCATAATATAAATCAAGACGGTTTCCTTTTATTGCTCCGCCCTTATCAGCTACTACACCATACCCGTAACCTGGCACGAAGAGAATCGTTCCAATCGGGAATACGCGTAAGTCCGCAGCAATTGTGGAATATAAATCCCTTTTCACTTTAACACCTGAATATGTAATACCATACTCTGGATGCCCTGGCCTCTTACCTGTTGACTCAATCCCCGATGTATAACCTGTTGCAGTCATTTCAATTGAACGATATTTAGACCAGTCGTTTGCCTGCTCTAAAGCATTTATCACTTCTTTACTCGGAGCAACATTTCTCTTAACTTCTGCTGCATGTACTTCTTTTGCACTCATTCCTTCATATGTCTTTACAATCTCTAATAAAGAAACTCCAGTGAAAGCCTTCCATGTTACGCATAATGCAAATGCAAGTAAACAAGTCATCATAATGCGAATACAATATCGTTTTAACATTTTTATATTCCACACTCCTTCATCGTTAATCATTCCCTATACGATGAAGGAATATGCAAAAAATAATCTCCAACTTAGTTGGAGATTAAAACATTTGATATCCGCTTTTCCGAAGTTTCTTGATCACGACTCCTGCTAAAGCAGCCCCTACTAATCCAGTAGATAGAATAAACACGTCTGCTTGTCCTAAGTGCGATACACTTGTCCCAAATGAAGAAAATGTTTCTTTCGGTTTTGAAAAATAATCCCACATACTCGCTTTATTAATAATAAGCATACAAACAATCGGATACACAATAACCATTACCCAAGTAGCTCGCAAAATCATGTTGAGTAAAAATCCAATTCCAAAGAACAAAATAAAAAATAACATCATTGAAATAAGTAGTACCGGTATACTCACTCTTTCTCCCTCTCCTTCGCACGTGCCGTAAATACGTGATAGGCTGTATAACCAAATGGTTCTCCTGGATTTAATGTTTTGTCCACTTCAAGATGTAGTTCTGATCTTCCTTCTAACAAATATTTAATAAGTACAGACGTATTCGGATCGTCCGCAATCTTATCTGGATGTAAGAACGCCACTTCAGACAATTCTTTCTCCTGTACAATAATATTTTCTCCTTCAGGCTCCAAAAGGAAAATAATCATATTATCACTAATTTCATCACGAATAACACCCGATCGAACACCAATGATCCCCTTCACATGAGCGACAATGCCTGTCTCTTCTAACACTTCGCGTTTCACAGCTTCATCAACTGTCTCACCTTCATTTACAAAACCAGCCGGTAAAGACCATTTCCCTTTTAATCCACTGTATTTCTTCTTAACGAATAGCCACCTGCCATCTTTTGTAGCTACTAAGCCACTAACAGCTAACCATACTTTCCCGCGCTTCCCCATGATGCATCCTCCTCCATCCGAACGGACAGAATATTCTTTCTTTTCTATATATTATACTATACTTTTTAATTCGCTGTGAAATTTCCTTTTTTCAAAAAGTGAAAAAACCCATTTTGTCGATATACTGTTAACAAAAAAATATCAAGATGCAGAAATGTAATTATGAAGAAAATAAAACATTGGATTCATCCATTTCATGATAAGGCAATGTTCAAATAAAACATTTCTCCCATCTTTCTATTGTTATATCGAAAACATGTATTATATGAAAAAAAAGCAGAAACGGCGCTTCGCCGTTTCTGCTTTTTCTACTATATATTAAAAGAACTTTAATTTACCTTTTTTAAGAACTAATAAAGGTCCACCTAATAAGAATAAGTAGCGGTTATCGATTACTTTCTTCATGAAGGAAGCTTTCCAACCTGTTAACTTTTTACCCATAACAACGCCCATTGCATCGTCATGACCTAAAGAACATACAGATCCTTTATTATCGAATGCGAATTTTTTCATTTCGCCCTTGCCACGAACTAATACAGTTAAGTTGTGTGCAATATTGTAACCTTGTTGAATTGCAATTTGTGCTGTTGGTGGGTAAGGACGGTTAATTTCTTCGTTAATGATTAACGCTGCATCACCAACCATGAATACCTCTTCGTATCCTGGAGCGTGCATGTACTCATCAACTTTTACACGTCCGCGCATTGCTTCAAAGCCAGACTCTTCCACAATACCATTACCACGAACACCTGCAGCCCAAACTACTGTTTCAGACTTAATTAATTCAGTATCATCACCATTTGCAACAATAATACCTTCTTCAGTTGCTTCTTTAATTGCTGTACCGATGCGGAATTCTACGCCTTTTTTCTCAAGTTGTTTTACAGCATATTCTACTAATGCTGGATCGAAACCTGGAAGTGCTGTTGGAGCAGCTTCTACACAGATGATACGTGCTTTTTCACGTGGTACATTGTACTGTTTGCAAAGTTCAGGAACACGGTTTGCAAGCTCACCTACGTACTCGATACCAGTAAATCCAGCACCACCAACAACGATTGTTACTAACTCATCGCGCTTTTCAGCTGCATATTTAGCGAAACTAGCTTCCATATGCTCACGAATTTCACGAGTTGCATTAATGTTAGCGATTGAGAATGCATGCTCTTTTAATCCTGTAATTCCGAATGTTTCTGATTCGAAACCAAGACCGATTACTAAGTAGTCATACTCTAACTCGCCGTCTTTTAAGATAATACGTTTTTCAGCAGCTTTAATTTCTACTACTGTGTCTTGTACAAAGTTCACTTTATTTGTATCAATAACGTCTTGAATATCTAGACAGATTTTTTCATCTTGTAATGTACCAGCTGCGCTCTCGTGTAACCAAGTCGCTTGGTAGTGATAGCTGTTGTTGTTTACTAACGTAATTTCAGCTTCATTTACAGATAATGCTTTTTGCAGACGAACAGTCGTAATCATCCCGCCATAACCTGCACCTAAAACTACGATTTTTGGAGTCTTCACCAAATCACAACCCTTTTCTTTATATAATAGTAATGAGAAATAATACCAAGTACTAAAAACTCTATTTGTCAAGAATGTGGAATTTATCACATTCTATATCATAACAAAACGCAGTCAAAAAATCGTACGAATTTTGTCATAGAAATTTAACATAATACTTCCCTATATTAGTCGGTTTTATTCCAGAATTCAAGCTTCTGGAGAATTATCAATATTTTAAAATAACATAGCGTTTTCAAGGGTTTTTCAGCCTTTTTTTCATGTATTTTCCTTTCTGTATATTTTATACAATACAAAAAGCATCTATGCGAAAACTTACACACAATTCAGTCGTTTTCAGAAGTATTATGAACTCAAATATGCTATCATTTATTTGAAAGTGTCATCATTTGCAGGATTTTCGTGTACATATGAACAATATATGAAATCAATATCAAAATTCCATCTATAGGGGGAATGAAAGTGGCAGAAAATCAAAAAGTTTACGACATAACAATTATTGGTGGTGGTCCAACAGGACTATTCACAGCATTTTATGGCGGGATGAGACAAGCAAGTGTAAAAATCATTGAAAGCTTACCTCAACTTGGAGGACAATTATCCGCACTCTACCCTGAAAAATACATTTATGATGTAGCTGGATTTCCAAAAGTGCGCGCACAAGAATTAGTTGATAACTTAAGAGAGCAAATGAAGAAATTTGATCCAACCATTTGCTTAGAAGAAGCTGTTGATACGCTTGAAAAACAAGCTGATGGTATATTTAAACTTGTTACGAATAAACAAACTCACTATTCTAAATCAGTCATTATTACTGCCGGCAATGGTGCTTTCCAACCACGCCGCTTAGAATTAGAAGGTACAGCAAAATACGAAAAGAAAAACTTACATTATTTCGTTGATGATATGAATAAATTTGCTGGCAAGCGCGTCGTAGTATTTGGCGGTGGCGACTCAGCAGTAGACTGGACGATGATGTTAGAACCGATTGCTGACAAAGTTACAATCGTTCATCGCCGTGATAAATTCCGCGCACATGAACATAGCGTCGAAAACTTAATGAATTCTCGTGCAGAAGTAAGTACACCGTATGTTCCAGTTGAACTCATTGGTGATGACAAAATTGAACAAGTCGTTCTTCAGCACGTAAAAACTGAAGAAAAAGTTATCATCGATGTTGATGATGTAATTGTAAACTACGGCTTCGTTTCCTCTCTTGGCCCAATTAAAAACTGGGGCTTAGATATACAAAAAAATAGCATCCTTGTGAATTCAAAAATGGAAACAAATATTCCTGGCATTTACGCTGCTGGTGACATTTGTACATATGAAGGAAAAGTAAAACTTATCGCTTGTGGATTTGGCGAAGCACCGACAGCAGTAAACAATGCAAAAGCTTACTTCGATCCAAATGCAAAACTTCAACCAATGCATAGCTCAAGCATGTTTTAATATGTAAAAATAAAAGCTCCTTCCATACGCGGAAGGAGCTTTTATTTTATATACCACGAAAGCACACTGAATTCTATAAACTATCGAACTCAGTGTGCTTTTCGTCTACAAAAATTATTGTTTTCTTCTTCTACCTAATACGAATAATACTCCGCCAACTAAGAATGAAATTCCCGCACCAACTGACATCATCCATGGATGTGCTGCCCCTGTTTTCGGTAATTCTTTTTCTACTTTTACTTGCGAGTCTTTATTTAACTTTTCCAGTCTTACTTCCGGTTTCTTCAGATCTTTCGGATCTTCCGGTTTCACTTCTGGCTCCTTCGGCTCTTTCGGCTCTTCCGGTTTCACTTCTGGCTCCTTCGGTTCTTTCGGATCCTCCGGTTTCACTTCTGGCTCCTTCGGTTCTTTCGGATCCTCCGGTTTCACTTCTGGCTCCTTCGGTTCTTTCGGATCCTCTGGTTTCACTTCTGGCTCCTTCGGTTCTTTCGGATCTTCCGGTTTCACTTCTGGCTCCTTCGGCTCTTTCGGCTCTTCCGGTTTCACTTCTGGCTCCTTCGGTTCTTTCGGATCTTCCGGTTTCACTTCTGGTTCTTTCGGATCCTCCGGTTTCACTTCTGGCTCCTTCGGTTCTTTCGGATCCTCCGGTTTCACTTCTGGCTCCTTCGGCTCTTTCGGATCTTCCGGTTTCACTTCTGGCTCCTTCGGTTCTTTCGGATCTTCCGGTTTCACTTCTGGCTCCTTCGGCTCTTTCGGGTCTTCCGGTTTCACTTCTGGCTCCTTCGGCTCTTTCGGCTCTTCCGGTTTCACTTCTGGTTCTTTCGGATCTTCCGGTATCTTAAAATCTTCTTTTGTTTTCGGTAAAATTGTAACTGTAGGCTCAAGTGGTGTATTTATTCTATCGTCCACTATCGCTCTATTTGTTATCCCTTTACTTGGTGCTGCTTTTACCTTCGCTTTAAAAATAATACTACGTTCTTTCGTATCTGTAATTTCTAGATACTTCGCTATTACTTTTCCAAACTCCATTTTTAACTCTACTGGATTTGGTTCAGCCCCTTCAAATCGAATACTATCTTGCACGTACTCTAAACCGGCTGGAATTTCATCTTCTATCTTTACCTCAGCTAATTTTCCGTTTTCTACCGTATTTTCAAAGCTAATTCGGTATTCGATTTCTTCTCCTAGCTTCGGTTCTTTATTACTTACTGTCTTCGTTGCTTT
This sequence comes from Bacillus sp. CH_70, assembly GCF_038007045.1. Taxonomy (NCBI): domain Bacteria; kingdom Bacillati; phylum Bacillota; class Bacilli; order Caryophanales; family Bacillaceae; genus Bacillus; species Bacillus sp. CH_70. Next base: position 4,719,704 of record NZ_JBBOWL010000001.1, read on the forward strand.
TACCTTACCATCTTTATATTCTGGCTTTATTGTCGCTGTCGGTTCCATAACTGGATGATTTGGATCATCTACGTGAATAATCGCTTTATTTGTTATTTCCTCTCCAACTTTTACTGATTCTTTTACCTTTACTTTAAAGATGATACTTCTTTCTTTCGTATCCGTAATTTCTGGATACTTTACTGTTACTTTTCCATTCTCAACTTTAAGTTCTGTTGGTACAGGCTTATCACCTACAGCCTTCAGACTATCTTTCACATACTCTAAACCAGACGGAATTTCATCTTCAATCTTTACATCAACTAACTTCCCGCCATCTACTATGCCGTTAAAAGTAATTCGATATTCGATTTCTTCCCCTAGCTTTGGTTCATGATTACTTACTTCTTTCCTTGCCTCTAGTTTCCCATCTTTATATTGCGGTGTAATTGGTACAAGTGACTCAACCGGTGGATTTGTCGGATTATTATCATCCACAGCCGCCTTGTTTATAATTTCTTTTCCTACTTGTACCGTTTCTTGTACTTTCGCTTTAAAGATGATACTTCTTTTTTTCGTATCCGTAATTTCTGGATACTTTGCTGTTACTTTTCCATTCTCAACTTTAAGTTCTACTGGATTTGGTTCCGGCCCATCAGACTTTATACTATCCTGTACGTATTCTAAACCGGCTGGAATTTCATCTTCTACCTTTACCTCAGTTAGTTTTCCGTTCTCTACCGTATTTTCAAAGCTAATTCGATATTCTACTTCTTCTCCTAACTTCGGTTCATGATTACTTACTGTTTTTTCTGCTTGTAATGCACCATCTTTATGTTGAGGCTGTATAGCGACATTCGGTTTCTCTGGTGGGTTTATTGTATCATCCACAACCGCCGTATTCACAATCGCTTCGCCAATTTTAGCTTTATCTTTCACTTTTACTTTAAAGACGATGCTTCTTTCTTTCATGTCCGTAATTTCTGGATATTCTGCGAGTACTGTGCCGTTTTTCACTTTCACATACAACGGTTTCGGATTCTCTCCCTCGGCTCTTTCACTACCTTCTACAAACTCTAAGCCAGTTGGTAATTCATCCTTAATCTTCACCTTCGCTACTTTTCCATGCTCTACTACGTTACGGAAAGTAATTCGATACTCTACTTCTTCTCCTAATTTTGGAGCTGGATTATTTACTGTTTTCTCAGCTTTTAGTTTTCCGTCCTTATACTCCGGCGTAATAATCGCTTCTGGTTTTTGCGGCGGATTCTTCGGATTATCATCATCCACAATTGCCGTATTCACGATTTTCTTACCGACTTTTACTGCTTCCGTTACTTTTACCTTAAAGCGAATACTACGCTCAGCTGTATCAGTAATATTTTCATACTTCGCACTAACCTTACCAGCTTCTTCTTTTAACTCTACTGGCGCTGGCTCATTACCTTCTGATTTTAAACTATCCTTCACATACTCTAAGCCAGTTGGTAATTGATCCTCAATTTTCACTTCTGCTAGTTTTCCGTTTTCTACCGTATTTTTAAAACTAATTCGGTACTCTACTTCTTCTCCTAGCTTTGGATCTTTTTTGCTTACCTTTTTATCAGCTTTAAATTTACCAGCTTTATGCTGCGGTGTAATATCTACTTCCGGTCGCTCTGGTGGATTTTTTGTATCATCAACAATTGCTTTATTTACAATTGCTTTGTCCACTTCAACAGAATCTTTCACCTTCACTTTAAAGATAATACTTCTTTCTTTCATGTCAGTGATATTTTCATACTTCGCACTAACCTTACCAGCTTCTTCTTTCAACTCTACTGGGGCTGGCTTATCACCTTCTGCTTTTAGACTATTTTTCACATACTCTAAACCAGACGGAATTTCATCCTCAATTTTCACTTCTGCCAGCTGTCCATCTTTCACCGTATTATTAAATGAAATTCGGTATTCGATTTCCTCACCTAGCTTCGGTTTATGATTATTCACCTTTTTATGAGCAGCAATTTTACCGTCTTTATATTGCGGTGTAATTTTCGCTGTCGGTTCAGTTATAGGGTGGTTCGGATCATCAACGTGGATAATCGCTTTATTTGTAATGTCCTTACCTATTGTAACCGAATCTTTCACCTTCACTTTAAAGACGATACTTCTTTCTTTCGTATCCATAATCTCTGAATACTTTGCCATTACCTTACCATTTTCTACTTTCAACTCCACTGGTTTTGGCTCTTCACCTTCAGCCTTTTCGCTTCCTTCTACAAACTCTAATCCAGCTGGAATTTTATCTTCTATCTTTACCTCTACTAGTTTTCCATCTTTCACCGTATTATTAAAAATAATTCGATATTCGATTTCCTCACCTAACTTCGGTTCACGATTACTTACTTCTTTTCTGGCCTCAATTTTTCCATCTTTATATTGTGGTGTAATCGGTACATAAGGCTCTTCTGGTAGATTCTTTGTATCATCTACAATTGCCTCATTTACGATTTCTTCTCCCACTTTTGCGCTTTCTTTTACCTTCGCTTTAAAGACAATACTTCTTTCCTCTGTATCTGTAATTTCTGGATACTTTGCCATTACTTTATTATTTTTCACCTGTAGCTCTACTGGTTTCGGTTTAGAACCTTCTGCTGTGATGCTGCCTTCTACATACTCTAAACCATTTGGTAAGGCATCCTTTATATTTACCTCTGCTAGTTTCCCGTTTTCTATCGTATTTTTAAAACTAATTCGATATTCTACTTCTTCTCCTAGTTTCGGTTTATGATTATTTGCCACTTTCTGCGCAGCAATTTTACCATCTTTATATTGCGGAGTAATTTCCACATGAGGCTCTTCTGGCTTATTTTTTGTATCTACTACGATTGCTTTATTAACAATCTCCTTACCTATTTCTACCTCTTCTTTTACTTTCACTTTAAAGATAATACTTCTTTCTTTTGTATCGGTAATTTCTAGATACTTTGCCATTACCTTACCGTTTTCAAATTTCAATTCTACTGGACTAGGCTTAGATCCTTCTGCTTGTAAACTGTTCTCCACGTACTCTAATCCAGCTGGAATTTCATCTTCTACTTTAACCTCTACTAGTTTTCCGTTTTCTACCGTGTTTTTAAAACTAATTCGGTATTCTACTTCTTCTCCTAATTTCGGTTTTTTATTGTTTACAAATTTCTCTGCTTTAAGCTTACCGTCTTTATATTCTGGCGTAATTGTTACTTCTGAAGTTGTTGGATCTTTTGTATCATCAACAACTACTTTATTGACAATGCCTTCACCAACCTTAAATTCTTCTTTTACTTTCGCTTTAAAGACGATACTTCTTTCTTCTGTATCCGTAATTTCTGGATATTTTGCGATTACTTTTCCATCTTTCACTTTCAGTTCTACCGGATTTGGCTTAGAACCTTCTGCTCGTAAACTATCTTTCACATACTCTAATCCATTTGGTAAATCGTCTTCTATTTTTAACTCTGCTAGCTTTCCGTTTTCTACCGTATTTTTAAAGCTAATTCGGTATTCCACTTCTTCTCCTAACTTCGGCGTTTCATTATTTACCGTCTTCTTCGCTTCCACTTTTCCGTCTTTATGCTGTGGAGTAATTTCTGCCGTCGGTGTTTCTGGCTCATTTTTCGTATCATCAATAATTGCTTTATTGACGATTTTTTTACCGACTTTCACTTCATCTTTTACTTTCACTTTAAAAGTGATACTTCTTTCTTCTGTATCCGTAATCTCTGGATACTTCGCCATTACCTTACCATTTTCCACTTTCAATTCTACTGGATCCGGCTTAGAACCTTCTGCTTTCACACTGCTTTCTACGTACTCTAAACCTTCGGGTAAAGTATCTTCTATTTTCACCTCTGCTAGTTTTCCATCTTCTACCGTGTTTTTAAAACTAATTCGGTATTCTACTTCTTCTCCTAACTTCGGCGTTTTATTATTTACCGTCTTCTTCGCTTTCACTTTTCCGTCTTTATGTTGCGGAATAATTTCTGCTGTCGGTGTTTCTGGCGGATGTTTCGTATCGCTCACAATCGCTTCATTAACAATTGAATCGCTCACTTTACCTTTTACTTTCACTTTAAAGGTAATACTTCTCTCTTTTGTATCTGTAATCTCAGGATACTTTGCCATTACCTTACCGTTTTCAAATTTCAATTCCACTGGATCTGGCTTAGAACCTTCTGCTTTTACACTATCTTTCACATACTCTAATCCATTAGGTAAATCATCTTCTATTTTTACCTCTGTTAGCTTTCCATGTTCTACCGTATTTTTAAAGCTGATTCGGTATTCCACTTCTTCTCCTAACTTCGGCGTTTCATTATTTACCATCTTTTTCGCTTCAAGTTTTCCATCTTTATACTGAGGAATAATTTCCGCTGTCGGATTAACTGGCTTGTTTTGTGAATCATCAATAGTTGCTTTATTAATGATTTTTTTACCAACTGTTACTTCTTCTTTTACTTTCACTTTAAAAACGATACTTCTTTCTTCTGTATCCATAATTTCTGGATATTTTGCCATTACCTTACCGTTTTCAAATTTCAGCTCTACTGAATCTGTTCCGGCACCTTCTGCTTTCAAACTATTTTCTACATACTCTAAACCTTCTGGTAGAGTATCCTCTATTATCACGTCTGTTAGCTTTCCGTACTTAACCGTATTTTTCATACTAATTCGGTATTCTACTTCTTCTCCTAACTTCGGTGTTTCATTATTTACGATTTTCTTCGCTTTAATTTTTCCATCTTTGTGTAATGGTGTGATTTTTGCTTCTGGTTCTTTCGGATGCTTCATATCATCAACAATTGCTTTATTGATGATTTCCTTACCTACTTCCGCTTCTTCCTTCACCTTTACCTTAAAGACAATACTTCTTTCTTTCATATCTGTAATATTGTCGTATTCAGCAATGACTTTTCCATCTTTCACACTTAACTTTAATGGAGCTGGTTTATCACCTTCAGCCTTTTCACTGCCTTTTACATACTCTAAACCGTTAGGAATTGTATCCTCTATCGTTACCTTTTCTAGTTTTCCGTTTTCTACCGTATTTTTAAAGCTAATTCGGTATTCTACTTCTTCTCCTAGTTTTGGTGATGGATTATCTACTGTCTTCTTCGAATCAATTATTCCACCCTTATATTGCGGAGTAATTCTTTCTTCCGGCTCAATCGGTGGATTTTTCGTATCATCAACAATTGCTTTATTGACAATCTCTTTATCTACTTTTGCTTCTTCCTTCACCTTTACTTTAAAGACGATACTTCTTTCTTTCATATCCATAATATCGATATACTTAGCTTTGACTATTCCATTTTCAACAGCTAATTCTACTGGTTCAGGTGCTTCTCCTTCGGCCTTGATACTATTTTCTACATATTCAAGACCTTTTGGAATTGTATCTTCCACTCGCACCTCTTCTAGTTTTCCGTTCTCAACCGTATTATGAAAACTAATGCGGTACTCGATTTCCTCGCCTAGCTTCGGTTTCTTATTATTAACTACCTTTGTAGCAGCAATTTCACCTTTTTTACTTTGTGGTGTAATAACAACCTTCGATTCAGCAGGCTCATTTTTCGGATCTTTTGCAATTGCTTTATTTACAATCGCCTCCCCTACTTTTGCCGAATCTTTTACTTTCACTTTAAAGACAATACTTCTTTTTTCTGTATCCGTAATTTCTGGATACTTTGCCATTACTTTGCCGTCTTCCACTTTTAGTTCTACTGGCTCTGGTTTTATACCTTCAGCTTTCAAACTATCTTTCACGTATTCAACACCTTTAGGTAGTGTATCTTCTACTAGCACCTTTTCTAGTTTTCCGTTTTCTACCGTATTATAAAATGTAATTCGGTATTCCACTTCTTCTCCTAGTTTTGGTGTTTGATTCGTTACGCTTTTTTCAACATCCACTTTACCGTATTTATAATCCGGCGTAATCTTTTCTTCTGGATGCTCAGTTTGTCCATTTGGCTCACTCACAACCGCTTTATTAACAATCGTTTCTCCGGCTTTTGCCTCTTCTTTTACTTTCACTTTAAAGGAAATGCTTCGCTCTTTTGTATCCGTAATCTCTGGATATTTTGCGATTACCTTACCATTTTCTACTTTTAACTCTACTGGATTTGGTTCAGCACCTTCAGCTCTCTCACTACCTTGAACAAATTCTAAGTTAGATGGAATTTCATCTTCTATTGTAACTGCATCTAGTTTTCCGTTTTCCACCGTATTTTTGAAGCTAATTTGATATTCAACTTCTTCTCCTAGCTTCGGCTTTTTATTTGTTGCTTTTTTCTTTGCAGCAATTTTACCGGCCTTATGGTGTGGTGTAATCTTCTCTTCTAAATCCTGTGGTGGATTTGTTTTATCACTAACGGTTGCTTTATTAACAATTTCTTCACCAATTTTTGCAGTTTCTTTTACTTTTGTTTTAAAGACGATACTTCTTTCTTCCATATCCATAATTTCTGGATACTTTGCCATTACTTTACCATTTTCAAACTTCAGCTCTACTGGCTCTGGTTTTGCACCTTCTGCTTTCAAGCTATCTTTCACGTATTCAAGACTACTTGGTAATTCGTCTTCAATTGTCAATACATCTAGACGTCCATCTTTTGTCTTATTTTTAAATGTAATACGATACTCTACCTCGTCACCTAGCTTCGGTGTTTTATTAGAAGCTATTTTTCTTGCCTCTATTTCTCCCGGAACTTCTTTCGGAAGCGTAACCGTAACATTTGCATCATCTGTAGTTTCATAATTTACCTCGGTACTATCTTTTCCCTTTACAGCAACGATATTTTTTATTGTTGTATCTGATTGTACAGAAGCTTTCACTTTTACTTTAAATGTAATAATGGCACTTTCACCAGGTTTTAAAACACCGCCGTCTTTAGCATCTGCCCCTTCACCAATACGGAAATCAATTTGATTATTTACAAACTCTGCTTCATCATCGCTTGCATTATCTGTTTTATTTCCTTTATTACTTCCAGAAATATATTGTATAGACCCCGGAACATACTCTAAACGATTATCTAATTTATCAAAACCTTTTACATTAGATACAGGTGCTTGGTTATTTTTCGTATCATTTTTCACTTCAATTTGATACGTAAACTCTTCACCAGATTTAATTTCCTTAACTTCTTTACCGGCACTATCTAATGCCTTTTTATCAACTTGTAAGTTTGGAGCATTATGTTCTGTAACGAATGTAGCGTTATTTAATACGTAAATATCACCACCGCCACCATTTGCTCTAAAACGCATTTTTGCTTCTTTTAAATCATTTTTTACTTGAGTCGGTCCTTCAAGATGATACGTATGAATGTCAGTACTGAATGAATTTGTCCAATCCGGGTTATATCCTGGATATTTTTTTGTAACAAACTCGTTAGTACCGTCTACTTGTACTTCTGTCATAGACGAATCATTCGCATCATTGTCTTTACCGTTAATATTTTTTATCTTTATATATCCAGCACCAAAATCATATTCTCCATAATCATATGCATATCCATCTTTCTCAGCTGGGTCACCTTGCGATGAAAAATAACTAAATTTCGCCTTAAAAGCACCTTCTTTTGGTGTGTTTATTTTATTAACACTAATATCTGTCCAGGCTGTACTTTTTTGAGAGACTAGCCCTTCCCAAATCTTCATGTCTTTTACTGTTTCTTTATAGTTTTCATAAACTAATATAAGATTCCAGTTACCCCAGTAATAGCCGCCACCTGTTACATCTTTAATTTGTGGCACATTTGCAACTGTCAACGTTTGTGAAATCCCTTGCTGTGCAATTACATTTGTTACATCTGCATACGCAACATATCCTGCGCCACTACCTGAGTAATTAGAAATATAAGGTAGGTAATCCGCTTTTCGTATGCTATCAGCAGTTACATCTGCATATTCTTTATTTCCCATTTTCATTTTGACTGGTTGTCTTACTTGATCCTCGGTAACCTTTCTATCAGCAATATTTCCTGGTAACCCCATTGCTGCTGTCCAGAATAAGTAAGCCTTTTTCACTTTACTTCCGGCAGGAATATTAGGAAATGCACCTGTTGACGAATTAAAAGTACTATCATCGTTATCAACGTCCACAGTCATTTTATTCGTTTTATAACCCATACTTTGTCTGCCATAATGATCAGTCGTCAAACCAAGTGTTACATTGCCAGTCTGTACTAAATTACCAGCAGTAATTGTAGAATACAGTGGATCTCCAAATCCTTGCTTATCCCCTGTTTGCATTTGAACCTTCGAAGCATTCTCTGATGCAGCTTGTACTTTTGCATCGCTCTGATTTTCCGCTTCTTTTTCTAGTTTCTTCTCATCTTTATCTACTGGCTGCTTCACTAGTTCCGTGTTCGCTGTAGGTTTATTTTTATCTCCTGCAGATACTTTTAATTTTCCATCCACTTCTTTTGATTTAGCATCAGCTGGTGATCCGATTTCTTTCTTACTACTGTCAGCCTCATCATCGGTATTAGCTTCAACCTTGTCTTCAGAAGGAATCCCTTCAACATCTACAGACATGTTTCCTATTTGTAGTTGATCCTTTTGCACACTAATTTTTTGCTTATACTCTTTATTAAAATGTTGTGCACGACGAGCTTTTATTAACACAGTCATTTTTTCATGTGATTTTAAATCTTTAATTTTAAGATTAGAAGAAAGAACCTTTCCTCCCTTATCTTTTTCCTCTACATAGAAATCCGCTACCTTATTTTCAGGTAACTTCTCTCCGTTTACTTTCACAGATTGCGAAGGGAACGTAATTTCATTTTCATTATTTTGTTTAAGCACCAATTCTTGAATTGGTGTAGCTCCCGTATTTTCAATCGTATATTGAAATACGTGCTCCCTCTCCGCTACTTCTCCCTTATATATTTCAGCATTTACTTGCTCTGCCTTAATTTTCACATCATTTCCTTGTAACTCATCCCAGCTTTTTTTATTTATCTCTGTAGCAAAAGCACTGGGTGAAGGCAATATGATGGATAGGAGAAGTGTGATCATCGTTACGACATTAAAACACTTCAATACTTGCTTCATATTTTCTACCTTTCTCCTTTCTATATACTTGCTATCCGTCTACTTAATTTCGTAGCCGTATACATAGCAATATATATCCACTCGCAACAATCCGCCCTACGAAAATGTATCGTTGAAATCCCAATTTCAACAATATAAATCTCATAGAATATTACTATTTTAATTTATCAAAAATAGCATATATATCGGACACTTATACAAACCTTTACCATTTTTTAATATAGTAAAAACGCTCTACTGTATAGGTTTATATAACAGTTAAAGGATACATAAAAATCTTAACATACTCCCTAACCTATTCATACATACAATAGAATTTTTACCATTTTTTAGTTATTTCAGTTTGTTGTTTATGATTAAAATTTTCAAAAAACAATAACCGTTACATGTAAAAATATGTTATATTATTAAAGAACATATGTTCTTATTTTGAAGGAGGAATTTGTAATGATAAACGAACCCATTATCGTAAAAAAAGAAGCTTTCCAAGCAATCGGCGTTTCGATTACGACGACTAACGAAATAGAGGCATCTACTGAAGGAAAAATTCCCGAGCTCTGGAACCGATACTTTCAAGAACAAATGATGCATCACATCCCAAATCAAAAAACGAAAGAAACATTCGCTTTCTACTCAAACTACGAGTCAGATGAAACTGGTACATATACATTTACAATCGGTACGCCCGTTTCTTCATTAGAAGACGTTCCTGAAAATATGACAACTTTAACAATACCTGCTGCTACATATGCTGTATTTACAACGAGAAAGGGACCAGTTGTTGAAGTCGTTTGCGAAGCTTGGGAATATATTTGGCAATGGTCGAAAGAAAATAAACGTGCCTTCACAACAGACTTCGAGCTTTACGACGAAAGAGCATTAGACCCAAATCATGCACAATTGGATATTTATATTGCGTTAACCTAAAAAAAGATGCCCATTCGGCATCTTTTTTTTGTCGTTAAATAGCTACTGGGCAAATTCATTATTATTGTCTACAATGAGAAAGTGCAGTATAGAAATATTAGAAACTGTATAAAGTGAAACTATAATCAGTGAGGGACATCTCCCATTGAGTATTAGCCCTCACCAATCGGGCGTTTACTGTTTTTTTAGTTTAAATTTGTCACATAGAAAGGAAGCAATATGGAGGAACTACAACAAAATAAAACTGCTTTAGAAGGAAGCGGAAAACCGTTATTAAAAAATACGAATTTCCTTTTTCTTTGGGCAGCTACTCTTTTTTCAAGCTTTGCTTTAGCCTTTTTTACTTTTTCACAAACGTGGTACATAGCAAAAACATTAAACCTTGAAGCTTCACTCGGTGTTGTTTTCGTAGCTCTTAGTGTTCCAAGGCTTATTTTTATGATTATCGGCGGCGCTGTAGCTGATAAATTCCCGAAAAAAAACATTATGTTTTACTCCAATATTATTCGAGCGATTCTTGTCGCAACCATTCTCACATGGTTTATCGTTGGTGATGTAACACTATATACATTTGCTTTATTCGCTTTATTCTTTGGACTTGCTGATGCTTTTTTCTGGTCAGCAGATGGATCTATCTTACCTGAATTGGTAGAAAAAAGCCGGTTAACACAAGCGAATTCACTTACACAAATGACGAACCAAGCATCGGTCATCTTAGGCCCTGTACTTGGCGGAATTCTGATCAAATTTACAAACTACGAGACAATATTTTCTATTACAATTTTATTACTGATTGTCGCAGCCATACTCGTTCAAAAAATACAATTTACGATGCCAGAACTAAAAGATACAGATAAAGGTATGTTCACTTCCATTAAAGAAGGAATCTTATATGTAAAGGAATCGCCATTCCTTTCAACTTTCCTTCTTTGTAGCGCCTTTTTAAATTTATTTTTAATTGGTCCGATGCAAGTCGGTTTCCCGCTTTTCGTTAAAAATGTTCTGCACGGTGACTCGCTCCATTTCAGTTACTTAGAAGCATCTGTAGGCGGCGGAATGGCAATAGGCGCTGTCATTGTCGGTTTAAAAAATATTAATCGTAGACGCGGACTATTTTGCATTATCATGATGCTACTGTCTGGTGTATTCTTCTTATCCATCAACTTTAGCACCGTACTTTGGCAAGCATTATTAGCCGGCATGTTTTACGGTATTACAATCGCAATGGCTATCGTTCCGCTTATGGCGATGATTCAATCGACAGTAAAAGAGGAAATGATGGGACGCGTAATGAGCTTACTTATGCTATCATCAATGGGCTTTATCCCGCTCTCTTATGCATTCACATCAATCGCACTTGCAATGGGAATTCCAATCGTAACCGTTATGAAAAGCGGTGCAATTGCTGTTATCGTCTTCGTACTATTTGTAGCGATTCGTGTTCCAGTTGTAAGAAAGTTCGACTAGCTACTTGGAGTCATGTATTATACGCATGGCTCTTTTTTAAATGGGTCAAACAGCACTATCCCCTTACTTCTCCTTAATGCAGCTCCCCACTCTAATCCAACCTCTAAAAATAGATCTCGCACTGTACTATATAAAAGTGCCTTCACATTTTTACGGATTTCCCCATATTTATAAGCTCTCACAACACTCTTCACTCGCCAAATGAAATTTCCATACACTTCTTCATCAGCTAATATTTGCTCTAGTAAAACACCTTGTTCTAGTAACCCGCTCTTTTTATACGCAAGCTCGACCTTACTCCAAAATATATTAATTTTCTGCGGATTACTCGTCATCGGTACCAGTGCGTATATAAAAGGCTTCGGTATATCATGACGGCAATATGTCTCATCAAGCTCGTACGTTATTTTTCTTTTCTCTTTTATTTGTGGAATGTTTTTAGAAAGAATTGTTTCCCTTTCGCTTTTTTGCTCCTTTCCGCTACAGCCAGCTGTATAATCCTCACTTTCACATGCGGACATTTTCATACGGTCATCCATGCGGTCAATTGCAGATATAAGAAAAATATATAAGTTCGCACTATACCCGCCGCGCTTATGTCTTTCTTTTGTTGCAACACGCTTTATAATTCCTAGTTCCTCTAACTTTGCAATTGAACGGCGTACTGTACGAATACTCTTTCCAACATTCTTCGCAATCGTCTCCATTAACGGACAGGCGACCCCTACTGTTTTTTGTTTCTCATTCACCGCATATTTTCCTAAAAAATGAATAATGGTAGCATCCGTTTTATTCAATTGAAATCGATAGCACTTCAAAACTTGTTTTTGATATGTATTAAACTCTTCTTTACTTCGAAATTCACTGTATGGTTTCATTAAATTATATAAGCTTCCCATTTATATCACCTCATTTATAAGTAAGAGGCAGGAAGAGAATTTGGCGTGGAATTTAATATTTTTTTAATGGAGATGAAAATATGATCGTAATTAGCGCTTGTTTAGGTGGTATAGCTTGTCGATATGACGGAAATGACAATCTCGTTTCAAAAATAGAGGAGCTACTACAAAAAGAAGATACAGTCCTCATTTGTCCTGAAGTATTAGGAGGACTGCCAACACCTCGTCCTTCTGCTGAAATTATTGGCGGGAATGGCGACGACGTTTTGGACGGAAAAGCGAAAGTGATGACAAAAGATGGTGAAGATGTCACAGAAGCTTTCGTAAATGGTGCTTATAAAGCATTAGGACAAATTAAAAATTTACACCCAGAATATATTATTTTAAAGGAACGTAGTCCATCTTGTGGCAGTTCTACGATTTACACTGGTGAATTTAATGGCAATAAGCAAACTGGTTACGGGGTAACTACTGCTTTATTTAAAAGACACGGATTTAAAGTCATTTCAGAAGAAGAATTTGAAAACAAAAAAAGGAATTGACCCTGTTCGTCAATTCCTTTTCTATCTGTCTTATTTCACGCCTAATTTTTCTTTCACTTTCGCTGGAAGCTCGTCTTTCTTTACTTCTTCCCAAGCTGATACACCTTTTTTATCTGAGTGATATACGCGTAGGAATGCTTCTTTACGAAGATTTTTTTGAGCTGTAAATTCTAATTCTTTCTCTTTACCGTCTTTATCAAAGCCAGTCAACTTATATTCATAATCTTTAAATTTTTGACCATTATCAGCTTTACTATGAACTTCTTTTCCATCTACTGTAATTTGAACGTAGTACTCATCTTTACCCATACGGTTTAAATCACAACCAACTAACAAGCTTGCGAATACAACTAAAATACTAAATAGTGCAATGTATCTTTTCATTTCCTTCACCTCATATGTTTTTTCTTATATTCTTATCTTAAAGCCCAGAGCTTAAAGAAGAAATTCAAAAACATGACATGAACATTACACTTTTGTAAGATAATAATTATTTCTTCACTTTAGAAATTGTCATTCCATCACCAATTGGAACGAGTACAGATTCTAAATGCGGGTGGTTTGCTATCATTTCATTAAACTTCTTCATAACTTCTGTATAACGTTTTTGTTTCACACTCTCATCAGCTACACTACCGCCAATAACGTCTTTCACGCCAATTTCGCCACTTATCACGTAATTTCCTTATACCGTTTATTACGCCTTCTATTATGCCCTCAATTATAATCTCTATTACAAGATATCTTACTAAATTAATAATAGGTTTAATTACGTATCTCCTTATGAATTCAAGAATATCCTCCACCATATTTCCCTCCTTTTTTCAAAAAGGAAACTGCTACTCCTCCGCGTCCTTTTACGTCCAATTACAATTGCTGCCCTACTGCGGTATATATCAGCAAAAATAATACGACAACAACATCCACAATAACGCTATTGAATTTGGAAGAAACTTCGGTAAATACTAATACTATAACATGGCTAAGAGAATTATTTTTTCATCTATATTTGGGGGTGCTCCCAAAAACTTTATAAAATCAAAGACAACTTTACTACAACTCTTCCCGTAACTAATTTATTATCGTGGTAAACCGTCTTCCACTACATCCGTAACAGTTCCATTCGGTTCAAAGATTACACGTAATGATCCTTCTCCACCATAACCAGTATAGTCATATACTGAATAAGATTTATATTTCTCAATCACATGTGGCTGTCCAATTGCAGCTTTTACCTGATTCGCGGGCATACCTTTTTTTATTTTCAAATATTGATTGTAACTTACTGCTGCCGAATTGTTATTTACATCTTTATACCACGGTACACGATCGTTTTTTTCTTCATATTCCTTTACAGGCTCTTCAATACGTTTCGTAGATACCCGATTCTCCTTACCTTTATCTTTATCTTTATCTGTATCTGTATCTTTTATAGCAGTACGTTCAATATTCACAACGTAACCATATGTATTTAATTCAACCATAATTTCATATGTACCATCCGTATCTTTTTCAGTATAAAATACGCGTTTTTCATTGTTATTATAATATTTTATGTTCTCACCACCGTAGTCAATCGTATTAAGAATATCCGTATACGTCATACCTTCCTCAATTTTTTGAGATTCATCATGAGAAATATAACGCTTCTGTGATGATGAAGCGTCCTCATTTTTAATACTTTCACGTTTACTCGTAGTCATAGGTGTTTTCTTCTGATCTTTTAGTACGTCACCTTCCGCCTTCGCTGGTTGCTTTGCTCCTACTTTTGTTAATACGTCTGTATCGCTAGAACAAGCTCCCAAAATCGATACTGTAGTCAACGCCATCCCTACTATAAGTACTCTCTTAAATGACTTCACTCTAATCCCCCCGGTATTTTTTAATATCTAGTAATCAACGTATTTTAATTAATACGGAACTATTCAGTTCTATACAATTTGCTATAGCCTTCTCTCTCATGCACCTTTTTTATATAAAGTGAAACTTTAATCAGCCCTCACCAATCATCTTCGTTACAAATATTAACATTAAATATAACTAATAAATAGTATATTTCTTCTATTCATTTACATTTCTGTTGCATAATCTTGTCTTAAACGAACAATATGAAAGTCGAATTCACAACAATTATCATATATTCTCTATATAATAACATTCAAATTAAATTCTAAAGTAACTTTACATGCATTTTCTGTTTTAACGCCAAAAGAAAAGACCTTTCTAACGATTTTATTCTATCGCTAAAAAGGTCTTTTCTATTTTGGCTAAAAACTTAGCACTCTTCTGGCTTACCAGCATTCATCGCTGTACGGAAAAGTGATCCAAATCTGCATGATGCGATTGCGTTTAGATAATCAATCGTGAATTATGCGTTCAATTTAAAGCAGGTTAAAAAATAATAATTTCTTATTCAATTAACCTATTCATTAGTTTAACAACCTAATGTTGCTGTACCAACTGATAGTTTAGTTTTCAATATGTGAAAAGGGATTTCTAAATAATGAATTGAATATATATTTATTGTTTACGCGTTTTTGAGAGGTTCCTTTATGGGAGATAAGCTTTACTATATTCCTGTACTTCGCACAGTTCTATAATAACTAATGGTGATGCTGTGACGTGATTTTCTATTAGTGAGATAAAGTATTTTTCAATTCATTTATTATAAATTGCAACTCTCGTCCTCCAGAATTATTTCTTTTGGGTGAAAGTTTTTTTATGATATAAGTTTCATTCTGTCCTAATTTAAAGTTTTCGAGAGGAGAAATGATATGAACTCTATTTTATTAGATGTTCCGTTACAAATAGAAACAGACAGACTCATTCTTCGAGCACCACTTCAAGCTGGTGAAGGGGATATAGTACAACAAGCTATTAAAGATTCCATTAATGAATTAAAGCAATGGTTGTCTTTATTTCAGTCCATTCCTACTGTTGAAGAAACGGAAATTCTTCTGAGAAATGCACATATAGATTTTTTGAAAAGAGAAAGCTTTCGCTATCTTATCTATCATAAAGAGACGAATGATTTTGTTGGAACAGCTAGCCTTCATCGAATTGATTGGAAGGTTTCTAAATGTGAAATTGGATACTGGATTAACACGCAATTTAGTGGCAGTGGATATATGACAGAAACAGTAAGTGCGTTAACAAACCTTGGATTTCAGTTATTCAAATTTAGAAGGATTGAAATACGATGTGAATGTAATAACACGAAAAGTCGTGCACTCCCTGAAAAACTAGGCTTTGAACTTGAAGGGATATTACGTAATGAAGATTTTTCAGCTGACGGCAAACAACTAACTGATACTTGCATCTATGCAAAAATAAAGTGAAATATTGATTAACCTTGGTAATCGGGCTTTTACGGCAAAAGAAAAGACCTCCTTAACGATTTTATTCCATCGCTAAAAAGGTCTTTTTCTATTTCGGCTAAAACCTTAGCACTCTTCTGGCGTACCAGCATTCGTCGCTGTACGGAAAGATGATCCACATCCGCATGATGCGATTGCGTTTGGATTGTCGATTGTGAATCCGCCACCAAGCATAGATTGTTTATAATCAATTTTTACTCCTTTAACAATTGGAGCACTTTCTGTATCGATAACAAATTCAACACCGAAAAACTCAAGAACTGTGTCGTCTTCTTTTGGTTCTACTTCAAATCCTAAGCCGTAAGAAAGGCCAGTACATCCGCCGCCATGTACAGCAAGGCGCACATACTTCTCTCCATCTTCAGCATCTTTTAACATATCTTTAATTTGAAAAGCTGCTTGTTCTGTTACTTCAATCATGAAATACACCATCCTTTCTGTTCTCATTCTATTATACATCTTTACGCTTCTATCTTGTACTCATACACTCCGCGGCAAATTACTTCCGCAGGTCCTTTCATTAACACGTTTCCTTCTTCTGTCCACGCAATCATTAAATCGCCGCCAGCTAAATGGACTGTAATTTCTTTACCACGTTCCATCTTGCCATTCAAAATAGCAGCTACAACGGCAGCGCATGCCCCTGTTCCGCAAGCTTGCGTTACACCAGAACCACGTTCCCAAACGCGGAAATTCATTTCTTCATCGTTTAAAATCTCGATAAATTCAACATTCACTCGCTCTGGGAACATTTCATGTGTCTCAAGAACTGGACCAAGTGTTGTAAGAGGTGCCTTCTCTACATCCTCAACAAAAATAACCGCGTGCGGGTTCCCCATTGAAACAGCCGTAAATGCATAACGATGATTATTATATAAGAAGTTTTCACGAATAAATGGTGTTTCACCTTCACCGAGCATCGGTATTTCTGCACGTGTTAGACGCGGTGCTCCCATATCGATTTTCGCTAATGTCACGAAACCATCTTCTACTGTTACTTCAGCCGTTACAATGCCAGCTAACGTTTCAATTGTGAAAACTGTTTCCTCTACTAGTTTATGCTCATACGCATATTTCGCTACGCAGCGCAAACCATTACCACAGCTCTTTCCTTCTGATCCATCATTATTAAACATACGCATTTTCACCGGAGCTACATCAGACGGACAAATTAAAATCATTCCGTCTGCTCCAATACCAGTATTAATATTTGAAACCTTTTCCGCCACAAGAGCTAAATCTTCTTCGGGAATTTGCTCTTCAAACATATTTACATATATATAACTATTGCCAAGACCATGCATTTTTGTAAAAGAAAATTGGCTCATTTGTATTCACTCCAAAAATAATTTGTTATTTTAAGTATAGAATGCATGCTTTTAGAACACAATATGAATGTCCCCCGTTTCTCATATTTGACAACGTTTGGCGATGAGCCACTCTTACACACATTGTGTAAGAAAAAAGCCCTTCTAAAAAGGGCCTTTTTTTATTTATCTATAGTATTAAACTACCCTCCAAAATAACGTTTTATCTAAAATAAAATGAAAAAGGCGTTGCTCATTCGCAACACCTTAAAACATTGGATTTTCATCCAAATACTCATATACATTATTAACAAGCTCTTCTACTGTTGCACCTTGTACAACTTCACCATTTACAAGTGCAAACGGTCCTTCAAAACAAATACCACAATATCCTAGACAACCATACTCCATTACATCTAAATTTGGATCTTTTTCTAACTTTTCTAGAGCTGCTTGTGAACCACTTGCAAGGTTACCTACACAAAATTCAATTAATGGTTTAATCAAAATTCTCCCCCCTGTACTACAAAACAAATTACCTTCTGACTTCATCTATAAGAAGAAAACTAAGCTGTCTCTTGTTGTTTTCGTTATACATCCTAAACTATTTAGTTACTTCACTATTTCACTTCAAAGTAGATGATTTTATTTTATATAACATGCTACTTGCAATGAAATAGTAACTAAAAGGGCAAAACAGTTTACTTTACTTTTCTTCTTATTGTACAACAGAGTATTCATTCATGCATTGTTATTTGTTCACAAATTCGATATAATTTGATTGAGTAAAGTCAAAATATTTTATTAATATAAAATTTTATGATTAGGGGATATTTCAACAGAAAAGGGGTAATCCATCATGAAACACCTCGTAATACTAGGTGGCGGCTACGGTGGAATGAGAATTCTACAAAGGCTACTTCCAAGCAACCAACTTCCAGATGATGTACAAGTGACATTAATCGACAAAGTACCATATCATTGCTTCAAAACTGAATATTATGCATTAGTTGCGGGTACTATTTCAGAAACGCATATTCGTATACCGTTTCCTGAGCACCCACGCCTCAATATTCAATACGGCACAATAACAAATATTGACCTCGAAGAAAAAGCGGTTCATCTCGATGGCGGCGAAGCAATCCAATATGATGATTTAATTATCGGACTTGGCTGTGAAGATAAATATCATAACGTTCCTGGGGCGAAGGAATATACACATAGTCTACAATCAATTGAACAAACACGTAAAACATATGAACAATTAAATAGTCTAGAACCAAATGCAACAGTAGCTGTCGTTGGTGCTGGCTTAAGTGGTGTGGAAGTTGCAAGTGAACTTCGCGAAAGCCGTTCTGATTTAAAAATCTATTTATTTGATCGAAAAGATAGAATTTTATTCCCGTATCCAGAGAAATTAAGTAGATACGTAGAAGAATGGTTCGTAAAACATAAAGTTAATATTATAAGAAACTCTAACATTACAAAAGTGGAACCAAATATTGTGTATAATCACGATGAACCACTTGAATGTGATGCAATTGTCTGGACAGCTGGTATTCAAGCAAATGAAGTTGTTCGAAACCTTCCAGTTGAACAAGATGGTAGCGGACGGGTTGTCTTAACGAAATATCACAATATTCCAAACAACGAGCACGTTTACGTTGTAGGAGATTGCGCAGCACTTCCACATGCACCATCTGCCCAACTTGCTGAAGGTCAAGGAGAACAAATTGTCCAAATATTATTAAAACGTTGGAATAATGAACCACTCCCTGATGAACTACCTGTTATTAAATTAAAAGGTGTTCTAGGATCTCTTGGTAAGAAGCATGGATTCGGTTTACTCGCAAATCAACCGTTAATGGGACGTGTACCAAGATTATTAAAATCCGGCCTTCTTTGGATGTACAAATATCATAAAGGTTAATACTTTACAGGCTGTCTACTATGTAGGCAGCTTCTTTGCATCAGTTTTTAAAAATTATCAGACACATCTTTCTCAATATGTATAATGATTTATTTTTCATTTTTATATTAAAAACTATTGATAAACAGTGTATGCTATTTGTAAGTTGTTTTATTATTTCCTTGAAGACCGAATTCATTCGGTCTTATTTTTTATGTTATAAATACTTTTGTAGGAGGCATTACATTCCACTTATGAACTTATCGAAACTAAACAATCGAATAGAAGCGAAAAAGAAAGAGTTAATCTATCTCGTTGAACGATACGGATTCACTCATGATAAAGTGATTTCTTTCAGCCAAGAATTAGATCGTTTACTTAACTTATTAATAAAACTCAAGACGCAGAAAAAACGTTGTTCGTTATAACCATTTCCCCCTCTTTTTTGATACGATATAACTAGAATCAGAAAGGAGCGATTTATGTTTATATTAAAAGACGTTATATATAAAGATATACTACACATTCCTTATTTACAGATTCAAAAAGAAAAGATCACTTGCATTATCGGTGAAAGCGGAAGCGGAAAAAGCACATTGCTTCGCATGTTAAACGATTTACAATCTCCAACATCCGGCACAATTGAATATAACGGAAAGTTAATTTCTGATTATCCGCCTATTCAATTACGTCGTGACGTAGTTATGCTTGGGCAAACTCCACCTCTTTTTGATGGAACCGTTAAAGAAAATCTATTAATGGGACTTCGTCTTTCTGAAAAACCATTTCCAAATGATGATGCCCTGCGGAGCGCACTACAAACCGTTAGCTTAGACAAGCAATTAGAAGATAGCGCCTCCTCATTATCCGGCGGTGAAAAACAAAGACTTGCCTTTGCACGTATCGTACTTATGGATCCGCCTGTCTATTTATTAGATGAACCAACTTCAGCATTAGACAGTGATACAGAACGCCGCGTTATGAAACAATTTACTGAACTAGCACGAAAAAAGAAAAAAACAATTATCTTCATCACACACTCACAACAACTTCCAGAAGAAATTGCAGACGACATTATTGAGATTAGTAAAGCAAACGGTGCAACTAGAAAGGAAGTGCTCTCTGTTGAAGGGCGTTATTGAACTCCAAATTTGGCAACTTGCAGCTGCCTATATTTTTATTCTTATTTTAATTGGACTTGTAAAATTAAAAGGAATACCTCGCGAAAAACAAATCGCGCTCGCAACATTCCGTATGACCATTCAGCTCGTACTTGTTGCATATGTCCTTACATACGTATTTGAAAACAGTAATCCATTTTATACAATTGCTCTCATTACTTCTATTACTACCTTTGCAATTTTTAATATTTATAAACGAGTTAACATCCCGATGTCTAAAGAATTAAAACGAGTAGCCGCCCTTTCCATGGTCGCCGGATCAATTGGGCCACTTCTACTATTTATCTTCGTTATTATCGGTCATGACCCTTGGTATGCTCCGCAATATATCGTCCCTATTACAGGAATGTTAGTTGGGAATGCCATGACTGGTGTTTCTCTCGGCGCGAATACGTTCTTAAACAATATGAAGTCGCAAAGAGGTCAAATTGAAGGTGCACTTATGCTCGGAGCAACACCGAAAGAAGCTGCTGCTCCGCTCATTCGAGACGCTTTTGATTCTGCTATTTTACCAACAATTAATTCTATGGTCGGAATGGGGATTATAAGCTTACCAGGCATGATGACTGGTCAAATATTATCCGGTGTATCACCATTCACAGCCATTCAATATCAAATCGCTATCATACTCGGTATTTCAGGAAGTACTGCCTTTGCTGTCATTATCTTTTTACAGCTTGGATATAAAACGTTCTTTAATAAGCGATGTCAGTTGAAAGAAATTGACTATGGTGCACGGTGAATCGTGCGTAGTTCACGATGAATGAAATTATATTAACGATTTTTTCAATATATCTATCATAACTTGCAATATATCAACGATTTTTCAAATATATCTATCATAACTCAGAATATATCAACGATTTTGTACGAAATATCGATTTACCGACAAAAGTGACATAATAAAAAGAGGAGGCTATTCGCCTCCTCTTTTTATTTGTACTACGCCTTCTTAACGAACTGTGATTTTAACTTCATAGCTCCGAAACCGTCGATTTTGCAATCGATATCGTGATCGCCATCAACTAGACGGATACTTTTTACTTTCGTACCGATCTTCACAACTGAAGAAGTTCCTTTTACTTTTAAGTCTTTAATAACAGTAACTGCATCGCCATCTTGAAGAACGTTTCCGTTCGCATCTTTTACAACTTTTGCACCATCATTATTTTCAGCTTCTGCGTCTTGGCCCCACTCATGAGCACATTCTGGACATACGAAAAGAACGCCATCCTCATACGTATATTCTGAATTACATTTTGGACAATTTGGTAAAGTAGCCATAAATTCATTTCCTCCGTTCATTATTTATACGTAAAAATCAAAATTGATGTTTACATCTCGATAAATAAAATTTGTATAGCATTTCTTTATAGTGCCATAGTCTCACGTTATTGACAAGCCTACCTCAAATTCTCATTTTTTATTGTATTTTACAAAATTTCAATTCGTATGCCTTTTTTCTATTTGTTCTTCTACTAATTTTA
This sequence comes from Bacillus sp. CH_70, assembly GCF_038007045.1. Taxonomy (NCBI): domain Bacteria; kingdom Bacillati; phylum Bacillota; class Bacilli; order Caryophanales; family Bacillaceae; genus Bacillus; species Bacillus sp. CH_70. Next base: position 4,741,860 of record NZ_JBBOWL010000001.1, read on the forward strand.
AAAATCTTCGTTGTGCATTTTTATTTTTTACGAGCAATCGAACTCTTAACTTACTTTGTAAATATGAGCGAACTTTGTAGTTCGTAATAAATAACTTTCGATACTTTTCGTCTTCATATATCATTCGAAACCATTCATACTGCTGCAAGTAAAGTATGTTAGCATCAATCTTTTTCGTGTGTAAACCCGTACTTAAACTAATAGATCCTATTAGAGCTTCTATTAATGCTGAAATTATTTCTCTCCCCCTAATAAATAAAAGAAGAACCTTCACAAGATTCTTCTTTTCAAAATGAACGAGTTCCCTCTAGAAACCCCAATTATTTTCTTCAATATAAATTTGATATTCTTCTACTTCTTCTTCACTTAACTTCTTATTATTTTCATATACCTCTTGCCACTCGAAATAATCTTCATCGAAATAAACAGCAAATTTAATTTTAACGTTTTTCTTCTCTGTATAATCATAACCAGTAAACTCTACTACATCATAATCTTTTTCTTTCTTCACAAACTTCCAGGTTGGATTATCAGTCATAATCTCTAAAGTAACCCCTTCACCAGTTGAACGAACAACGTTTTTAATATTCGGCTCAGTTGGTAAAAGAGAAAGTCCGAGCATAGCTCCGCCAAACACAATCCCGACTATAACTTGTAAACCAATCATACCAGCTACACTAGCGCCACCCTTAGATTGTAAGAAATACGCCTTCTCATGATCAGACGCATCTTCTCCCTTACGAAAAACACGAACAGCCTGCTTATAATATAAACGGTTTCCTTGCCATCCAGTAAATATCATCATTCCTAATTGAAGAGCTAAACTAAATGTTACATAAATCCCCTCTGGAATATCTATAAAAGGGGTTATAACTATACTAGGTATAGCCAATAACGCAAATATAATAAATAACTTATACATTTTGCGATAAGCTAACCAAAAGGTTGGGAAGAAAAAGGCTACCCAATTCCATGTATTCCCTTGCGCAGGGTTTTCTACTTTACCCCACTTAAAATCATAATAAGCTGTATTCTTTTGAACAACTTTATGTAATTCTTGTGGAGAAATCGTTTCTTGTAAAACAGTGTCCTTCACGTACATCATCCTTTTCTTATTTCTATATACATTTATTGTATATGGACAAAATGAAGGAATCTAACAAAAAGTACACATATTTCATAAAAATGAACGGAAATCGAATATATTCCGACAATTATCCGTTTCTTATTTCATTTTACTTTTAAATATATTAGAATACTTATGAATGATACGTTTAATACACTAAGTTAATCATTTTGTATATTTGATAATAAAAATGTTTCACATGAAACTATTTATATTTTGTATTACCTTGCCTCTACACAATGCGTGTAAAGCCCTTTCTACTTACTACAAAATACGAAAGACGCCCTTTTCAAAAAGGCGTCTTTTTATAGTTGAAAATTCAATAATAAATAAAACGAATTATTTAATAAATGAATCCCAATTGGAACGAGTAAATTCTTCGTTTTCTTATATGTGTATGCTAAACATATACCCATACCAAAAATATATAAAATACTACCTACTGTAAGGGGATGGCCAAAAGTAAATATGAAAGCACTTATAACAGCACTAGTAAGTGCAGAAAAGCGCTGGGATAATTTCGTAAAAAACATCCCCCGAAATAAAAGTTCTTCCCAAATCGGTGCAAAAATGGTGAGCACAACTACATATAAAATGATTTCATTTTTAGTAGGCTTTATTACTATACTAGACTCGTCCACACCAATCCCATGTGGTAAAACTAAATTTAATATTGCAAGATATATAAGCATTACAATCGCTGTCATTACTATCGTTACATAGTGTTTAAAATTATTGAATTGTAATGATTTTATTAAATGTAAGCAGCAATTTCTTGCCGGTGCATACATTACGATAATCATACAAAACGTGAAAGGTGGAATAAGATGATTTACATACCATGGATATAAGGAAGAATCATATAAAAGGTTCAAAAAACCAATTCCATGCATGACCCCAAAAATAATTAATAGAATGCTAATTACTTGGCGCATACTCATTTGTTCATTCTTTTCTTCATATGTAGCTAATTCTATATTCATCCTATCCCCTCCAGTATAATTAAACCTTTTAAACCATTATATACCAAATCGAACATAAAAAAGACAATACCCCCCACTGTATTGTCCATTTTCTTCCCTACCATTTCTCTCTACACGTCTCAATTAAATGCAGTAAGTACCTCTTCGTCATATCTGCTCTTCTCCACCTTGAGAGCATTCGCTTTTCTTTTGGATTGTGCCGTATTCTCGCTACTTCTTTTAATAAGAGCTCCCATTCTTCCGCTGAACGTTCTGACAAGTATTGCAATCCTCTATCTTTTGAAACGATTGTTTTATAATCTAGTGTATATAAAATGCGTCCCATCGTAACGACAGCTGATTCTACCCACTCTTCTATAAAAAATAAATATGGCTTCTTCACCTTTTCACTCCAGTACTGTTCTACGTTGTATTTCATCGTATTTACTACATCATTCCATTGTATTTGCAGCGGAAGATCTTCTGCTTCTTTTCCTGTAACTGTAATGCCTTGATTTTTCAACGTCCACCATGTGACCGCATTAATGTCCCAATGACCAACATTAGCTTTACCATCTGCACAATACACGTACTCGTTCATTTCATCATTGTATTTCCCTAAGTCAGCAAGCGGAATATACATACCGTCCATTCTTTTACCTAGCGTATTATCACTAAGTTTCTTATGTAGTTCCACAAGCTGCTGTTTTTCAGCTTCATTCACGGAATCACTTATCACTGTAACAAAATCAACATCGCTCGTTTCTGCATAAAATGCACCAAGTGCGATGGAGCCGTAAATATATACCCCTACTATTTTTTCATCTAAAAAAATTTCTTTTAATTCTACTGTGTACCGCTCCATTAACTGTTGTACTTCCGTTGGTAACGCATGCTTCACTCCATTTTTCATATCTATCCCTCCAATAAAAAAAGCCTTTGCAAATTCGCAAAGACTTCTTGTTTTATAAATATTTCTCGATTTCTTCATAAACATCCTTCAAACGAGGATTTCCTTCTCCAACAATTTCTCCATTTACAAGAACGACCGGATAAAATAAATCTTCTTCCACTACGCGCTCTGCGAATGCTTTTTTATCTGCATCTTCTTGTTCTTCTTGGAAATCAATATACTCGAAATTAAATTTATTTTCTTGTCCTTCATATTTACGACCAATTGCCGCTTGTAACCATTCAAACGTTTCTGTTGAAGATGGCATTCCGACGCAGCTCGCACAAATTACTTTCGTCCCATACACTTGAACATTAACCATTTCTTCTCCCCCACTTCTTGTCCCAACAGTATATTCAGATGTCTTATTACATAAGCACATCATTTTACAAACTTATTCCATACCCCTATACTGAAAAAACACGATACAATATTTCGACAATAAAACAAGAAGAGAAAAAATAGATTTTCCCCTCTATCTTGATTATAATAAAACTGATGAAAGGAGTCGATAAAAATGGAAAACCCACATATGCAAGAACAAGTATTAGAAGTATTAGATAAATTACGTCCATTCTTACTTCGCGATGGCGGAGACGTTGAATTAGTAGACATTGAAGAAGGTATCGTAAAACTACGCCTTATGGGTGCATGCGGAAGCTGCCCAAGTTCTACAATCACACTAAAAGCTGGGATCGAGCGCGCGTTACTTGAAGAAGTACCAGGCGTTATCGAAGTAGAACAAGTATTTTAATTAAAAGCGGAAGCGGCTCGTTCAGAACAGGAGGTCATTGGAGCTCCTGACGAAGAGGCGCTTTTTGCCTCACAGGAAGGCGCGAAATGGCCGACTGTTCTAGCCGCTGGAGCTAGATATTAATCTAAAAGCGGAAGCGGCTCGTTCAAAGTCACTTGCTAAAAGGAGACCAAATTTGGTCTCCTTTTTTTATTCAAATCACATTTATCCGTTAACATCATAAAACAAAATTGGAAATCCCTCTCAAAAAATGCGATAATTAATACTATATAGTGAATCGTTCACACATATACAGTAAAAAAACATAGGGGGACGACAGATGCCAAAAATGGGGAACACTTTTGTAACAATTCAAGAACTAGAAAAGAAAAAAGAGTATTTATTAGGCCTTTCATCCGTTATACCAACATGGAATACAAGCTATCAATTTTTATTTAAAGAAATCCAGCAAGAATTATTAGGTAAAGTAAATGAAAAGCTCGAAAGGCATCAATTCGTTTTAAATATATGTACAGATCAGCAGGTAGGGGCATAATGTATTACATAAAATTGTGGTATATAAAAAAGAGACCTCACTCGGTCTCTTTTTTATATTTTTAGGATAGCCAATCTAATTTTCTAATCCCGAGCTTATCTACTGGTAAACGAAGTGAGCCATAAAAATGCTTCATAAATTGCTCTGAGCGGTTCACATCGTGTAAAATGGCTTCTAAGCGATCTCTATATATGCTTTTTTGTTCTTCGTTTCCAGTTTGGTAATATCGTTCAACCGTTTCAAAATAGTGAAGCGGGAACAGGAGCCTTGCAAATAATAAGCGCCAACCAAATGAGGACAGCGAGTAATTTCGTTCATAATCTGTAACAAATTGAACGATTGTTTGATCCCAGTCTTTCTTTTTTTCAATCATCATATAGCGAATCCATTCTGCTATATCTCGAGTTGGGTGATCATACACCCAATCAAAAGGGAGTTTGAGACGCTTCGTTTGATGCCATAATAAAGGTGTGAATCGTTCTTGGCAAATTGTCGCTGCATCCGTTAGTTGCGGCGTATCATCCATTTCTGTATCAACAACATATTGAATGGCATTTTCTGCAACTCCTAAGTAATACGGGAAGGATTCAATAAACAATTGATCGAATACGTCTGTAGGGTGGTTCATCACTTGCGATTGCCAAAACTTTTCTAACTGATCGAGTCTCTTTTCCCATAACGCTTTCCATTCACCAATGCGGCTTAATTGCTCGATTTCTTCTGGAAAGAATGCACCTCGTTTATGGAATATAGAAAGTTCACTTCCTAATGACATAGCATGTCGTTCTAACGTGCGCATACCTTTTAATAAGCAGTAATTTTGTTCTTCTATCTCACTTACATAGTAGCCGTGTATAGTCGGAACGAAAGTCGCTACAGTTATATCCCCTTGCTGGTTCATATAATCACTGAGCTTTTTCATCTCTACAAGTACTTCTTCCTCCATTTCTCCAATTGGAACAAGTACATAAATTTTGTTGCGAATCCAAAAGCTTTTATAGGGGCCAAGGGGGATTAATTCTTTAACATGCATGTGATAATGCTCATAAATATGCTGAATCATCGCAGTCGCCACCTATGGTTTTTCTTTATATATATGAGCTTGTGCTCGCCTTTCATTCCTATGCACATGATAAAGCAACGAAACGTATACAAATACTAAAAAGAAAAAAAGGTGATAAACATGAAAGAATCAAATCAACTACAAGAAAGAGCATTACAACTATTACAAGAACGCGGTGTAACAATTGACGATATTGCTGAACTTGTTCATTTTCTTCAAAAAAAATACCATCCAAATTTAGAGATGTCAGAATGCCGTTACAATGTAGAACGTGTACTATCAAAACGTGAAGTACAAAACGCACTGATTACAGGTATCGAACTTGATGTCCTTGCTGAAAAAGGAATGCTAAGTGAACCGTTACAAGATATTGTAAAACGTGATGAAGGCTTATACGGAATTGATGAAGTTATAGCACTTTCTATCGTGAATGTATACGGCTCTATCGGTTTCACAAACTTTGGATATATTGATAAATTAAAACCTGGTATTTTAGAATACTTAAATGATAAATCAACCGGAAAGGTGCACACGTTCCTTGACGATATCGTTGGCGGAATTGCTGCCGCTGCCTCAAGCCGTTTAGCGCACCGAGCTGATCACTCGGAATAATAATGTTTTCTAGACCGTCAGTTTCATGCTGACGGTCTTTCGTATTCCATAAGCATAAATTCTCTTCCGCGACTCAAAAAAATAGGCCCTTGCTTAAATCCGATATTTTTATATAGCGTAATCGCTCTTGTATTAAATGTTGCTACGCTTAATCGAAACATTTTTGCGTTAAACTCTTTCGTGGCAAACGCTATTCCAGCTTGGAAAAATTCTTTCCCCATTCCTTTCCCAGTTAACGCCGGCTTCATACCAAGTCCGATATCAATCACATCTTCTCCACCATATAAATTAGCATCTCTTCCACCTGGTACTTGTGCATTTTCTCCAAAACAAAAATAGCCGATGAACTCTCCTTGATCGACACAACAGCCATAATACGTTCCATCTAATAGCTCTTCTATTACTTCTTTCTCGCCTGAAAAACTATATAAACTATATGGTTCCTCGTACGTCCACGTATTTATCTCATTTGCTTCTTCCTCTGTTAACTTATGTATATCCACTTTCTCTTTCCCCCTATTATATTTCTATTAACAATATTCGATATTCATCTTATAATTCATCTTTCTCAATATATTTTTTTAATTTCTCGCTTCATTTTTATGGAAGATTTTTCTTATTATGTTACGATTAAACAGAATCATTACAAATAAGGTGGTGACAATTTGAATTACTTTTCTTACCTCTCCTTAGAAGAACGGCAAAATTTTTTCTATAAAGAACCTCTTAGTTTTTCAAAAAATATAGGGAAAGAACAACTAGCTTACGCACTAGGCGCCACACTATATACTCCTGGCACGAAAGAAACGATTGCGGAAGATATAATTAGAAAGAAACATGTGGATGCTACCTCAATTATTCTTTGTCTAGAGGACGCTATCAGCGATGAAGAAGTAAAACTTGCAGAGCAAAACATCGTCGTTCAAATACAGCAAATCGCCAACTTAGTCAGTGCCAACATACTAAATCAAGCAGACATCCCACTTCTTTTTATTAGAGTTCGACAGCCAAGTCAAATGAAGACAATTGTTACTGAATTAGGTAGCGCTGTTCATTGTTTATGTGGTTTTGTCTTTCCAAAATTCACACCGATTAATGGAAAGGCTTATATCAATCAGCTTGCATATATAAACGAGTTATACTCATTATCACTTTATGGAATGCCGATTTTAGAATCACCAGAAATTATGTATAAAGAAACACGGATAGAATCATTATTACAAATAAAGGATTTACTAGACTCCTATCGTGATCACATCTTAAATGTACGTATTGGTGCTACTGACTTTTCAAGTATATTTAGTATTCGGCGTAATAAATACACACCTATCTATCATATTACTGTTGTTCGTGATTGTATTTCGGACATTATTAACGTTTTCTCAAGGGCAACAAATGAATATATTATTTCAGGATGTGTATGGGAATATTTTTCTAATGATTATGAAGAAGGGCTCATCCAAGAGGTATCACTCGACCATGCAAATGGATTAATCGGTAAGACAGTTATTCACCCATCTCATATTAAAGTTGTACAGGCAATGCATATTGTCACAATGGAAGATTATTTAGATGCGAGATCCATTTTACAAAATGCAGATACGTATAATGGAGTGCTAAAAAGCAGCTTTTCTAACAAAATGAATGAAGTAAAACCTCATTATGGCTGGGCTCGCAAAACCATTTTAAAATCTAATATTTACGGGGTGCTACATGAAAACAAACAATTCACCGATCTCCTTATTACAAACGCAAAGCAACACGTATAACGTTTTAAATAATATACAAGTTCATGTAGAAGTACGTGATAATCCATATAATTTAGCGCTAGACAATCTGTTTCAAATGGCTGCGAGAATAAATAAGAAACGTAGTTTTTTATTTGTGAGTACAATCCTTGGAAAGCATCTTCCTATTAAACCTGCAGTCTCTCTATCAAGTGGATTTGCTCTCGCTGCAAGATATATGGAAATGCTACATAATACTTCTCATCCATTTCAAAAAGAAATTTTAAATCTCATTTCATTAGAAATTCATGAAATCCCAGAGGAAGTATTTCGTTATCAATATCCTCTGCAAGAAGAAGTTTTGTTCATCGGATTCGCTGAAACAGCGACAGCACTTGGTCATTCTATGTTTCAATGCTTTCAAAATGCAAAGTATGTGCATACAACTAGGGAATCGATACCCCACCTAGAATCTGTCATTACATTTGAGGAAGAACATTCTCATGCAACATCGCACCGTTGTTATGTAGATGAAAGTTTTTTTCAAAACAACAATCCAATTGTTCTCGTAGATGATGAGATGACAACAGGAAAAACAGCATTAAATATTATTAGATCTATTCAAAATAAATTCCCAAGAGAAGAATATATAATTGCTTCTTTATTAGACTGGCGTTCTCATACTAATAGAAAACAATTTAAACAATTAGAAGAAGAACTTCAAATTAAGATTCATGTTATTTCTTTATTAGAAGGCAGTATTCATACAACTGGCCAACCATTAAATATTGCAAAAACAGATATTCAAATTAAAGAAACAAAACCTGATTTCAAAAAGCATACCCTTACCTGCCCAAAATCACCCTATACATCAAATTATATAAAATATACTGGGCGATTTGGCATTTCAGCATATGAACAAAAGCCCATTCTTTCTTTCGCTAAAGAAGCGGGAAAAACTTTAAAAAGAGAAAGAATTGGAAAACGAACACTCTGTCTCGGAACAGGTGAATTTATGTATATCCCAATGAAAATTGCTGCTGAAATGGGTGAAAATATTTTATATCAATCTACAACAAGAAGCCCTATCCATCCTGTTTCAAATGATGTGAACTATGCCATTCATAATCATTTCTCATATCCAAGTCCTGAAGATTCTACTATTACAAATTACTTTTATAATATTTCACCTCATGATTACGATGAAGTATTTGTTTTTATTGAGCGTGATTTAGGAGAAGAAGCCCTGTTTCCTCTTCTACAGCAGTTACAAACAGTTATTCCCTTTATTCATATCGTCTCATTTTCAAATAGCATAGAAAAGGAAGGTTGATAATTATGGTAAAAGTAAATTCTCATATTAGTAGTTACAATCCAAATGATGCTATTTTTCTATTAAAAGATATTAGTGATTTAATGAAAGAAAGTTCCACGGAAACTAGAGAACAAGCAATTCAAGCTGGCACACATTATTCCGAAATGTTACCAATGGAATATAAACCATCTAAAGCGTATATGGATTTATTCTTTTCTTCCCTGCAACAATACAAACACAAACTAGCCATTGCTGTTGGAGTTGTCGCCGAACAGATTATACAAACTAAAGGAACTAACCTTGTCCTCATTTCATTAGCTCGTGCTGGTACACCTATTGGCATTCTTATCAAACGCTACATACGCTATCAATACAACCTTGATGTACCTCACTATTGTATTTCTATTGTTCGCGGACGCGGTATTGATGAAAATGCACTCCATTATATTTTGGAACATCACCCTAAAGAAACAATTCAATTCATTGATGGGTGGACTGGAAAAGGTGCAATAAAAAAAGAATTAGAATATGCAGTACACACATTTAACGAACGAAATAATACACACATTTCTCATTGTATGGCTGTGCTTGCTGATCCCGGTTACTGTACTTCAATTTACGGTACACGTGAAGATTTTCTTATTCCTAGCGCTTGCTTAAATGCAACAGTCTCTGGACTAATTAGCCGCACTGTACTAAATGACACCTATATCGGTCCAAAAGATTTTCATGGTGTTAAATATTATAAAGAGCTAGAGCAAGAAGATTTATCAAATTTCTTCGTTGATGAGGTAACAGATTTATTCCCTTCTGTTCATTCTCATATAGATAATCAATTACGTTATATTACTTCAACTTACACTGATCCATCTTGGCAAGGATTAAAAGATATACAGTCTATCCAAAATCACTTTAAAATTGACGATATTAACTTAATTAAGCCAGGAGTCGGTGAAACAACTCGCGTATTACTCCGGAGAATACCGTGGAAAATTTTAATACGCCAGCAAAACAATCCCGATTTAAAGCATATTTTACTTCTCGCTAAAGAAAAGAATGTCCCTATTGAAATCTATGAGAATATGGCTTATTCATGTTGTGGGCTCATTAAGCCTCTTAGGAGGGAAACAATATGATTTTCGCCAGTGATCTTGATCAAACGCTTATTTATTCCCGGAAATCGTTTCGTGCCCCTATAGAAGATGAATCAATTCAACTCATTGAAACTTTAGATGGAAAAGAAATTTCTTTCATATCACATAAAACCATTTCACTACTAAAAAAATTACAACTGCACTCACATTTCATCCCAGTTACAACAAGAACTATTGAGCAGTTTCAGCGTATTGCTTTATTCCAAAACGAAATCATTCCCGAATACGCCATTACAAGTAACGGCGGCAATATCCTTCATAACGGGAAACAAGATGGTACTTGGAACAGGACAGTAAAAGAAAGACTATCGGTTGAATGTATAGAGAGAAACGACATACTAAAGGAATTTGGACAAATAGCTCATAAAGATTGGGTTATATCACAAAAAACAGCTGATGATCTATTCCATTATTGCATTATTAAACGGGAGAACATTCCTTATGATGAATTATCATCCTTCACTTCCTGGTTAGACAAACAAGGCTGGAATCATTCACTTCAAGGTAGAAAGCTATACTTTGTACCAAAACCAATTAATAAATGGGACGCCGTGCAATATATAAAAGAAATTTTGCAAATAGATACGATTATTACAGCTGGGGATTCTTTACTTGATTTATGCATGCTTGAAAAGGCGAACCATGCCTTCGCACCACTTCATGGTGAGTTAGGGGCAATGCATGATAACTTACAACCCCATATTTTAAAAACAGACGCAATCGGCATATATGCCGCAGAAGAAATCGTAAATAAATCACTTCAAATTATTCACAGTTCATTACCTACCTCATGATCATAATATGCACAATTGCATACGCACCGCGATTAAACAGATGGTACAATTTATTTGAATCGCTGTTGCTACACTTCTTGATTAAAGAAAAGGCGTTAACACGGAAATTAGCGTCTTATCAACCTCAAGCAATTGGCACATTTTGTCATCTTAAAAGACACTCGAACGAGTGTCTTTTTTTCTATATCCAACAAGGACTTACTCATTTCAAAGTATAAATACATAAAATAATGTAAATCATTACACGCATGAATAACTTTCTAAAAGTTATAAAGTAGATTCAAAATAAAAAAGCACTCTTAACTAGAGTGCTTTTTACTTTCAAACAAGGAGGCTACATATATGGATAGTACTCTCGTATTTAACTTTGGCATTGGTATTGTTATCATTTTATTCGTCTTCTTTGTACTTTGTATGAGCGGGGTATAAAAAGGCGATTTTCGAGCGTCTTTTTATACATACATATGTATTACTTGACTTCTATAAAAGTAGTAACCATAATAGTTACAGATATATAAATAGCTATTCACATATCCACAAATAGGAGGAAGAACAATGAAACATGTAATCGTTTATGCACACCCAAATACAGAAAGCTTCAACCATGCGATTTTAGAAACGGTAAAACGTGAATTAGAAGAAAAAGGTCATGAATTACGCGTTCGCGATCTATACGAATTAAACTTCAATCCAGTATTAGGCGCTTCCGATTTCATCTCATTTTCTCAAGGAAATACACCAGAAGATATTAAAGAAGAGCAAGAGCATATCTCTTGGGCGGATAGCATTACATTTATTTATCCAGTGTGGTGGGCGGGACTTCCTGCTATTTTAAAAGGATACGTTGACCGTGTATTTAGCCACGGATTCGCTTATGCTTACGGTGAAAACGGTATTGAAAAGTTATTACGCGGTAAAAAAGGATTGTTATTATCTACAATGGGAAATACGAAAGAAGCATACACAGCAGGCGGCATGTTTGACGCAATGAAGAAAACAGCGGATGTTGGTATTTTTGAATTCACAGGTATTGAAACACTTGAGCATACATTCTATACAAGTGTCCCTTCTGTGGATAATGATGTGCGTAAACAATATCTTGAAGAAGTAAAAGACGTTGTGAATCGTGCATTCTAATAAAATTATATCAGCGATTTTTTTAATATATCAGCGCAACTCAGATTATATCAGCGATTTTCTAAATATATCGGCGTAACTCAGATTATATCGGCGATTTTTCAAATATATCGACTTACCGACAAAAATCGACACTAGTCACAACGAAATAAAAAAAGCTGTTCCAAAGTTTGGAACAGCTTTTTTCATTACATCTTCTCAATCCACTCCGTCAAGTTATGCACAACTTGCGTCGGTTGAACTTCGTATTCTGTTAACTTCTCCACAGTTGTGACTCCAGTGTGGACAAGAAGCGTATGCATACCAGCATTTACTCCTGCTAAAATGTCTGTATCATAGTTATCCCCAACCATTAATGCTTCATCTTTTCCTATACCAAGAACTTTTAAAGCTTGTTCCATAATGATTGATTCTGGTTTTCCGATAAAGATTGGATCCACACCTGTCGATACTGCTACAACCGATGTTAATGAACCGTTACCTGGTAATAACCCGCGCTCAGTTGGGATGGCAATGTCCCCATTTGTGGAAATAAACGTTGCGCCGTTACGCACAGCAAGACACGCTTTTGCTAACTTTTCATATGTGATGTCACGATCTAAACCAACAACAACGAAATCAGGATTTTCATCCACAAGTTCAAATCCTTTTTCCACAAGTGCATCGTGTAAGCCTTCTTCACCAATCATATATACAGTTGCATCTTGTTTACGTTCATAAATGAAGTTCGCAGTCGCCATACTCGTTGTGAATACTTGCTCTGCTTTCGCTGGAATATCGAAACGAACAAGTTTTTCTGCCACTTGTTCTGGTTTACGCGTTGAGTTATTCGTAACGAATAAATAAGGAATGCCGCGCTCTCCTAAAGCTTTTACGAAGTCGCTCGCTTCTTCAATTTGTTCTTCTCCGCGATACATCGTACCGTCTAAGTCAATTAAGTAACCTTTATACATCATTATGTCTCTCCTTCTATGCTAACGTTCTCACCTATCATACCACTCTTATATTACCCGCTTTTTCCAAAGAAAAAAACGCTTTACCTTAAAGCGCCCCATAACGTTCATTTTTTCTCTTTTATTTGGTAAGAACAACTACAATCGCCCTCGCACATGTTTGCTAGCGTTTTCACATCTGCGTTCGTAAATAAACGCTTATACATCTCTTTTTCATCTTCACATACTTGTGGGAATCTCTCTGCAATTTCTTTTAACGGACAGTTTTGTTTTTCAATTACGAAAGAGTTCTCTCCATCTCTCTTTATTTGAACCATATAACCATTTTTCTCTTGCATAGCTGCTATCTCTTGCACTTTATATGCTAAATTCTTTTGATTACTTACTCTCTTTTGCAACTGTTCTTCCATTCGCTTCGTTCTCTCTTTTAAAACGTAACGAAGTATTTTTTCATCGCCCATTCGAGCTAAATCTTCTAGCATATCAATCGCAAATTGCTTATACTCTTTCGGGAATGTATCTTCTCCCTTTTCACTTAATCCATACAAATAAGTTGGTCTTCCGACATGTTGCCTTACCATCTTAGAATAAATGAGTCCGTCTTTCTCAAGATTACTTAAATGTCTTCTGATTGCCATTTCTGTAATCTCTAAAACGTCAGCTAGTTCAGCTACTGTGTGCTCTCCCTTTACTTTCAACAATTGTACAATCTCGTCTTTCGTAGTACGTGCTTCCCCCATACTTCACCCTTCTCCCTTTTCTTTCTCACATACAATATAAGATCCCCAAAAGGTATTCTCTGGGGATCTTATAAGCATAATTATTCTGGTACAAATGCAGATACAGGTCCTAATTCCTTTTCTAAATAACTGCGAATATTTGCTGGGTACTTTTCCACCACTGCAATATGTTTTTGAATCGTCTTATATAATTCATCATGATTCATTTGAATATAATCTTGCGTAAGCATTTTTCGAAGAAGGATAATTTCTTTCATCCCTTGGCCATCTTCTTCACTTATCACTCGCTCGTCCATTAAAATATCAATAATATCTTCATAGCTTCCTGGATCGCGCATAATAAATCCATCAATCATCGCATTTCCTACATCTAATACAGTATCAATAATCAGATGGGCTATGCGCTCTAATGCGTAAAATTCAAACTCGGTTTCATATATCTTTTTCTCTTGAAATGTACTTGTTGCTCGTTCTAAACATACTAGCATTTGTTCTATTTTCTTTCTGTCTACAAAATACATGAATGTCACCTACCTGGAAATTAAAGCATTTACATTTTAATTGTAACGCTTTCTTCTGAAAAAATCGACAATTTTTCGAATTCACCTTTTCTCCGTTATTTGTTATAGTTATATTTGTATGATTTTTGAAATTGGAGGAATGGAATCTTGGAACGTGAACTCGCACTAGAAATTGTCCGTGTAACAGAAGCAGCAGCCTTAGCATCCGCACAGTGGATGGGCCGCGGAAAGAAAAATGAAGCAGATGATGCAGCAACTACAGCAATGCGTGATATGTTCGATTCAGTAAACATGGCAGGTACAGTTGTAATTGGTGAGGGAGAACTTGATGAAGCACCGATGTTGTATATTGGTGAAGAACTAGGAACAGGTAACGGTCCGGAAGTAGACATCGCCGTTGATCCATTAGAAGGTACAAACATCGTTGCAAAAGGTCTTGCAAATGCAATGGCAGTTATTGCAATCGCAGACAAAGGGAACCTTCTTCATGCTCCTGATATGTACATGGAAAAAATCGCGGTTGGTCCAAAAGCAGCTGGTAAAATTAGCTTAGATGATCCAATTGAAAAAACAATTGAAATTGTAGCAGAAGCTAACAATAAAAAGATTCGTGACCTAACGGTTATCGTTCAAGAACGTGAACGTCATCAAGATATTATTGACCGTGTTCGTGCAAAAGGTGCACGCGTAAAATTATTTGGTGACGGTGATGTTGGTGCGTCAATCGCAACAGCACTACCTGGAACGGGTATCGACTTATTCGTAGGTATTGGCGGAGCTCCAGAAGGTGTTATTTCTGCAGCAGCATTAAAGTGCCTTGAAGGTGAAATGCAAGCTCGCTTAGTTCCAATGAACGAAGAAGAAGAAGCTCGTTGTCGTGAAATGGGATTAGAAGACCCTCGTCAACTTCTTATGTTAGATGACTTAGTATCTGGGGATGATGCAATCTTCTCAGCAACTGGTGTATCTGCTGGTGAGTTATTAGACGGTGTTAAATTCCTTGGCGGAGATTTAGCTGAAACATACTCTATCGTAATGCGTTACAAAACAAGAACAGTACGATTCATTAAAACACATCACCATTTAGATCATAAACCACACTTAAACTTAGATATTTAATAAAGGAGCCATGTGTATGGAAGAACGTTTCTTTCTGTACGACGACACTGTCGCTACAAAAACTCGTTTCGTTAGCTTTATGGGAGAAAATGAGCGTCACGATTTAGCGCTTTTATACTCCGATCGTCATTACGGTAAAACAATTGTACTTGATATGCAAAGTAATAAATTTGCAATTATCGGTGCTGACGATTTAAACGAACCAGGCTACTTAGAGCACGCATTTTCTATGACTGAAGAAATTGCAGAAGAATTACGCTCATTTTTATTTGAACTTATATAATTTATCGTATGCACCAGCTATTTTAGCTGGTGTTTTTTCGCCTTTATTATTTCGAATTTTCAGTATTATATGTTATAATGAAGAATAAATCTATTTGGATAGAAAGGACGTTATCTACGTATGCCAACATTTACTTTGTAATGGACCAGCAATTGGATAGCATTACTCTCAAAAAAGCACCACGCTTTTTCAAGGGAGTAGTCTGCCCATTCCCATTACAAAGGAACGTATTGCATCTGTAGTATGATGTTTACGGAGGTTCCTCTTTGGGGAACCTCCTTTTATTTTTGTCTTTTTCTCATGTCTTCATACTACAAGACATCCAAATAGCTGTATTACGTTTCTTTGCCACTACTATAAGAGGTGAAGGAAAATGCAGAAAGTACAACTTTCTTGGAGTTTATATGAAAATCAGCAACACACAATCGAAAAATATTGTAAAAATTGCGGACGTACTACCCTATTTACTGATACGAATATTCGTAGGCATAACGCCAATGGAAAAAACATATACCGCTTTGCCATTTATAAATGTTCGAAAGATCATACGTGGAATCAAAAACTGCGTATTTATAAATCATTTACTGATCACGTTGAAACGATCGATATGACTCAGCAAGATCAAACAGAAACAAGTACTACTATTTCTATTACGCAACATAAAGAAAGTGGCGTAGCTGAAATCACGATCGTATTAGATATCGTTTTCGGTTCCCACCGCATTGATAAAGCCTTATCCACATATATTTCCGACTGGAGCCGTACACGCATTGTGGATAAAATTAAAAATGGGGATATTCAATTAAATGGACAACAAATGAAACCAAATGCAATACTTTCTGAAGGCGATCATATCTCGATTTGTTTATAAGCGAGAATATGTAAAAAATCCTCTTACAATTGTAAGAGGATTTTTTTATTTCTTCACTTTTCGTAATACGAAGTGTGCACAACCGAAGTTACAGTACTCGTATAAATACTCCGTTAACGTACTAATTTTCGTATCATATGTCGCACGTTGGTTACTATCATCAAAGAATCCTCGCAGTCTAAGTTGCTCATATCCCCAGTCTCCAACGATATAATCATATTTATTTAAAATTTCTGCATAGCGCTCTTTAAATGCTTCTTCACTAAAACCGTCACGAAAGTTTTTAATTACTTCGTACTGAACATTATTAATGCTCACCGTAGCATGAATCTCTTGCTCTTGCTTTTGCTCCATCATTAACTTCCTCTCTAAGCATTCTTCTTTTTATCGTATCACAAAGCATAACAACCAACAATTTCAAATACAAAAAATTGCAAATTAGTACATGCTATGGAGAAGGAGGTGATACATCGTGAAAAAACAAATTTTACTTTCCCTTCTCACTCTTTCCTTATTTGCAGGCTGCCAAACAAATAATAAAGCCGAAATGGAGCGCGAAGAAGGAAGCCGTGTTCTTGTTTCCAATAAAAACGACATGTATCATACAGAAAATACAAATACAAGGCTCACGAGAGTCGGTTATTCATCTAAACAAAAACATGAAGTATCTAACAAACAAGTAGGGGCCATTAATCGCGAGAAGGTCGCTGAAATGATTACAAGCATGACAGTCAAACTTCCTGACGTTACAAACGCTGCTACACTCGTTACTGATGATGAAGTGTTCGTTGTATACCGTGCAAACACAACGGATCCAAAACTCGTAGCAGATCAAGTATATAAAACCGCTTTGTCCATCGTCCCTCGCTATTATAAAGCATATGTATCAACAGACCAAAAGTTGATTTCTCAAATTCAAGGGCTTCAATCTGGCGCATTAAATGATACAGAATATACGCAAAGCCTCGATATGCTAAAACGTGAAATGAGTAAAAATCCTCATTTGAACAATACGGGGGATCAGACTTTAAATAATATGATTAAAAAGTAAAACAGGTGGAGAGAACCTCCACCTGTTTTACTTTTTATTTTTTATTACGATCCGCATAAACCTCCATCGCATCACACATAAACTGCGCTAACCCCTCACCAAACTTATCGATATTTTTCGTGAAGCGCTCATCAGCGACGTACATTTGACCGAGTCCTTTAAAAGCATCTAACGAATATTCACCGAAGTTTTGCAAGTAATCGTACCATACTTTAATAGCTGCCTGCGCCTCTTTAGAATCTGGTGCATCGTGTCTAAGCGTTGCTAAATTTCTATAAATAGTATTAAACTCCTCTTGGTTCTCTTTTGACATACCTTTTGCATATTCGTTCGCTTTATCTACAGCTGCGTTTCCCCATTTTTCACGTGCTTCTTCTTCATATGGGTTATGGCTGAAATCGAATCCTTCAAACTTCTCTTTGTTCGTCATTTCAATCTCTCCTTTTGTATGCTGAATTGTTTTATCAATCGTCGCAATCACCTTATCTAATCTGGCACGCTTTTCAAGAAGCATCTTCTTATGAAGCTGTAGTGCCTCTTCGCGATCAAATGATGGACTCATGATAATCTCTTTAATTTTCTTCAAAGGGAAGCCAAGCTCTTTAAAAAACAAAATTTGCTGCAATGTCTCTAAATTTTTATTGGAATACAGACGATATCCAGACTCTGTCGTCTCATCTGGGGTTAACAACCCAATTTCATCGTAATGATGCAGTGTGCGCACACTAATTCCAACTAAATCAGCTACTTCTTTTACTCTCATTGTCATTTGTATCTCCCCCTTAGTACATACGATAAAGTATGACGCAACGTTAGAGTCAATAAGTAAATTCATTTTCTTTCTAAAAGTTTCATCTCTCCCCTATTTCATGCATAATAGATATGTACATATATTAGAAAGCGGTGAAAGTATGGTTTCAAATACTGTAATTGCCAGCATCATCTTTCAACTCATTGTCTCGATTCTGGTCCCAATTATCGTACTCGTTTATTTCCGTAAAAAATATAATATTAATTGGAAAGTGGTCGGCATTGGTGTTCTTATCTTTATCGGATTCACCCAAATTCTTGAAACACCATTCCACCTATTTATGCGCGGTAATTCAACAATCGCTCCATTTTTAGAAAATCCGTTTGTCTTCGCAATTTATGGCGGATTGACTGCTGGTATTTTTGAAGAATTAGGACGCTTCGTTGCCTTCTTCTTCTTACTAAAAAAATATCTAGAATATAAAGATGGCTTCGCTTATGGAATTGGTCACGGCGGAATTGAATCTATTTTAATTGGCGGTTTTTCTGCATTACAAGCATTAATCTTTGCTAATTCTATTAACGATGGTAGCTTCGCTCGACTGATTGAACAAAAACCCGAGCTTAGCATTTTACAGGACATGTTAATTCAGCAACCTGCCTACTTATACTTCCTTGGTAGCTTAGAAAGAATTATGGCACTCGTGCTTCAAATCGCCTTTACAATGCTTGTTTTATACGCAGTCAAACAGAAGA
Organism: Bacillus sp. CH_70; assembly: GCF_038007045.1. NCBI lineage: Bacteria > Bacillati > Bacillota > Bacilli > Caryophanales > Bacillaceae > Bacillus > Bacillus sp. CH_70. Next base: position 4,761,035 of record NZ_JBBOWL010000001.1, read on the forward strand.
AATACATCTTCCTAGTATACGCTATACTATTCCACGCATTTGTAGACTTTTTCGCGGCACTTTACCAAACAAAAACAATCAACATCTTCGTTGCCGAAGGAATTACACTTCTGTGTACAATTGGCGCTGTCGTTCTTATTCGCAAAATGAAAGAGAAATTAATGAGTGTACCGGAGTAAAAAATAAACCACCAAAATTGGTGGTTTATTTTTTATATGGATTACCACACTGATGATAACTTTTACCCTCTCGCAACTCCCTCTTTGTTTCTGCATCTATAACGATGTACTTATGAAACTCTCCTACTTCATTTTGAATAAAAGAAGCGAAAAAGTATACTTGGCGATCAGAGTGAACAAAAAAATCTTGAAGTACCACTCTACCTCGACAACCGACAGCTGTTTTTTGTAGGAAAGAAAATTCTTCATCAGGCACTTCTTTAAATAAGATTTTTTTCCGAACACTATATGCTGCATTTTTGTATTCTTTATAGATCTTCTTATCTAACTGTTTATAAAAAACATCCTCACTCACAAATGACTTATTTTGATTGCTTGGATAATTTAGTTTTCGGTTGGATTCTGCATATGTTGTGGACAATTGCGCAAGAAAACAAATAATGAATACGATACATATCATTTTTTTCATCATTGCACCTCAATTTTTTATTATCCACATTACTTTTCCACATATTTAAATCCATATGCTGTTTCCAATAAAAAGGAATTATTTCCACATTTGTCGAAGTATATAGCGTCAACTTGAAAGATGGGGATGAATTATGAAGAAAATTATTTTAATACGACATTGTTCAGCAATTGGGCAAGAATGTGATGCTGAATTAACGACCGATGGAAAAGACCAAGCAAATACCCTTGCTACATTCCTCTTAGAAAATACTCTACAAATCGATCATATTATTTCAAGCCCATTTGTCCGAGCTATCGATTCCATTCGGCCCTATGCGCTCCAAGCTAACTTATCTATCCAAGAAGATGAACGATTAACTGAACGCATATTGAGCAACGTTCCAATGGATGATTGGATGCAAAAACTAGAATCCACTTTTACGAACATAGATATTGCCTTCTTAGGCGGAGAGTCCACAAAACAAGCAACAGACCGTGCCATATCGCTTATTCAAGACGTTTTACAATTAAACCATACGACAACACTACTTGTTACACATGGCAATTTACTTACACTCATTTTAAAGCATTTTGATCATACGATTGGTTTTAATGAATGGAGAAATTTAACGAATCCTGATATTTACGAAATTACAATCGACGAACAATGTATCATAACACGCTTATGGGAAGCATCGTCCAAGTAATATCCCTTTCCAAAACATTCAGTTGACGCCACGAGAAGAGACTGTTCTAACAATAGAAAGGGGTATTATTTCATATGTACGAAGACGTACTTGCTTTACTACATAAAACAAATGTTTCTTATGAAAAATTCGAACACGAACCAGTACTCGATTATGAGACGGATCGGATCGTACGCGAGAGACTTGGCTTACAAGGCACTCCAAGTAAAAGCTTATTTTTAAAATCAACATCTGGAAATTTTTATGTGTTTTTTACGTTAGAAGGAAATCGGCTTAATCGCGGAGAGATGAAAGAAATAACGGGAGAACGCTTATCGCTCTGTTCTCCTGATGAACTAAGAATGGAAACTGGCTGTACTCCAGGATGTGTAGCTCCTTTTGGTTATTCACAAGAAGTAACAATTATTGTGGACAGTTCCGTTTATACGTACGATAAAATTTTAATTACACCTGGTGTACCTGAATTTACAATTGAATTATCCACAGAAGAATTAAAAAAGATTTTATTAACATGTACAAATACCGTTTTAGAGTACAAACAAAAAGAGAGCTGATCGTTAGCTCTCTTTTTTCATTATTTAGCTTCTGCTGTTTTTTCTTTTGCAGAACGTACTTGCTCGTCCGCATGGTAAGAAGAACGCACAAGCGGGCCAGCTTCACAGTGGCTAAATCCTTTGCTAAGTGCAATTTCTTTAAGCTCTGCAAATTCTGCTGGTGGATAATATTTAATAACTGGTAAATGCTTCTTAGATGGTTGTAGATATTGTCCAAGAGTTAAAATATCCACATTGTTTGCACGTAAGTCATCCATTGCTTCAATTAAATCTTCTCTTGTTTCACCTAAGCCGACCATAATGCTCGATTTAGTTGGAATATCAGGCTGCATTTCTTTTGCTCGACGTAAAAACTCTAATGAACGGTCATACTTTGCTCTAGCGCGAACTCGGTTAGATAATCGACGTACTGTTTCAATGTTATGGTTTAAAATATCTGGTTTTGCATCCATTAACATTTTTAAGTTTTCTTCTACCCCAGCCATATCAGATGGTAATACTTCGATAGACGTGAATGGGTTTTTACGACGTACTGCTCGTACTGTTTCAGCAAAAACAGCTGCTCCGCCGTCCTTTAAATCATCACGTGCAACCGCTGTTATAACAACGTGCTTTAAGCCCATTTGTACTACTGAATCTGCTACGCGTTCTGGTTCTTGTAAATCAAGCTCAGTTGGTAAGCCTGTTTTAACCGCACAAAAACGACAAGCACGTGTACAAACCGCACCTAAAATCATAAATGTTGCTGTTTTTCTTACAGCCCAGCATTCATGAATATTCGGACATTTTGCCTCTTCACAAACGGTATGAAGATTCTTAGAACGCATCATTTTCTTTAAGCCTGTATAGTTTTCATTCGTGTTTAACTTAATTTTCAACCATTCGGGCTTGCGCTTATATTCTGTTTGTTTTGTCATGGTTATCAACTCCGCACAATATGAAATAGTTTACCGTGTTCGCTTCTTTCAATGTAACATATCTATTCTAACGTATGAAAGCGATTTGCTCAAATGAAGATTCTAAGATTTTTTCCAATCGTTCCCTATAATGAAATACTCCGTATATCCCACACTAAAAAGAGTGATGTTGTGAAAGGAGTCTATTTCATGCTTCGAAAAATTTCTCTTTTGCTTTCTATTTGTTTTCTTCTCCACCAAAACATCGCTTACGGTGAAGATAATCAGCAAAGCATATACGAAAAGCGCATGGCACTATATAAAGAAACCGAGCAATCTTCAGGCATTCCATGGTATTACTTAGCTGCAATGGATCAATATGAAAGAAATATACGGAGCGTAAGAAAAGATATTCCAAAAAAACCAGATGCCATCATTTCCCTTTATTTCAAACCAGAAATATGGGCTGGACCTGTTAATAGTAACGATACTCTCCCCCATACAATTTCTCTATTTGGCGGAATAGGTTTAGATGGTGACAAAGATGGATTTGCAAATGCAAATAGCGACCGTGATCTTCTGCATACTGCAGCGACTATTTTAAGGAAACAAGGAACGTCAGAAGACCGTATTAAAATTATGCTTTGGGAATATTATAGACGTGCAAAAACAGTTGATTTAATTAGCGAGTACGCCCAAATTTATAAACATTATGGACGTATTAATTTAGAAGGAAATGCTTTTCCTCTTCCGATTCGTAGTGACCATAGCTACCGTAGTACTTTCGGCGCTGGAAGAAGTTTTGGCGGAAGACGAATTCATGAAGGAACCGATATTTTCGCCGGATATGGCGTGCCAGTAAGATCGACTTGCTATGGCATTATTGAAACAAAAGGCTGGAACCGCCTTGGTGGATGGCGCATTGGTATTCGTGACCTTCATAATAATTACCATTATTACGCTCATTTAGGCGGGTTCTCAAAAGAAATACAGCTTGGACAAATTGTTGAGCCAGGAAAAGTAATTGGATTTGTTGGTAGCACTGGTTATGGACCTCCTGGTACAGCCGGAAAATTCCCACCCCACTTACATTTTGGCATATATAAAGACAATGGCTATACAGAATGGGCCTTCGATCCATACATGCATTTAAGCCTTTGGGAACGCAAAGAACGAGCAAATACAAAAAGATAACCGTAGCTGCATTGCTACGGTTATTTTTTATCCAGTAAAAGCCCGGCTCAGCCGAGTTTTACTTTATATGCAACTAACTATCTGTTTTCTTTTTATCAGGTACAGCAACACTTCCGCTTCCATAATACGTAGGCACTTCCCCTTGAACGATACGCGTCGCAATCGGAACATTTTGTTTCACAGTTATCTCTTTCGTATGAAATGGAATAATTACTTGCAATGTTACTTCCATTTCCATAACAATTTGAATCGCTGTAGTATTAATTCCATGCGGCTCAATTTTTTGTTTAATATCTGTATTCACATGCCCAATTGGCGTGAAATGAATCGGAATATCTGGTCCTATATTACCAAGAAGTGCATTATCAGTTACACGTCCAAAAGGAACTGCCATAGTCGCCCCGTTTTTTTCAGAAATACCTAGCTCCTTCAACTTTCCTTGTTCTACTTGTTGCAAATATTTTTCTATGTACGTGGTCGTTGACGTTACGATTTCATTTACTTGCTTCGTATTTAAATTAATTGTGGATACTTTTCCGTTTTTATCATTCTGTACTTTCATTAATGAATCGACATCGAACCCTTCATTAATTCTATCCTTTACCGCCTTCGTCATAATTGCTGTCGCCATTTTATGTGTCTCTACTTCCCCATATTTAATTAAGGTCGGCTGAATACTATTATTCACAATCCACAACCCTTGCGTAAGTAATATAACAAAAAGAATAAACGACATAAGCAGTATATACCGAAAGGCAATAGGTCCCCTTCGAAACCGCGAGTTTTTCGAGCGAAATATACTCATAAAAAAACCTCCTTCTTATATCATTTCTATGCAAGAAGGAGGGACGATATATGCTTATCTCATTTTTAATAATGCTTCTTTTCCAATCGTTCCTACTGGAATGCCTAACGCTTCAGCTCCAGTCGTTACCGATTCTAGTGGCGCTTCAAGAAGTTGTTCAATCGTTCTTACACCAACCGCACGGCCAGCAATAATTCCTCGATCACCTAATTTCTCATTTAAAAGACCTACATCTAATGCACCACACATAATATATCCTTTATCGCTCATTACAGCTAGCAAATTCGTCTTTGGAAGTTTCACGCTAACCGCAATAAACGTATAATTATCAATTATAATTGGCTCCACATTAACCATAGTTCACACTCCTCTCTTTCTTATCTGTATGACAAGAGAAAAATGAGTGTTACAAGTTAACTAGCCTATAGTTTAACGGAAGTTGTATGAGTTATTAACATATCCGTTAACACATCTCTAAGTAGTTCTGGCATATAATATTGTTTGCCAGAAAGTGTGGATAGCTCTGGGTATAAGTATCCAAACGTAAACATATCGATTGTTCCTACCGTATATATACGGTCTAACTCCAGCGATTCGCCGTTAATCAATACATCTTCTAATAAAATTTTATTGCCAGGAATCGTATCTGGAATGACTTCTACACCAGCATAAATCATTTTCCCCATCACTTTCCCCCGAAATCCGAATCCTTTCACCTCAAGCTTCTCCATGTTCGGTTTACGTGCTTTCAAAATAACTTCTCTTAATATCTTTCCTGGAACTTTCAAAGCACACGGATTAATTGGATGTGGACAAATTCTGTGAATATCTCCGCGCGTTACAAAACCCTCTTCTAGCCCTTCAAGAAGTACACCGGCGTTCACCATGCCAATCTCTGCATCGCACCATGTTTTCAGCGCACTTGCTAACATATGAGAAAACGGCGTCTCCTGAAACCAATCAACCGGTAATGACTCTTTTAAATGAACGACAGGCTCTGCCATTATATGATTACTTTCTTCCTGCAGTATTTCAATTGTGGATAACGGCTCGCTATAAGCACCTAACCGTTCCGTCTTAATCGCTCTACCGTCTTTTTTCAACAGCTTCTTCGTCTCTTTATCCACAGTAAGCTGAACGTGGCCAACGTAACGTCCCCACTTTTCACAACAGCAAAGTAAAGTATTGTTCAGTAGAACACCACGCTCAAATAAATGATGCGTATGTGCACCTAAAATAACATCTATATCATAATGCTCTGCCATATACTCATCCATACTTTTTCCAAGGTGAGATAGGACAACGGTAATATGCGCCTCATCTTTCACTTCTTCTAAAATAGACTCTAAATGGATAAGCGGATCTTCAATATGCCAATCGAGCATATGATAAAACTCTGGATAAGCTACCGTTAATCCGATAAAAGCAATGATAATCCCATCTGTCGTCGTATGTAATTTATAAGGTTTCGCCCACGCTGGACGTACCCCTTCTTTTTCAAATAAATTCGCAACGAGCACCTCAAATCCAGCATCATCATATAGACGATTCAAATGCTCCTTCGCTAACGTAATGCCTTCATTATTGCCGATCGTTACATAATCATATAACGCCTCATTTAAAAGCTTCGTATTCCCAAGGCCATTTGTCGCTTCCGAAATACTATGAAAACGATCCACATGATCACCGATATCAACCGTCAAAACAGTCTCTCCCGCTTCCTGTCTTCGCTTTTTCTCCCCTAGAACAAACCGAGAAATTTGCGGCCAATTTTCAAAATGACTATGTATATCGTTTGTATGATAAAGGTGGATGATTGTTTCTTTATTTGTATTCAGAGAAAAAACCTCCTCTCAGTTCCTTACTGCCATTTACGCTATGCGCACACAATAATCCTGTAAATACTTTTCGTCTTTTCTTGCTATTTTACATTGTACTCGCATTGTGAGAAAAAGCAAAAGATTGTCCTTTTCATATGAGAAACTTTTGCTAATGCAGGAAAGAATTCCAGATAGTGGAGGGAGGGGTGGATTTGTCAAAAAGTTTAATAGAGAATTCAGTGGGTGGTTGTTCAAGTGGATTTGTCAGTATCTTTGTCTTAAACCTAGTCGTTCTCTGTTCTTATAAAATGTTTGGGGTATGTGAGGATTTTCTTTTGTCTTATCTTGTCGACAAATCGATATTCCTTGTCGAAACGTTGATATATTGAAATAATCGTTGATATATTCCCGTTTATGATCGATATATTTGAAAAATCGTTGATATATTTAGCTGAACACCCACCCGGGTATCCTCTCCCAAGCCACGACAAATCCGCAAAACAAAAAAGCGCCCTGCACAGCAGGGCGCTTCTACTTTATCTATTAACCAATAGAACCTTCCATCTCAAACTTGATTAGACGGTTCATTTCAACTGCGTATTCCATTGGAAGTTCGCGAGTGAATGGCTCGATGAAGCCCATTACGATCATTTCTGTAGCTTCTTGCTCAGAAATACCGCGGCTCATTAGGTAGAATAATTGTTCTTCTGATACTTTCGATACTTTCGCTTCGTGCTCAAGTGAAACGTAATCGTTTTTGATTTCGTTGTAAGGAATTGTATCAGATGTAGATTGGTTATCCATGATTAACGTGTCACACTCGATGTTAGAGCGAGAGTTTTTCGCTTTTGGTCCGAAGTGTACGATACCACGGTAAGTTACTTTACCACCATGCTTCGCAATCGATTTAGAAACGATTGTTGAAGACGTGTTTGGTGCTAAGTGAATCATTTTCGCACCAGCATCTTGGTGTTGGCCTTTACCAGCAATCGCGATTGATAATGTTAAACCACGAGCGCCTTCGCCTTTTAAGATAACTGCTGGGTATTTCATCGTTAATTTAGAACCGATGTTACCATCAATCCATTCCATCGTTGCGTTTTCTTCACAAACCGCACGTTTTGTAACTAGGTTGTATACGTTGTTCGCCCAGTTTTGGATTGTTGTATAACGGCAATACGCATCTTTTTTAATGATGATTTCTACTACCGCACTGTGAAGTGAGTTAGTAGTGTAAACAGGTGCTGTACAACCTTCTACGTAGTGTACGTGTGCGCCTTCGTCTACGATGATAAGCGTACGCTCGAATTGTCCCATATTTTCAGAGTTAATACGGAAATACGCTTGAAGTGGTGTATCAACTTTAATACCTTTTGGAACGTAGATGAATGATCCACCAGACCAAACTGCAGAGTTTAATGCAGAGAATTTGTTGTCTGTTGGTGGAATTACTTTTCCGAAATGCTCACGGAAAATATCTTCGTTCTCTTTTAATGCGCTATCTGTATCTTTGAAGACGATTCCTAGAGCTTCTAGGTCTTCTTTCATGTTGTGGTATACAACTTCAGATTCGTACTGTGCAGATACACCAGCTAAATATTTTTGCTCAGCTTCTGGAATACCTAATTTATCAAATGTTGCTTTAATTTCATCAGGTACTTCATCCCAAGACTTCTCAGATTTCTCAGATGGTTTTACGTAGTACGTAATTTCATCGAAATCTAAGTCGTTTAAGTCGCCGCCCCATTGTGGCATTGGCATTTCATAGAACTTATCCAGTGATTTTAAACGGAAGTCTAACATCCACTGTGGTTCTTCTTTCATACGTGAAATCTCTTCAACGATCTCTTTTGTTAAACCGCGTCCAGCACGGAAAATCGAAACGTCTTTGTCTTTGAAACCATATTTGTAATCGCCGATATCTGGCAGTTGCTTCGCCATGTTGGTGTGTCCCTCCTTAGATAACCTCATTTTTAGGAACCTTTAACATTACTTATCTTCGTTTAAGCCCTTTTCTAACGCTTTCCACGCTAATGTTGCACATTTAATACGTGCAGGGAACTTGCATACGCCTTGTAATGCTTCAATATCTCCTAAATCGATGCTGTCATCGTACTCTTTTCCTAGCATCATGTCAGAGAAAATTTTCGAAAGCTGAAGTGCTTCTTCAATTTTCTTACCTTTTACTGCTTGTGTCATCATTGAAGCTGAAGACATTGAGATTGAACATCCTTCGCCTTCAAACTTCGCCTCTTGCACAATACCTTCTTCTACTTTCATCGTAAGTTGAATACGATCGCCGCAAGTTGGATTGTTCAAGTTAACGGTAACACTATCTTCTAACACGCCATGGTTACGAGGATTTTTGTAATGATCCATAATAACTTGACGATATAACGTATCTAAATTATTAAATGACATTTGTGAAATACTCCTTTGTCTTGATTAGCGATTCAACAAATGTATCAATTTCTTCTTTTGTATTATATAAATAGAAGCTCGCACGTGCTGTTGAAGAAGCTTTTAGCCACTTCATAAGCGGTTGTGCACAGTGATGTCCTGCGCGAACTGCAATGCCTTCTACATCTAATACAGTCGCTACATCGTGAGGATGTACGTCTTCAATATTAAATGTAACAAGACCAGCGCGATGCTTTGGACCATAAATTGTAACGCCATCTACTTCTGATAGTCTTTCTAAAGCGTATTGCGCTAATTCATGCTCATGCTTTTCAATATTATCAAGACCGATTTCTTCTAGGAAATCAATTGCCGCACCAAGTCCGATTGCATTACCGATAATCGGTGTACCTGCTTCAAACTTCCACGGAAGCTCTTTCCAAGTAGATTCTTGTAAATCTACGAAATCAATCATTTCACCACCAAATTCAATTGGCTCCATATTGTTTAGCAATTCTTTCTTACCATATAATACGCCGATACCTGTAGGTCCGCACATCTTATGAGCAGATAATGCGTAGAAATCACAGTTTAAATCTTGTACATCCACTTTCATGTGAGGTGTACTTTGTGCACCATCAACGACCATAATTGCTCCGTTTTCGTGTGCGATTGCTCCGATTTCTTTTACAGGGTTAATCGTTCCAAGTACGTTTGATACTTGCATAATAGAAACGATTTTTGTATTCGGTGTAACAGTTTGACGAACATCTTCTAAAGAAATTGTACCGTCTGGTTGAAGCGGAAGGTATTTCAAAGTTGCACCAGTTTTCTTCGCAACTTGTTGCCACGGAATGATGTTACTATGGTGCTCCATGTAAGAAATAACGATTTCATCGCCCTCTTTTACATTTTCAAGACCATAGCTAGCTGCTACTGTATTTAATGCAGTTGTCGTTCCGCGCGTGAAAATAATCTCTTCCATTGATTTCGCGTTAATAAACTTGCGAACTTTCTCACGTGCACCTTCATACGCGTCGGTAGCTTTCGTACCGAGCGTATGAACACCGCGATGCACGTTAGAATTATATTCTTTATAGTAACGTTCTAACGTTTCAATGACTTGAATTGGTTTTTGAGAAGTTGCTGCACTATCGAAATAAACAAGTTGTTTGCCGTTCACTTTTTGATCAAGAATTGGAAACTGTTTGCGTATTTCATGAATATTCATTAGCGAACTTTCCTTTCAATTACCTCAACAAGCTGTGCTTTTACTCCTTCAATTGGAAGCTCATTAACTACAGGTGCTAAGAATCCATGGATGACTAAACGTTCTGCTTCGCGTTTTGGAATACCACGGCTCATCAAGTAGTATAATTGGTACGGATCTACGCGGCCTACTGAAGCTGCGTGACCTGCCATAACATCATCTTCATCAATTAAAAGAATTGGGTTCGCATCACCGCGAGCTTTTTCGTCTAGCATAAGAACGCGAGAAGATTGTTGTGCATTTGATTTAGATGCACCGTGTTCAATCTTACCAATTCCATTAAAGATAGATGTTGCACTATCTTTTTGTACACCGTGTTTTAAAATCCAACCTTCAGAGTGTTTACCGAAGTGAACAACTTTAGTTGTAAAGTTTTGTGTTTGGTTACCACGGCCAATTGTTACTGTTTTCGTATCAGCATATGAACCGTCGCCCATTAAGTTCGTAACGTTCTCTGAAATTGTGTTTCCATCATTCATAAGGCCTAGAGCCCAATCAATGCGGCCGTCGCGTCCAACAACACCGCGGCGGTTAACGTAAGTTGTTACGTCTTTTGCTAATAGATCAACCGCACCGAATTTCACTTGTGCGCCTTGTTCCACAATTACTTCTGCTACGATATTTGCAATACCTTTAGCATTTTCATTTGCAACATAGTTTTCTACATAAGTTGCAGTACTGTTCGCATCAGCTACGAATAATACATGGTTATATACGTTAGCTTCTTCGCCGTCTACTAAGAATACAGCTTGAAGTGGAGTTTCAAGAACAACGTTTTTCGGAACATATACGAATGCACCGCCGTTGATTAATGCAGCATGAAGTGCAGTTAGACGATGCTCGTCTACTTTCACGCCGTCTTTCATTAAATACTTTTGTAGTAGTTCAGCATGCTCTGTTGCAGCTGTTACGATATCTGTGAAAATAACACCTTTGTCTTTTGCTTCGTCTGCTAAAGAAACGAACGCAGTTGTACCAGTACGTTGCACTAATACGCTGTTATTTTCATCGATTAAGTTTTTCACTGCTTCTGGAAGCTCTGTTAAAGAACTTACAGGCTCTTGCTTAGCAGCGTCGCCTTTTCCGATAAAGTCCCATTTTTCAATTTTCGTTTTATCAGGCGTTGGCATTGGAAGTTCTGTTGCTTGTGCAAGAGCTTGTAAGCGGAACTCAGTCAACCAAGCAGCTTCGTTTACTTCGCTTGCGCGTTGACGGATTGTTTCTTGATCGAAAGGTAATGTACCGATTGTCATGTTTATGCTCCTCTCTTACGCTTCTTGCTCTGTTGTTTCGTCTTCAATACCTAATTCTTTTTTAATCCAGTCGTAACCTTCAGCTTCTAGACGTTGTGCAAGCTCAGGGCCACCAGATTTAACGATACGACCGTTCATCATAACGTGAACGAAGTCTGGAGTGATGTAGTTTAATAAGCGTTGGTAATGCGTAATCATTAGGCAACCGAACTCTTCGCCGCGCATTTGGTTAATACCTTTAGATACAACTTTTAATGCATCGATATCAAGACCTGAGTCGATTTCATCTAAGATTGCGATTTTTGGCTCAATCATCATTAATTGAAGAATTTCGTTACGCTTTTTCTCTCCACCAGAGAAACCTTCGTTTAAGTAACGTTGTGCCATTTCTGGATCCATTTCTAGGAATTCCATGTTTTTATCTAATGTACGGATAAATTTCATAAGAGAAATTTCATCGCCTTCTTCACGACGTGCGTTAATTGCAGAACGTAAGAAGTCAGCGTTTGTTACTCCGCTAATTTCACTTGGATATTGCATTGCTAGGAATAGACCCGCTTGTGCGCGCTCGTCTACTTCCATTTCTAATACATCTTCACCGTCAATGATGATGCTACCTTCTGTTACTTCATACTTTGGGTGACCCATAATTGCAGAAGATAAAGTTGATTTACCTGTTCCGTTAGGTCCCATAATTGCGTGGATTTCTCCACCTTTTACTTCAAGGTTTACACCCTTTAAAATTTCTTTGCCGTCAATTGATACGTGTAAGTCTTTAACCGTTAATGTAGAACCAGCCATCTCAATACCTCCATTAATCCTATATATACATTTTAAAAATTCCTAAAACGTTCATATTCTCATTTTATTCTCATTCTAATTTTATATCAAATAAAATGATATCGCAAACGACGAAAAAAAGTAACCGTTTTTTCACAAATGTATATAAGTATTTCCTTTACATCTTTCTATGATACACCTTTCTTCTTATTTATATAAAGAAAAAAGGACTGGTAATTTCCCAGTCCTTTCCTTATATTTATTCACTTACCGGAAGTACAGCACCTTTATATTCTTTATTAATAAAATCTTGAATTTCTTTTGAATGTAACACTTCTACTAGCTCTTTAATTTCTTTTTTCTTCTCATCACCTTTACGAACTGCAATGATGTTTGCATACGGAGAGTCTGCTCCTTCAATCGCAATTGCATCCTTCGTTGGATTTAATTTTGCATCAATTGCATAGTTCGAATTAATGAATAAAGCATCTCCCTCATTATTTTCATACAACTTCGGTGAAAGTCCAGGTTCAACATCTGTTTTAAATTTTAAGTTTTTCGGATTTTCGACTACATCTTTTACTGTCGCCTTAACCACATCTACACCATCTTTAAGCTTAATCACGCCGCCTTTTTGTAACAATGCTAACATACGGCCACGCTCCGCTACGTTATTACTCATAATCACTGTCCCGCCATCTGGTAAGTCTTTTAAGCTTTTATATTTCTTAGAATAAATGCCCATTGGCTCTAAATGGATTTTTCCTGCGTTTACAATTTTATATCCTTTTTCTTGGATTTCTTTATCTAAGTAAGGAATGTGTTGGAAGTAGTTCGCATCAATTTCCTTATCCGCTAACGCTTTATTCGGCAACACATAATCTTGGAATTTTTTAATTTCTAATTTAATACCCTTTTTCTCTAATATCGGCTGTGCCTTTTCTAAAATAACAGCGTGTGGCACGTTAGAAGCTCCAACAACAAGCTTATTCTCATCTTTCCCTCCGCAAGCAGCTAATGTAAATACAGACAGCGCTGTAACAACTGACAATAGAATCTTTTTCATATGATGTCCCCTTCTCCCCAATAGTTATGTAGTTATGAAAAAGAGCTGGCATCAGACCAGCCCTTTTCAGCAATTATTCTTTTACAGGAACAACTGCCCCTTTATATTCTTTATTAATGAAGTCTTCAATTTCTTTAGAATGTAATACTTCTACAAGAGCTTTAATCTCTTTCTTATCTTTATCGCCTTTACGAACAGCTACTATGTTTGCGTACGGTGAATCATTTCCTTCAATTGCAATGGCATCTTTTTCCGGATTTAACTTTGCATCAATTGCATAGTTAGAGTTAATTAAAACAGCATCGCCTTCTTTATTGTTATACACTTGTGGCAATAAACCAGGCTCGATATCCGTTTTGAATTTTAGATTTTTCGGATTATCTGCAATATCTTTTGGAGTTGCTTTAACTGGATCTATTCCGTCTTTAATCTTTAAAATGCCTTCTTTTTGTAAAATCGCTAAACCACGTCCATGATCAGCAACTGAATTACTCATAATGATTGTTGCACCGTCCGGAAGTTCTTTTAAGCTCTTATATTTTTGAGAATATACACCAATTGGCTCTAAATGAATTTTTCCTGCTACTTCAAAGTCATATTTTTTATCTTTAATTTCTTTTTCTAAATACGGAATGTGTTGGAAGTAGTTTGCATCTAAATCCTTATCCGCTAACGATTTATTTGGTAATACGTAGTCTTGGAATTTTTTAATTTCTAACTCAATTCCTTTTTTCTCAAGTAACGGTTTTGCCTTTTCTAAAATTTCAGCGTGCGGTACGTTAGAAGCACCAACAACAAGTTTCTTTTCATCTTTATCTTTCCCGCCACAAGCAGCTAAACCAAAAATTGAAGTTGAAATAAGTGCCGTAAGTAATAATTTTTTCATTTGAAACATCCTCCCGTTTTTTATTATCGTTTATCTATTCGAGTCGTTAAACTATCACCAATCCACTGAATTAAAAATACAACTAGTAATACACAAATTGTCGCAACGATTGTTACATCGTTATTCCCTCTCTGGAATCCTTCTAAGTAAGCAAGTGTTCCAAGACCACCAGCACCAACAACTCCCGCCATTGCTGTATAGCCTACTAAAGCAATTGTCGTAACTGTAATACCAGATACTAATGCTGGTAACGATTCTGGAATCAATACTTTTAAAATAATTGTGCTTGTTTTTGCTCCCATTGCTTTTGAAGCTTCAATTACACCTTTATCAATTTCGCGAAGTGCGATTTCAACCATTCTCGCGTAGAATGGTGCCGCTCCAATAATTAAAGCTGGCAGCGCTGCACTTGCTCCAAGAATTGTTCCAAGAAGAATCTTTGTGAATGGGATTAATAAAATAATTAAAATGATGAACGGTATAGAACGGAATATGTTTACGAATGCTCCAATCACCGTATTAATTGATTTGTTTTCCCATAAATTATCTTTCGCTGTCATGAAGAGTAACAATCCTAAAATTAGTCCTAAAACAAATGTCGCAAGAGCTGCGATTGCCGTCATATATAACGTTTCACCAGTTGCTTCTAACATTTGATTCCAATCAACATTTGCGAGTAACTTATCCATGTGCAATCACCTCCAGCTCTACTTGATCTTGATGAATTCCTTCTATTGCTTGCTGGATCGCTGTTTCCTCACCATTTAAATGAACAACTAAACTACCGTAAGAACCGTTATTCGTTTGTGCGATATTTCCTTGCAAAATGCTAACTTCTATATCACTGCGTTGCATCAATCGTTGAAGCACTGGTCTTTCTACAGCCTCACCGATAAACTGCAAACGAATCACTTTTCCATCTGGATATTTTTCAATTAAACTTTCAATCGTTTCATTTGTATCTTCAGAATCTGTTAACTGCTGTACAAATCGTTTCGTAATATCTTGCTTCGGATTACGGAATACATCAAGTACTGGACCCGTTTCTACAATCTTTCCTCTCTCCATTACCGCCACTCGATTACAAATCTTTCGAATTACGTGCATCTCATGTGTAATGAGTACAATTGTTAAACCAAGGCGCTTATTAATGTCTAATAGTAAATCCAAAATTTGATCTGTCGTTTCTGGATCAAGAGCTGACGTTGCCTCATCACATAAAAGTACTTGTGGGTTGTTAGCTAATGCTCTTGCAATCCCAACGCGTTGTTTTTGTCCCCCGCTCAGCTGAGATGGGTACGCGTCTCCTCTTCCTTCTAATCCAACAAGATGAATTAATTCATCAACACGTTTTCTTCTCTTCGTTTTATCAACACCTGCAATTTCAAGTGGAAACTCTATATTTTCACGTACAGTTCGTGACCAAAGTAAGTTGAAGTGCTGAAAAATCATTCCGATTTCTTGCCTTGCCTTACGAAGTTCACTTCCTGTAATTGCTGATATAACACGATTCGCAATTGTAATTTGGCCAGAAGTCGGTTTCTCTAACTGATTAAACAATCTGATTAAAGAACTTTTCCCAGCGCCGCTATATCCGATAACACCAAATATTTCGCCTTTTTCTATTTTTAAATTGGCGTTATCTACAGCAGTGACATCACCGCTTTTCGCCTTATATATTTTCCTTACATTCTCTAATAGAATCATGATGTTCACCCCTTTTTTGTTTAGATCGACTCCGCAATTTTTTATTTTTAATGCGTGTAGTCCACTGTTATCATTACTTTTATTATTTGAATGTCCTCCACATTCAAACAATAAAAAAACCTTTCTGCTTTAGAGAAGCAGAAAGGTTTATATGCGTATATAACAACATTATCCCTCTCTCTCATCTCTCAAAGCATTCGCTTTGCAGGAATTGGCACCATTTCAACATAAGTTGACGGTTGCCGGGCTTCACAGGGCACAGTCCCTCCACCTCTCTTGATAAGAGAAATCAGATTCAATTTTCGTCTGATTTGAAATTTATGAAATTGTCTATATTTTATGACTTGAATTGTATCAATATACACTCACCATGTCAACAGAAATTTTCGTAAAAAATGAAACTTCAGAATTTTAAGCACCTACTGACATCGGTTTACATATATGAAACATCGATTCCACTAATAACATCGTTCGGTACGTTCCTGAATATTGTACACGTCCATCATTCATTAACATTTGCAATCGTACATTTCCATTCACCAATTGTTCTATATCCTTTTCGTCTAAGCAAATGATTTGTTCCGTTCCTCTTTCCTCATGTACCAGCTCTATATAATCTCTTGAAATTTGTAACGAACAACTTTCATCTCTAAAGCGGAAATTAACAGTTTTTTCTTCTTGTCTTAAAAGTGGCTCTAAATGATATTGACCATTAGCGTAATTTACAAATGATTGAAGCAAAGAATATAATCTCACCCTAAATCACATCCTTCATATCACTTTCTATTACATACCATTCCCTCTCACTAAAGAGCAATCCTGTTATTTTCGCTCGACAAATACTGTATCCATCCTGCATCTCGACATATTTCCCAAGAAATATGTCGAGGCGGCAAAAATTTTGCCGCCTACTTTAATTCCGTATATAAATATTCAACCGAATGAAATGCATATATCTTCTTCATCAGTGTCCCATTTTCAAAAACAAGTAAACAAGGTACACTTTCAATCCCATACTCTTTCGCTAAATGCGGAGCATAATTTAAATCTAACATCCCAATTTTGAGGCCTTCAATTGTCATCTCAACGACTGTTAACATCTTTTTTGCTAATTGGCATGTTCCACACATTGGAGTATATACATATAACACTGTTTTTTCTTCATTCTCTATTAGGGCTGTAGCTTCGGCTCCTGTCCAATCGATCACTTCTATCATTCCTTACCGTAAATATTCTGTATAAACGTCAATGTCGGCTCCCCATAATACATTTGCTAAGTGTGTAGATGGCGCAGTTGCCACTTCTCGGTACGAGCGATCAATATAGATATGCTCGGCTTGCGGAAATTCTTTTCGAAATTGTTTCCTTAACTTTTCTCCAGCATCATCAGCATCCACTAGCACATACACTTCCTTATCAAAAAACTGATCAACGAGCTCATCCATTTTCGACAAACCAATTGTACCATTTGTACAAACAATTTCCACTGGTTCACGAATAATAGATTCAATCTTTCTTCTATCTGATGTACCTTCTACAATAATGACTTTTTCCACATAAATCATATGTCATCACCCGATCACCATATACTATACAACCTTGAACTTAGTATATAGTATATTCGTTATTTTCATGTTGTTTCCTGTTTATTTTTGCAAAAGAAAAGCGAAACCGACTGTTTAGCCCTGTTGGCTAAGGTTCTTCCGTACAGAAGACGCTTTTTGTCTTCTCGTGCGGAAGGTTCTTAGACATGAAGGGCTAGGAGTTGGAGCTAGACAATGAAAAGCGCAAGCGGCTCATTTAGATTGTGAGGGGGATGGAGCTTCTGACGTAGAGGCGCTTTTTGCCTTGTAGGAAGAAGCGAAGCCACCGAACAATCTAGTCGCTGGAGCTAGACAACGAAAAACAAAAACGGCTAGACCTGCATAAAGATTAAACGAAAAAGTTTTTTCAAAAAACGTTCTCCTACACGATAATTAGTATATGATTCTACATTCATTATTTTACACAAAATAAAAAAGGACAGCACAAAGGCTGTCCTTTAGTCGACTATAATTAGTCTTGGTTTGTCATTTCTGCATATTTTTCTGCAGTTAATAACTTCTCAACTTGGCTTGCATCAGAAAGTTCAACTTTAACCATCCATGCACCCTCGTATGGAGATTCGTTAACAAGTTCTGGTTGGTCACTTAATTCTTCGTTTACTGCTACAACTTTACCGCTTACAGGTGCGTATAACTCAGAAACTGTTTTAACAGATTCTACGCTTCCGAATGGCTCGTCAGCTTCGATTGTTGCACCTACTTCAGGAAGTTCAACGAATACGATATCACCTAGCTCACCTTGTGCAAAGTGAGTGATACCGATAACAACTTCATTACCTTCAGTTTTTACCCATTCGTGTTCTTCAGAGTAACGTAAATTATTTGGAATGCTCATGACTGTACCTCCAGTGAATGTATTAATTATGTAAAAATACCTTATTGGTACTTTTTCCACACACTTTCAAACTGCTCTTCGTTAAAACCAAGTGTTACATTCGTTCCATCTGTTACAATTGGACGTTTGATCAACATGCCATCAGATGCTAAAAGCTCATACATTTCGTCTTCGCTTGCATCTTTCAACTTATCTTTCAGACCAAGTTCACGGTAACGCATTCCACTTGTATTAAAGAATTTTTTTAATGGTAATTCACTTTTTTCATGTAAATTACGTAAATCTTCTTTTGATGGTGGATTTTCAACAATATGAATCATCTCATATGCTACATCGTTTGCCTCAAACCATTTCTTTGCCTTTTGACATGTGCCACACTTTGGATATGAATAAAATGTTACTGTCATAAATTCACCTACTTTTTTACTAACCTTTACCTTTATCATATAGAAAACGTTTTATTATTTCAAACCATTATTCGCTAAACTTTTACTTATTTCGTGATAATTTTTAATAATCCTGCGAATTTTTCTTATTTTTCCGCCATTTGTTAAGAAAAAAATAAATATATAAATTTTTTTAGATTCTGCACCAAACATATATCTTAAACAAGCGTTTGATTAATTTCTTATTTTTCTTTCTTAACCTTTGAACTACATGAGTTTCTTTCTACCGAACATACAGCTTAAACAAACGTTTGATTAATTCTCCATTTTTCTTTGTTAACCTTTGAGCTGCATCGATTTCTTCCTACCGAACATACAGCTTAAACAAACGTTTGATTAATTTCTTATTTTTCTTTCTTAACCTTTGAACTACATGAGTTTCTTTCTACCGAGCATACAGCTTAAACAAACGTTTATTTTTAAAAAATAAGAAGCCTTTTTTACAGGCTCCTTCATCATCGACTTAAGTAATCCGAAATGGTTTGAAATACGACTATATACATATTATGAATATTTCGATCGGAAACAGTATCATTATATAATCCCATACCCCAATATTGACCTTCAGGGTTCCCCATATTTACAAACCCTTGCGTATACGTCATCGTTTTATCCTTCGGGGTATTATCATAATCTAAATCCTTGTTAGTAAAAATTAAATACGGTCTATCTTGCAAACCAATAAAAAATACCGGCTTCTTTAACGATAAAAATAAGTCCGTATACTGCTCCTTTGATGCCTCTTTAAAGTATTCTTTCATAACGAAAAAACCATCAACTTTTGCTGATTTCTCCTGCATTTCTTCTAACTTTATACTTTCAAACTTTACATTCCTAAACGTATCTTTCGGCTTTTCTCCAACAACTCCAATTACGAGTGCTCTTCCGTTATATTCTAATTTTTCTCCTTCGTTATTCTTTGCACACCCAGCACCTACTAGGCATAACAATATAAAAACTAAAAAATATGATAAACGCTTCATTTAGCACCCTCACCCTTCTTTTTAGTCAAGTGACAAAAACGTAAGGTTAATTCAAGAAAATGTAAGTAAAATCGATAGCCCAATTCACGTTTCTATATTATAATCAATTGAATTTACTTACATTACTAAACATAGGAGATCAACATGAAGAAATTTAAACTTTCATCTTTTCTTCCGTTAAGTTATATACTTCTACTCGTACTCGTAAGTCCCCTTTACGACGTATTAAATAAATCGACTGTTCACGCAGTAGACGTTACAACTGTAGTAGATGATTGGATTCCATTTGTAAAAGCATTTATTATTCCTTATTTACTTTGGTTTCCATACTTATACGGCGCACTTATTTATTACTGCTTCGCTGACCGAAAGCAATATTATGTCACTTTAAGTAGTGTTATTTTTGGAAAGCTTGCTTGTTTTTCTATTTATTATTTTTGGCAAACAACTGTACCGCGTCCGACTGTCGTTGGAACAGATGTATTTTCTGAACTAGTTCGCTATATTTATAGTATCGATCAACCGGTAAACTGTTTCCCTAGCATTCACGTTCTTACTACATTTGTAATTATGTTAGCTGCCTTTAAGCGTAGAGAGCAACATGCTTTTGAATATTACATCCTTACTTTCTTCGGTACACTTATTATTTTATCAACGCTATTTACGAAGCAACATGCCTTTGTAGATGCCGTTTCTGGAATGACACTCGCAAGCATACTATACTTCGGCGTTCAACTCTTATTGGCCAAAGAATCAATAAGAGTTCCAGTAAAACAAAATCATAGAATGTAACATGAAAAAAAAGCAGACTGTGGCTTCTCAGTCTGCTTTTATCTATTATTAAGGAGATGTTCAATTTAAGATTGCGGTACAGTCATATCACCAGAATGAATACGACCTGCTTTTTTAAGAGCAATGTAAAGTATATAAGAAACAGCTACTGGAATGACGATATAAGTAATTACCATCGCCGGGAGAACTTCCCATCCTTCGCTGGAAATTAAATTAATTGGTGCGATAAGAGAACTTAATCCAAGACCTGCAATTTCTTTTCCTGCTTCCAGTTGGAAAATTAATGCGGATACCGGACCGACTATAGCACTGGCGACGACAGTTGGGACGAGAATCATTGGATTTTTAGTGATATTTGGCAACTGTACTTTCGGAGTACAAAGAGCTTGAGCTAATATGCCACCTAAATTGTTTTCTTTTGCTGAGATGACAGAGAATCCGATAAACTGAGCAACGCATCCGGCAAGAGCTGCACCACCTGCAACACCGTCTAAGCTAAGTGCGATCGCTAACGCAGCTGATGAAGCTGGAGAGATAAGTAATAGTCCCCAAACTACTGCAATGACGATAGAAGCGATAAACGGGCTACCAGCTGAGCTATCTTTAATGAACGCTCCAACTGCATTTAAAACAGGAGTAATATTATGAGATAACCAAATACCAACTAAACCAGAACCTAATATGGCCGCAAATGGAACGAGCATCATATCTAAAGCAGTTTTTCCGCTTAAACGTTTACCAATATATACAGCTAAAGTTGCTGTTAATAATGCACCGATTGGCTCACCTGTTTTAATAATTAGACCAGCTTCAGTAATTGAAATGGATCCGGCACCAATCGCTCCGGCTACCATCGCCGAGAAGATTACAAGACCGTTTGCACCGAGCATAAAAGCAATGCCGGCACCAATCGCTGGTGCCATTAGTGATTTTGCAACAACTCCGATTGTAATAAGTAATGGTATATCAACAATTCTTCCTATATTTTCGATTAGTAAACCAATTCCGAGGGATACGAAAATACCTTGTGCGATACCAGCAGATGCTTTAAATACACGAGACATTATATATTCCTTCATTTGTTTCACCTTCTCCTATAAGTTAGTAACCAATTGTTTTCATATAATCACGTAAAATATCGTTTGATTTTGCGAATCGAGATTCTTCATCCTCTGTTAAATTGAGTTCTACAACTTCTCTTATACCGTCTCTAGTAATAATAGCGGGTACTCCTGTACAAATATCATATTCACCGTACTCACCATCTAAAATGGCTGATACAGCAATGACACGGTGATCATCATTAAAGATTGAGCTTGCAATATATGCTAGAGAATTTCCGATTCCGTAATAAGTAGTTCCTTTACGTTTATAAATTTCCCATCCGGCTTTTGCAGTCTTCTCAACGATTTCATCTAAATCTATTTCACCAAATCGTTCTTTTTGTTCTTCTAAAATTTGCAGAATTGGCTTTCCACCAACAGTTACATGAGACCAAGCAACCATTTGAGAATCACCATGTTCTCCTAATGAATACCCATGAATACTACGAGGGTCTACATGTAGCATTTCAGATAAAATTGTTCTTAAGCGAGAAGAATCTAGTGATGTACCAGTACCGATTACGCGATTTCTAGGTAATCCAGATAATTTCCACACTTGATATGTAATAATATCAACTGGGTTCGATGCAAGTAAGAAAATACCATCAAATCCACTTGCCATTACACCACCAACAACACTTTCCATAATCTTCGCACTCGCTCCTAAAGTATCTAAGCGACTTTGTCCAGGTTTTGGTGCTGGCCCTGCTGTAATAATAACAATGTCCATATCTTTGCAGTCTTCATAGCTTCCTGCATATACTTTTGTTCTTGTATTTGTAAAGTTAATGCAATGTGATAAATCCATTGCTTCCCCAACTGCACGTTCATGATTTATATCAATTAATAATAGCTCTTCGCAAATACCTTGATTCACAATAGAATACGCACAACTTGATCCAACTAATCCAGTACCGATAATTGCAATTTTTCTTGTATGTCTTTTCATAGCAATCTCTCCTAAGTGATCATATAATCTATTTCTTTTGTTCTTTACACTCCTAATTATAGAGGTTCTCACGATAGAAACCATGGATACTTTGTGAAATATTGAGCAAAGTTTTTGTCCTTTTTGTGAATTGTCATATTCCATTTTCGTCATATTTGTTACAACTGGAAAAATATTTATTATGTATTTATTGACATATACAAAAAGAAAACGAACGAATAGATTCGCTCGTTTTCTTTTCCCTATTGTTCCGCACTTAATTGACTTTTTAATTGCTGTACAATCATCGGATTAGCAGGTGCTGCCGGTTTGTAATAACTCTTTTGCTTTGCGTACTCATACATATTACGTTGGCGCGCCTCGTCTTGATTACGAATTTGAATTAACGTTTGATGTAACTGTTCATTATCAGACTGAGCAATATAATTTGCATAGCTTGTTAAACTTGCATTTAATCCTGCTAAATAATCATTTACCATATCTTTTTCATTCATCTTTCTCTTCCTCCTATCCTAGGAAAGTCATTAATTGCTGTTTCGTATTTCGTGCATCTTGCGCATCTTTTTGTAGCATTTGTTTCAGTTGTGGATCTGTACACGTCTGTGCATACTGCTCCAACTTGTTAATAATCGTTGCATGTCCACCAATTAAATGACGTAAGTTTTCTACTTCAAGCTCTGTTAAGTTTTGCATATAACATACCCGCCTTTCTTTGTTCATTCATCATTAGTATTTGGTTCTTTTTGGATTGTATTCATCAACTTTTCCCACATATAAACAAAATAAAAGATGAATATTCATTCAATTTTATAAAGAAACAATCATACTTATACTCACAAGTAAGTTCCATATAATGTGTAAAATAATACTAGGTATAATAGATTGCGTCTTTTTGTATAACATAGCAAATACAATCCCCATAATCATTGCCGTAACCGGAAAACCACCATGAAGAATCCCAAAGATAAAGGAAGAAATAATGATACCAACTAGAAAACTATATTTCTTTTCAAAAAATCGATACAAAATACCTCTATATAAAATTTCTTCTTTAATTGGTGTAATTATAGCAACACTTAACACATATATAATACTTTGTAGACTATTTTGAAGCCCTAAGCTCCCTAATTGATCTCGTTGCTGCTCTGCACTTTCAAAGCTAAACAACTCTAACATTACATACTGAGTTAATGCAATGATGATAAAACCTATTAATAAATACAAGTAGGTTTTCCCATTTTTTAAAATAGATACATCCCATATGTTCTTAATAAAATGAAGCACTGGTTTATACGCAAATAAAACAATAGTAACAACAGCTGCATCAAATAGAAGTAAATAATATCCCTCTAAATTAGCACGTAATACCTCTTCTCCAAAAATTCCAAGGGCTAAAGCAAGGAATAATCCCCCTAAGAGTGAGAACCCTAGAATGCTAGCAATCGTTACAACTAGATTTTTATATGTTATGTTATCTACTTCTCTTTCTGCATTATACGCGTCTAATACTGTTTTTCTCATACTATTCCTCCATTTGTTTTCATTACCTTAACGAAAAACCTTTAATACAAATATATAGATAATATAACAATTTTTTCAAAAAGAATAATATGCAATTTTACATATCATGAAAGCTTTGTATTATATAGTTTTTGGAATTAGATTACTATAGAATAATTATTAGATGAAATTCCAAAAATTTCTTATCTATCCACCATAACCCTCGCATCATATAAAATTTATTAGTTAAAGGAGCAATGAACATGAAAACACATGACTTCCTTACAGAAATCCAGAAGGGCTCTGAGCCTAGTCCATATCAAGATCCTATTGCTTTTATTTTCGTTTGCCTTTCCGTAGCTATATACACATTTTTCAAACCTGCTAAATAATATCATGTAATGAGAAAAAGCCTACCGCTCTTTTCGAATCATATGCACTAAAAAACCTTAGAATCACTTCTAAGGTTTTTGTTTGCCTCGTTTCTTATTCACGTAATCCTTTAATAAACGTTTCCAATAATACATGTAAACTTGTATCTAAATCTAACGGCAAACCAAATCCACCTTGCTGTTCAATTGACGCAAACCCATGACAAATACTTCTAAATCCACGTGTCGCATGAAGTGCATTCTCTCCTTCTAAGCCATACTGTTGTAAAACCTGAAGACAAAGCTTTACAATTCCGTCACCTGCTTTTCTTACTTCTTCATCTCGTAAAAAAGTTGCTTCATATAGTCCAGGATGTTTTCGGACAAATGCTACATATGCTTCTCCTAATGCATGAATTGCTTCATCCATCTGTTTATCCTCGGCCGCTTCTTCCAGTTTGTTATGCAACTGTTGTATTCCGTAAATACCAAGATGTTTCCGTACATCTTGTAACCCTTTTACATGATTATATAGTGAGGGCGAACGTATCCCTAACCTTTGCGCTAATGAAGCTAACGTTACTTCTTGTATTCCATTTGTATCTGCAATTTCTGCAGCTGTTTCTACAATTTTCTGTAATGTAAGTCCGATTCTCGGTGACATAAATTACCCCTCTCTCTTACTTTCTATATTCCGCTTCGCTTCCTTAATAGAAAGCTCTATGACGGCCCCTGGATTTTTTATCATTTTTCCGTGCCCTGCCGCAAGCAAGGAAGGTTCATATTCACTTAGCTTCTGTGCACTTTGTAATGATATTTCTTTGCTCCACGTTGCCATCGCTGGAAACGGAAACCAAAATTTCATTTGTCCCGAAACAGCCATACCTCCTCTTGTTTGAAATGCATCCCCAACAATAAGAGCTTTATTTCGTATATCAAGAAACGACATGGATCCTGGTGTATGTCCCGGTGTCATAATCGCAAGAAGCGATCCAACTCGGTCGCCATCTTCTAATAAAACATCAGGTACCGTTTTTACTTTTTTAGGTACACCGCCTTTTATCGGTATATTCGGTTCATCCTTTTGTAACGTCGTATCTCCTTCTAACAGCTTTGCGTCCCGCTTAGAAATATGGACTGGAACATGAGGAAGTACTTCCTTTAATGCATCTAATGCACCGATGTGATCATCATGCGCATGTGTTAATACAATCTTAGTAATTGGTTTTCCTATTTTCTCAGCCGCCTGTAAAATACCTTTTGCGCTATATGGCAAAGCCGCGTCAATTAAAGTTAAACCATCATCTTCCTCTACAAAGTAACAATTTACAGGAAACGCTCTTGGCAAAAATGACAATTGATATAACGTTTTTTCATGTATCACCCTCATAGTCCCATCTCCCTTTTCACGAAAACTAATACCATTAGTTTTATTATACTAATGGTATTAGTTTTATGTCACTAAAAATTTCTTTTTTTCAAAAAAAAAGAACAGTAGCCGTATAAACGACTACTGTTCTTTAAAGATATTAAACTGTGTAACGCTCATCTTCTAAAATTTTCGCAGCGATTTCACGTTTCTTCGGAATTACGTTAAGTGGTGTGTGGCGAGTTAATTTACGTAATGATGATAACATCATGCGCAGCATGTCGCCGTTTTCAACTGCGATAAGTGTTTCTTTCGCGTCTGCTTCGATTTCGTTAAATGCTTCTTGGCAGAATACTTCAGTGTATAACACTTTTTGTTTATTCTTTTCAAGACCAGTTGTTTTGATTGCTTTTTCTGTACGAAGAACAGCTGATTCCATTGCGTATAGGTTGCTTACGATGTCAGCGATATTCACAAGAATTTCTTGCTCTTTATCTAATGCTTTACCGTATTTTTGAGCAGCTAATCCAGCTACCATTAAGCCTATTTTCTTCGCATTAGTTACTAAATACTTTTGAAGTGCTAATGGCTCATCGCCTACTTCTTCTGGCATCATCATCATTAACTCTTCTTGTAATTTTTGTGCTTTTTGAAGAAGTGGTAATTCACCTTTCATCGCTTTACGTAAGAACGTACCTGGTACGATTAGGCGGTTAATTTCGTTCGTTCCTTCGAAAATACGGTTAATACGAGAATCGCGGTACATTCTTTCAATCTCGTATTCTGCCATAAATCCGTAACCACCGTGAATTTGAACACCTTCATCTACTGTATAGTCTAATACTTCAGAACCGAATACTTTGTTTAAAGAGCACTCGATTGCATATTCAGCGATAGAAGCTGCTACTGCTTTACCGTCTTTTACTTCTTCTTCAGATAATGTGCTCATGCGGCTTTCGAATAAACCTACTGTACGATATACAGAACTTTCAGCTGCATATGTTTTTGCTGCCATATTCGCAAGTTTCTCTTGAATTAATGGGAAGCGAGCGATTGGTTGCTTGAACTGTTGACGTTGGTTTGCATATTGTGCTGAAATTTCTACTGCACGTTTTGCAGATCCAACTGTACCAACACCTAATTTATAACGACCGATATTTAAAATGTTGAATGCGATAATATGACCTTTACCGATTTCACCAAGTAGGTTTTCTTTCGGTACTAACGCATCTTCTAAAATTAACGTACGAGTTGAAGAACATTTAATACCCATTTTCTTCTCTTCAGGGCTTGTAGATACACCAGCGTATTCTTTCTCTACG
This sequence comes from Bacillus sp. CH_70, assembly GCF_038007045.1. NCBI lineage: Bacteria > Bacillati > Bacillota > Bacilli > Caryophanales > Bacillaceae > Bacillus > Bacillus sp. CH_70. Next base: position 4,788,276 of record NZ_JBBOWL010000001.1, read on the forward strand.
ATAAATGCTGAGAAATGCTCTCCATCAATTTTTGCATATACAACGAATACGTCAGCGAATGCAGAGTTTGTAATCCACTGTTTTTCACCGTTTAATACATAATGTGTACCTTCTGCATTTAAACGTGCAGTTGTTTTTGCGCCTAATGCGTCAGATCCTGAACCTGGCTCAGTTAATGCGTATGCAGCTAATTTTTCACCAGTTGCAAGTAATGGTAAATACTTTTTCTTTTGCTCTTCGTTACCGAATAATACGATTGGTAAAGATCCGATACCTACGTGAGCACCGTGAGTGATTGCAAAACCACCAGCGCGAGAGAATTTCTCTGCGATTAACGCTGAACTTACTTTATCAAGACCAATTCCGCCGTACTCTTCTGGTACGTCAGCGCCTAATAAACCAAGCTCCCCAGCTTCTTTTAAAAGACGAACTGAACGATCAAATTCATGTTGCTCTAAATATTCAAGCTCTGGAAGAACTTCATTTACGATAAAGTCCTCTGTCGTTTTTGCAATCATTTTATGCTCAGATGAAAAATCTTCTGGCGTAAACACTTGATCAATCGTAATCTCATCAACTAAAAAGCTACCGCCTTTAACCGCATTTCCTACTGTTTTTTCCATGAAAATTTCCTCCTTCATATTTTCATGAGCAGCTTCTCTCTTTTTGAAAGAAGCTGGCTCTCCCGTTTATTTTTTATAAACCTTTGTTGCTTCCATTCTTTGCTTTAGCGTCGTCTCGTTCTGAGCAAGCCGCTTACACTTTTTTATAATCCAGTTCCAGTGGCTAGAACAGTCGGTCGTTTCCACTTTTTATAGTAATTCAAATACTCCCGCTGCTCCCATTCCGCCGCCAATACACATTGTTACGATACCGAATTGTTCGTTGCGGCGTTTCATTTCGTGAATAAGAGATAGTGTTAGTTTTGCTCCTGTACAGCCAAGTGGATGTCCAAGTGCGATTGCACCACCGTTTACGTTTACTTTTTCTTCATCTAAACCAAGTTCACGAATAACTTGGATCGATTGAGAAGCGAATGCTTCGTTTAGTTCGAATAAGCCAATATCAGATAGCTCTAACCCAGCTAGTTTTAACGCTTTTGGAATTGCTGCGATTGGGCCGATTCCCATTACTTCTGGTGGTACGCCAGCTACTGCAAATGAACGGAATTTCGCAAGTGGCTTCATGCCATCGCTCACTGCTTTTTCACGATCCATTAATAGTACAGATGCTGCACCGTCACTCATTTGTGAAGAGTTACCAGCTGTTACAGAACCGCGAACGTTAAATGCTGGACGTAATTTACCTAAAATGTCTAGCGTCGTCTCTGCTCTTACACCTTCATCTTGTGCGAAAATGATTGTTTCTTCTTGCAGTTTATTGTTTGAGCCAACCGAGCGTAACGTCACATCTACAGATACTGTTTCATCAGCAAAGTTTCCTGCCGCTAATGCTTTGGCAGCACGTTGATGACTTCTTACTGCAAATGCATCTTGCTCTTCACGAGAAATTCCATATTTCACAGCAACTTGCTCTGCTGTATGTCCCATACCCATATAATATTCCGGAGCCGCTTCTACAAGGCGACTATTCGGACGAACAACGTGTCCCATCATTGGAACTAAACTCATTGATTCCGCTCCGCCTGATAATACAGCTTCAGAGTGACCAAGCATAATGCGCTCTGCTCCGTAAGCGATACTTTGTAAACCAGAAGAACAGTAACGGTTAATTGTAATAGCTGGAACATCGTAAGAAAGTCCTGCTAGTCCGCCGATATTACGAGCCATATTTAAACCTTGTTCTGCTTCTGGCATCGCACAACCGAAAATTAAATCATCGATTGGTCCTTCATAATTTGCACGCTTTAACGTTTCCTTTACTACTAACGCCCCTAGATCGTCAGGACGAACTGTTTTTAATGAACCCCTCTTTGCTTTTCCAATTGGTGTTCTTGCTCCCGCAACAATGACAGCTTCTCTCATGAACGATATCTCCCCTCGTTATTAGTTACGTAATGGCTTTCCTTTTACAAGCATGTGCTGCATTCTTGCTTGTGATTTCATCTCACTTACTAAGCTAATAAATGCTTCACGTTCTACATCTAATAAATACTGCTCATCAACTTCTGTTCCGTACGGCACTTTTCCGCCCGCAATGACATATGCAAGTTTCTTCGCAATGTGAAGATCATGTTCAGAAATGTAACCTGATAAATGCATTGCTTCTGCACCAAGTACAAGAGTTGCATATCCTGTTTCACCAACAACTGGTATCTTTTTACGAATCGGTGCTTTATAGCCAGCTTCATATAAAGCAAGTGCTTTCTGTTTCGCATCATATAGTAAGTGATCACCATTCACACTAATACCGTCTTTATCGCCTAAGAAGTTGTTCGATACAGCTTCTTGTGCTGATGTAGAAACTTTCGCCATCGCTACAGATTCGAACACTTTATTCGCAACTTTTTGCAGATCAAACTCTACACCGTTTGGCATTTTATTTAAGTGTTTAATGTATAGCTCTTTATTACCGCCTCCGCCAGGGATTAAGCCAACACCAACTTCTACTAAGCCCATATACGTTTCACTAGAAGCTTGAATGCTAGCTGCTGGTAAGCAAACTTCTGTACCTCCGCCAAGCGTCATACCGTATGGTGCTGCTACAACTGGCTTAGAAGAGTACTTAATTTTCGTCATTGCATCTTGGAAGTTTTTCACAACCAACTCAATTTCAAAGTAATTGTCGTCTTGTGCTTCCATTAAGATCATTGCTAGGTTCGCACCAACACAGAAGTTCTTCGATTGGTTACCGATAACAAGACCTTTATAATTCTTTTCTACTTCATCAACAGCGTAGTTAATCATTTGCGTAATATCCATACCGATTGCATTGCTCTTCGAATGGAACTCTAAGCAAAGGATGCCGTCACCTAAATCAATTAAGCTCGCTCCGCTATTTTTCTTTAATACACCATTTTTCGCTTTTAATTGCTTAAGAGAAATTGCTTTTTTATTACGCTCGATTAGCTTATATTCGCCATTATCGTAATAGTAGCTATCGCCGTTATCATGTTTATAGAAAGTAGTGAAACCTTTCTCTAACATTTCTTTCACCCAAGTAGGAACGACTACGCCGTTTTCTTCCATCTTTTGAACAGATTTTTCAACGCCGATTGCATCCCAAACTTCAAACGGTCCTTGCTCCCAGCCGAAGCCCCACTTCATCGCTTGGTCAATTGCAACGATATCGTCAGCAATTTCTTTATGAAGTTTTGCAGAGTATAAAAGAGTTGGTGTAATGATGTTCCATAATAACTCTCCTGCGCGGTCTTTTGCGTATACAAGCGCTTTCAATTTATTCGCTAATCCTTTTTCTTGTTTACTTAACTCTACGGATGCAGCTTTTAATTTTTTACGCGCTTCATATTCCATCGTTTCAGGATTTAGTTCTAAAATTTCTTTTCCTTGTTTTAAGAAGAAGCCTTGACCTGTTTTGCTTCCAAGCCATTTTTTATCAAGCATGTCATGCATGAAAGCTGGTACTTTAAATACATCACGCTCTTCTTCTTGTACGTTTTCATATACGTTATTTGCAACGTGTACGAATGTATCTAAACCGACAACATCTAATGTACGGAACGTTGCACTCTTCGGACGACCAATTAATGGACCTGTTACAGAATCAACTTCCCCAATGCTGTAGCCGCGTTTTATCATCTCTTGAAGAGTTACTAATAAACCGTACGTACCGATGCGGTTTCCAATAAAGTTTGGTGTGTCTTTTGCGATAACAACGCCTTTTCCAAGAACGTCTTCGCCAAATAGTTTCATGAAGCTTAATACTTGTGGATCTGTTTCTTTCGTCGGTATTACCTCTAGAAGTTTTAAATATCGTGGTGGGTTAAAAAAGTGTGTGCCTAAGAAGTGTTTCTGGAAGTCGTCTGAACGACCTTCTGCCATTTTTTCAACTGAAATACCTGACGTATTCGAGCTTACAATAGAACCTGGTTTACGAACAGCGTCTACTTTTTCAAATAATTTCTTTTTAATATCTAAGTTTTCAACTACTACTTCAATAATCCAATCTACATCAGCAAGAAGCTCAAGATCATCTTCTAAGTTACCTGCTTCAATCAGTGCCAGATTTCCTTTCACTGTCAGAGGAGCTGGTTTTTGCTTCAATAGTTTCTGTACAGCCGTATTACTAAAACGATTTCTCACACTTTTATGTTCTAATGTAAGTCCCTTCGCTTCCTCTTCTTTCGTAAGCGCAGGTGGTACAATATCAAGCAATAATGTCGGAATACCAATATTAGCTAAGTGTGCCGCAATTCCCGAACCCATTACGCCTGAACCTAGAACAGCAGCCTTTTTAATTTGGAACATCCAATTCTCCCCCTATTCTTGAATGAATGCTCATTCAATTTTTCGACATAAGTCGCAATCAATGAGTGAGCCTCTACTAATAAATATATGATACTGTTTAAATTTTCGCAATATATTTATTGATAAAATTTTCTGAAATAAATATTTTTCTTTCATTTGGCTATGCTATACATGTGTATTTTCTTTGTTTAAATGCACTTTTCCTTTTTATAATCTGACGAAACTGGAGGAATATATATGGCAAAACTTAAGAAGAACCCTTCAAAGGCTGGAATTAGTGCAGCTAGTGTAACTGGAAACGCAGGTCCACATAATCACGGTGTTGAAAAAGGACGCCAAGGTAATAACCAACAATATAAGAAGCATAATATGGGCGAAAAATAACGCTATATTTTTGGGCAGAGAACGTGGCATAATGATTAATGGCTACTTTTTCTGCCCAATTTATTTGTACATATGGAAAACAAAAGAGGGAACGATGATGAAACGAACAATAGTTATGATTGTAATGATTGCTACACTATTTACAGGGATGATTTTCTTCTCTTATGCACAAAGGCAACAAGCTGTAAGAGCTGATCAACCTAACATTACTGGGCAATATGGGGTTACAATCGATGCAAACACAGGTGAAATTTTGTATGGGAAACGCGAAGACGAACGTTCTTATCCGGCTAGTATAGCCAAAATGATGACAACCCTTCTTTTACTAGAGAATGTAAAAGAAGATGAAGAAATTACGGTTACAGAAAATGCAATTAAAACAGAAAGTCAAAGCAAGAAAATTAAACTTCGTGCTGGAGAAAAATTAAAGCGTGATGAGGCATTAAAACTTATGCTTATCATTAGTGCAGATCCAATAGCTGAATCAATTGCAGAACATATCGCAGGATCAAAAAATGAATTTGTGAAAATGATGAATGCTAGAGCAAAGGAACTTGGTACAAAGCATGCAACTTTCAAGAACGCAAGTGGTGCTGATGCAATTGGGAATAAAGTATCACCATATGACATTGCTATTATTACGAAAGAAGCATTAAAGTATCCAGTTGTTTTAGAATATATGAATTCAACACGTACAACTCTACATACTTCAGAACGCTCTCCAAACATCGCAAACTATGGACGAGAAGAACTATATGACGATCCATATGCGATTGGAAGTAAAAGCGGTCTATCAGCACTCGGCAAATATACAGTCGTAACAGTGGATGAAAAAGACGGTAAACGCGTCATTAACGTCGTATTATCTTCTACTCGCGCGCAACTATATCCTGATACGAAAAAAATGGCGCATTACGCATTTCAGCAATTAAAATAACCAAGGAGTATTTTCTCCTTGGTTATTTTTTAACCATACCTTTTAATACGAACGCAACGTTTGCTGGACGCTCTGCTAGACGACGCATGAAGTAGCCGTACCAGTCGTTTCCATAAGGTACGTAAACACGCATTTTGTAACCTTCTTTTACTAGCTCAAGTTGACGCTCATTACGAATACCATATAACATTTGGAATTCAAATTGATCCCTTGGAATGTTGTGTTCTTCGGCAAGTTTTTTTGTATATTCAATAATCGCTTCGTCATGTGAAGCAATTGCAGTATAATTCCCATTTAATAAGTGCATTTTAATAATTTTTTTATAATTGTCATCTACATCTTTCTTGTCCGGGAACGCCACTTCTTCAGGTTCTTTATAAGCACCTTTTACAAGACGTAAATTAGGATTATAAGCATTTAAATCTTCAATATCTTTTTCTGTACGATATAGGTAAGCTTGAATAACAGTACCAATATTATCGTATTCAGATTTTAATTGTTTAAAGATATCAATTGTTTTCCCGCAGCGTGTATAGTCTTCCATATCAATGGTAACGAACACACCATTTTCTTTTGCCGCTTCTAAAATACGGCGCATATTGTTCATTACGATTTCATCAGAGATATCTAATCCCATAGAAGTCATCTTTAAAGAAAGCTGCGAATCAAGACCTTCTCTTCCAATTGCACGGATCGCTTCAATCGATTGGTTAGCCATTTCATTTGCTTCCGCTTCATTATCAACGAATTCACCTAAATAATCGATTGTTACACAAAGTCCTTGCTTATTTAATGCCTGAATGGCAGCTGTCGCTAATTCAATCGTCTCCCCTGCGACGAAGCGACCTGCACCAAAGCGTAAACCGTACTTTTTAGCCAGTTTTGTTAGCGCTTTATTTTTAGATAAGAAAAGAAACGAATTTCGCATTAATTGTTCCATGTAATTCACCCCTATGACTGTAATTTATCTGTTTTTTACCCCTCTTCAAAATTATATCATTGTTTAAAATTATTGGATACAAATAATTATTTAGATAATTTATAAAATACTATAAAAACATTTAAAAACCTATATTCTCGCATGTAAATATGAAGGGAATATTTTTCGACATTTAGAAAAAACGGGTTTACTAGGGCAAAAATAGGCATACCGAAAATATTCGACATGCCTATAAAACCCTTAATATTCCATGTAAATTATATAAGGATATTAATAAAGAAAACTTGAGGTAACATTCACCTCAAGTTTTCTCACTGCTCATTTCGCTTCTCTTCATTCAGCCTTTTAATATCCGTAATTAACTGCACCATCTCTTCTTTCGCATCTGGATATGTCTCATTCCAATGCTTCACTAAAGCTGGCATCGTCTTCGCTATGTAAGAATAAAGTGCCCACTTCTGCACCTGCTCTTTTCTCTCTTCATTGCTCTCTCCAAGTAATAATTCCGTGTATTTCTCTAACAACCCGTCAAATTGTTCATTAAACTTTTCACTCATCTTATTTACCTCCTATATGAAAAAAGCAGCGAAAATCGCTGCTTTTTCTTATAATTTTGATCGAACAGAGTTTAATTTCTTCTCCATTGTGCTTACTTTATCACGACGATCATCAATACGAATTGTTGTTGCAACACGCTGTGCACCTTTCGTATAAGGCACTTCATGCATTTGTTGAATTACTTCTAGAATGACAGGAAGATCTCCTTCAATAATTGTATTCATCGGTGTTAATTGATACTTCACGCGATCCGCATTTTTCTCTAGTACCTTTTGTACTTCTGCTACATATTCACTAACACTTGGATTACCTGTTCCTACTGGAATAATCGATACATCAACAATTGCCATAGTAGTCTTCCTCCTATAATCGTTTCTTATATATCCATTGTCTATTTTACCGAAATCCTCATCATTTTACTAATATGTTACTCTTCCACTTTAAACTGCTCGACTAATCTTTCTAAATCTCTCATATGTTCTGTCAAACTTTCCATCGTGTGAGCTACCTTTTCTAAATGATTCACCTGTGATTCCGTTGCAGCATGTACCTCTTCGGAAACAGCTGCACTTTCTTGACTCGTACCAGCAATTGTGTGCATTACCGCTGTAATTTCTCCTTGCTCGTAACCTATGTTATGTACCTCTTCTACAATTTTTTCAACTGAAGTACTAATCGTATTTACAACTGACATAATTGTGCGGAACTCCATTTCTGCCTCTGTCGTCACTTTATTTTGCACATCTGCAATGTCTTTCAATTTACTTACAACTTCTACAACTCTTTTTACTTCTACTTGCACATCACCAATCATCGTTGTGATTTCTCCAGTTGCCTCTTTTGATTGTTCCGCTAATTTCCGAACCTCTTCAGCAACAACCGCAAATCCCTTACCTTGCTCACCTGCACGGGCAGCTTCAATCGAAGCATTTAAAGCAAGTAAATTTGTTTGATCCGAAATGCCTTTTATAAGCTCAACAACATTTTGAATCGATCCAACTCTTTGTTCTAACTTATCCGATGCTTCTTCTGTATGAACAACAATCGAAGATGATTGTCCCCTCGTACGGATTAAATTCCTCATTGTATTTAATCCTTGCTTAGATGCCTCTTCCGCTTTGCCAGCCACTCCTTTTATTTCACCAACGGAGCTATTCATTTGTTCCACTGACTCCGCCATATTCTCGAGCTGAGCTGAAACTTCATCCACACTATTCGCAAGAGTAGAAGCTCCTCCGCTCACATCATCCATCGCTCCTGAAACTTCTCTACTAGCCGCTACTGTTTCGTTCGTTAAATAATGTAAACTATTCGTTGATTGTTGCACCGTTGATACGCTGTTTTTAATTTTACTTACCATTTCATTCATTTGTTCAACCATATCATTAAAGTGCTTCGTCAACTCTCCAACTTCATCTTTACTTGTCACTTTCATTCGCAGCGTTAAATCGCCTTCTGCTACTTTTTGCACGTGATTCTTTAATAGTTGCAGTGGTCTTGCTAATCTTCTTGAGAACAAGTAGGAAGCTACGATTCCAACTAATAAACTAATACATGCCATTATAATAACTGTATTTCTCGTACTATTTAATAGCCCATCGATCGTTTCTTTCGGATAAAAGATTCCTATCGTCCATTTCATCGTATCAAATGATTGACTATAAACAACTACATCTTCACCTTTTATTGTAGTGACCGCATATTTGGTTACCTCTTTATTTAAACTCTTTATAAGTGGCTCTTTAGAAACATCTTTCCCTATCTTTTCTGGATAAACAAGAGCCATATTTTTATCATTTATAATAAACATTTCTCCGTCATTATTGTATTGAATATTGTGAAGCAACTTCTGAATCGTCCCAAGCGATACATCCATCGCAACAACGCCTAATACAGACCCATCTTGAGCTGTAATTGCTTTAGAAACACCTACACTTAACTTGCCTGTTGCAATTTCATAAGAAGGTTGTCCCCAATGGACCTTTTTTACATCAGCCTCTGAATCTTTATACCATGGTCTTGTCGTTGGATCGTATCCTTCTGGCACTTGCCCACCTTCAGCAAGATTGGCACTTAATGTTTTTTTATCTTTCGTACCAATATATAAATCTAAAATACCAGGATGATTCTTTTTATACTCCGCAAACTCTTTCGTTAAAAACGCTTCCTCTTCCGGAGTAACCCCACCTTGAAGCATATTACGAATCATCTCACTGTTCGCGTAATACCCCATATCTTCATCCGTTCTTTGAACAAATGTCGTAAGTTGCTCTGTCACAAGATCCATCGCATTTTGAGAATACTCGTCTAAGGAACGCACTTCCTTTTCTTTCTGTAATTGATACACAGCTGTACCCAATATTACGAACATCATAGAAATAAGTACTGAAAACACTACCGCAATTTTTAAACGTAAACTTCTTAACATTTTCCCCCAAGCATCCCCTTCGTATTAAATTAAAATCTTATTAATCATTATATTAAGTATAATAGATAAAATTAAAAAATTGAAATTAATTCTCACCTTAATACAATTAGAAAACGGACTACCACTTGTGCAAAAACAAATAGTTCATTATCCTTAAAATATAATCTCATTCGTTCGGAGGGAACTATGTTACAAAAATTCGGTTTCTCACAATATGAAAGCCAAGCTTATGAAGTTGTCGTATCAAGCAATGAACCATTAGATGCTACAACAATTGTGAAGCATTCAGGTGTTCCAAAAGCAAAAATATATGAAGTACTAGCACGCCTAATCGATAAAGGAATGGTAATGGATTCTGTTTCAGAAAAGAAAAAATTGTATACAGCATTACCACTAAAACTAGCAATTGAAAAATTAACGACAGAATTCCAATCAAATATTAAAGAGCTGGAAACAAACATATCAAAAAAATCATTTACAGATGACCGTGTGTGGAGCTTAAAAATGCAATCTTCTATTCGAGTTCAAAGTAAAGAACTCATTGAAAGTGCAAAAGAATCAATCCGTATTTCAGCTTGGAATGATACTCTTTTAGAATATCTCCCTTTACTAGAACAAAAAGCAAAACAAGGTGTTCAAATTGAATCCCTTATTGTTGGAGAAGTAGAAACAGACTTAGAAAACATGCATTTTCTAATCCCAGCTGAAGAGCCTAATGCATTAGAGCGCTACTTACTACTCATCGTTGACGATCGTGAAATTTTATTTGCTGGCGTAGAACAAGAGTCATGGCAAGCGATGAAAACAATGTCACAACCTTTCGTAAAGTTCTTTACAGAATTTTTCTATCACGACGTTGCACTTGCAAAGATTACCCAGAAGCACCACGATCTCTTTATGAAAGATGAGGAAATTAAGAGTTTGTTAATGAAATTAAGATACTAATTAAATAATAAAAAGGAGTCTAGTTTTTCACTTAGACTCCTTTTTATTTTGTTCCTTTATCTCCATCAACAGCTCAATGATTTTCTCATTTTGCTCTACCTGTTTCTCTGAATTTTGATAGATGAAACGAATCCATCTAAGTGCAAGAATAATAAGAAACAAAGGGAGCATTGAAATTAGAAGACCAATAATTGAAAAATTCGAATACATATACCTCACCTCGCTATATACCCTTTTCTCCATTTACCTACTAAAACCTGCAATTTTTTACAAATAAAAAAGAACCTATCAAACGATAGATTCTTCTTTCACGAACTGAGTAGAGCGTCCTCTCGTAATCGAGAAAATAGCGCAAAGCAGTGCTAATATAATAAAGCCACCGCCTACCCAAGCATTATATATAACAGATGATTTTTCAATAACAACTCCACCTACTGTTGAACCAAGTGCAATTCCTAAATGAAGCGCAGAGTTATTTAAACCTTGCTGAATACCAGCTGATTCCGGTGCAATTTCAATTAAATAATTTTGCTGTGCTGGTGAAATCGCCCAGCTCAGCATACTCCAAAGTCCCATCATAATGATGAAGAGCGGGAATGAGAATGTCATTAATGGCAACATGAAGATTGCACATGCAAATACGATAATAATCGAGATAATACTTTTCTTCGATCCCCATTTATCAGCAAGCCATCCACCGAATCCGCCGCCAATTACTGCTGCGATTCCAAAAATAAAGTAAAACACACTAATCCAGTTTGCTTCAACATGCATAACATCTTTTAAAAACGGTGTTAAATATGCATACAATGTTAAATGACCCGTTAAAAACAAAAATGATGTTAACTGTGCACTTACAATTTTTTTATCTTTTAAAGTAGCAAGTTGTTCTTTTATTGATAATACCGATGTCGGTGGTACTTTCGTTAAGAACAATGAAATACAAGCAATTGCCATAACTGTTAATACAGAAATTAATACAAATGGTGCACGCCATCCGTATGCATTTCCGAGTACAAGACCAAGCGGTACTCCAAGTACAAGTGATCCACTAATTCCCATAAAAATGATTCCAATTGCACGCGCACGAAAATGCGGTTCTACTACACTAGACGCAAGTGTTACAGATAGTGCAATAATTAATGAACCACTCGCCGCACAAATAACCCTTGAGAACATTAGCATTCCGTAATTCACACTAAATGCGGAAATAATATTTCCGATTAAGAAAATCGATAATGCTCCAACATACAATGTTTTTCTTTCAAACTTCCCTGTCAAAGCTAATAAAACTGGACCTGACAAAGCAAATACTACCGAAAATATTGTGATAAGCTGACCAGCTGCGCTAATAGATACTCCTAAATCATTGGCAACTAAATCGAGCGTTCCTCCTATAATTAACTCAACCGTTCCGACTACGAAAGCCGCGATAGCTAAAATATAAACACGAAAATTCAAGTCTTTCCCCACGCTTTCTATTTTGGTTACTACGACTATAGTAACCAAAATAGAAAGTGGACGCAAGTATAATTTTTTTACAGTAAAAAAGGTAGGCGTATTATACGCCTACCCTTCCATCATTCTGTTTCTTTCTTCTTATTTAAGTACCAATACACCGGCAGTCCAGTAAAGACAATTCCAATTGATAAGAAACAACTTACCGGATCGTTAATAATCGCACTACCGATTACAAAGAACGAACCTAAAATCGCTACGATTGGTACGATTGGGAATAACGGTACACTATATGCACGCTCTTTATTCTTATTACGTTTTCTTAAGATGAAGACACCAATAAACGTCATTACGTAGAAAATATAAATAATGAATACGGAAATCTCAGATAGCTTATTCGGATCACTAATAATCATTAAAATAATTCCTAAAATGATTTCAACAGTAATCGCATTTGCTGGTGTTTTAAATCTCGGACTTTCCTTTGCAATAAACTTAGAAAATGGAAGTTGTCCACGTTCCGCCATAGACATTGGAATACGTGGGAATGTTAAAATCTTTCCATTTAAACAGCCGAAAATAGAAACGATAATACCGATACTAATAATTTTCCCGCCATATTCTCCAAGTAACATACCCGCAGCTGTCGCTGTCGCATTTTCTCCAAGGTCTACAATTTTCGCTGCTGGTAATACATTTAATAACGCCAAGTTAATTAATACGTAAGCAGCAGTTACGATTAAAATCCCCACTGTCATTGCTTTCGGTAATAACTTTGTTGGATTCTTCATTTCTCCGCCAATCGAAGCAAGTAAAATCCATCCGTCATAAGCAAATAACGTTGCTAAAATTGCCATACCGATACTTTGATTTTCTGATATCGGCACTACTACGTTAAAGATATCGCTATTCCCTTTCCAAAAACCTAGCACGACAATTAATATGATCGGAATCATCTTCCCGATTGTCGTGATTGTTTGGACGATACCTCCGTATTTTGTTCCCATACTATTTATAACGCCAAGGAACACAACCGTTCCAATTGCAATTGGTAAATTCCACACTTTATCTAAATAGAAAAAATTAATCATTAAAGAACTAAAGTATAAACCTAATGTTCCGATAATAGCAGGTCCATAAACAATTGTTTGCATCCAACCTGATAAATATCCCCAAAAACTTCCGTAAATCTCCTCTAAATACGTATACAACCCACCATTTTTCGGGATTTGCGCTCCAATTTCAGCTACTGTTAAACCACTTGCTAGCGTCAACAGACCACCAATTACCCAAGCAAGAATGGCCATATTAGAACTCCCCGAGTAATCTAATACGCTCCCTGGTTTCATAAACACACCAGATCCAATAATCGTTCCTACTACGATAGAAAGTGCTACTGTTAAACCAATTTTGTTCTTCTCATCATGATGCATGCTGCGTATCCTCCTTCCAATCCTAGTGTGATGCAAAAATGAAATAAAAAAACACTCCTCCCTAAAAAAGGGACGAGTGTTGTATTCGTGGTTCCACCCTTGTTTCAATTCGCAAAGTAACACACTTCACCAATTTCTCAAGTCTAAATAACGGTTTTTGCCGGCAAGCAATTACTAGATGCTCGTTCACTGCTGCAGTTCAGAGGTGGTAATCCATTTTTCCGTATTAGGAAGCTCACAGCCAAAGGCTTCCCTCTCTGAGAATCGTAAAAAATTGATCATGTCCTCATCATCACTTCTTGATGTCGAATTTTGTAGTTATTGTTCATTATATTGAATTGTTAGAAAAAATCAATATATTTTTTTATATAACATAGGAAATATTTCTCTTCTTATATTATAACAGAACATACAAAACTTCTCTAATTCCCTAAAAATGGTATAATTCTTTTAGGAGGTGTACTAATAATGATTGCTGTCTTTTGTATTATCGCTACGTTTCTCTCTGTTCTATTCGCTATCATGTATCGAAACAAGTATCCTGGTTATAGCATTTTAGCGGTAGCTATTATACCAGCTGTTTCCTTCTACGTATTGGGTAAATATCAATATACGGAAGTGTTTATCGGTTTTGCAATCTTCTACTGCGTCTTCGGATACATACTAACAATAAAAAGAATTTCAATGCCTCATTAAAAGGGACCGATTTCTACTTATAGAAATCGGCCCTTGCACGTACCTTCCTGTTGCCCACACGAAAGATACGACTTCATTCAATTATTTATCTTCTTTTTTCATAAAAAACTTATGGTGCGGTAAATCAACATTCAATGCCTCTAATTGTTTCTTTTCATTGTCTAAAATCGCTTTTGCTTTTGCTTTTGTTGCTTCATCTAATCCTGCAAAGATGTCTTCATGCTTCTTTTTCTCTGGGAGTTTCACGCCTAACTTCGTTAATTCTTCTTTTGCTTGCTCATGCGTTAATTTTCCGGATTTTTCTTGCTCAAAAATTGACTTCACTTTTTCTTTCGTCTGTTCATCTAAATTAGCAAGCATATCTTTACGCTTACCTTTCTCTGGCATTTTCACACCTAACTTTGATAATTCCTCTTGCGCTTGTTCACGTGTTAATTTTCCAGATTTCTCTTGCTCTAAAATGGACTTCGCTTTTTCTTTCGCCTGTTCATCTAATCCTGCAAACATGTCTCCATGCTTACCTTTCTCCGGCATTTTCACGCCTAGCTTTGTTAATTCCTCTTTTGCTTGTTCACGTGTTAGTTTTCCGGATTTCTCTTGCTCTAAAATGGACTTCGCTTTTTCTTTCGCCTGTTCATCTAATCCTGCAAACATGTCTTTACGCTTCTCTTTCTCTGGAAGCTTTACACCTAGTTCCTCTAACTGTTTCTTTGTATCGTCCATAATTGTTTTTACTTTTTGTTTTGTAGCGTCATCCAAATCCTTTTTCGCCGTTTTTGCAGGCTGATCCACTGCTGGAGTATTCGTTGCCGCGAATGCCGGAATACCGACTCCTCCAATGATTCCGAATGATAACGCACCTGCAATCGCTAAATACCCAACTGTTTTCTTCTTCATAGGAAATTTCCTCCTTCATATTTCTAATGCATGTACACTTTCGTATACAATGCCTATAGTAATGTCGGTTTCTTAACATTTCCTTAACGACTTAACAAAAAAACACCGCTCGTAATGAGCGGTGTTTCTCTATGCTTTTTGTAATTGTAACTCTTCACGTTCCATTATTTTTCTTAATACAATTGTTTGTGTCATTGTAAATAAGTTACCTGTTATCCAGTACAACACAAGTCCTGATGGCGCCGCAAACCCCATAAATAGAATCATTGCCGGCATCATAATTTGCTGCATCTTTAGCATCTGTACTTGTTCTCCAGGTGTAATATTCGATTGGAAAACTTTCATCTGAATAAATGTCGTTAACGCTGCAATAATCGGTAATATATGATATGGATCTGCATGTCCTAGGTTCACCCATAAAAACGAAGATGTGCGAATCTCTTCCGTTCTGCTAATCGCATAATACAAAGCAGAGAAAATCGGCATTTGTATTAATAATGGCCAGCAACCAGCAAGTGGATTCCAACCGCCTGATTTCATTAGTTCTGACATTTCTTTTTGATACTGCTTTTGTTTTTCAAGGTCTTTGCTTACATCACCGTACTTTTTCTTTAGCTTCTGCAGTTCAGGTTGCATTTTCTTCATTTTCGCTTGGCTGCGATATTGCGAAACAGCTAATGGAATCATTGCTGAACGAATAACGAGCGTCATAATAATGATAGCAATCCCAAAGCTAGCTCCAGGTATATGATGAGCAACAAATTGAATCATAAACGAGATTGGATATACAAAATAATGATCCCAAATCCCAGTACTATGTGCATCAATTGGGGCTGCATTACTGCAACCAGATAAAACAAAAACAAATAATAATGATAAACTAACGAGCACAGCTCGGTATGATTTTAACATGTTCATTCCTCCAATGTTTCGTAATTATTTAGCGAAACATTGGTGTATACGGACCGACCTCGTCATTCTCTTCACTTGATTCTTGTCTGCGTACAGAACGAATCATTCCATATTTATAAAAAATAGAAAATAGCGGTACATTTCCCGCACTATCTTCACATGTATCAACTAGCGCAAAAGCTCTTTGTCTACCGCTTGACGCTTGTTGACGCACAAAGCGAGAAACATTAGCAAGGAAGAAAACTTCTAATAAACAAAGTGCCGTCGTTACAAACGATATATATAGAATTGCATCCTGCAATAAAAATTCCATCGCTTCACATCCTTAATAAGGTCATTTTAGCACATTAGGCAAACATTCTCTATTTCCTTTTATTTTCAAAAAAAGTATTTTGCATATTTTCTCAAGAAAATAATAATTAAGAAACGTTGTATTCGCTTTCTTTAGTATATTCACACACATCAATGAATAGGCTTGATTTATTAGAAATTTATAAAATTTTTGCATTATAATAAAACTATTGCCAGTTTTTGAAAAAACCTTTATTCTCTTCTTGTAATCAAAAATGAATATGGAGATGAAACATACTATGGGTCAACTAGGAGACGCCGATTACGTTCCCGACACCGCCTTTTTATCCTTCCCAGCAGCTAAAACATTTCACTTAGAATTTATGATACAGTTGGTTGTTATTTTTATAGCTTCTATTTTGTATGCAATTTCTATGAATATGTTTTTTATCCCGCATAACATGATTAGCGGTGGATTCGCTGGTGTAGGGATGATTATCGGTTATTTAATGCACTACAATATCGGTGCACTTATCTTTTTACTAAACATTCCTCTTCTTATTTTAAGTCACTTTTACTTAGGCAAGAAGACAACCTTTTTAACAGCTTACTTTGTAGCTGTATCATCGTTAGCGATGAACATTATCCCTGTACACCAGGTTTCAGACGATATTTTACTATCTTCTGTATTCGGTGGTGTAATCTGCGGAGCAGCTTCCGGAATCATATTCCGATTTGCTTCTTCAACAGGTGGCTTTGATGTTGTTGGATTGATTGTAGCGAAACATCGAGATATTTCAATTGGAGCAATCATCTTTGTATTCAACTTAGTCTTACTTGTTGCAGCAGGTTTTATTTTCGGATGGGATATTACACTTTATACGTTAATTAGCCGGTTTGTAGTCAGCAAAGTTATCGATGCTGTGCATACGAAACATATTAAATTAACAATAATGACAGTTACAGAAAAAGGTGAGGAAATAAAAAGCGCACTACTACATCACGGCATACGCGGGGTGACAATGGTAGACGCTGTCGGCGGCTATACAAACCATAAGAAAAAAATGATTTACACTGTCGTGACTCGCTATGAGTTAGGCGAAATGAAACGTATTATCCGTCAAGTGGATAACAAAGCATTTATGAACATTACTGAAACAGTTGAAATTGTCGGCCGTTTCAAACGCATATAAAAAAGGTTAATAAATTAAAGGGCATAACATATTAGTCATATATAATATGTTATGCCCTTTGTTATTCAACTCACGTACCTTTTAGCATAATAAAATCACTAAGTTTATTACTACAAATCGGAGGATAGCATCCCATATACAATACTATCTGTCCATTCATCTTTATTCCAAAAATCTTGTATGAAATGGGCTTCCTTTCTCATGCCTATTCGTTCACACAATTTTTGTGAAGCTGTATTACGTGCATCAAGATTAGCCTGTATACGATGTACATTAAATTCATTAAATAATTTCAATACCAAACTACTTACTGCTTCTGTCGCCAAACCTCTCCCAGCTACTTCATTTGAAAAACTATAACCAATCTCAACAGTGTCTTTCATATTTGTGTACCATACGGATAAATCACCAACTACTTTAGTTTTGTATATAACTGCCAAACTTAATATTGATTCTTTAGTAAGTACATTATTTGCTAACTTCTTATTAAATCTTTTCTGCATGTCTTCATGAGTCCACTTATTATGTAATAGGAACTTACATGTATCATCACTATTATAAATAACAAATACATCCTGTAAATCAGTACTCTTAAAAGGTCTAATTATTAATCTTTCTGTTGTGAACTCCAAGTTAGCTCTCCTCCCTTACATTCATACTATAAAACATTTTTTATAGTATTTAAGCCTCCTTCTTAGATCTCACCTTGATTACATATTTCATCATAATAAATTAAAATCCTTCTTCCACTAAACTGCACCGTTAATGGTATTTCCTTGCGCTTTTTATTTTTTACACTTATTACAAAATCAGATAATTCTATTATTATGTCTCTAAATGTGTTATAATGAAAGCAGACTCACAAAAAAAGAGTATATAGACTTGGAAGTTTCTCTTATTTTACAAGCAAAAAGAAACGAGCAGTCGGGTATATTTCAGACACCATACACGTAACGGTTTAAACAACCGATCATCTTAGTTACTCTTCAATGATCTTTTTATAAAAAGATACGTACAATTAAAACTCACTTCAATATACTATACCTACCTTTTTGACTTCCAAATCATCTTATTACATAAGGAGATGAACATATGAATCAATATATACGATATACAATAGCTGTCCTGTTTGCTATTATCGGCGGAACAATCTGCTTCTGGACAAACACACAGCTTGGAGAGAATATCATTTTTAATGGAATCGAAACACTTGTAAGCGCTTCAATTTTAGGCGGATACATTTACTTCCTCTTCAATCCAGAAGAAAATGCTCAAAAAACAATGTTATTAACAATGATCGGAATCGTTGGTGGATGTATTTCCTACTCAATGACAAACTATACATTACCACTTCAATTAAGCTCAGCTTTCTTCCACGGTCTATGGACTTGGTTCATTGCATTCTGCTTAGCAGACGTATTCAACCTATTACAAGACAATGAAGAAGATAGCGGTCGCCAAATCGAAAGTAACTCTTAAGCTGGAAGATACTCTTCCAGCTTTTTTATGTTGGTTTGCATATCCCCGCATCACGATAAAAAGAAGTTACCCTCACGGCAACTTCTTTTCCATATACCCCACTTCGTATTCACTAAAATATATCAACGATTTTTCAAATATATCGATCGTTTCTCCACTTATATCAACGATTTTTTCATTATATCGACGCTTCGACACAAGATATCGATTTACCGACAACCTTCGACACTCAAAACGCACAACATACCCTATCCCCCAAGCAACTTACTGCCGAACTCTACGATTAAAAAGATAATTAATAGGATCGCGAGTATCTTTAATGCTACATATGCTACTTTAAAAACAACATAAATGAGCAAGACTATTAAAATAATTGATAAAATTTCCATATTTACTTCCTCCAAGCTTTGCTCTTCTTATCTCATTTTACTCGCCCTAGGCTGTTTATGGAACGGCATAAGATGACATATAAAAAAGAGGATACCTCACCCATCGTAAGATACCCTCTCTTTCAGCTGCTTAAACCATTCTCTTTCTAATTGTAAATATCCCATTTCACTCTTCTCGGCGCTCTTTAATTCTTGATCAGCTTTCTTCATATAAGTACGGGACGCTTCCATATTGCCCTCTACATATTTAATAATTCCTTGTGTACGGTAATATCCACTTAGGTCCATTTTTGTAATAGCCTTTGCATGTTCCTTTGCTTCTTGCAACGAAAGACTATCCATCTGATAAAGAGCTTTATATAAAAGGTACCAACTATGAAAACTACTAACGAAAAACTTATTTTCTTTCGTTACAGGTAGTTGAACAATTCGTTCTATATACGGTATCGCTCTTTCCATTCCCTCTTGATCTGCACGAGCAAAAAAGACGAGCATAAGTCTACTCATTATCTCTCTTATCCCTTTATTCTCTTTTATTTTCTCCTCACTCAATTCTACTAATCTTTCATCCCAATCTTTCGGTCTTTTATAACTAAATAACTCACTCGATATTTGAATCTCATATAAGTGATTTCTAGCTCTTTCATCATCTTTAATTAAAATAAGAAATTGCATCCCATCACTCATAAGCATTCCTTTTATCGGCACAATTGTAACCACAAAGATTGCAAAATGGAAAAAGGAAAAATATAAAAGATATTGATAATAACTCACCATGTATATGTAACCGGAAGTAATACCAAATAGTAAACTCGTAATCGGTCCACCTAAAGTGAGCCACGCCCATTTTTCCGAAAGATTCGGTGTCTCTATAGAAGGTGGTACTAGTGTTGCAACGCCTCCAAAGTACGCCCATAATTTATTTTCTCGAATGCGTAATTTTCCCTTTTCTTTTTGAATAGTAATGGGTCCTACTGTCATAAATTTAAATGTTAAACCACCTATTACACCAAATACTACATGTCCTAGCTCATGAATGGCTAACACTAACAATGAAATTCCAACTATTGCCCATAGGTTCAAAATTACTTCTAATTTCCCAGTTCGGATTACTCCGTATAAAATGGACAGAATTAGCGCCACTGTCATTGAGCCAGCTGGCCTTCTTAAAATATCCACCTTTTTCTCCCCTTAATAAATCATTTTTCTCTGCATTTCGTACATGAACTTCCCGAGATGCAATATCCAAATAAATGAGATTAAGCCAATTAATACAAAATCGATATCACTAGCAGCTGTATATATAACGGCAGCCCACCATACATATGTCAATATTGTATTCGTAAATTCATACGCTTTATATCCAGCCTCATGCACAATGTGCTTTAATCCTTCATCTGCATTTTTCGTCCACATTTTCATAGATTCCATATACGTTACACCTTGTTCAGGATATAGCTTGTTATAACGATTTTTTGTTATGAGTCCGATAATTACTACAGTAGTTAAACAAAGAATAGAAACTACTAAATTCCACACCGCAAATGAAACATTTGTATCCTGCAACAATGCACGTCTACATGTAATAACTGCATATACAAACCATGCCTGCGTAACTATATCACCTACACGTAAATATATACTTATAATGCCTAATTTCCTACCTTGTACGCTCTCTTCTTCATCGCGTGCCTCTGCTAACATACGCGTATTCTTCCAAGTATAGTACATCATTAAGATTCCAAAAACAGCACATATACCTATAAATGTATTAGATGATAATTTTCTCGGTTCATCCGAGAGTAAATTTAAAGCTATATAAGACGTTAAAAAGCCACCCATCATACTTACTGCTATTTTCCCCACAGAATCAAATTGTTTTTTTCGCTTACTCTTCATCGTCCTCTTCCCCCTCTACTAACGTAAATATTTCCTCCACTGGTACATTGAAAATTTGTGCGATTTTTAACGACAATACGATAGATGGTGCATAATCCCCGCGCTCAATTAAACTAATCGTTTGCCGTGATGATCCAATCGCTTTCCCTAAATCCCCTTGTGATAAACGATGCTTTGCTCGCAATTCCCTCACTCGATTTTGAAGCTTCATGTCTTCCCTCTTTTTCATTTATTTAATTAAAATTGTAAATAATATCCTTATCTTTGTCAATTATAATTGTCATTTTGACGTTAATAATTGACAAAAATAAAGATGTATTATGTTGGAAATAACCTATATAATGAATGTGAAATATTAAACAAAGGAAGTGACATATGAATAAAATATCTACTTTTTCCTATATTCTTACTAAGCTTACAGCGACTTTCTTGTTATTATTACTCATTAGCACGCTTCTCTTAACAACTAATCAGCAAACATTATATAGTTTCTTAGCTGGATTACGAGAACTACTATATGTTCCCTTCGTTCCTATTCTTGCGGCATATGCAATTTTTTGTTCTATTTGCATCGATAAATTGAAATTAAAAACACATACAAGACTGAAGACATTATGCCTTTATATTTTTTGCGGCTATTTATTTTCTCTTCCATTCCTAATATTTAAAGAAGCTAGTCTAATACAGTTCTTGTTTCTCGGATCAATTGGAGCAGTGTGTTCTCTTTTTTTCTACCTATGTACAGTTATAGCAACAAAATTTAAGTGGATACAATATGTCGTGCCAGGCATTATGCTTATTATATTTATCACAATCAACTTTATCGATTTAGAAAAGGTTGGAACATCAAAAGAACAATGGGTCGAAACAAAAACAGAAAACTCTTTCGAAGCATCTTTTCAACATTTTAGCGGTGAACATAAAGTCCCAATTGAGCTAAGACGAGGTGACATATTAGAATTCAGCATTGAATCACGAGCTGAAAATCCGGATGGCTACATGGGAGACGTAAAAATGGCTAGTGAGTTTCAAGAGAAAGAAAATTATTTAGCCCCAGCTGGCCCTAATACATATCATTTCGCGGCAATTAAGACAGGAACTTATTACATTATAGTTAGCGGAAATCAGCTAAAAGGAAAATTTAAAATAGATTGGAACATAAAATGAAACTTTAATCAGCCCTCACCAATCGGGCTTTTACCGGCAGCAGGGCCCCACCTAACTTCTTTTCTTCCGCTGAATTTTGAGGTGGGGTCTTACTGCCCGGCATATAGCGGGATAAAATAAAGAAGGCAGTGCTTTTGCACTGCCTTCCTAAATTCTGACATAGAATGGATTTCATATTAGCTTGCGTTTTGTAGTAATACTCGTTTTAACTGCTTACGGAAACGAATACCTAACGTAACCGCTACAATCACAATAACTCCAAAAATGATTTTACCGATATGACCTTCTAGCACTCCAAAGATATCATGTAAGTTTCCACCTAACCAGTAACCACCGATTAAGAAGAATGATACCCAAAATAGAGCGCCTGAATAAATTGTAATGGCAAAACGACGGAATGGTAAATTAATAATTCCTGCAAAGTATCCTGTGAAATGACGTACACCAGGAATAAAGAAACCAATAAAAATCAGGAAGTACCCATACTTATCAAACCACATTCTCGTTAAGTCAATTTTTCTTTGTGTTAAAAATACGTATTTCCCATACTTTTGAATGAAAGGCATACCTAATTTATTTCCTAAAAAGTATTGAATCGTCATTCCTACACTTGTCCCAATAAAGGATAGAATAATTAAAATCGGTAAACTTAAATCACCCTTATGTGCTAAAAATCCCGCATATGCTAACGTTGGCTCTCCCGGAAACGGAAGTGCAATATATTCTAACAGCAAACCTACAAGTACAACATAGTACCCGTATTGCTGAAATAATTCATGAATCCATTCCATGTCATCTCTCCTTTCAATCACGTACAACTTCTTACTATTATTGTATAAAAAAATTGTCGAAATAACTATCACAATAGCTTACATTTTTATTACATTTTTGTAAGGGTCACACTAATGATTTCCGTTCTTTATTAAGTAGCTAAAAGCATTTTTTAAGTCGAAATAACAAAAAGACGCATTAATAATATGCAAATTTTATCCATTTTTTAACACTGGAAAACCTTTCTTATTTTGTTCTCAATAAAAAACCACCACAAACTCATGCTAACTTCATATTAGCTTCATATACGTATTGTAAGATTATATCGGAATTTGTTGAAAAATTTAACTAATATATGACTAAGCATTAATTTGAATAAATATAAGTCGTTTTTCGAAATTGAAAAAAGGGTGAATACGAAATGGAAGCATATAAAATGCACGATTTTATTAATACAAATGTTGAATCTCATCAAAATGAAACCGTTTTTAATTTACACATATGTGAAACAAGTGAATTTGACGTAAGTTTAACAAAATCTACAACACTATCTTTTATCGTTTCAAAAAAGAATATTAAAATTGTCACGAAAAAATGGACTAACTCAAACCAAGAAAGCATGATTGGCAAAAGCTACATCATTCCAACGAAAGCTTTTCACTATTTCTTACCAATTATTTCTGAAAATGAAGATGAGCTAAATATTCAAGTTCAAAGTTTTGGACTACGTGGTGAGCTTTTATTAAACGAAAGATTACTTATTGATAAAAACAACAAACACAACAGCAAAATCACTACATTCTTTGAAACATTAGATGAAAATGTAAATAAAGCATTACGAGGATTACAACTTCATTGTATGTAAGACTATTACGATAGTAAAAGGAGAATAACAATGAAAAAATTATTATTAAGCGCACTATTATCATTAGGATTTTTAACTCTTCCATTCGCTAGCGCAGAGGCCGCTACAACGAAAGATCAATTAATTGTAGACACTCAGTTAAATAAAATGGATTATTATCAGGATGGAAAATTTATAAAAAGTTTTACTGTCGCTACTGGAAAAGCTGCAACGCCTACACCTAAAGGCACTTTTCAAATCGTAAATAAAATTAAAAACCGCCCTTATTATACAGGCAAAATTAAAGGCGGGGATCCACGTAATCCACTTGGTGACCGTTGGCTTGGATTAAATATGGCAGGAACTTACGGAACAACTTATGCGATTCACGGAACTAACAATAATCAAGCAATCGGCAAATGGACAACACTTGGTTGTATTCGTATGTATAATAATGATATACACTGGTTATTTGAGCGCGTTCAGCAGCAAGCTACTGTCACTGTCAAATAGCCTAAAAACAAGATTTATGTGTAGCCAAGAATTTTATGTCTTGGCTTATTTTATTTATTCATTTACAGTAGCAAAACAACTGTATTTACATATATAATAGGAATAGATTTGATTAGCTAATATCTAAACATTGATAAACGTAGATATTAAAATTATACAGTTATAATGTTTTATAAATTTTATAATACATACTATAATAGAACTACTGTAATTCTGAACTATTCAGTAACACTAAACTATTCCCCTTGCTACCTTCATGATTATTTTATAGCGGGGGCTTATTATATGTATAAACAATCTGAGTCACTCGAAAAATGATGAATTCGAATATTGCAGTAAAAAGCGTTATTTAGGAGGTGTTACTATGACGCATATACTGGTGATTGAAGACAACCCAGATATACAAGAACTTATTCGTGAATTTCTAATGGCACAAAACTTTACCGTTGATGTAGTTGGTGCTGGAACAGAAGGTATTCTTCTTTTCCAAAAAAATTCATATGATCTTGTCCTCCTCGATGTAATGTTACCAGATATAGATGGCTATAGTATTTGTAAAATTATGCGAGGACAATCTGATGTACCAATCATTATGTTAACAGGCTTACATAATGAAGAAAGTGAAATTAAAGGATTTGAATTAGGTATTGATGACTATATTACGAAACCGTTCCATTACACTGTATTTATTAAGCGTGTAGAGGCTGTATTAAGAAGGGCAGCAACGAAGGAAGCAGAAGCTGCTACTATACTACAATTCCATGAATTGATGTTAAACTCTACAGCATATGCAGCTTATGTTCATGGTAATCAAATTGAATTGACAACAAAAGAATTTGAAATTATTTATACTTTACTGCAAAATCGAGGAAAAGTATTATCAAGAAGTGATTTGTTGAATAAGGTATGGGGCTATGAACATTATGGTGATGTAAGAGTTATAGATACACATATTAAAAACTTAAGAAAAAAATTAGGAATTACTTATATTAAAACGGTGAAAGGTATTGGCTACAAAATCGAATCGTAGTAAAGACAACATCACCAAAAATATTTTCATCAAAACCTTATTATTTTGTATTCTTTTATCACTTTGTCTTTATCAAATTATTTACTTTCTAGCTTCAAACTACGATAAAGAACGTTTTGCGAAAGAAAATGGAACGCCGACTACAGAACAGGCGGATTCAGATAAGCAAAACGATCAAAGTAAAACGAATCAAAATAAAGCTGTGTCAGAAGGGAACATTTCTAATTTCCAATCTTCTATTGTAGATTATAAATCTCTTTCTGCAGCTATCAATCACCTTTTGCAGCCTAGCCAAACTGCAAAAGCAAAAGAACATACACAAAACCTTTCGGGGAAAAATAGCACTTCTAATCAGCTTACAGAAGCAGAAAAGAAAGCCGCTAATAATGATGCCTTACATACACAAAATGCAGCAAGTAAAACAAATGATACAAATGATAATCCAAAGTTAGCAGATGCGTTGCAGCAGTTAGCTCCACAGGTTGGCGCGACAATGCTTGCATTATCTCTACTCGGATCTTTAATGTACGCAAAACTAATTGCTAAACCTTTTCAATATATGAGCGATGCTTTAAAAGATATTATGAATCTTGATTTCTCAGATAAAAAGCTACTTAGCAAAAATACAGATCAAACAGATTTTAATTTGTCAGTAGCCGCTTCACAAGTACCAAATATTGTGAAGAATTTACATGAAAGCAATCAAGATTTAAGAAATGAGCTCAAGAAGGAACAACAATTAGAACAATCTCGTAAAGAATTTATGTCTATGGTATCCCATGAATTAAAAACACCCATCGCAGCCGTTATGGGACAACTAGATGGCATGATTCACGGAATTGGAGCTTATAAAGATAGAGATAAGTATTTGAAACGTTCCTACGAGATGATGCAAGACATTAACATATTAACGGAAAAAATGTCGGAATTATCCAAAATACAAAACCCTCAATTTAAACCGAATTTAGAAGTCATTTCTTTATCTAATATTATTGAGGATGTTATAAAGAAAGTAGATTACTTTGTATCTGTAAAACAATTAAATGTACAATCTAATATTAAACACGACGTACAAATTTTAGCTGATCCTAAATTTATTCAAACTGCTATTTTTAACATTATTTCAAATGCAATTCATTATACAATTGACCATCAGCACGTATATATAAAGCTTTATGAAAAACCAAACGGTTACGCATTAGAAGTATTGAATACAGGTTCACAAATTGATGAAGATAAACTTGCTCATTTATTTGAGCCTTTCTATCGCGCAAACCCTGATAAACACGGTTTAGTACAAGGTAGTGGTCTTGGATTATATATCGTGAAACAAATATTAGATAAACATCAGTTTCCTTACGGGATACAAAACACAGCTCAAGGTGTAAAATGCTCCATTGTATTCCCAAAAGCAATGTAACATTCACTATAATTACATACCCCAAACTCATACTTCATGTGTGAGTGGCGGAATTTTGTAGAGTGTCTTACTCTGTTTCGTTCGCCCGTTATCCTTATTTGGATAGCGGGCGTTTTTTATTACTTAAAAGGAGGATTTTTCATGGATAAGTTTAAATATTCATTGCTCGTTTTATTCGGTGCTTGCAGCTACGGCATACTTTCAACTATTTTCAAACTCGGATTCATAAATGGATTTTCAGCACATCAACTATTAGGGGGACAATATGTCTTCGGATGGATTGGACTATTTCTACTCGTTCTTTTCTTTTCACGTCATAAAGTAACAAAAAAACAATTCTTTTCATTACTAACCGTCGGAACAACAATGAGTATGACTGGAATTTTCTACGCTATTTCTGTAGAAGAACTACCCGCATCTATCGCTGTCGTCCTACTCTTTCAGTTCACTTGGATTGGTGTCATTATCGAAGCAATTGCAAATCGAACATTTCCAAGCCGCGATAAGATCATATCTATCCTTATTTTATTTGCTGGTACATTGTTTGCAGGTGGTGTATTTGAAGGCCTCGGACAAAGTTTTTCTACAAAAGGGATTATCTTTGGACTATTAGCTGCAGTCTCTTTTTCATTCTATGTTTTTGCAAGCGGACGCGTTGCTACCGATGTTCCGCCTTATACGAAAAGCTTTCTTATGACAACAAGTGCTACTCTTATCGTATGCCTATTCTTTCCGCCAACCTTTTTAACAGATGGTGCTTTGCAAGCTGGCCTATGGAAATATGCTTTCTTCCTCGGCTTGTTCGGTGTTGTCGTACCTGTCATTTGTTTTTCAATCGGTGTACCAAAGGTTGGAACAGGACTCGGTACAATATTAGGTGCAGCTGAATTACCAACTGCTATTATCGCTTCTATTACACTTGTACATGAAGTCGTAACATTCATGCAGTGGATTGGTATTATTTTTATATTGGTTGGGATTTTCACTCCTCAGCTGCTTACGGCTAGGAAAGAAAGGAAACACAATCGCGTGCATAGCGCTTGAAAAAATACAGAATTTATATAAAAGATATAACTGCAATTAAAATAAGTAAATTTATCTGGAGGTATAAATGACTATTTTAAGTATCATATTTTTTGCTATTATGTGTATCTTCTTCCTAATAAGATATATGAAAGAAAAGAAATTTTACGATTTACTTCTCATTCCCGTTTGTATATATGCAGGAGCAGTGAAAACTCCTTTCGTAGAGTACTTAAACTTTAATACTACATTTAAAATAACGTATGATATTGCAGCTATTATTCTTGTAATCCTTGCCGTACTTTTCTTTTTGAAAGATAAGAAAGAGAATCATACTGCATAAC
This sequence comes from Bacillus sp. CH_70, assembly GCF_038007045.1. Taxonomy (NCBI): domain Bacteria; kingdom Bacillati; phylum Bacillota; class Bacilli; order Caryophanales; family Bacillaceae; genus Bacillus; species Bacillus sp. CH_70. Next base: position 4,816,615 of record NZ_JBBOWL010000001.1, read on the forward strand.
AAAAGACCTTTCATTTACTTGAAAGGTCTTTTTCTATATTTCACTTTACCGCTCCATATAGCTTCCCTACCTCATGCTCAATTTGTTTTACATCGATTCGCTCAAATAGTGGCTGCACGCTATCAATTCTACTTGGCAACGTATTTTGCGGTTCCCAATTTCGTTTAATAATCGACAATGTGCTTCTAACTCTTTCACTTGAAAATGGTAAAAACGGTTCAAGGAGATTTGCAAAATTAGCGATAAGATACACACAGTTATAAATCGTTTCTTCACACGAAACTGGATCATCTTCTCTTTGTTTCCAAGGCTGCTTTTCATCAAAATATTTATTTGCAAAACGTATTGCATCAAATATTGTCTCTAACGCCACCTTAAATTTAGTTTGCTCAATCGCCTCTCCTACATTTTTATATAATCCTTCTACTTTATCTTTCAGCTCTATATCAATAGTCCCCTTTGGTACAGTGCCATCATAATATTTTTCAATAAACTTTAATGTGCGGTTCACGAAGTTTCCATATGCTCCTAACAATTCACTATTATGACTGTAAATAAATTCACGCCATGAAAAATCAGTGTCACGATTTTCTGGTGCATTTACTGTTAAGAAGTAACGGATAGAATCTGGATCATAGCGTTCTAATATGTCAGGCACCCATACTGCCCAGTTTTTACTTGTAGATAATTTTCTTTTTTCAACTGTTAAATATTCATTCGAAACGATATGACGTGGGATTGCTTCTTCCCCTATTCCAAGTAATACCGCTGGCCAAATGACGGAGTGAAATGGAATATTATCCTTGCCGTGTACATAATATGTTTGCGCATCGCTATTCCAAAACTCTTGATCATCTTTTCCTGTTTCTTCAGCCCAATGTTTACTCGCTGAATAATATCCTGCCACTGCTTCAATCCATACGTAAATTTTTTTATCTTCATACCCTTTCACTGGAATTGATACCCCGATTGGTAAATCTCTTGATACAGCCCTATCTTGTAACCCTTCCTTTACATATCTTTCCGTTAATTGAATTGCATTATCACGCCATGTTCCTTTTTCTTTTGCGATTTCTACAACTTTTTTAATTTGCTCCTGAAATGTATGCAATGCAAAATAGAAATGCTCTGTTTCCTCTACAGATGGCGTACTACCACATAACTTACATTTCTTTTCTAACAAATCAAGAGGATCTAAAATAGCAGAACAAGCATCGCATTGATCTCCTCTTGCTGCTTCATGGCAATATGGACATATTCCTTCTACATAACGATCCGGTAAAAACTGCGTACACGTTTCACAATACGCTTGTTCCACTGTTTTTTTATAAATATAGCCTTCTTCTAATAAACGTAAAAAAACTTTTTGAACAGTTTCATGATGATGCTCGCTATCGGTACGTGTATAGCAATCATACGTAAAACCGAGATCACGAAAACATCGCTGAAATTCTTCATGATACTTATTAGCAATTTCTTTTGCTGTCACACCTTCTTGTTTTGCTCTAATTGCAATCGGTGTTCCATTGCAGTCACTCCCTGAAACATACAGCACATTCTCACCTTTTGCCCTGTAATAACGCGCTAAAATGTCTCCAGGTAATAAACTCGCAATATGTCCAAGATGTAATGAGCCATTCGCATATGGCCAAGCGCCCCCAATAAAAATACTCATCTTACATTCCTCCTTTAAAATATAAAAAGCCCCGCCCCTATCTTAAAAAAGATAAGGGCGGGGCTGTATAAACAGTCGCGGTACCACCTTATTTCGCCAATCACTCACATAATTAGCCTTAACAAGTACGGAGCTCTATGCTCTTATACTGTGGTTTTGATAACGAGTACCAACTCTCGTCGCCGCCTACTATTATCATTTGATAAGTTCAGGACGAAGCTCAAAGGCCATTGTTCAAATGAATATTCTTGCTTCTTCTCAGCTACCGAAGCTCTCTGGAAAGAATGTGTTCATCCTACTTTTCCTTTTCAACGCTTTTACGTATAACAAGTATTGTACGACTTAATCACAGAAAAATCAAACTTTTATTCAGAACGAAAAGGAAATCCCATCCTCCCGCCGAATACCTATACGTTCACAAAAGGAGTGATAACATTGAACCCAAAACAACTAAGCACTATAAATGAAAAAAGCTGGAATACAGCTGCTTATGAAGCTTGGACGAATCGCCATGGGGCACCGGAGGATTATGCGAAAAAAATCATGGAAGATCCCACACGCGAAGTAGCACATTATTTACCTTACATACAATCTCCAAAAGGAAGACGTATTATTAATTTACTCGGCTCAAAAGGAAATAAAGCTGTCGCACTTGCCCTTTTAGGCTCTGACGTAACAGTTGTTGATATTTCAGCAAGTAATGCAAAATATGCAAATGAACTTGCGGACGCCGCAGACGTCTCTATTCATTACATCGTTTCTGATGTACTAGATGTAAATCTCTCCAAATCATTTGATATCGTATTACTGGAGCTTGGTGTACTTCATTACTTTCTAGATTTAAAACCACTTTTCAAAAAAATTTCTCAACTACTAAAGCCAGGTGGGATACTTATCCTTCGCGATTACCATCCAATATACACAAAGCTATTAGGAGTAGACCATCCATCATTTCGAGCAAGTGGAAATTATTTCGATGAAGAATTAATTGAAGATGATGTTGCTTATAGCATCCTTCTTACAGAAGCACAGAAAGAATCGCTACCTAAAACAACCATCCGTCGCTGGACGCTAGGAGAAATCATTACAACACTGGCGGAAGAACGTTTTAAAATTGAAAAACTAGTTGAAGAACATGGATCTCATCAAAGATGGGTCTTCCCTTCTACTGCACCAGAAGGAATCGAAGAACGTATCCCTGGTCTATATACAATAATTGCGACAGTATGCAAAAAAGGATCCCTTCACGGATAGGATCCTTTTTGCATGCTCACGCATATAAGTTGAGGTTGGAGATTACCATAATTCTGTAGAATAGGACACAAGATATTTCAACATTTCGTCTCTGACTTACGTCGTCAAAAAGGGGTATGACCAACATAACGAAGAGTAATGTTTTTAGTTGATACTGATAATCGTTATCAACTAATTAGAAGTATACATGATGTCATTTCAAATTTCAATAGCATTTCTAATATTTATTTATGAATTTTATGATATGCAAATGTATACATTTTAAGAACTTTTTCTAATACCAATCTGACTCCTTCCATTATCTGCTATAATTTTTATTGAACAGATTAATAACTTCATAATAATGTTTTTATTAATTTCGTTTTAAATATCTATAAATCATAATAAACAGTTTAAATGAGGGTAGGGGTAACGATGAAATATGTTAGTATTCGAAAAAAACTACTGTTCACACTCTTAAGCATTTCTTCTTTATTTAGCATTGCTCTTATTGTTATTCTTTCATTCGCCATGAATCAAGCAAGTGAAATCGAAACGTTAAAAAATGATGTATCGAAAAGAGCGACGATTTTAAAAGAACGTGGCGATTGGTTCCAAGGACAAGTTGCTGGTTTACAAGAATATTTGCTATCACATGATCAAAAAGGATTAGATAAGTTCAACCGAGAAGGGAAAAAATTAGCTGATACTAGAGAGAAAGTAACAAGTGACAAAAAGCTCCCAGAAGGAATGAAAGAAGCCATTTTAATGGGAGGAAAATGGCGTAGCGTCATAGATAATGAGGTACTCCCTCTTGCGCGTGAAGGAAAATGGGACGAAGCATCTAGAATTGCTTTAGCACAAACAGATTATGTAAATGATCTTTTAGGTCGTTTTAATAAATATACAAATGAAGAAAATGAGAAACGTGACGCATTAATTGCTGATGTCGAGTCTTCTTCATCACTTATTCAATATATTATTTTCTTCTCACTCATTACATGTACATTAACGTCTATTTTATTAGCATGGTGGTTCTCTGGTAAACTCGTTAAACCAATTCGACAAATTGATGAGAAGTTAAAAGAATTAACTTCTCAAGATGGAGATTTAACGGCTAGATTACACGTAACGAGTAAAGATGAAATTGGTGACATTGCAAATTCCTTTAATCAAATGCTCACTAACTTACAGCATATAATAAAACAAGTTCAACAAACATCAACAAGTGTAAAAGAAGCTTCCGAAAATGTATTTATTGAAACAACCGCTTCTATGGAAAATACCGCAAGGACCCAAGAAACTATGAATGCTCTTGAACACAATATTCGTTCACAAGTTTCTAGCATTGAAGAAAGTTCAACCGCAATGGATGACATGGCAACGAGTGTTCAGCGTATCGCTGAGTCCGCCTCTTCTGTTACTAGTTTAGCTGTCACAACTTCAGAAAAAGCAGATGATGGGAATAAAGTCATTGAGAAATCTATTACACAAATGCATACAATTAACGAAGCTGTTAATGCTACATCACAAGTAGTTGAGCGACTCATTACACATACAAATCATATAGATACTGCACTTCAATCTATTTCGAATATCGCCGAGCAAACAAATTTACTTGCTTTAAATGCTTCTATTGAAGCAGCTCGTGCTGGTGAACACGGTAAAGGATTCGCTGTTGTTGCCGATGAAGTTAGAAAACTTGCTGAACAATCTCAACTAGCCGCAACTGACATTAACCATTTACTGCATCAAATTCAAGCTGATACTAAAATAGCAAATGACATGATGACAAAAGGTCAAGCAGAGGCTTCTGAAGGAATTACGGTTATTCGTACCGCCGGATCTTCATTCTCAGAAATTGTTAACCACATTAACAAAGTCTCTACGCAAATGCAAGAAATGTCTGCAACTGCTGAAGAGATGGCTGCAAGCTCTGAAGAAATGAATGCAGCTTTAAATAATATCGCTTCTATTTCAAACGAAGTTGCTGCAGAAACATCACAAACAGCACATTCGGCTGGTGATCAAGTAAACAAAATGAGTATCGTGGCTAACAAATCATCTGAAATGAAAACAATTGTACAAGAACTTGAAGTTCTCGTTTCTCATTTCAAAACAAACGCTTAAAGTGAAAATGACACGAACTCAAAGGTATAGGAAAGCAAGTTTTACAGTCTCTCTTTTTTCACTTTAAAATATCTCTTTCTATCTCTCATTCCGTCTGCTATAATTCCTAAAGGAAATAAGAAAGCTTTATTCCAACTGGAGTAAAGCTTTCTTTCAATTTTTTACATTTATTAATTCTAATACTAAGATTTCACAAAGGAGGCTTTTTATCATATGAATTTTGTAAGTATCAGAAAAAAACTTATGTTCATGATGGGAACGATTTGCGCTTTATTCGGTATCGCCTTAGCATTTATTTTATTTTTTGCTATTGACCAATCTCGTAAAGCTGAAACATTACAAAAAGAAATTTCTCCACTGGCAACAGAATTAAAAGAACGTGGAGACGCTTATCAAGTACAGCTCTCTGCTTTAAGAGGTTATTTACTACAACATGATCAAGTCGAATTAGACAAGTTTAATGAGATGAGTAAACGTCTTGAGGATTCAAAAGATAAACTTCTTTCTAATCCAAATGCTTCTTCGTCCGTAAAAAGTACAATGGAATTAGGGTCTACTTGGAGAAAGTTCGTTGAAGAAAAAGTATTCACTCTTGCAAAAGAACAAAAATGGGAAGAAGCTTTACAAGTAGCTTCTTCAGAGAACGGAACTGTCTATAAAGTAATTGGTGACTTCACAAATTACAGTAATGAACAAGCTAAATTACGTGAACAATCTATTGAAAAAATTGACCAATCTGCACTCTTAATCGAATATGTTATTTTCTTATCACTTGTTATTTGTATTGTCGCTGCAATTATTCTTGCATGGTGGTTCTCTGGTAAACTTGTGAAACCAATTCAACAAATTGACACAAAACTAAAAGAATTAGCCTCTCAAGAAGGTGACTTAACGGCACGTCTACAAGTAAATAGCAACGATGAAATCGGTGCTATCGCAACATCATTTAATAAAATGTTAGAAAACCTACAACATATCATTAATCGTGTTCAAAAAACATCAGTGGAAGTACAAACTGCTTCTGAAAATATGCTAGAAAAAACGAATACCTCACGTGAGGCGACAGTAAGAGTCCAAAGCTCGATGTCCAACTTAAATGCAAGTATTCAATCACAAACTTCTAGTATGGAAGAAAGTTCAACTGCAATGGACGATATGGCAGTAAGTGTTCAGCGTATTGCTGAATCTGCTTCATCTGTAGCGGAACTTGCTGTTGCCACATCTGAACATGCTAGCGATGGAAGTACCGTTATCCAAAAATCTGTTTCACAAATGACAACGATACACGAAGCTGTAAATGCTACGTCAGAAGTGGTTGAACGTCTAATCACTCATACGAAATATATTGATACTGCTGTACAATCTATTTCTAATATTGCTGAGCAAACAAACTTACTTGCTTTAAATGCTTCTATTGAGGCAGCTCGTGCTGGCGAGCAAGGAAAAGGATTTGCTGTCGTAGCTGACGAAGTTCGAAAACTTGCTGAACAATCTAAAACAGCTGCAACAGACATTAATCAATTACTACATCAAATTCAAAATGATACAGAAACTGCTAGCTCTATGATGTCTCAAGGCCGTTCTGAAGCATTTGAAGGCATTAATGTTATTCGTGAAGCTGGTACTTCTTTCTCAACAATTGTAGAACAAGTAAATAAAGTATCTACTCAAATGCAAGATATATCAGCAACTGCTGAAGAGATGGCTGCAAGTGCTGAAGAAATGAACGCTTCACTTAATAACATCGCTTCTATCTCGACTGAAGTATCCAGCGAAACTGCCGCAACGGCACAATCTGCTGAAAAAAAGGTTATCGTTATGAATGAAATGGCAGTAACTGCTGGAAAAATGAAACAAACAGTTGAAGAGTTAGATCAACTCGTATCTCATTTTAAAACAGAATAGATTTTCAAAAAAATATCCCCCTTTCAAAGAGGGATATTTTTTTGAGCTCATTTCCTGCACATTATACTCATTTCCGTTATAATGAGAATCGATATCATTAAATTGTAGGAGGGGCTGCTTATGTCACAAGAAGCATTTGAAAATAAATTATTTGCCAATTTAGAAGCTGTTATTGACCCTGAACTAGGTGTTGATATCGTTAATCTTGGATTAGTGTATGATGTTACAGCAGATGAAAATAATAATGCTGTCATTACGATGACTATGACTTCTATCGGTTGTCCAATGGCTGGGCAAATCGTATCAGACGTTAAAAAAGTATTATCAACGAACGTACCTGAAGTTAATGAAATAGAAGTAAATGTCGTTTGGAATCCACCGTGGTCGAAAGAACGTATGTCACGTATGGCGAAAATCGCATTAGGCATTCGCGACTAGCGGGATAAAGAAAAAAAACCTGACACTCTAGTCAGGTTTTTTTCTCTTATTATTTTACGCCTACTGCATCATAAGCTTTCGTTACAGCTTGTACAGCTTTAGAGTTTTTACCATATAAATCTTCAGCTGACTGAAGTGCAGCTTGACGCATCATTTTGAAGTCAGAGTTTGCAGTTAAATATTTCGTAAGCGCACGGTAGTAAATTTTTTCTGTCGCTTCACGGCCCACTCCAGTTACTTTCACGCCGTAATGATCTCCGCCTTCAGATACTAAATAAGCAGCTTTATTATTAATACTACTGTTAATATGAACGCCGCCATTATCAGCTGTTCCAGTATAACGTTTACTATAGTGATCTGGGTAACCTTCACTTGGTTTTAATGGGTTTGGAATAGATGCTGGATCTTTTAGTGAACGAAGTGCATCGCCTGGTTTATCAGGTGTATAAATGTCAGCACCTAAATCCCAGCTCTTCTTCTCAACCATAACACCCATAATGTCAGATAACGATTCATTTAACGCCCCTGACTCATTTTTGTAAACAAGGTTTGCTGTATGTTCAGTTACAGCATGCGTTAATTCGTGACCGATAACATCAAGTCCAGCAGATAATGGAATGAATGTTTTTCCATCGCCATCACCATACATCATTTGCACACCATTCCAAGCTGCGTTATTCCAGCTCTCCCCTACGTGAACAGTAGAAATAAGCTTCGCACCTTTATCATCGAAAGAGTTACGATTAAATGTCTTTTTGTAGTAATCATATACTTTTCCTGCATTTACATGCGCATCAACTGCAGCTTTATCTTCGAAGAACTTAGATTTACTTTCAACTTCTTCTCCTGTATATCCAAGCCATTGTGAGAATAAATTAAACCAGTTCTCGTCCATATTTTCTGCATCAAATGTATGAACACCTTGTCCTCGTTTACCATCAAACAAGTTGAATTGTCCTGTTTTCGTATCTTGAGCAATTTCAAATGATTGTCTAGCACCTAATACTCCGTAACCAAATCCAGTAATGTTATCTACAGCGTTATATTTCTCAATAACATTTCCATTCGTTGCATCAACAAAATAATGCCAATATCCTGGAGCTGGTTTTGAAATCGATGCCTTAACTAAGTATGCAAGATAGTAATTACCGTCCTTTTCATATACAAATAAATCTTTTTTCACACCGTCATAACTCTTTACTTTACCAATTTCTTTCTCAATATCTGCCTTAGCAATTGTTTCTGCTTGTTCCGCAGTAATGCTTGCAGCTGCAGGAATATTTTTATCATCTAAATTCGGAATAACTTGTCCGAAGAATGCTTTTACATTATTCTCTTTATCAAGTGTAACAGTTTGATCAGAACCGTACACAGGAATGTTATTATGTTTCTCAACTAGCTTTACATGTGTCGTATCAGATTCAGCGTCTTTTTCTTCCCCAACGATATTAAAATGCTTTTCAATATTTCCTGCTAATTTAAACATATCTTTCTTACTCTCTAAGTATTGAAAGACCGTCTCTTTTTTATCTAGCCCTTCCGGTGCTTTCCATTCTTCACCTATGTATGCAGGTGTTTTAAATTCTTGATGATATTGAATTTTTTGTTCTTCCGCTTTCGTTGTCGTTGCCCCAAACGCTCCAAATCCCCCGGTGATAACAGTTAACGCTAATGCTGATGAAATGACTTGCTTTTTCACTATAACATTCCCCATTCCCATAAAGATTTTTGACACTTTTATACAATTCTGATTTTTACAGCTGATACCTCTACCCAAAATTTGAGAAACATTTTTCAGACAATTCCAATCAAAAAAAGAGGACATCCGATCGGATGTCCTCTTTTTTTTACGCATTTTATTATTTTTTCAATTCAATTGCTAAATAGTGTGATTGCTCTTTTGCTTCAATATGAATATCTTCTTCTACCGCTTCTGCTGCATCACGCATAACAAGATTTTCACCATTGATTACACTGCTTCCTTCAATTTGTACAAGGTACAATTGACGGCCTTCTTTCACTGGAAAATGAATTTCTTTTCCAGCCTCTAATGATAAGGAGTATAAATTCGCATCTTGGTGAATTTGAATTGGTGCATTTCCTTCTACTGAAGATACCATATGGAACCATTCATTTTCGCGCTTGCTCCAATCAAATTTAAACTCACCATAGTTTGGTTTATGATCCGCACGGTCTGGTAAAATCCAAATTTGTAATAAACGCAGCGTTTCATTTCCTAAATTATGCTCGCTATGAAATACACCCGTGCCAGCACTCATATATTGAACATGTCCACGCTCAATCGTTCCGCGATTTCCCATGCTGTCTTCATGTGTTAAAGCACCATCTACAACGTAAGAAATAATCTCCATATCACGGTGCGGATGCATATCAAAACCAGTTTGTGCCGCTACTAGATCATCATTAATAACACGTAACGCTCCGAAGTTCATGTTATTTGGGTTATAGTAATTAGCAAAAGAAAAATGAAAATGTGTATTTAACCAGCCATGATTTGCTCTGCCCATATTTTTATGATCAACTTTTCTAAACATATCCTTCACCTCATACTATCTCGAATTCGAGATTTATTTTAAAATTTTTTCTTACTGTAACTTTTTTAGTAGTGTTAATAATTGCTTTTGTTCCTCTATATTTAAATTATGAAACTTCTCTGCTTGGAACGTTTCTTGAGGTGGGACGATTTCCTCATATAAAGCTCTTCCCTTTTCTGTTAAAGAAATATATTTCGTAGTACCCTCTTGTTCACGCGAAATCCACTCAAGCTGCTCCATTTTATTTAAAAGCTGCGTTACATTTCCTTTCGTAACAAATAGCTTATTTCCAAGTTCTTGCTGCGTTAAACGATCATGTCCTCCAACTTGAGCTAACACATCAAACTGGGCGGCAGATACATTCCATTTCTTCAAATGCTGATTCGTCTCACGAATACTCTTATTATAAAAACGTGATAAACGAAACCATAATAGTAGCCCTAGTCTATCTTCTGTTTTCATTTCATCACCTCGCTCGTTTCATACCATTAGTTTAGAACTAAACTTTATAAAAGTCAAATACTTATTTTTAATAAGCACAAAGAAAGCACAGCGCTATTTCTCCACTATGCTTTACATTAACTTTCTACTCTTATATTCATCCAATTTCCTCTCCGCGAACTTCCTCGCATCTTTTTCAATCCACCGCTCTTCGTACCGTTCACTTCCCACATACAATATATCTCTCTTATGCTGCATCGCATGGCGGAATTCATGCAGTAGCGTTTTGAGAACTTGCTCATACTCTTCCCATATACAAACGAAAATTAATTGCTTTTCTTTATGATAAAAACCACCTACTGGGAATAGGAACTCTTCTTCCTCTTCTCCTAATGATAGAAGCACATCGTTTGCATCACACGTATCACAAAAAATAACGGGCGTTTTACATACTTCAATAAGAGAAAACAAATCCTCTCTCAACTTTTTGATATCCCAAGGAAGCTCCGAATCCAACACATACCAATTCTCTACCTGTTGATATACATTTTGAAACTGGAGTTCCATTTCTCTTTATTCCCCTTTCCAAGCACCCTTTTTCTATATGTATGCCACAATATGGTAAATATTAAACGTATTCTTTCATCCTTGAAAAAATGCCAATAAAAAAGGAATCTACGTCGACATAGATTCCTTTTCTGTAATCACTTTTTTTTCATCATTTTTTTTAATACAAAATAACCAATTGCACAAACAATAGCAGCAAGTGCAAAGTATTTCACATATGGCCCCGCAACTTTATTAATACTTTCCCATTCTGTTCCTAATTTAAAACCTAAATATACAAACACAATTGACCACGGAATAACAGCTAATGTAGTTAGCGTAATAAACTTAGCATGTGACATTTTCGCAATACCCGCTGGTATCGAAATAGCATGACGCACAACCGGAATAAAACGTGCGGTAAAGATAACGCCAGTTCCATAACGATTAAACCAATCTTCAGCATAATCAATATGTTTCTTCTGAATTAAAATATATTTTCCATATCGCTCAAGAACAGGTCTTCCTCCATATCGACCAATCCAATAAATGAATAGTTGTGCAATTACACCACCAATTGTACCGAACGCGACAGCGCCCCAAAATGTAATGCTTCCTGTTGATACTAAATAACCTGCATAAGACAATACGATTTCACTTGGAATAACCTCTAGCATTAATCCAAGCATAATTCCCCAATAACCAAGTCCTTCTAAAAAAACTAAAACCGAATGAATCAACTCTCCTAACATCATTTACCTCTCTTTACTGTTTTCATTACAAAAATAAAAGTACAAGCAGGAAATATCTTGTACTTTTATTTTTTTTAATTTAGTTAGTCTTCGTATCCCACTTAAAGATTTTATTTAAGAATTTATATACATTCTTCGACTCTTTTGTCAAAAGTGGGCCTAAAATGGATAGTATAAGCACGTATAGTGCTGAGAATGGTTTCAGTACTGACATTAAACCACCAGCGATACCGATATTAGCCATAATGATGGAGAACTCTCCTCTTGAAACGATTGTTAATCCGATATTTGTTGATGCTTTATGAGATAATCCAGCTTGTCTTCCTGCGATCATTCCTGCTACAAAGTTACCGATTATCGTAAGAAGGACAGCGCCTAACGTTAACCATATCGCTCCGCCTAATGAGAACGGATCAATACTTAACCCGAAGCTGAAGAAGAAAATAGCTCCGAAAAAGTCTCTAAATGGAACAACAAGATGTTCAATTCGGTCACTATGCTCTGTCTCAGAGAAAACTAATCCTAGAAGAAGTGCTCCAATTGCTTCTGCAACGTGAATTGTTTCTGAAAAACCAGCAATGAAGAATAACGAAGCAAATACTACAATAATAAAGATCTCATCTGAGCTAATGTTGAGCAATTTATTTAATAACGGCGTAGCCTTTCTAGCTACTATAAAGAATAGAAGCATATATCCTAAAGCAATTCCAATTGAAGTAAGGGCACCTAAGAAGGAAGCGTGATCCCCAAGTACTAAACCAGAAACAACTGATAAATATACAGCAAGGAATATATCTTCAAACATAATAATTCCTAAAATTAATTCGGTTTCATTATTACCAGTTCTTCTTAAGTCCACTAACACTTTAGCAACGATAGCGCTAGAAGAAATCGTAATAATACCCGCAATAATTAAGATTTCTAGTAATGGGAATCCCATTATAAATCCGTATAACAAACCAAGTGAAAAGTTAATTAAAATATAAATCGTTCCACCAATCGCAATAGAGCGTCCAGATTTAATTAGTTTTTTCATTGAAAATTCTAATCCTAGATAGAATAGAAGGAATAGAACCCCAATCCGTCCAAGGAAGGAAATTACACTTGCACTTTCAATAAATTTGAGATCGATAACACCTATTGTCGGTGCATGCGGTCCTACTAACATTCCAAGAACGATTAGAAAAGGAATTACTGAGAACTTAAATTTTCCAGCAATTACTGCTGCAATTGCCACTAAAACTAAAGCTGTACCAACTTCAAAAATTAACGTATCCATCTAATCAGTCCCCCCTATTTGAAAGTAATTCATTAATGATTTTTTTAATTTCTTCTCTCTCACCTGAAACTACCAGCATATCTCCTTCTTCAATTACTGTTTCTGGTCCTGGATTAAATAGCTTCTTCATGTTCTTCTTCATAACCGCGATTATCGTTACGCTATATGTTTTTCTTATTTCAAGATCGCCAATTGTTTTTCCGATTGCTGGAGCTGTATTCTCCACTTTGAACCACTCAATCGCTAAACCTTCAAAAACCATCTCAACATTTTCTAACGCCCTAGGCTTATATACCATTCCACCTAATATTGCTGCAATTTGTCTTGCCTCTGAGTCACGTAGTGAAATACTTGAGATGCTTTCTTCATGGTCTGAATCAAAATGATACATTTCTCTACGTCCATCATCATGAATAACAATTACCATCTTTTCGTTACCTTTCGTAACGATTTGAAACTTATAACCAATACCCGGAAGTTCACTTTCTCTAATATTCATTTTTAGCTCCTCCATAACTTATTTATTTTAATTTTCTGTTTTTCTGTCTTTTATTCATCCAATCAGCTTTAGAAATTCTAACCACTCAGGATATTTGTGATTTGGAAATCTTTTATTGTAATAATAAGTGGACCCTAAAAAGATACTTAAAGATGTAATGATAAAAAATATATTACTTCTCATTTTCAAACTCTCAAGGCTTACTTTCAATAAAGAATCTTCTTTCAAATTATCCCCACCTTCTCGCTTTAAATTTAGTTTTTTAAAATGTAAATAATTCTAAAAATATTACGATGTAACATAATCATAACACAAAAATGACTTAAGTAACATAATTTTTTAGAAAAATTGATTCTCGTATATTTTTTGCATATAATTTTCTTATTACGAAAAAAAGGAAGTGTATTATATGGTTGATATCTTTAGCAGATTCCTTGAGGTAACGAATAATATTTTATGGTCATATATTCTTATTGCAATGCTAATCGGCTTCGGTCTTTACTTCTCTTTTAAATTAAAATTTGTCCAAATTACTCATTTCAGTGAGATGGTCAGCTTAATTAGTAAAGGGTTTAATCGAAAAGAAAAAAAGAAAGATAGCATCTCCCCATTCCAAGCATTTTGCTTAAGTGCAGCAGCACGTATCGGTATTGGGAACTTAGCTGGCGTAGCATTAGCAATTTCAATGGGTGGACCTGGCGCAATATTTTGGATGTGGTTTATCGCGATTATCGGAGCAGCTACTAGTTTCGTAGAATGTACACTTGCGCAAATTTATAAAGTAAAAGATGGAAGTAGGTTCCGTGGTGGACCAGCATATTACATGGAAAAAGGGTTAAACAAACGCTGGATGGGCGTCTGGTTTTCACTTCTTATTACAGTTGCGTACGGATTAATTTTCAATTCAGTTCAAGCGAATACAGTAACAATAGCGTTTGAAAATGCTTTTGGACTAGAGCGAACGATCGTAGGAGCTCTATTAGCCTTATTAGTTGCAGTTATTATTTTTGGTGGTATTAAGAGCATTTCACGTATTACAGAAATGATTGTTCCGCCAATGGCAATCGTTTATATCGGCGTGGCTATTTTTGTCGTTATTAACAACTTCAGTATGTTACCAAGCATTTTCATGGAAATCTTTAACGGTGCATTCGGTTTAGACCAAGCCATCGCTGGTGGTATTGGAGCAGCAATCAAGTTCGGTATTCAGCGCGGTTTATTCGCTACAGAAGCAGGAATGGGTAGTTCTCCTAATGCAGCCGCAACATCTGATGTATCTCACCCTGTAAAACAAGGGCTTGTTCAAGCATTAGGCGTTTTCGTAGATACATTCTTAGTATGTACATCAACAGCATTTATCGTATTATGTTCTGGACTTTACAAAGGATCAAATTTAGAAGGCATCGAATTAACACAAAACGCATTAAGTTCACAAATTGGACCGTGGGCAAGCACTTTCTTAGCGATTATTATTTTCCTATTCGCTTTCAGTTCACTTCTAGGAAACTACTATTATGGTGAAACAAATATCGCATTCATTAAAGAAAGCAAAACATGGTTAATGATTTATCGTGTTGCAGTTGTCGGAATGGTATTCTTCGGATCAATCGCTGCTCTTAAAACAGTTTGGAGTTTAGCTGATTTATTCATGGGACTAATGGTATTCACAAACTTAATTGCCATCTCATTCCTTAGCAAATTTGCTTACGCTGCATTAGTAGACTATTTGAAGCAAAAGAAACAAGGCAAAGATCCTGTCTTCGTTGCAAACTCTATCCCTGGCTTAAAGAATACAGAGTGCTGGGATGGACAGGATGTAGAAGAAAAACAAAAGGCTGTTTAACAAATAAAAGCGGAAGCGGCTCGTTTAGAACAAGAGCCATATCTCAAACAAAGGCCCTATTACTTCACCGTAATAGGGCCTTTTATTTACAACAGTTCATAATTTGTTCAAATTAATTCCAGCAAAAGGGTTGATTTATAGAGATTACTAGATTATAATAATTATAAATTAGTAATTGATATCACATAACAACTCAAAAGGAGATTGATCATAATGAACAAACAAGTAATCGAAGTATTAAACAAACAAGTAGCAGACTGGAGCGTTTTATTCACAAAACTTCACAACTTCCATTGGTATGTAAAAGGACCTCAATTCTTCACATTACACGAGAAATTCGAAGAACTTTACACAGAATCAGCTACTCACATCGATGAAATTGCAGAACGTATTTTAGCAATTGGCGGCAAACCAGTAGCAACAATGAAAGAATACTTAGAACTATCTTCTATTCAAGAAGCAGCATACGGAGAAACTGCAGAAGGGATGGTCGAAGCAATCATGAAAGACTACGAAATGATGCTAGTCGAACTGAAAAAAGGCATGGAAATCGCTCAAGACTCTGACGATGAAATGACATCTGACCTACTACTAGGTATCTACACAGAACTAGAAAAACACGCTTGGATGCTACGTGCGTTCTTGAATCAATAATAGACTTTAAAGCGGAAGCGGCTCGTTTAGAGTCGCTTTTTTATGTAATGGTCGCACTTAACGGTACACGAAATTATATCAACGATTTTTCAAATATATCGATCATAACTCGCAATATATCAACGATTTTTTCATTATATCGATCATTACCCGCAATATATCAACGATTTGACAAAGGATATCAATTTGCCGACAAATCACGACAATATCAGCGCCCCTCTCCCCTACTTTTATCAATATATTACAATCTCATCTATGTTAAAATATAAGAAACACCCTTTAGTATCATAGATCCAAAAAGCTTTTCCAAATTCATCATTTACTACTTAAATGACGGGAGTGGTTCAGTTGAAAGACTACTTAATTAGAGCATTTTTTGCGTTGATAACAGTTGGGATTCTCTTACTTATAGCTAATATTTTCAATATACGTGTCGAGGTTAAAGACTATGCTTTCCTCGTTGTCGTAGCAATTGGTGGCGGATGGGGTGGCTGGTACCTGTATAAAAAACAAAATAAAAATAACAATAAAGGCATTCCGAAATAATATGGAATGCCTTTATTCTATATTACATAATTAAACTTAAGCCAATAATAAAAGCAGTCCCCAAAAAATATCATAAAACCCATATTCTATGGTAAATAAAAAGAATTCATTTTGAATATAGAAACAGTCCAAAATCTTGCATAACAGAGGTATAACCCATTTGCCGCAACATTGTGGCTATATTCCCACGGTGATATGCTCCGTGGGTGACGACGTGTAGTATTGTTTCAGAAACCGTCGTATCTAGGTGCCCAGCATATGGATTATCAACCTCAACCACTTTTTCATAATCTTGTTGACTACTTAAAAGTACTTTATATCGTTTAGATAATTCATAAAAACTAGTTTTCATTTCCTCAATATTTTTTGTTTCCAGCTGCTCTCTCAATTGGTCTGTGTGTACCATTGCATCACTCATGCTTTTACCAGAAATAATCTCAAACCAGGCTAAATCTGTGAGGTATATGTGAGACATTACTTTTGCAACCGAAGAAAAACCACTCTTAACTTCCTTATGGAAAATGTCTTGCGGTAGTTCTTTTAAACGATTTAAAATAACTTCATTTGCCCATAAGTGGTAGTTATACATTTTTAATACAGAACGCCCCATGCTCATCTCTCCTCCAATTTTCATTTTAATGATTAGATTATGATACATAGCTGATTAAAAATTTCCAAAGGATTACATCTATAAAATTTATTCTCATTTCGATTAAAAAAACCTCTACTAACTTCATAAAAACATTCGGTATCTTCCACAATCTGACCCTTTAACGGAACAATTATATGTCACTCAATAATTCCTTACTCACCCTTTATTCAGATGTTCTTTTTTAATTCATCAAAACATCCCTCCATCTACTTCCCCTCTTCAAACGCTTCCACATCTCACTATCAATATATTGAACCAAATTAAAAACACATGCTTTTTTAAAATAAACTTTCATGTGTTTCCAAAGACATCTATAAAAAACAAAGCAATCAAAATGATAAAGGCATTCCAAAGTAATATGGAATGCCTCTTTTATTGCCTTCTGTAATAAATAATGAAATTCAGGCCACTAATACAACCAATCGCAATAAACATACAAAACGATTGTGGATCTCCAGCCAAATTATACTCATCAACAATAAAGCCAATCATAAAGAGTGTTATCGCCGAAACACCGATACACAATATCGAAATAAACCAAAGCCAAAATTCATTAATTAGCTCTTTCTTCTGTGTTGAAACGATTAGCATAACAAGAATAGACGCTGCTAAAATACTTTTAAAAACAGGACGTAAATACACAAACTCCTCCATCAATTTCTCCTTTTCCAAAAAACATCATATCTCAACATTAACATATTGAACCAAATTAAAAACACATGCCATCTTAAATTAAAACGACATGTGTTTCCGTATTTGCTATGATAGTTGCTTCCACTTCGTTCCCAAAACAGGACGCTCATAATTTTGGATTGCATGAATTAGTTTATCTGCCGTCTCAGCTGAAACGATCAATTCTTTATTTGATGGATTCATAAATCCTTCTTCTGCTGCACGTTCAACCATTTGCAGAATTGGTCCGTAAAAACCTTTTATGTTTAATAAACCAACCGGCTTATTGTGTATACCAATTTGTGACCAACATACAACTTCAAATAGTTCTTCAAACGTTCCGTATCCGCCTGGAAGCGCAATAAAAGCATCTGCAAGCTCTGCCATTTTCGCTTTACGTTCATGCATCGTCTCTACTTCAATTAATTCTGTTAATCCTGTATGCACAATTTCTCCTCGGAATAGACCGCGTGGCATAACACCTGTTACACGCCCACCTAAACGAAGAACTTCGTTTGCTACTTCTCCCATTAATCCAACGCATGAACCACCGTATACGAGCTCATACTCGTTCTCAACAAACATTTTACCTAACTGAATTGCCTGCTCTTTAAACTCTGGTCTCTCCCCTAAATTAGAACCTGCAAACACACAAATCTTTCTCATCCCTACACCCCGAAACTATATATTGTTATGATACAATGAACATTGTACAACATATTGAGGAGATGAGGAAGAAATGGATATCGTTGCATTTCAAAGATGGGTTGAGGAATTTTACGAAAAACGAAGCTGGTCACAGTATAATGCCTTTATTCGCTTAAATTTCTTAACCGAGGAAGTTGGGGAAGTTTCACGAGTCGTTCGTGCTATTGAAATCGGCCGCGATCGCCCTGATGAAGATGCGAAAACAGAAGAAGAGCTAAAACAAGAACTAAAAGAAGAACTTGGCGATGTACTATCTAACCTTATTATTCTTTCGCAAAAATATGATTTAGACTTACAAGACATTATGGACGCACACGTCACAAAGCTTTCGAAAAGGTTCGAAGTATCTAAATGAGAATATTATCAATTATGGTATAATATTCTTGTCACAATACTAAGGGGGATTTTATGTTATCAAAAAAATTGCACGACGCATTAAATGAACAAATGAACTTTGAATTTTACTCTGCCCATGCTTATATGGCAATGGCTGCTTACTGTACAGCTGAGAGCTATGATGGATTCGCTAACTTTTTCCTTGTACAAGCTGAAGAAGAACGTTTCCACGCAATGAAGCTTTACAACTATATTAATGACCGCGGAGAGCGCGCTATTATTACTGGATTTGATAATCCGAATAACGAATACGAATCTGTATTAAACGCTTTTGAAGTCGCACTTGAGCACGAGCGTGAAGTAACGAAACGTATTTATAACTTATCTGATATCGCTTGGGATGAGCGTGAACATGCAACAATTACATTCTTAAAATGGTTCGTTGACGAACAAGTTGAAGAAGAAGCTTCATTCGATAGCATCATCCAAAAACTAAAACGTATTACAAGCGATTCAAACGCACTGTTTATGCTAGATGCTGAATTAGAGAAACGTACATTTACACCTCCAGCTGAGTAATATTTCAATCACCTTAATACATGTATTAAGGTGATTTTTTTGTTTGCTCTCTATCTTAAAATCACCTTAAATTTCCTCATATTTGACATAGTGCCAGATATAAAATGGTATTATTTTCAATATAAAAACGAATATACGAGGAGAGGAAAAATGAATCAACGTGTAGAAGCTGTTGATGCAATTCGTGGTTTCGCTTTGTTTGGCATTTTACTAGTCAATATGACATTAATTCAATTTGGGTTCTTCACCAGTGAAAAACCAACTTATCTATTTGGCGATCTTGATAAAGGTGCTAATTGGTTTATTCAATTTTTCGGCACACATAACTTTATATCCCTATTTTCTTTTCTATTTGGGCTTAGCATTATTTTGTTACAAAAAAGTATTATCGCAAAAGGAAAAAAATTCTTCCCCACATACATAAGACGTATTATCATTCTTTTACTACTCGGCTACATTCATGGCACTTTTGTTTGGGAGGGAGATATTTTATTTGCATACGGAATAATCGGGATTTTTTTAATGATATTCATCAATCGAAAACCGAAAACTTTGCTTATTTGGGCGATTATTCTACTCGCACTTACTACATTTATGTCTTATCAAACTGATCCATCTACAAATATAAATGATTTCGCACCTTATACTGAAAAAGAACATAAAGTCCATCAAACTGGAAGCTATATGGATCACGTCAACTTTAGATTGACTGAAAATCCTTTTGATTACATGGGAATTGACGGTGCATTCGGATTATTTTTCATATCAGTTTTCGCAATAATTTTTATGTCTCCACTGTTCCTACTCGGAATGTATGTAGGGAAAAAAGGCTGGCTATTTGAGGTCAGTAAACATATACCTGCTGTCAAAAAAATATGGTTTGCCACCGGTCTCTTCTCTTTTACAATTAAAATCTTAGCTATGTTCATAAAACACCCGGTTTTAATTATGTTACAAGATGGCCTTACACCAGTAACTATGACCTTCTTTTACGGAAGCACAATCATTTTATTATTCCATTACAAAAAAGCAACCCGTCTACTAACATACATGGCGAACATGGGGAAAATGTCCGTTAGTAATTACTTAGCGCAATCTATTATCGCAACAACCATTTTTTACGCATATGGATTTGGCTTATACGGGAAAATCGGCTATTTCTTCGGTATTCTTTTAACCATCGGAATTTATACGATTCAATTATTCGTTAGCACCTATTGGCTCCAGAAATACCGAATGGGGCCAGTGGAATATGTCTGGAGACTGGGAACTTATTTAGAGAAACCACGTTTTAAAAGAGACTTGGATAAAGCAAGTTAAACAAAAAAAGCAATGAGCCTACGCTCATTGCTTTTCTTAATTTATTAAAGCATAACCCCAACGATAATCGCTGATAATATACTTACTAACGTTGCACCGTATACAAGTTTTAAACCGAATGATGATACAACGTTTGCTTGTTTGCCATCGATACTCTTCGTTGCACCTGCGATAATTCCGATAGATGAGAAGTTCGCAAATGATACAAGGAAGATAGATAAAATACCTACTGTACGAGCTGATAAATCGCCAGCTACTTTTCCAAGGTCAAGCATTGCAACGAATTCGTTCGTTACTAATTTTGTTGCCATAATTTGTCCTGCTTGTAGCATCTCTGATGTTGGAATACCCATTACGAATGCTAATGGTGAGAAGATGTATCCTAAAATGCTTTGGAATGTGATTCCGAAAATTGAATCGAATACACCGTTAATTGCTGTAATTAATGCTACGAAACCGATTAACATCGCCGCTACTGTTACAGCGATTGAGAAACCAAGCATAATATATTCGCCTAACATTTCAAAGAATGTTTGTTTCTTGTCTTCTTGTAATTCTAAAATATCGTCTTCTTCTTTTACTTCATATGGATTAATGATATGAACGATAATGAATCCACTGAATAAGTTTAATACAAGTGCTGTTACTACATATTTTGGATCAATCATTTTCATATAAGAACCGACAATTGACATCGATACTGTAGACATTGAAGATGCACAAAGTGTGTATAAACGATTTTTCGGTAATTTGCTTAGTTGATCTTTTACTGTAATGAATACTTCCCCTTGACCAACGATTGCAGCTGCTACCGCATTATATGATTCTAGTTTTCCTAAACCGTTAACTTTACTTAATAGGAAACCGACTGCACGAATGATAATCGGTAAAACTTTAATATGTTGCAGAATCCCGATTAATACTGCTAAGAAAATAATCGGTAATAATACTGTTAAGAAGAATGGTGCTTGTCCATCGTTTGCTAGACCACCAAATACGAAATTAACCCCAGCTTCCGCAAATTTTAAAATAGAACCAAATCCATCTGCGATCCCTTTTACTAATACAAATCCGACCTTTGTATTTAGTAAGAAATACGCAAGTACCAATTGAATGACGAGCATAAGTGCAATTGGTTTATATTTAATCTTCTTACGATCTGAACTGATAAGGAAACCTAGTACAAACACTACAAGTAAACCGACTAGAAACATTACGAACTTCATATGTGAATCCTCCACTTCTCCCACGAGTTATTGGTCGTATAACGTATAACGAATGACGTCTGACCATTGTTGTTAAAAAAATTTAAAACCCCTAAAACTATTCAACTGTCATCTAAAATCAGTAAGCGTTTACATAAATTGCAATTTATAAAAGGTAGCTTCTTCTCTCCTACCATACTTGAAAGTCTGAAATTGATACCACCTACAAATCAAATTGTAAGCGTTATCTAGGTGAAATGCAATATAAATTTTAAAAGATTTTTATATGTTAATATATTCCTAATTAATTGGTTTTTTCATGCAAATTTACCATAAAAAAAATAGCCCTAGCTATGAGCTAGAGCCATCCTTTTTTTATAACATAACACCAACGATAATCGCTGATAGAATACTTACTAACGTCGCACCGTACACAAGGCGTAGACCGAATGATGATACAACATTTGATTGATTTTCATCGATACCTTTCGTTGCACCTGCAATAATTCCGATAGATGAGAAGTTCGCAAATGATACAAGGAATACAGAAAGAATACCAACCGTACGAGCCGATAAATCACCAGCTACTTTACCAAGATCAAGCATCGCAACAAACTCGTTTGATACTAATTTTGTTGCCATAATTTGTCCCGCTGTTACCATTTCTGCTTGCGGGATGCCCATTACGAATGCTAATGGTGAGAAAATATATCCTAAAATAGCTTGGAATGTAATACCGAACATTGTATCAAACAAGCTATTGATTGCTGTAATTAATGCTACGAAACCGAGTAACATAGCTGCTACTGTAATCGCAATCGTGAAACCAAGCATAATGTACTCGCTCAGCATTTCAAAGAATGATTGTTTTTTCTTATTTTCTAATTTCAGTGTATCTTCTTCTTCTGTAATATCGTACGGGTTAATAATATGAATGATAATGAAACCACTAAATAAATTTAATACAAGTGCTGTTACTACATATTTCGGTTCGATCATTTTCATATAAGAACCAACGATTGACATCGACACTGTCGACATAGAAGATGCACATAATGTATATAAACGATGTTTTGGGATTTTACTTAATTGATCTTTTACTGTAATAAATACTTCTGCTTGTCCAACAATGGCAGCTGCTACTGCGTTATATGATTCTAGTTTTCCTAGACCATTTACTTTACTTAACAACGTACCAATAGCACGAATAAATATCGGTAAAATTTTAAAGTGTTGCAGAATTCCGATTAAAACCGCAAAGAATACGATTGGTAATAACGCTGTTAAGAAGAATGAAACCTCTCCTTTATTAACAAGACCACCAAATACGAAAACGATTCCAGCTTCCGCATATCCAAGAAGTGCGCCAAATCCATCTGAAATTCCTTTTACTAAAATATAACCAACTTGCGTATTTAATAAGAAATAAGATAATGCTAGCTGAATAATAAGCATAATTGCGATTGGTTTATACTTAATCTTCTTTCGATCGGCACTTATAAGAAAACCGAGTACAAATACAACGAGTAATCCTACAAGGAACATAACAAACTTCATTAATAAAATCCTCCATTTAACTCTTCATTAACGTTGAACGTCTGACCATTCAAAACAAGAAATAATCCGAACTTTCCATTTCTCCTCCAAAATCTTCAATCGGATAGGAAAGATCATAAAACCTCTTATTTCAAAGGCATTTTCCATTCTAACATAAATCACAACTCATATCCGCACTTTTCTTAAAAAAATACATTTTATTACGAAACATCCATTAATGTTCGTCTTTTTCATTATAAAGCGAAACTTTAATGAGCAGGAGTTTCACTTCACACAAATAGCTGAACCAACAAAAAATGAGCATCAAGTTTCACTTGATGCTCACCTCATTATACTGCTTTTTCTTTATCAGCTACCGCTGGCTTATCCCAACACTCTGTATTGTTCAAACCTGGAATAGACTCCGCATAAAAGACTGGATCTTTCCCTTGTTTCTTTTGCTTAATATAATCTGATAAAGCTGCGAAAGCATACTTAGAAAGGAATACAATTGCTACTAAGTTAATAACAGCCATAATTCCCATAAATAAATCTGCTAAATCCCAAACGATTTGAATTGTCGCTACAGATCCTAGCATAACCATACCAAGTACAGCAATGCGGTATGCATTTAATAGCACTTTACTTCCATTTAAGAACTCAATATTTGTTTCACCATAGTAGTAGTTACCTACTAATGAACTAAATGCAAACAAGAAGATCGCAACTGCTACAAATATAGAAGCCCATGGACCGATATGTTGACTTAACGCCTGCTGCGTTAATTGAATTCCATTTAAATCAGCTGCATTATGCACGTCTGATAAAAGAATGATAAATGCTGTACAACTACAAATTAATAATGTATCTGTAAATACCCCTAAAGTTTGAATGAAACCTTGTTTAACTGGGTGCGTTACGTTTGCAGTCGCTGCTGCGTTCGGCGCACTACCCATACCTGCTTCATTTGAGAATAACCCACGTTTTACCCCTAATAAAATCGCAGCTCCTAATCCTCCGCCTACTACTTCTTTAATTCCGAAAGCATGTAAGAAAATTTCTTTAAATACATATGGAATTGCCGTAATGTTTGTTACAACAACAAATAATGCCACTGCTACATAAATAATTGCCATTACTGGAACAATCATTTCAACCGCGCGAGCAATTCGTTTTACTCCGCCGAAAATAATAACTGCAAGTAAACCAGCCATAACAAGACCTACTAATCTGCTATCTGTTTTAAATGCACCATCAAAGGCAGCTGCTACAGTATTAGACTGTACAGCGTTAAAAATCAATCCGAAACTTACTGTTATTAGAACAGAGAACACAACACCTAACCAGCGTTTATTTAAACCCTTTTCCATATAATACGCTGGGCCCCCACGGAATGCATTCCCATCTTTTACTTTATAAATTTGCGCTAATGTGCTCTCTACAAATGCAGAAGCACCCCCAATTACCGCGATTAACCACATCCAAAATACTGCTCCTGGTCCACCTGCTGAGATTGCAATAGCTACACCAGCTAAGTTACCAGTACCTACACGAGAAGCTGTACTCATACAAAATGCTTGGAATGACGATACACCGCTCTTCTCTTTTTGCGCTTTCCTCGTTTTCGAGCTTGCTCCATCCCCAAGCAAACGAATCATTTCACCGAAGTAACGAACTTGGACAAATTTCACACGAAATGAAAAATAGAGCCCTAACCCAATTAACATCGCAATAATGACATATGACCAAAGGATATTATTTACATCCCCAATTACCCTAGCTAAAAAATCCATATTTGTATTGCCCCCTCTTCCTAACAATAAGAAAATTATATTCTAAAAACTTTAAGTAATCAAGAACTTTATGTAAGGTTTTATGACATGAGTATGTTAATTCTCTTAACATACGTGTTTTTTTCATAAAATATAGCTATTACATGCATTTATCCAATACTCAATCACTTATCCTCTTCGACCAGTCATACTTTTAAAATAGTACGTTCCCCATAAATAACGAGAGAAACAAACAAAAAAAGTTATATTGATAATTACCTCTCACCCTTTTCATCATTTACTACAACAAAAAAGGCGAGCATCGAATTTGCCTCGATGCTCGCCTTTTCATTTACACTGCTTTTTCTTTATCTGTTACCGCTGACTTATCCCAGCACTCTGTATTCGTTAAACCAGGAATAGAATCTGCACTGAAGACTGGATCTTTTCCTTGTTTCTTTTGCCTTACATAGTCTGCTAATGCTGCATACGCAAATCGGCCAAGAAGTGTAATCGCAATTAAGTTCGTGATTACCATTAGACCCATAAATAAGTCTGCCATATTCCATACAACTTGAAGCGTCGCAACAGAACCGAATAATACCATTCCAACTACCGCAATACGGTAAATTGTTAACCACGTTTTGCTTTGCTTAATGAATTCAATATTTGTTTCACCATAATAGTAGTTTCCTAGAAGTGAACTAAATGCAAATAAGAAAATAATAATCGCTAAGAAACTGCTCGCCCATGGGCCAATTTGTGAACTTAATGCATTTTGTGTTAATTCAATACCTTCTAAATTCGTTGCTTTATATGCACCAGAACATAGTACGATAAACGCTGTTGATGTACATACTAAGAATGTATCTACTAATACTCCAATTGTTTGAATAAAACCTTGTTTCGCTGGATGCGTTACATCAGCTGTTGCTGCCGCGTTCGGCGCACTACCCATACCTGCTTCGTTCGCAAATAATCCGCGCTGAATACCATATTTCATCGCAGCACCGATACCGCCACCTACAGCTGAATCTAAACCGAATGCACCTTTAAAGATTTCCGTAAACACATCTGGTATTAAATAGAAGTTTTTAATGACAACAAAAATAGCTACTGCAATATAAATAAGCGCCATTGGCGGAACAATCATTTCCGACATACGTGCAATACTTTTTACACCACCAAAAATAATAACCCCAACTAATGCAGCTAATACAATACCAACAATATAACGCTCTAAGCCAAATGCATTTTCAAACGCTAATGTTACTGTATTTGCTTGTACTGAGTTGAAAATTAAACCGTAACTAATTGTAATCAGAATAGAGAACCAAATCCCCATCCAACGTTTATTTAAACCTTTTTCCATATAATAAGCAGGACCACCGCGGAAGCCACTGCCATCTTTTATTTTATAAATTTGCGCAAGCGTACTTTCTACGAAACTTGAAGACGCACCGATAATCGCAATAACCCACATCCAAAATACAGCTCCAGGTCCTCCCATAGAAATAGCTAACGCTACACCAGCTAAGTTCCCGATACCAATACGAGCTGCAGAACTCATACAAAATGCTTGGAACGATGATACGCTGCCCTTTTTACGTGTCTTGCCAGTTAGTCCATCACTCATTAAACGAATCATTTCCCCTAAATGAGTAAGTTGTACGAATTTTAATTTAATAGAAAAATAAAGCCCTAAACCAATTAACATTGCAATAAGAATATATGACCAAAGAATTGTATTCGTTGATGAAATAAATTGCTCTAAAATATTCATACAATTAACCCCCTCCTTTTCTCCATAAAACGAATTATATTTAAAAAACATTCAAAAATCAACATTTTTCGACAATTTGCAATTTCCAAATATTAGCCAGGTTCACAGTAACAATATCTTTATGACTGACTACCCTCCCTCTAACTGTGCATACTAAAACAAAAAATAAATTCACAAACAACCCTATTGACAAAAATACCAACCTGTAACTATAATGATTACAACAGGTTGTAACAAACCTAATTACAACAAATTCATTTACTTTCAGATATACACTTTAACAAAACACTTTGGAGGGATTTATTATGAAAATCGGAATTATCGGAGCAACTGGTAAAGCAGGAAGTCGTATTTTAAAAGAAGCATTGGATCGCGGACATGAAGTAACTGCAATCGTAAGAAACGCTGCAAAAATTACAGAAGACAATGTAAAAGTTTTAGAGAAAGATGTATTCTCTCTTACATCTAACGACCTGCAGGCATTTGACGTAGTTGTAAATGCATTCGGTGCTCCAGCAGGCGAAGAACACCTTCACGTAGATGCAGGAAACGTACTTATTGAAGCTGTGAAAGGTGCACCAAATACAAAATTACTTGTAGTTGGCGGAGCAGGAAGCTTATTTGTAGACGAAGAAAAAACAACACGTGTATTTGATACACCAGGTTTCCCGGGCGAATACCTTGCAACAGCTCAAAACCAAGGTAAAAACTTAGAAATCTTGCAACAAACAAATGATATCACTTGGACATTCATCAGCCCTTCTGCACTATTCGCATTAGGAAAACGCACTGGTTCTTACAAATCTGGCAAAGACAATCTTCTTGTTAACTCAAAAGGTGATAGCTACGTAAGTTACGAAGACTTCGCAGTTGCAGCACTTGATGAAATCGAAAACCCAAAACACGTAAACGAACGCTTCACAGTAGTTTCTGAAGCTGAATAATAAAAAAAGCTCGTAAAACATTATGTTTTACGAGCTTTTTCTTATTATTGCACTTGCTCTAATCCATTTTGAGTAATCTTAAAGGATATTTCTTGCCCCTTCATCGCATCCTCTTTTTTAACGAACTCATTCTTTTTGTACCAATTCAAACGACTCGGTTCCGCATGATATACTTTCAACACGTCTCCATACTCAAATGCCGTTCCATTTACTTGCCCAGCAAAATTCTTTGAAGTCTCTTGTCCTTCTGCCGTTACATGCTTTTTCTCATTTCCATTTTGATCATAAATCGTAAGGCCTATATACTGCTCATTTACAAAGCGATAATGAATCTCCTCATTTGTAAATGTTGCATGTAATTTCTTTTCAGCGTGGTTTAACGTAACAATTGAACGTGTTACATTCGACACACCTTGATATACTATGCTATCTCCATATGTAACTTCCACAAATACTTCTGTCACTTTCTTATTCCCAAAGCGATCTTTCGTTTCTACTTTTGCTTTTTGTTCACCAATTTTTGTTGTATCCGGTTTCTCTACAAATCCGAGTACTTCTCCATCTTTCACTTGAACAAAGTCTTTCGCATCTAATTTTTCAGCGTCCGTTCCGATTACTACTTTTTGTGGGACTGCTGTTACTTCTTGTTGCGCTTCCATTCTCTCGAAACCTTTTTCCGTTAATTTAAAGTACAACTCTTGTTTTCCTTTACCGTTACTTACAAACTCATTTTTTTGATACCACTTCAATCGATCTGATTCTGCATGATATACCTTAATAACATCACCATATGCGAAGTCTACACCATTTAACTGTTCTGCAAAGTTTTTCGAACTCTCTTGCCCTTCTGCCGAAATAACTTTCTTTTCATTTCCATTTTGATCGTATAGCGTGATTCCCATATATTTTTCATTCGCAAAACGATAATGAACTTTAGCATCCGTAAATGTTGCCTGTAGCTTTTTCGTATTATGATCCGCAGTTACGATAGAACGCGTATTATTACCATCACCTTGGAAGACTAAGCTATCGCCATAAATTACTTCCAATGGTACTTCCGTCACTTTCTTATTTCCAAAACGATCTTTCGTTTCTACTTTCACTTTTTGTTCACCGATTTTTGTTGTATCCGGTTTTTCTACAAATCCAACTACTTCTCCATCCTTCACTTGAACAAAGTTTTTTACATCTAATTTTTCAACGTCTGTTCCGATTACTACTTTTTGTGGGACTGCTGTTACTTCTTGTTGCGCTTCCATTCTTTCGAAACCATGCTCTGTTATTTTGAAATATAACTTTTGTTCTGCTTCCCCTTTTCCCTTACCTACAAACTCGTTATTTTGATACCAGTTTAATCGTTCTGATTCTGCATGATACACTTCCACAACATCACCATATGCAAAGTCTATACCATTTAACTGTTCTGCAAAGTTTTTCGAACTCTCTTGCCCTTCTAGCGAAATAACTTTCTTTTCGTTTCCATTTTGATCATATAGCGTGATTCCCATATACTTTTCATTCTCAAAACGATAATGAACTTTAGCATCCGTAAATGTTGTCTGTAGCTTTTTCGTATTATGATTCACAGTTACGATAGAACGTATCGCATCACCATTGCCCTGGAAGACTATACTATTTTCGTAGCCAACATTCACTAAAACTGGAATTAAATTTTTATTCCCTTTTTCATCTATAATTTCTACTTTTACAGTTTTTTCTCCAATTCCAGGTTTATCTTGTATAATTACACCTGTTACTTTTACACTTTCTCCTAAATTTTGTACAAGTTCGTTTGCTTTTTTCTCATCATATGTAGTACCAACTGCTATATTTTGTATTTTTGTATCATTTGGCTCACCATATGGAACTTCATATAGCTCAGTTTGTTTTTCTCGAATTGGATTACTATCTGTCGATAACCATATTTCTTTTTCTAATTTAGGTAAATTTAATCCCTCTATTTTCTCTCTTGTATCATCATTTGGAGTTAATCCCCATTTTTCAAAGAAAGAAATTAAATTTTGTCCAGCTGCTTTGGACGTCATATAAATAAACATCTGCTTTTTCTCTTCATCAGATTGAGGCATTTCTACATCATGTAACATACGGTACATTTGGTGCAGTTTCGGATAGAATTGATCTCCATAAGCTAAATGCAGCTGCCAAAACATAACTAATTTCTCGAATACCCCCATTTTCTCTTGCGCATCCGGTTTACCTAAATATGCAAATGCAGCTTCATAACGCCCTTCTTTTTCTAATCTCGTTTTATGCCCAAATGTAGTTTGAACCGCTAAAGAATAAATATTAACAGTTACCTCTCCAAGCCCATTCCATAACCAAGGATCCTGCTGATGTTGATGACCTAATTCATGCCAAGGGCCCCATCCATTAGCATTTAATTCTTCTACATCTAATACTGGTTTTAAACTTCCTTTTGAATAGGCTGTTCTATACTCCATAGCGTACATATGAGTTTTTGTATACCAATCTTCCACGAAATGAATATAATGTTTGCCCCTATTCGTAGCACCTACACCATCTTTTGATAAACCTGATATTCTACTTTCTATATTAATGATTTCATCATGTTTCTTTAGTAACTCAGTTGGATCTGCTTGCTTCAAATGTTCCTTCACAGTTTCAGGGTGCATAGTCAATAAACTATTTTCCCCCTTCATCTCTATTGCATAAGGGTTAGGATTCTCTGCCAACATACGCTTCCAATCTTCTGTCGTATGTTTCCCTAAAATAAATAAAGGATTTGTACTTCCACCTTTCTCCACTTTAGCAGTTATTTCACCTGAATCATTGTAATTATAAAAGTACAATAACCCACCCTTTGGAGAAGAAATTTTGTTCTCACCAGGATTTAAATTAAATTCGATAGGTCCTCCTAATACATTTTCATTTTCATAAGAATATGTACCAATATAAGCTTTAATTTGCTGATTGCCACCTACTTGAATAACTATTTCTTCACCTGGTTTTGCATAAATACCTGTTGGTTCATATGGAGAAAAACTAAATTGACGTTTATGCAAGTCACGTATCTCTTTCACGTCACCTTTTGGCAACAATTGATACACTCGCTCTTCTTGCTGTTTCTCCATATTTGCAAGTGACATCTGTGCATACACCCTAGGCACTTCAAGACCATATGGTGTTAATAACGTAGCTAAACAAACACCAGCTACTAATACCCTACTCTTTTTCTTCTTTGACATAATCTGTGTCCTCTATTCTTTTTTTAGACAAACCATCCTACATATATCCATTTAATTAAAAATCCTATTATCTTTATAAAAACATTTAATGTACAGACTAAGATCTCTCGCACCTATATCTATTACTACCGCATCCCTTTCCACATATTCACTTTCTTACATTGTAAAGCTTTTATGTATTGTATCCTCCTCACTTCTCTACTTGTGACGAGTTCTCTTTCTACATAAAAAAAGAATAGTAATAGATATTTTTCAGTCTTGTCATCTATACATCTAAAAACATGAGCGACAATAAAATCTTACATTTTCTTCATATATGACCATCTATAGGTAGTTTTTTCAACTGAATTTTACATGCTTTTTCCTACATTTGATAGACTTCAACCAAGAATAATATTACAATTTTGTGAATAAAAACCTATCATCTTAACGTTACGATTAATCGTATTTAATATTATTTCAAAATAAAAACCTATCAAAAAGACGCTACTCTTTTTGACAGGTTTTTATTAGTTCAGTATACGTTTCATTATAAATCCTTTTCCATTTATCCATTCACCTTCAATTTCACCAGTTAAATGAAATCCAATTGATTCATATAATTTTTGGGCAAGTCTATTCTCTGGATGTATACTTAAATATATAACTTTTCGATCATATTCTTTTTGTAAGTATTCTATTAGCAAATGTAATAATGGTTTTGCGTAACCTTTACCTTGGCAATTACTATCAATCATAAATTGATTTAAATATACAGCCTTCTCTTTTTCTTCAAACCAACCGTACATCGCATATCCGATTGGCGTGTCACCATCATAAAACCCTAATGAAGCAGCATCGCCTTTATATTTCGTATCAACATCGACTAAACATTCTGCAACTGTACTTTCAATAAATTCAAGCTGTTCTCTGGTTACTTTCAAATTAGCAATTTCATTTCGATTTTCATTCGTTATTTTATAAATATGAAGAGCCATAATTCTCTCTCTTTCTAATTTCTCATTTTCATTATACTTTACAGTGGTGTAATGAAGCCAAAATAAACTAATTCTAACTCTTTTCGCGGCAAAAGTTCAAACGAATGAAAAAGCATTGGCATACGCCAATGCTTTCTCATTATCTCTTTTGATTCGGTTTATGCGGTTCATTTGGAGTATATGGCTTATTTGGAGCCTCAGCCTTTTTCCAACTTACCGCTAACTCTGGACTTGTTTTTTCTTCACTACGCTCAAGTAATACTACTGCATTTTGAATAGTCGGTGTACCTTTATGCGCAATCCCTTGTAATTTCGTTAAATTTCCTGATACTTTAAAGCTAAATCCACCAGCTGGTGTTTGTTTCGGAATTAAAATGCGGAACTTTTCTCCTACATTAAATTCTGTTTTTGTTTCGCCTTTTTCATTTGCAAATTTCACGCCCGCTGGTGCACCTGTTGCTTGCACTTTATACGTTCCGCTTTTTGCATTTGTTTCTACTGTATATAAGCCTGTTTCAAAGAAATCATTTTTTAAGACTGCTTCTTGTTCTTCTGTAGGAGTTACACTCATCGTAATTTCTTGTAGTTCTTCACTAGCACTTGCTTTTGCAACGATATCTTTCGTTACCTTTTCTACATTTTTATTACGGAAGTCTAAATCATTAACATCAATTTGTTTTAACGCATTCCACACTGCAAGCTGCGTTGCGTAATGCGCCTCTCTCCAATCAGATACTCCTAATTCTTGTGGACTCTTTTGTGGATATCCATTCAATAGTACACGGTACACATTAATATCCACTTTCCCCATTTCCGGTAAATCTTGACCGCTTGGAGATTTCAAATCTACATTTAAGCAAAAAGCAATTTTGCCATCTGCCGTTTTAATAAGCTCTGTTCGAATTGGCTTCTTCTTGGACTTACTATAACTCCAATCCATTTCATACTTTGTATGGTCCATCACTTCTGCGAATGCTTTTTGAAGTGGGAATAATACAAATAAGACACTTAAAAACATAGCTAAAAGTTTGAACGATTGCTTTATATTCATGTTTACAGCCCCTTA
Source organism: Bacillus sp. CH_70 (assembly GCF_038007045.1). NCBI lineage: Bacteria > Bacillati > Bacillota > Bacilli > Caryophanales > Bacillaceae > Bacillus > Bacillus sp. CH_70. Next base: position 4,849,888 of record NZ_JBBOWL010000001.1, read on the forward strand.
ATAACAAACTTAATACTAAGTAGTATTTAATTAGAAAATATTTTTATGCAAAAAAAAGAGCGCATAAAAGCACTCTTTTTTCTTTCTTACTTTAATCTTAGAAATCGAAGTTATCAGGATCTGGACCAACGCGGTGATTTTGGTTTAACGCATCGATTTTTTCCATGTCTTCTTTTGTTAATTCAAAGTTAAATACATCAGCATTTGCAATAATGCGGTGTTCTTTCGTTGATTTTGGAATTGTAATTACTCCGTTTTGAAGATCCCAACGTAAAATCACTTGTGCTGTTGTTTTACCGTGTTTCTCAGCAATTTCTTGTAATGTTTCATTATCTAATAATTGACCTTGCATAAGTGGTGACCATGCTTCCATTTGAATACCTTGTTCTTTACAGAAAGCTTGTAGTTCTTTTTGTGTTAAACGAGGGTGGTATTCTACTTGGTTAATCATTGGTTTAATTTCTGCATCTTTCATTACATCTTGTAAGTGATGGATTTGGAAGTTACTTACACCAATTGCACGTACGCGCTTTTCTTTATAAAGTGTTTCTAGCGCTCTCCATGTATCTTTATATTTTCCTTCTGAAGGCCAGTGAACAAGATATAAATCTAAATAATCTAGTCCTAATTTTTTTAAACTCTCTTCGTATGCAGCGATTGTTGTTTCATATCCTTGATCTGCGTTCCATACTTTTGAAGTAATAAATAATTCTTCTCTTGCAATACCAGTCGCTTCAATACCTGCACGAATTCCTTCACCTACAGCTTTTTCATTTCCGTAAATTGCAGCTGTATCGATGCTGCGGTATCCTGCTTTAATTGCTGATTTAATTGCTTCTACAAGTTCTGGTCCTTCTTCTACTTTAAATACACCTAAACCGAACCAAGGCATTTCTACACCGTTATTTAATACTGCTTTACTTTGTAAGTTTTTCATTTTATTTTCTCTCCTTTTATTTTACTTGATCTCTTTTTTCTAATGTCATGCTCCATGCTGTTAAAATCACGGCACCTACTACCATAAGACCGCCTACCCAAGCAGTATGGATTAATCCTAACGAATTCGTTACAAGGCCACCTATATAAGAACCTAAAGCGATTCCTCCGTTAAATGCGGCAATATTAATTGCTGAAGCAACATCAACCGCACTTGGAACAAAGCGCTCTGCCAATATAACTACATATACTTGTAGCCCTGGAACATTCATAAATGCGAATAGTCCCATGAAAATAATTGTGATTAATCCAGCTACTTTAAATGGCGCTGTAAATGTTAAAACAAATAATATGATCGCTTGAATAAAGAACATGTAAAATAGCGCTCGAATCGGATTATGATTCGATAATTTCCCGCCAACCATATTCCCTATCGCAATTGCGATTCCATACACTAATAAAATGATAGTAACGGTACTTGCTTCAAATCCTGTTACTTCTTGTAATAGGGGTGATAAATACGTAAATGTTACGAATGTACCACCGTATCCAAGTGCAGTAATAATGAAAACAAGTAATAGTCTTCCATTTTTAATCAATTTAAATTGATCACGAAACGATACAGGTACACCATTTTTTAAATTAGATGGGACGAGTATACTGTTTGCGATGAAAGCAATAATTCCAATTACGACAATCGCCATAAATGACGCTCTCCAGCCAAACTCTTGACCGATAAATGTTCCAATTGGCACACCAGTAATAGTCGCAACTGTTAATCCAGTAAACATAATCGCAATTGCGCTAGCACGTTTATTCTCTGGTACGATTGCAGCTGCAATTGTAGATCCAATTGACATAAACACACCATGTGCAAACGCGGATACAATTCTTGCGATAATTAATACAGTGAAGCTTGTTGCTACCGCCGCAATGCCATTACCAATAATGAAAATAACCATAATCCACATTAATAATGTCTTTCGCGACATACTAGCCGTTAACGCTGTTAAAACAGGAGCTCCTACCGCTGCTCCTAACGCATATAAGGAAACCGTTAAACCGGCTGTTGTAACCGAAACATTTAAATCTTTTGAAATAGATGGTAGTAAACCGACACTAATAAACTCGGTCGTACCAATCCCAAACGCACTAATTGCTAGCGCTAATAAAGCAAACATACTTCTTCGGCTCGTCTGAGCTTCCGAAGATGGTACTGTATATGAACTCAATTGAATTCCTCCTTATTACAAGAAATCCAATCATAATAGTATGATAAAAAGGCCCTTTTATCTTCTAAAAAATATATTTCATACTTACAAATGCTATTATGAATGGTTTCATTCCTTTTTTGAAGAACGCACTTTAAAGTACGATAGGCACTAAAAAGTAACATAGTCACTTTTTGGTACCGTACTACTCATTTGCCTCTTACATGTGCTATTATGAAACATATTTAACATAATAAAAAGTACGTACTTTAAAGTGCTATAGGTACTAAAAAGTAACATTTGTATTATTAAACTTACTTTACTCAAAAAGGGAGGGGTTCATATGAAGAAATACAATATTCCTGTAGAGGCGACTTTAGAAGTTATCGGCGGCAAATGGAAAGTTGTGATTCTTTGTCACTTAACGAAAGGTACAAAGAGAACGAGTGAATTAAAACGCTCAATGCCTGGTATTACACAAAAAATGTTAACGCAGCAATTACGTGAATTAGAAGACGACGGGGTCATTCAAAGAAAAGTATACAACCAAGTCCCACCGAAAGTAGAATATTCTCTTACCGACTACGGTTGGTCTTTAGAATCCATTCTTGACTCTCTTTGTTCTTGGGGCGAATGCCATCTTGAAAAAGAAGGTAACACATCGATGCTAATTGCAGAAGGTGAATAATAGGAAAAAGGAAAAAACGAACATGAATTTGTTCGTTTTTTCCTTTTTTTCTATATATATATGTACATTTCTAACTGAAACAAAATATTTTATACGCTTTCATACCTTGTCAGCACTACGTTATACACTCAATATCAAATAATTAGGAATCATTTTTATGTTAACATAGGTGTATATAGTATATAATATAGGATATATATTATATACACTTTCCGGTAACGGAGCTTTTCCATTATGCGGACAAGCCATATATCGGACAGTTCATAAATAATAAGTAAGACGTTATGGTTTTAGATTTATGTTTGCAGCTTACTTGCTGTCATAAATTTAAAGGCATTTTATTGTGTTTTGTGAAACTTTGCATAAAGTTTCGTAAACGTTTACTATCTTACTTATAAAAAATAAGAGTATTGCTATCGTAAAGGAGAATTGGAGATGCCAGAAACTATGACTCAAACAAAGCCAGAACAAGAAACTGTACAAATTTCTGCTAGCCAAGGACAACTTGATGTACTTGATCAGTTGTTAAAACCTGAGGTACAAGAATCATTAACAACACTAGTAGAACAGCTTCCAAAATTAACTGAGCTTGTTAACATTTTAACTAAGTCTTATGACTTCGCTCAAACTGTTGCTACTGATGAAGTATTAAAAAGCGACACTGTTGGTGCAATTACAGAGCTTGTAGAACCTGTAAAAGATACAGTGAAAAGCATGGCGGCAACTGCAATCGAAGCGAAAGATCGTGCTGACGAAAGTACTGAAGTTATCGGCCTATTCGGTCTATTAAAATTACTAAAAGATCCACAAGCACAAAAAATGTTCCGCTTTGTGAACGCATATCTTCAAATTAGTGCAGAACGTAACAATAAATAATTTAACTTATAACAACAATTAGTAAAGACGGGGGATATCATACTATGTCAAAACAAATTGTCATCTTAGGCGCTGGTTATGGCGGTCTTCTTGCCGCTTTAAACGTACGTAAATATTACAGCAAATCAGAAGCACAAGTTACAGTGATTAACCAATACCCAACACACCAAATCATCACTGAATTACACCGCCTTGCAGCTGGTAACGTGTCTGAGCAAGCAATTGCAATGCCACTTACAAAGCTTTTCAAAGGTAAAGATATCGATCTTAAAATTGCAACAGTTGAGTCATTCTCAGTTGATAGCAAAGAAATCAAACTAGCTGGCGGCACTACTTTATCTTACGATGCACTTGTAGTTGCTTTAGGAAGTAAAACTGCTTACTTCGGTATTCCAGGACTAGAAGAAAACAGCATGGTATTAAAATCTGCTGCTGATGCAAACAAAATCTACAAACACGTTGAAGACCGTATTCGTGAATACGCGAAAACGAAAAACGAAGCTGATGCTACAATCGTAATCGGTGGTGGCGGATTAACTGGCGTTGAGCTAGTTGGTGAGCTTGCTGACATTATGCCTAAACTTGCAAAAAGCCACGGCGTAAATCCAAAAGAAGTTAAACTTCTTCTTGTTGAAGCAGGTCCAAAAATCCTTCCAGTATTACCAGACCACTTAATCGAACGTGCAACTACTAGCCTAGAAGCACGCGGCGTTACATTCTTAACTGGTCTTCCTGTAACAAACGTTGCTGGCAATGAAATCGACTTAAAAGACGGTCAAAAACTTGTTGCTAACACATTCGTTTGGACAGGTGGCGTTCAAGGTAACCCATTAATCGGTGAATCAGGTCTTGAAGTTAACCGTGGACGTGCAACAGTTGATGCATACCTACAATCTACTTCTCACAAAGACGTATTTGTTGCTGGAGACAGCGCTGTTGTCTTCTCTCCAGACGGTCATCCATACCCACCAACTGCACAAATCGCTTGGCAAATGGGTGAGTTAATTGGATACAACTTATACGCAGCACTAGAAGGCAAAGCATTCGAAGAGTTCGCACCTGTAAACTCTGGAACACTTGCTAGTCTAGGACGTAAAGATGCGGTTGCTACAATTGGAGCAAGCAATACTCCACTTAAAGGCTTACCAGCATCATTAATGAAAGAAGCAAGTAACGTTCGTTACTTATCACACATTAAAGGTCTATTCAGCTTAGCTTACTAATCTGAATATAAGCCCGAATCATGCCCAGCATGGTTCGGGCTATTTTTATCCGTAATTTTCTCTAACTTATTTATTCGGCAAAAGAATAATATAACCCTTTTAATTATCTAAATTTACTGATTATTTTATGTCCAAATTGTGTATACGAAAAGATGGAAGTATTCTTCCTACTCCCATCCTTTCACACAAACTATTCGCCTAACTTCACAAGGCTGTAGTTCTTCTTCCCTTTACGAATAATAATAAATCTGCCATCAAATGAATTTTCTACAGTAACATCCGTACCCACATCTGTTACTTTCTCACCATTCATAGAAATCGCACCATTATTAATGTCTTCGCGTGCTTGGCGTCTAGATGGTTCAATTCCTAAATCGACTAGCCACTCTACGATGTTTTTCGTCTCTTTTGAAGACTGGAACGTTGGCATTTCTTTAAAGCCTTGTTCAATTTCATCAGCTGTTAACGATTTAATATCCCCGCTAAATAACGCTGCTGTAATCTTCTCAGCTTGTAATAATGCCTCTTCTCCATGAACGAATTTCGTCATTTCTTCCGCTAACACTTTTTGCGCTTCACGTTTATGAGGTTCCGCTTCTACCTTCGCTGCTAATTCATCAATACGCTCTTTCGTTAAGAACGTAAAGTATTTCAAGTATTTAATTACGTCACGGTCATCTGTATTTACCCAGAACTGGTAAAATTCAAACGGTGTCGTTTTTTCAGGATCAAGCCAAACCGCACCACCTGCTGATTTACCAAACTTCGTACCGTCCGATTTTAATAATAACGGAATCGTTAATCCGAATACTTTCGCCTCATGACCTTCTAACTTACGAATTAAATCTAAACCACTCGTAATATTTCCCCACTGGTCACTACCACCAATTTGAAGTTGAACATCCTCTTTCGTGTATAAATGATGGAAATCCAGCGCTTGCAAAATTTGGTACGTGAATTCTGTGAAAGAAATACCTGTATCTAAACGGCTTGCTACAATATCCTTCGCTAACATGCTATTGATGCTAAAGTTTTTCCCGTAATCACGTAAAAACTCAATAATATTTATTTCATGTGTCCAATCATAGTTATTTACCATCTTCACTTCGCTATTTCCGCCAAAATCAAATAGCTTTTTCATTTGTGCTGTTAACGCATCTACATTATGCTGAACCACTTCTAACGTTTGAAGTTGACGCTCCGATTGTCGTCCACTCGGATCACCAATTGTTCCTGTTGCCCCGCCAATTAAAATAACAGGATGATGGCCAGCTAATTGGAATCTCTTCATCATCATAAACGGAATCAAATGTCCGATATGCATACTATCACCAGTCGGATCAACTCCGCAGTATAGTGAAATCTTTTTCTCTTCTACTAGCTTACGTAAACCTTCTTCGTCAGTCTGCTGATTAACGGCGCCACGCCATTCTAATTCATCAATAATATTCATCTTTTGTCATCCCCTTTATTTTTTAAAAACAAAAAAGCCCCTATGTCTACGATAGACATAGGGACGATTATTCACCGTGTTACCACCCAGTTTGCATAAATAGCATAGCTACTCATACCACTCTTAGCAATAATATCGATTGCTAGTCCGCTTAGCATTACCTAAGATACTCCAGAGTGTAATTCGCAAGTTTGTTTGTGCTAGGTTCCAGCAACCCCTAGCTCTCTCGTTAACAGTGACAAACTGCTACTGGGCTCTTTCAACGTATGTTATTTGTTAAATTATTAGCATTATATTGAATTGAAAACAAATTGTCAACAATACCCAAATATTATTTTAAAATAATTCATATCTTCATACGTATTTCGTTATTCCTTATCTTCTCCAATAATCCTTACTTCTCGCTCTAACTTCACGCCAAATTTCTCTTCAACTGTCTTTTGTACGAAGTGAATTAAATCGATGTAATCTTGTGCTGTTCCGTTATCAACATTCACCATAAATCCAGCGTGTTTTAAAGAAACTTCCACTCCACCAATTCGCTTACCTTGTAGTCCTGAGTCTTGAATCAACTTACCAGCAAAGTTATTTGGTGGACGCTTAAATACGCTACCACATGAAGGATATTCTAGAGGCTGTTTTGACTCACGCTTAAACGTTAAATCATCCATTTTTGCTTTAATTTCTTCACGTACACCTTCTTCAAGTTCAAATCTCGCTTCAAGAATAATGTAATGGTTGTTAGCAAATACACTCTTACGATATCCAAATTCAAATGCTTCTTTCGTCAAAGTACGTAGCTCTCCATCACCTGTCATTACAACAGCTTCTGTTAACACAAACGATACTTCACCACCGTAAGCACCAGCATTCATATATAACGCTCCGCCAACTGAACCTGGAATACCACAAGCAAACTCAAGACCCGTTAAGTTATGGTCTAAAGCAATACGTGATACGTCAATAATTGCTGCACCACACTGTGCTACAATCGTCGTTCCTGTTACAGTAACACCTGTAATATGAATTAAACTTACTGTAATCCCGCGAATTCCACCATCTTTAATAATGACATTCGATCCATTTCCTAAAAACGTAACTGGAATATTATATTCGTTCGCATATTTGATAACTTCTTGAATTTCATCATAATTTGTAGGCGCAACAAAAACATCTGCTTTTCCGCCAACTTTAATATGCGTATGATTCTTTAACATTTCATCTTGTTTAACATGTCCTTCAGGCAATACCGTACTTAAATATTTATAAACCTCTTGCATATTCATTTTACGATTCCTCTATTTCTATATTCATTTTATCCCGTTATACGGGCCCATAATATCCCCACGTACATGAAAGAACCTAAAGTGGTGGATACAGTGTACCCAAAATCAATTCGAGACACCTATAAACCTCTTAATTTATAAGAGGTGCCACTCATATTAAAATATATATTGCATAATAAAGCAACCCAAATGGACTACTAAACTTGACATGTCATCAGAAAGACAACAATTTGTAAAATATGTGACTTTTTCAAAACACTATCCCTCAGTATCTTACTATACCATACAAAAAGAAAGTGGTATTTTTTTGTACTTTTTACTTTATTTACATCAATAAAAAAGAGCACATCCGACAGAATGTGCTCTTTCTATACTCTTTATATTACTTTTCGTTCTCTTCTTTTTCTTTATCAAACCATAACAGCTCATCGTTATCAACTTCACCATTATAATTGATTAAAATTTCTTCTCCTGCTTTTATATCTTTATAAGCAAAGAAGTTAAACGTATGGTTCTCGAAGACAATATCATACGTTGCATTCGGTTTATATGAATGATTAAATAACATACCGTATCCTAAAAGGATTGCCGTATGATTGATCCCATACTCAAATGCGTAGTCAGCAAGTAACGTTTTCTCAATATGTTCATGCTGTTCATTCGGATAAGAGATAACTGGTGCTGCGTGTATCAACTCACCCTTTTTAATATCACGAGTTGCAAATACACCTCTATTAAATTCTCCATCACTAAGTTCAGAAGTCTTAACTTCGATCATATGCGTCACCTATATAATTCTTTCTTTGAAGTATTTTATTCCGCTATTTGCGGATAGCTTGATTGGTGAGGGCTAATAATCAGTATGTACTAGTCTCACTTTATCTCCTTAAGCTTGGCAGAAAACGCGCAGAAAAGCAATTAAATTCCTATCAAGTATTCGTTTCAATGAAAAAAGAGCACATCATTTGTGCTCTTTCCAAGCAATATTACTTTTCTAAAATATCTTCTAACAACTTCACTTGCTCGCTAACAGTTTGTAACGTCTTCACTGACGTATCATTTCGATGTTTTTCTTCTTCCACACTCGCTAGCACTTCTTCTGTAGCTGTAGAAGTTTGCTGAATTACGTTAGAAGCATGCGTAACATCCTTTACGATATTCGTCGTTTTAACTTGGAAACTTTCTTGATGAACAACAACCTCTCGCATTACTTCATTAATCGCATCAATAAACTTCCCTAAATCAGTTACGTTTGTTAAAACGCTTGCTAACATTTCGTTACACTCTTCTTGTACTCTTTCTGACTTCTCTACCTGCACTTCTACCTTACTTGCTTGATTACTAAACTCCTTCAAAATCCCTTGAATTCTTCCCGCAGAACGATTTGATTCTTCAGCAAGCTTTAACACTTCACTCGCTACAATAGCAAAACCTTTTCCATGCTCGCCTGCCCTGGCAGCTTCAATATTTGCATTTAAAGCTAGCAAACTCGTCTGACTTGAAATATTCGTTATTACATCTACAATTTCATTAATTTGTTTCGATTGCATCATTAAATCTCTAAATATAATTCCAGACTGTGAAACAACATCATTTAAACTTCTCATGTTAGTTTCAAAATTTCTTAGAGTATGTACACTACCTTTTGAAATTTCTAAGCTTTCATCCACACGAGCCGATGCAGTTCTTACTTGAGAGATGATTTGTTCAATATTTCCCTCCATATCATTCAATACTTCTACCGAACGATACATCATCTCTGATTGTGATTGCGTACCAACTGCCACCTCTTCAAAGGCAAAATTAATTTCACTCATCGATTCCATCGACGTGTTCATATTTTGTCTTAAATGATTGAAATTACTATCTAGTTTCAAAACTGTTTCTTCAATAAGTCTTTGCGTCTCTTCTAACTCCTGAGCTTTTCTCATTACTTCTTGCTTCTCATCACTTAAACGAAGGAGCAGATTAGAACCGATTTTCGTGACGCCCCACATAGCGATTGTTACAATCGCTAACAAACTTGCGAAATTAGCAGCTTCAGATGAGGCTGTATAAGCAAAAAATTGCTCCGGCCAATAGCTACAAAGGATAAATGTGATCACAACAGCTACCCCGCCAAGAATTAAAATGAGGCGCTCACTTAAGTAAATAAGTGAAACAGCTAATGTAAAATAGACCATTTGAAATACAGCCGGGCTTTCATTAAAAGCTTGTACCATAATGTAAGACATTGTAAGCAACATAAATGTCATGATATATTTATACGCTGATTCCATACTTTTTATAAAAGTAAAAAGCGTTCCAAATACAACGACAGAAATACCACAAATCCAAAACGCTATTGCTCTCTCTGTAAAAATATATCCATAATACCCAATCGCGATTATCCCAAGGAAGAAACTACAAATCGTTATAAACAGTAATAAATGATTTTTCTGTGATTCTTTCTCAAGGTTAGAAAAACAAGTCCTCTTTAACCACTCCATATGAAGCCCCACCTTCTACTTATACATATCAATTACTTCAGTTTAAATACCGCACTTACTGGGTTATGATCGCTATTTTCAAACTTTAAATCTTTCCCTTGTACATTTACGATCTCTACATTCGGTGAAACGATAAAGCCATCAATAATAGTGACGAAATTTTCACCTTCTACATATTTCTTTACATCATCTCTCACAGTCATAACAGACGGATCTACAGCCCACTTAAAGCCACCGTCCGTAAAGTCCTTCGGTAACTCTACTAACCACTCAGGACGCTCTTTCACGAACTTCGGATCACTTAATTGAGCGTTTGAAACTAATTGATTCCAATCTCCGCCCATTATTACGTAATCACCATTTTCATAATGCTTGTTCATATATTCTTTTAAATACTCTACTTGCTGTTTTCTAATTTTCCCGCCTTCATCATAAGCAGACAAATGTAAATTTACGAGTCTAACATGTTTCCCATTATTAACAGGGATTTTATATTCCACAATTGCTCGATCTAAATCAAACAAACGCTTTGGCCAAGGCTCCATTCCAGGAAGCTGGAACCTCTTCGCTTCTTGAACAGTGTATTTAGAAAACGTACTTAATCCAGCCTCCGCATAGCCCATTGGATTTGTTATTGGCACTGGAACCCATTTCGTATCGTAGTTCTTACCAAATGATGAAACATAATCAGGTAATCCTTTTTTCAAAAATTCATGTTCATTTACATCAAATGAACGAAGTGACTTTATATCAACTTCTTGTAATAGTGCAAAATCACTATTCTCATTTTGTAAAAACGAAAGCATATTCTTTAAATTAGTTTCCGTTTGCTCTTTACTACTTGAACCAGATCCCTTTCCACCATCCATAAAGAAATCTTGGTCCTTATCTAACCCAGCATATCCAATATTAAATGTTGTAACTTTAAATTCATTTCCAGTCGCTAATACGCGCTCCTTATTATTCTCCACCTTCAAGCTTATAACATCAGCAGGCTGTTCTTTAGTAAGTGTCATATACGCTAGAAATCCTCCTACAATGCCCGCTACTACTAAAACACATATAAATACGATTTTTAAAAATTTCTTCAAATAAATGACTCCTTTTCACGCGAATTTATTTTTCTTTATTTTCAGTCAAATAAAACAAAACGACACACATAAGAAACATTTTATCATAATTAAAACCGTATATCACTATATTTAGTTGATAAGTAATCGATCCCATTTTAATTACTAAAAAAAACCTTCAGGCATCAAAAAAAGAAACGTTACACCCACCTCCTCACTGGAAATTAAACGGTATATTTAGTACACTATATGTAATAATCATAGGCGATGGAGTTCGCCATAAACGCTGCTTAGCTAATGACTCCTACCAGTATACATACTGGTAGGAGTCTATTTTTTTGAGCAAGCTATTTAAAGAGGTGAGAAAATTGATTTATATTATCGTCGGCATTGCCGGTATATTAGGAGCTCTTTCTCGTTATTATTTAGGTCTTAATATCTCCACATTTTGGCATCATTCATTTCCATTAGCAACATTACTCATTAACTTAATCGGTTGCTTCTTCTTAGCGTGGCTAACTACTTATATCGCTCGGCTAAACATCTTACCTTCAGAGGTTATCACAGGCATCGGGACTGGATTCATCGGTTCCTTTACGACTTTTTCAACATTTAGTGTAGAAACTGTGCAATTGATCAATCATTCTGAGTGGAGCATAGCCTTCTTATATGTATCATGTAGCATACTTGGTGGCCTCATTATGTCTGGCCTTGGCTATACACTTGGAGATTTCTTAATTAAGAAATCTCTTACGGAAGGTGATTACTCATGATAGAAGCTTTATTAGTCGCAACAGGAGGATTTTTCGGTGCGATTACACGATTTGCAATTAGCAATTGGTTTAAGAAAAGAAATAAAACACAATTTCCAATTGCTACATTCCTTATTAATATAACAGGAGCATTTTTACTCGGATATATAATTGGCAACGGAGTTACTACAGGCTGGCAACTATTATTAGGTACTGGATTTATGGGCGCATTCACTACATTTTCTACGTTTAAATTAGAATCTGTTCAGCTTCTCAATCTTAAAAAACCGTACATCTTCCTTTTATATTTAAGTGCTACTTACATAATTGGTATCCTCTTCGCATTCCTTGGGATGAAGCTAGGTGGAATATAAAAAAAGCGACTCTATTGAGTCGCTTTCTTTCATAAGAAATATGTCCCGCCATATGGAATGGAAAATAAACCAGCTGGATGTACATCGTAATGTACAATTTGCATCGGAAGCTGTGAATACGGCATATACTGACTTTGCATCATTTGTGCTGCTTGTGCTTGCTGCTGCATGTGAATAGCCTGATACACAGCATGAATTGTTCCCTGTGCCCCTGCCCAAGTAATAGCCGATCCTACTTGTCTTCCATTATAAAAATGATGGTTCATCATGATTCATCTCACTTATTCTTTTTTTCCATATGGTATGTTTCTATTTCATAGTGAGTGTTTTGTCCCTATTGGTAGCCCCTATCTATTGCCCTTTTTCAGCTTTGAAGTAATAAATCCAAATAATAATACACCAATGCCACTAAGGAACAATACATAACTTATCGGTACTAGGAAAAAGAAAGGTTCTTCAAGGAATCCATCCGCTCCTACTTTACTGTTTGAAGCATGTATAGTTAAAGAAATAATCGCTAAAATCATGAAAGAAATAGCTACTACGTATTTATTTTTCATTTCACATTCTCCTCTACTTATGTAATTCTCCTTAAATCGTTAACATCATATTATCTAAAATAACATTAACAGTCAATAACTATTTATCGTTTAACAATAAATAGTTATTGACTAGACTAATAACAAAAAGGTTTACGAAGCATCTTAAATCACTTCACAAACCTTCTAAATTATAAATATTTACACTTCAAACCTCTTGCTTAATACAATATACATTGCGCAAAATAACACGAATATCCCAGCATAAATTAACAAAATCTCTACACTAAGCATATCCGACAACGGACCAAATATTATCATTCCTAAAGGAAGCGCGCATGAATTCGCAATTTGTACAAGGCTGAACATCCGTCCGTGCATCGATGGTTCTACTTTCTCCTGCAATAACACAGTAACTGGTGTATTGAAGCACGGCATTGTTATACCAATTAAAAAATTAAATACTAAATACATAATAAATATCGGTGCTATTCCGAGTCCAATCATAAGCAGTCCATATAAAGCACAAGCTAGCGCTGTTGTATACATACGATTACGAAAGCCACCCCACGCCGCAATCAATACGCCACCAGCTGCCGCACCCGCACTAAAGGTCATCTCACTAGCAGTAAGTCTCCACATTTCGCCCCCGAAAGAACGAGTTACCATTAAAGGTGTTAAAAAAGCAGCTGGACTTATTAAAATCATGACGATAATTAATAAAACGATTAGCCTTTTAATGAATACATTTTCTTTTAAATAAGAGAATCCTTCTTTAATTCCTTGTAGATTAGATTTTTGCTTATTCTCTACATTCACATGTCCTTCCACCTGAATGATAAACATAATACTAATTCCAATCATAGCCGTAATAACATCAATAAAAAATGTTGTTTCAATGCTGGCAATAGAAAGAATCGTCGCACTTGCTGCTGGAGAAAGAAACATAATTAAAGATGTAATACTGCTATTTATTCCATTTACTTTCATAAGATACTCTTTCGGAACGATTTGCGGAATTAATGCATTCACAGCTGGCGTTTGTACTCCTGTTCCAGCTGAACGAATGAGTAACACGATAAAAAGTAACCAAATACTTTTATATCCTGTTAAAAATAAAATTGCTAAGACTAACGTCGCAATCGCTATAATTCCGTCCGATAACATAATCATCTTTTTACGGTCATAACGATCAATCCAAACACCTGCAAACAAAGATATCGCAATTTGTGGTAGGAAACCGCAAACAGTTGAAATAGTCAACATCACTCCTGATGATGTTGTAAGGGTGATATACCATATAATCGCGTATTGCACGAGAGAGGAGCCGAACAACGAAGTAGTTTGAGCGGTCAAAAATAATATAATTTTCGTTTTCCAATTGTTTTCACTCATATGTTTCACACCCCCTTAACTAATCCTGTCTCTATATGAAAGATGCTATCTGCCCAATCAAGATAAAAACTCGCTTCGTGAGATACGAGTATAATGCTGCCCTTAAAATTAATTAGCGCCTTTTGCAAAGCTTCCTTCGCTTCTGCATCTAAATGATTTGTCGGCTCATCTAAAATTAAGAAGTTACACGGTGATAGTAATAATCCGCACAGTTTCACCTTCGATTGTTCACCACCACTTAACGTACGAATTTCTTGCGAAACGTGCGTATCCTTCACACCACACGCAGCTAAATGATGGCGTATTTCCTTCATATTCAGTTTAGGAAACTGCTCTGAAATAATTTGAAGCGGCGTTAAAGAATCATTGCTCCAATTTAAATCTTGCTCATAATATCCAATCTTTAGTTGCTCTGAAAAGTGAAACTCTCCAGAAATACTAGCAATATTTCCAACGATTGTTTTTAATAAAGTAGATTTCCCTACTCCATTGAAACCTGTAATAACAAGTTTTTGCCCACCCATTACTGAAAAATTCAACTTTGGTAAGAGAGCGAAGTCGTAACCAACTTCAAGGTTATTTACTTCAAAAACTGTCTGAACTGAAATGGGAAGTTCCTGAAAATGAATAGACGGTTTATGAGTAAAACTTGGTGGCGCAATTCTTTCCATACGCTCCAATTGTTTTCGACGACCTTGCGCTATTTTTGAATTCACCCCAGCAATATTTCTACGAATATACTCTTCCGTTTTTTCAATTTTCTTTTGCTGTGCATAATATTGGCGAATGTAATCTTTTCGCAAATGCTCCTTCTGCCTTACAAAATCTGAGTATTTACCGTAATACTTCTTAACTGTTCCGAACTCTACATCACATATGCAAGAAGTTACTTTTTCCAGAAAATCAAAATCATGTGACACTACAATAAACGCTCCTTCAAAATTCATTAAATAATTAGCAAGCCACTCCACATGCTCCTTATCAAGAAAATTCGTCGGTTCATCTAGTAATAAAATATTAGGCTCTTCTAATAAGAGCTTCGCTAAAATTACCTTTGCACGCTGCCCTCCGCTTAATTCACCAATAACACGATCCATCCCAATTGCATCAATACCTAAACCGGCTGCCACCTTATTCGTAATACTGTCTACTGAATAAAAATCACGAGCCTCAAGCTGCTCTTGCATTTCAGCCGCTTTTAGTAGTTGATTCTCATCTCCAGTCATCGCACTTTCTTCATATAACTTGTTCATTCTCTTTTCCATTTCATACAAATCATAAAAAGCTCTCTTTAAATATTGTGAAATGGTATAACCCTCATCAATTTCAGCGTATTGATCAAGATGCCCAATTTGAATATTAGGTTGCCACTTTATGTCTCCCTTATCAGAAATAATTTCCCCCACCAATATTTTCATTAATGTGCTTTTTCCTGCACCATTCTGCCCAACAATTCCCATATGCTCCCCTTTATGCAAATCAAAAGAAGCATTCTCGTATAATACTTTATCTATAAAACTATGTGATAAACTTTCAACTTTAAGTAAACTCATTTTTATTCCTCTTTTCCTGAAATTAAAAAAAGCAGAGAGATAGCGTCATTCGACACTAGCCCTCTGCTTCGTGGTTTTTCCTATACTACTCCAATTTACGGTAAAGACTCATCGGAATAATATACACAAAGGGCCATAGACAAAGCATTGTCTATGGCCCCTTAATCTATTTTATACACCAGCTGAAAAACCATAACGAAATAAGCATAGATAAACTATACTTTTTTAGAAAAGTTATTCAGCCGATGAATATAGGGGATTTATACCCCTTGATTAAGCTCCGTACAACGCTTCACCGTATACATTTGTGCGGAGCAAAGTTTTCTAATGAGTTTTACAAATTTTATATAAAGCATATTCTGCACCTTCCTTAATACTTAAAAGGGATTTTAGCATACGGTTTTATGAAGCGTCAACATTACTTCCGAATCTTTCAACTACTTGTTTTCAAAATATTGCTTCTGAAACATACACATTCTTATCGCATTATGATAGTTACCATCAACGAAAAACTCATCGATAAGCTCACCTTCTACAATAAATCCAACCTTTTTATAAACATGTACTGCTTTTTCATTTTCCTTATCCACAACTAAATATATCTTATGCATATTTAATACAGCGAAAGCATAATCCATTGCTAAACGCGTCGCCTCTACTGCATAACCATACCCTTGATAATTCGGATCAATAATAATTTGGAATTCTGTTCTACGATGAATATAATCGATTTCTACTAACTCAACTAATCCAACCATTTCATTGTCTTTCTCAACGATAAATCGGCGTTCGCTTTGATCATGTATATGTTTATCGTATAAGTCTTGCAGCTCCACAAATGCCTCATATGGCTCTTCAAACCAATACGACATAATATGCGCATTATTATTCAGTTCGTGTACGAACTTTAAATCTTCTCGTTCCAATGGACGTAACTTCAATTCCTGATTCATTCCTATAACCTCCAAGTAAAAGAAACCTCTTCACTTAATTTCTCAATTTTTTTCGATTTCAAACGCCCTAATTTCATTGTAAACTTTCAAGTAACTTGAAGGTCAAGATGTAAAAAAGTAGTGCAAACTTACGTCTGCACTACTACTCTTTTCTCAAATCTCTCATATTCGATATGTATAAAGCAATAACTAAAACAAGAATTGCTCCTGCGTATAATAACGTCTCCATCGGTTCCTCATGAGACACAATAATTAATCGAATTAAAGCCGTAATTCCGATATAAATAAAATAACGTAACGGGAAATGATAATTCGATTTAAAATACTTAATAATTAATGCAATGAACTCGAAGTATAAGAAATAGACGATGATACTTTCAACCAATTTATAAGACGTATACTCTTTTGACGAAAAAATATACTGCACAAACGTGATCGTCTCATTCACTAAGAAAATTGATAACACAATGGATAATATAATTAAAGCTATATTTAATATCCATTGCAAAACACTAGCTATAACATGATCGATATTAAATGACTTCATTTTCTCTTTAGACTCCCCTTCGTATAAGTACTTATTTATTATAGCAAAATTACGATTGGAAAGAAGTTAAATCATATATTCGTCCTTTGTTGTTTCCAGTGTAGGGAAGATTTAGTGTGTGGAGAATTCTGTTTACAACCATACCCGACGAAACATTGAGAAACTCCTTCAAATTACCATTCGTACATGTCTTACTAATGAGCAATGCATAATCTCGTATAGCATCCACATGTGCCACTTTTGAAAAATCTTTACAACTTGTACAACGCCAACCCTTCTTAACTTTAACCATTGGAATAACTAAGCATTTCTCACATTGTACTCCATTTAGCAACTCCTCTTTTTCTATTTTATATTGCTCAAGTATATTTTGTTGAAGTGGAGAATGCTCCGCTATTATTTGATGAATGAGCCTATCTACATTATCTATAACTTTTCTCTTATATTTACTTTCAAACCACTTTATTTTATGAGGTAAATTGGCACTATGAATAATTGTATGAAGAAGATTGTCATCTGAAGATTTTATAATGGTACGAGGCGAGCTAATAACAACGAGGGACTCAATTGGAAGACTAGAGGAAAATCCATGTGAGTTTAACCATTTCTTTAGTTGTATTTCTTGCCTTTTTATTTGTAAAACCGGATCTGGAAATCCCTCTGAATTTCCTTCTGTTATTCGGATAAGTTGATTAAACTTTGCATCAAACATTAATGTACCTGCTATATTTTTTATCTCAAGAAAAAGAAGAAACTTTGTGGAAAGGATAATAGTATCAATTTGAAAGTATTTATCATAATTACATAAGCGAACATCATGTAAAACACTATACTCTTTCTCAGAAATAAAACTAAGCGGATAATCAATCGCTTGCTCTCCTTTATACCCCGCCATGTGTTTTGCCAAGTTTTCTCCAATTAAATTTCGTTTCGGATGATGTACAGGTAACCTTCTAAGAAGTGCTTCTAACTGTCTTATATAAATCGGCATTTTTCTCTCTTTCACAATCACCTCAAACACCCCTTTACAAATATATCAACGATTTTTCCAATATATCTATCATAACTCACAATATATCTATCATAACTCACAATATATCAACGATTTTCTCAATATATCTATCACAACTCACAATATATCAACGATTTTTCCAATATATCGATTGGTCGACAATATCTGACACTACCTCACTCCAATCACTCACAGCATATCCTAGAAAAACATCTTCAGCAAAAACTTAAAATCGCATTTCCTCATAAAAAAACATAACCCGCTCCTCCAGCAAAGGTATGATTTTTAACCCTGCGATGCCACTCTATCTATAACCTTGCTGTGAATTCCACAAAATCCATTTGTACTTATACCAACTTTCACTTTTTTCACACTGAAACTATATCCGTTAAAATCGTTTCATAACGTTATTACTTCCGCATAGCTACAATTTATATAATAACGGTACAGTACAAATAACGTGCTGAATCACTAAGTATGGGGGAATAACGATGAACGAAGCGTTACTATTAGTAGACATACAAAATGATTACTTTGAAGGCGGCAATATGGAATTACATCAACCTGAAAAAGCCGCACAAAAAGCGAAAGAAGTTTTGAAAGCATTTCGTGAAAAACATAAAACAGTTATTCACGTACAACATATTGCGAACAATGAAGGGGCTACTTTCTTCTTACCCGATACAGTAGGGGTTCAAATTTATGATGATGTACAACCGATTGCTAAAGAAAGAGTCATTCAAAAACATCATCCTAACAGTTTTTTAAGAACAAATTTATTAGAAACATTACAGACAGAGAAAATAGACCGACTAGTCATTTGCGGTATGATGACTCATGTATGTATTGATGCAACAGTGCGCGCTGCCAGTGACTTCGGATTTCAATGTATTGTAATTGAAGATGCTTGTACAACAAAAGATTTAGAATTTCAAGGAAATCTAATCCCCGCAGTACACGCTCATCAATCGTTCATGAGCGCATTAGAGTTTGGTGATATTTATGCAACAGTCATGTCGGCAAACTGTTTTATAAACAAAAGCAAATAAAGAATTACAGTTCCATATGAAAAAAAAGAAAGGATAAGTATCTTATTCTTTCTTTTTTTCCATCGTCTTAATGACAGTATTTATACGATAATCACCATAATGTAAAACATCTGCAAGAGCCTCTTCTAATTGCTGATGCGAAGATGTGTGAAGAGTCATGATATAGCATCCATCGCCGCTTATACGATACATTTCAGTAATTACGTCCGTTTTTTCAAAAAAGTTTTGAATTTGATTATGATAGTGTGGTGCATGTAAAAATAGTGTAACAAAGGTCATAATAGAACCTTCTAGCTTCGCCCTATCGATATTTATCGTATATTTTTGAATAACACCTGCTTCTTCTAATTTATTAATTCGTTTCCCAACAGCCTGGCCAGTCAAATGTACTATCTCCCCAATTTCCTTCCAGTTCATTCTAGCGTTTTCTTGTAGTAATTGTATAATCTTAAAATCTGTTGAATCAAACATGGACATCCCCTTCCTATATGAAACGAATTCTATAAAATCTTCATTTCCCCTACAGTTTTTCTCAAAAGTTTTGTACTACAATCGATTAGCTCTATTAGCAATTACATTATTGTTAGCGGCTTTCCTTCTTCTTTACAATGTATTTTTTGGATTACTCGTAGGCACTACAGCAATCTAGCGATTTTTTATAAATATGAACATTTTTTAGGAATTAGTTTATCTTTTTTTAATGTTTTATTTAGAGGCAGTTTATAGTCGGGGATTAACATAGGAAACGTAGCAACTAAGTTCATCTATGACGCACTGCTACTATAATCGCTAACCGTACTACTTGAAATCATAAAATAAGGAGACGATAAAACATGAACAAAAAAGCAAAAGCACTATCATCCGTACTGCTCGGATTCACATTAGCATTAACAGGGTGTGCTGGTACTAAAGCTGAAGAAAATCATGGGAAACAAAAACAAGAACAAGTTGCCAAAGAAACAAAAAAGGAAAATAAATTAACTAAAGGACAAAAAATGGCTAATATTCTTAGCGAGACAAATTGGCAAGGTACACGAGTGTATGACAAAGATAAGAATGACTTAACAAAAGAGAATGCAAACTTCATTGGTCTTGCAAAATATGATGCGAAGTCAGGCAGATATGAATTTTTTGATGCTAAAACAGGTGCAAGTCGTGGCGATAAAGGAACTTTCTTTGTCACAAATGATGGGAAGAAGAGAATATTAATTTCAGAATCAATGAAGTATCAAGCTGTCGTTGACATGACAAAACTAAATAAAAATGTATTTACTTATAAACGAATGGGGAAAGACGCTAACGGTAAAGATGTAGAAGTTTTCGTTGAACATGTTCCATATAAAGAAAAAGAACTTTCTTTCACTGATCCGGACAAGCAGCTGAACACGACTACAGGAGATATTGTTAAAAACGTTGATGGAGATAAAATTTTGGGCGGTACCCTTTGGCACGGAACAAAGGTATTAGATGAAGCTGGTAACGATGTAACACAGTTTAATTCGAATTTTATAAGTCTAGCAAAATTTGATGACAAATCTAATAAATATGAGTTCTTCAATAGCGAAACAGGTCAAAGCCGCGGTGATTATGGCTACTTCGATGTTGTACACGAAAATAAAATAAGAGCCCATGTTTCAATTGGAAATAATAAATACGGTGCTGCTCTTGAGCTTACTGAACTAAATAAGAATAAATTTACGTATAAAAGAACTGGTAAAGACCAAGCTGGTAAGGATATAACTATATTCGTTGAACATGAACCTTATAAAGGTGATATGAAACCACAATTTAGTTTTTAATTGATTTGATTAAAAATCTACTTTTTATATTCGAAACATGAATTAGTATACGCTGACCGTTTTGTTCAGCGTATACTATTTTTTACATTGAATAACCACTACAGCTCATCAATTACTTTCGTTAGCTTTTGAAGCGCTGATAAAAGGTTTGTTAATTCTTCAGGTGATAAACTTGCATAATATTTTTCAGAAACCTGTTGCATATATGCATCCATTTCTTTTTTATATAACAAGCCTTTCTCACCTAATTCAACTGAAAATGCACGTTTATCTTCTGCATGTTGCCTTCTGAAAATATATCCTTCCGTTTCAAGTTTCACTAACTGCTGGCTAATGGCACTTTTCGTCACATTCATTTTTTCAGCTAACTCTTTAGGAGTGGATGATGGGTACCTAATAATTAATGTTAACAACGTATATTGCTGATTATTTAAATTAAAATTCGTATAAGATCTTTCTTTCGTTTCAAGTAATATCCATAGTTCTTCAAGTGTTTGATTGATTTCCTCAGCTATATTTTTATTTATCATACTTCTCTCTCTCACCTTTTCTTCTCCAATTTTTCGGGTTTAAATACTTTTTATATTTTGCCACCACTTCTTTTCCAACAAAGACAGCACCTATCAAAAATAGAATTTCTCCTATTACTATACACCCTGGAATGACAATGGTCTTTACCTGCGTCGAAAGTGAAGTAAATGGTATGATTAAAGCACTTCCCCAAAGTAGAACATATATGATTAGAAGTCCTATTCCAATTTTAAAAAGCAATGGCTTTTTTTGTTTATTTTCGTTTGAAATTATTTCTTTTTCCATTTCAAAACCCCCGAACACAATTTGATTTAGTTTACTTAACTAAACTATATATCAAGATTGATTTGATTGCAAGACTTTAAAATGTATTCACTAAAATTGCGTTTACTTGAATTCCAACCACATATTTTGAAAATAATTTTATTTGTATTCCTTATTAAAAAAACACCTCTTCCGTGGAAAAAATGTTTTTTATACTTTGGCAATCCTATGATATTGATTCGCTTTAAGAAAATCTGTTGTCACCTTTATATATTCGTTCTCTTTCGATTCGACAGAAATATCATGTCCTAATTTTTGAGACAGATCTTTTGCTAAATTATAAACCTAACCTCTTTAATTTCGTATGAACTCGTCCATTCACTCCTAAAAAAAGACAGAACCAGACGGTTCGGTCTTTTTTGTTTTATAATAATCTCTTTTATTTTTGCTACAATACCTTTTTCTTATAAATCTTACGCTAACACAGCTTTTGATTAACTTATCCTGAAATATTATGAATTTGCGTTCAACTTATCTAAAATACCTTTATCTATTTTTGCTTGATTCACTTTAGCTATTTTAGAAACAATCCCACGGCGATCTTCCCAATCAATCAAATAATATTGATTTTTTTCCAATTCATTTTGCAAGGAAATTTTCAGTTCTCTTTCTTCCCCTTTTTTATCGTACACCTTCTCATCGTAAACATGATACGTAAGAACTTCTCCATTACTCAATTTTTCGTTTTCTACTTTAGAATCAGTCGTTACTTTTACATAATATTGTTTAGTCAAATAGTATCCATTCCCTGACTTCATATAGTAGAAAGCACCTCCTACTATAGCTAATAACACAAAAATTCTCATGATCCATTTCATATGATAATACCTAACCTTTCTATTCTACTTGTAAGATTTATACCCGTTAAAATATAAATCTTCCTTACCTTAAGTATGCTTTAACCATAAAGATGGTACAATCCAGTTTCCTTACACCCACATTACATTTTTGTAATCCTATCATTTTACAAAAGTTTCTTAAGTTGGCCGCAAACAAAAGAACATAAACTTTTTAAAGTTTTATTCCTCCAATTGCCACACTTTTAGCAACACTTGTCCAAGTAATAGGAATTTCATTTCAATCCATTTTACGTGAAGAAGTAAATCAACGCCGATTAACTATATTAGGAATTACATTATTAATCAGCCCTCACCGATCGGGCCGCCCGGCAAATAGAGGAATAAAATTTGTGACTAAGTAAAAAAGCGCCCTACTTATAGGGCGCTTTTTTTATACTTAATGACTAATACTAGCTGTTGGGTATAATGTTGTTCCTCCAATTGAAACTTTTATTTCATTTGTTAATGGAACGTTTTGTTCATTAATAATTGTTCTCCACCATTCCCATGCAAGACCTGTACATTCTCTTGCTACAATTTTTATATTTTTTGAATTCGGTGGAAGAGGGATAACTGTAGAGTAATGAGCCGTTTTGTCTTTTCCACTACCATCCCACGTTTTATGTGTTAGTACTTCGTTACCCTTTTGATCAAATGTGAATTCATCCCAAGATACATCAAATTGAGCAACGTAAGCACCGTAATGATCAAGTGTCATTTTAGCACTTGAATATTCTGTAGTTGTCGTCTCAATATAATCTGTATTGTTATGAACAGCAGCAGTTGCATTATCTTTTAAGAAAGTACTTGTATATGAAATTGGGTATGCTGGATTTTTAAGACTTAATTCAGCATTATCTTTAATAATATTTCGGATTTCATTGAAATCTTTAGTAACAACCTTGTTATGCTCTTTCGCATCTCCGCCTAATACTACAGCAGTAAAGGTACTTTCTTCAAAAATATCTTTATACTGTCCACTTGTTTCAACGCTGTTATTCTTAAGTAAGGCTTTAAAAGCAGCTTGTACATCTTTGCTCTTAGATGTTGTTTCTAATTTTACATAAATCGTTCTACCATAAGCTACATTTGAAACCATAACAGGTGGAGCCGAATTACTTACGCCTTTTCGAGTTAACTCGTCAAAAGTAACGCTATTATCAAAAAGGTCGGATGGATTGTTAGGTAGTTCAGCACTTACCGTATAAAATATTTGCTTATACGCCGCTACCATCACTTTTTTCTCTCCATTTGCAACCGCATTAAAATCAATGTTTAGACTGTTATCAAGATATTTAGCGTTAACATTAAGAGCGCTTGCGATTTGTGATTTACTATAAACCATAGATTCCGTATACTGCATTCTTGCAGGTAACGTATGTGTTGTAGAATACTTTTCATTCCAAGTAGATACTAAATCGTCTACTGCTCCAGCTACATTACCATATGTCGGATTTTGGACAGTGATTGTATTTTCTTTTCTCATGCCCGGTAAGTCTATACTAATATTCAAAGGCTTTCTCTTAGCCACTAATAAACTTGGTTGATTGTCTGCAAAAGCTTTATTTGCAAGTTGTACAGCTCCTGGATACGTGCGATTCACTACAGAATCAATAATTGAAATATCGACTGGTGACGTTGTAAGTGATTTTTTCTCGCGTTCCACTACTACAAATTTACCATTTGAATTAATACTTTCTTTCGGAACAAAACTTTCTACTTTATCACCATTTACAGCTAAAACCTCTTGATTATTATATTTAAGATTTGCTATACCAGTATTAATGCCACTAGCATTTTTGGTTACATCAGTTACATTACTTGCTTGTGTTTCTGCGAAGGAAATAGATGAATAATTAATAGTGCATAGACTAACTAATAAACATGTAAGGAACTTTCTTCTTTTAGTGTTTTTCTTAATATTCAGAAAAATCACCCCGTTCTTTTTTTAGTAAAATATGATAATGATTGATAAATGATAGCTAACTAATAAACTTACATAAATGCTTTTAAAAGTTCTTGAATTAACGGGATTACGCCACCTACAAATTTTAAAACTGCCATTGCGATTTCCATATTATTTCCTCCTTTTTATTGCTACGAAAATGTGATTTATCTTTATGCCCTCATTATAGTGACCCCTTACACTTTTATCAATACACTCTGATATGCAATATTACATATACAAAAAACAAGCTGAATTCTTTTGAAAAATTATACAGAGATATTTTTTCCACTTGGTACATACTTGAAAAGGTGAAGCATTCTTTTGCATTTTATGAGTAATCACATAAAAAAAGCTGCTGCCTATAAAATATAGACAGCAACTTCAACTAGAGTGTCTTGCATAATCTACGCAAGACATTTTATAACTAATAAACTGCGATCGGCCCATAAGGACCATTAATAATTTCTATTTTTGTTTCAAAAATATCTGTCAAAAGTGTTGGGTCCATAACCTCTTCTACTGTTCCGAAAGCAGCAATTTGTCCATCTTTCATAGCACAAATTTTATCCGAGTATTTAGCTGCAAAATTTATGTCATGCATAACAGTCAAAATTGTTCTTCCAAATTCATTAGCTGCACGTCTTAAATGCTCCATCATTTGAACAGAACGAGCAACATCAAGGTTGTTCAAAGGTTCGTCCAAAAGTACATATTCAGTCTCTTGGCACAATACCATCGCTACATATGCCCTTTGTCTTTGACCACCAGAAAGCTCATCTAAATATCTATTCTCTAAACTAGTTAAATCTAAGAAATCGATATATTTAGAGATGATAGCCTCATCTTCTTTAGTCAATCTTCCCTTTGAATAAGGAAAGCGCCCAAATCCAACTAGTTGTCTCACAGTAAGCCTAGTTACAAAATGATTTTCTTGTCGCAATATAGTCAAAACTTTTGCTAAGTCTTTTGATTTGGATTCAGAAACATCCATATTTGCTACCTGAATTTGGCCTTCATCCATATCTAAAAGTCTGCCAATCATCAAAAGTGTCGTTGACTTTCCAGCACCATTTGGTCCAATTAAAGAAGTAAAGCCCGCTTTTGGTATTTCAATATCCAAAGGTCCTATTTTCACCTTATCAGTATAGAACTTTTTAACATTATCAATTTTTATCATAAAGCCCTCTTCCTTAAAACTATAGTTAAGAATATGATTCCACCGAATAATTCAATAATAACTGAAACTACACCTTGAGCATGGAATACATGATACATTAAAAAGTATGCGCTCGTCATTATTAAAAATCCTATAGCAAAAGCCATCGGAAAAATATATCTATGATCATAAGTTGACGCTGCCTGATAACTCAAAGTTGCCACTAAAAAGCCGTAGAAAGTAAGTGGCCCAATTAGAGCTGTTGAAATGGACATTAAAATAGCTACTAATACAAGCGTATAAATTACACTAGGTTGGTATTTAACTCCAAAAGAAGTAGCAACATCTTTTCCTAGTGACAAAACATTCAAATTCTTAGAATGAGCAAAAATTAATACCGCTACAATTATGATCATAGGAATTACAATAGGAAAATATGCAGGATCTGCATGATTAACAGAACCAAATAATCTTGCTTGTAAAATATCAAATTCTGAAGGCGCAAGTAGTTTTCTCATGAAAGTTGACACAGAATTTAGCCCGGTACCAATAATAATTCCAACTAAAAGCATAAGTTGTAAATTCCCGTATTTACCGGAAAGTAACCATCCATAAAGTATCAAACTCATGAAGACCATAACAACAACTTGGAATAAAAATGATCCAATTCCATTAAAATTTATTAACGCACTTGCACCAAAGAAGAATACTGTACTCGTTTGAATTGCTGAATAAAGTGATTCGAAACCTAAAAGTGAAGGAGTAATAATTTTATTATTCGTAATAGATTGGAAAGCAACTGTCGACAAGCTATGGCAAACCGCAGCAATAATCATTGCAACAATAGCTACTATCCTTCTCTTAACGACTGGGATAAAAGAAGGTGAATCTATCGGAACTGGATTGTTATAAACTAAAAGTCCATATGAAGAAAGAAGACCTAAAGCAATCAATGTTATCAGTAAAATCCAATAACGTCTTGCTTCCTTCTTAGACCGAAAAGCGCTAGCTGATCTACTTTCATTATGAAGGCTAGAATCGATTTCGACATTTTCTTTTTTTCTATATTCTAATGTGATCATCGTAGCCTCCTTGGTTTTCTTTGTCTCAATAAAATAGTAATAAACACGACTGCTCCCACTGTTGCAAGTATTAAAGAAACAGGTAATTCAAAAGGCTGTATAATTGTTCGAGAAATGATGTCACAGGCAGTTATTGATCCCATTCCGATCACACAAACCCAAGGTAAATTACTCCTAAGATCATCACCTCTAAACATTGAAACGATATTTGGCACAATTAATCCTAAGAAAGGTAAGTGTCCAATAACAGCTGCAACAATTCCAACTGCAACAGAGATAAGAGCAGTCCCAAAAAGAACAATTCTATTGTAATTAACTCCAAGACTTGTTGCGACATCTTCTCCTAGTCCAGCTAAAGTCAATCTATTAGCATACATAAAAATAAGAAAAGTAATGATAACAATCAGCCATAAATATTCATATCTTCCCACCTGAATGTTAGCAAATGAACCTACAAACCAAGTTTCAATACTTTGCGTCTTTTGAAAAAGGAGTCCTAAAAAAGTAGACACTGCAGAAATTACTGCTCCAAGCATCAATCCAATAATCGGAACAATTAAAGACGAACGAAGCTTAACTCTTCTTAAAAATAGAAAGAAAATCATAGTTCCTATAAAAGAAAAAATGATTGCACCAGTCATTCTTTGAACTAAAGTCGGGGCAGGAAATAATAAATACACAAAAAGCAGGCCTAAGCCTGACCATTCAATAGTCCCCGTTGTAGTAGGTTCAACAAAGCGATTCTGTGTAATGAGTTGCATTACGAGCCCTGCCATCGCCATCGCAGCTCCAGTAAGCATTAATGCAGCTGTTCTCGGAACACGAGTTATGAAAAACATCTCTGTCCCGTCCTCTTGTCCACGTATATCATAAACTCCAGTAAACAGTGATATAATCCCTAAAATTATAACAACTATAACTGCTATTATAAAAGGTTTTGTCCATAATTTATTGTGATTATAAAACTGGGGTTGAGAAATATTCTCAACCCTAGAAATTATATTTTTTGACACTGTTTCGTACTCCTTTACACTACTTAGCTAAAGTTTTTGCCATATTTCCAAATAACTCTATATAAGTTTGAATTGATTCATTTGTGTAAGTATCTTCTGGTGCATAAATAACTTGTTTTTTAGAAACAGCAGTTGTGTTTTGAAGAGCAGGTGATTTAGAAATAACATCCTTAGCAGGTGTTGACTTAGCTGCATCAGATGTTGCAGCATCACGATCTAATACGAAAATCCAATCAGGATTTGTTTGTGCAATAGCTTCAACAGAAACGTCATCACCTTTATGACCTGCAGTAGAATTTGAAACTTCTAACGCTGGAGTCCAACCGAAAATTTCATACATTGGTCCCCAAACACGACCAGAATGTGGAGCAGCAAAACCAATATTACCACCAGTAACGATAACACTCATAACTTTATCTTTTCCGTTATAAGCAGATTTTGCTTTTTCAATAGATTTATCAAAATCAGCTACTAATTGTTTAGCTTCTTTATCTTTATTAAAGATTTTCCCTAAAGTAACTGTAGAATCTTTAAGTCCTTTTACTAAGTTTTCGCCAGGCTTAGTAGCTTTCTCAGAAACATCAAAATTAAGATCAATAACTGCTGCATTTGGTACTAATTTTTTGATTTCTTCGTAATGGTCAGCAAATCTTTGACCAACAATTACAAGTTCAGGGTTTGCCGCTGCAATAATTTCTAGATTTGGTTCACGGTGATTCCCAATATTTTGAACTTTTTCATCCTTTTTATATGCTGAATCAGCAGGCATGATATCCTTTGGAGCAGCCGCTAATTTAATTCCCCAATCAGATAAAGTTTCAAAAGTTCTGTTATCCAAAGCAACTACATTCTTTGGGTTTACAGGGACTTTAACAGTTCCATGAGCATCAGTGATTTCAACCGTTTTTGGCTTATCACTACCATTATCTTTATTATTAGCCTTCGAAGTTTCTTTACTTGAATCTGAGCAAGCTACTAACATTAAAGTGAAAATTGCTAGAATACTCACTAATTTTAAAAGCATAGATTTTTTCATATGTATACTCCTTATAGTGTGATTTATTTCGAAAATGATGACATCCATAGATTGAATTAGAAAGTAATTTTCATTCAATTGAATCGCTATTGATAATCATTTTCACTTGAACATCCTGTTAATTAGTATAGTCATTAATTCTGTGAAAATCTTGTGAATGGTGTGAATTAATAAAATCAGGCACACAAAGTAATATGTGAAATCGGGCGTGTTGATTAACCATGATTTCCTCTACAAAACACGCTCATTAATAGCTAATACTTTCATAATCCATTTTTTTACGTCTTTTAATACTTCTAAGAAACTATTTGATTATCATATTTAATAAAAAAATGAGTAAAACCGAATGAAATAGTTTTACTCATTTTTTTATTATCTTATTTTTATCAGTCAATCATTGAATAGCCTCTGCCATGTATCGTTTGAATATATCTGTCTTTCTTCTCGCACTTTAACTTTTTTCTTACATACCCAATATATAAGTCTACTACATTTGGATTTACTACTACGTTATATCCCCAAACTTGATTCAAAAGCATTTCACGGCTCAATATTGTGTTTTTGTTTTTGATTAAAAATACAAGCAAATCATACTCGCGCTTAGTAAGGGAGAGGTTCTCGCCACCTTTTTTCACAATATTGCTAGATGCATCAACAAAGAGATCTTTAAACTGAAAAAAGTTTATCTCATTTTGCTGGTTACAATTACTTCTCCTTAAAATAGCTTGAACCCTTGCTACCAATTCTTCTTTCGCAAATGGTTTCCTTATATAATCATCTGCTCCTGCTTGTAATCCTGCTACGCAATCCTTACTAGAAATATTGTCGGTCACAATAATGATTGGTGTCTTTTTAACAAGCCGTATTTGTCTGCAAATTTCTGGTCCCGATATACTTAATGAATCCCAATCTAATATGATAATATCCCAGTCTTGTTCATATATTATATTTAAACCTTCGTTTTCATTGTGAAGTTTTAAAATGAAATAGCCTTCTTGCGTTAGACCGCTTACGATTTTCTTTGCTGAAGACCGTTCATTTTTAATCACCAACACTTGCTTCACCGATGGTTCACCTCTACTTCAATATAACTTAGTTAGATAAAAAATTATCCCCAAAAAACAATTTAAGATTTATAAATTTAAAACCCCTAAATAATCCATTAAAACAGTTTATTAGGAGAACTCTATATAATCTTACAATAGATATAGATAAAAATACAAAACATATGAAGATTTGAATAAAGTGAAAACGTAATTAAGTCTTATCAACCAGGCTTTGACGGGATAGACTTGTAATCATTAAGGGATACGCATTAAGGATAGAATTGAAAGAAGTGAAGAATTAAAAGCATTCTATTTTTAGAATCCTAACTTTTCCACAAACAAAAGAAGCATAAACTTGCCGTGAATGTTACAACAAGACAAATAAAAATACCTATTATCAGCATGTGGCATTTAATCTTACTATTTTATTCATTAAAGCTTTTATACAACAAATTCAATAACTTTAACAACGGAGTTTTAGTATATTGGCTTAATGATAAAAGTGTTTGTAATGATATCCTTTGCTTTTAGAGGTACCGTCAGGAAAATGCGGATTTACAACACTAAGCCCATTTTCCTGACGATTCCTCCGCTTTCAACAACGTTAAGAAAATTTTATATGAAAGAAAGTTTTGTTCTTTTAACCAAAAACGGTCGTTTATGGTTAGATGAACTACTCACAGCTATTTATGTGATGCCATTTTTTAGATGTAATCGAAGGTAGTACAGTTGCATCATGAATTTGCCAAATTCCTTGTGTCTGTTGTCCCATATGGAAGGATCTCGTATATTTTTGCAGCAAGTGCCTGGGGAGATTCCTTTGCCCCTCTTTTAATCCAATCGTTAACAATATTATAGATACCGCCTGCTAAAAACAGGATTTGCATTCTGCTTATGTCATGATTGCGCGTAATATCCGCTTGAAAGACCTTTTCCATTGTGTAATTCAAATAATCAAGCATCATACTAGATATATTTGCATCAATTAACTTTCCTGACGGCTTCTGTGCAGACACAAAGCCCTCTATAATATATTCAATAATTAGCTGCATACTTTCATAAGGATCCAAACTATCAACCTCTTTCAAAAATTGTTGAACAATTTCATCCACTGATACTTGTACGACGTCGTAAACGTTGCGGTAGTATTTGTAGAATGTGACTCTGGCAACTCCAGCCTTTTTGCAAATAGCTGTTACAGTTATATCTTGCAGTTTATGTTCATGCAACAGTGCGCTCAATGCCTCCATAATGTATTTCTGAGAGTGTATACTGTCTTCTCTTGACTTCCTCAAAACTAACACATCCCTTCATTCTGTTCGTTTTAAGTGCAAATTTTCACATAGTGCTTGAAAGATGAAAATTCACTGTTATACTTACACATGTAAGTACAATTGTTAGTGTATAAAAGGCCATCATTGCTGTCAATGTGTACCATTTTCTTTGTTTCCTACTGGCAATTTTCCGCCATTTTGCAAGCTATAAATAGGGTGAGATATACTGATACAATTTATAATATACATTTTAAAATCCTTTTATATAAATAATATAAGATTTTGGTGTTTGTACATTTCTAAATTACAACGTAAGAACAAGACAAATTTTCAACGAGAGTAGGGTGAGATTTAATTGGCAAAATATCTTTATAAGTTAGGACATTGGGCAGTAAATCATAGGAAAAAGGTTATATTCAGTGCACTCGCAATTCTTATTGCATTTGTACTTATTGGAGTCAACATGGGTTCCTCTTTCAATGATGAAATGAGCATTCCGAATACACCGGCAGATAAAGCAGGAAAAGTAATTAAAAAAGAGTTTAAAGCGATGCAACCAGCAGGTGCACAAGTAAAAGTAGTATTTCAAGCACCAAAAAACGGAACCTTGGAGTCAGCGGAAGTACAACAGAAAATTGCAGAAGTTCTAAGTGAGATAAAAAAAGATTCAGCTGTTGATTCTGTGGCAGCACCGATGCAACTGCAGAACCTTAGTGAAAATAAGAAAATCGGATATGCAGTTGTTACGTACAAAGTGGAAGCGGAAAAGGTCACAGAAGCTTCTAAGGATAAGATTTTAGATAGTATTGAAACAACAAGGGATGCCGGCATTCAAACGGAGCTATCAGGAGGCGATATTAAGTTTTCCGACTCAGAGACTTCAGGTATGACTGAAATTGTTGGAGTACTTGTTGCCTTCGTAGTCCTCACATTTACTTTTGTGTCTTTTCTAGCAGCTGGACTTCCGATTCTCACTGCGATAATCGGATTAGCGATTGGAATGCTAGGAATCATGATTGGAACCAATTATGTGGAAATCCAATCTGTTTCCTTAACATTAGCTGCCATGCTGGGACTCGCAGTAGGCATTGACTATGCGCTTTTCATTATCAATCGCTTTAGACAGCAGCTCGCACAAGGAGATTCTGTTCCAGAATCTATTGCCATTGCAACTGGAACAGCGGGAAGTGCCGTAATCTTTGCAGGATTAACTGTTATTATTGGTCTTTTGGGACTGTCTGTTACAAAGATTCCATTCCTAATAGCGATGGGCGTATCCGCTGCTTTCACTGTGTTCATAGCTGTGGTGGTTTCCGTCGTCATATTACCGGCCATATTAGGAATTATCGGCCATAAGATTGCCCCAACTAAACAAAATCGATTCTTAGAAAAGATGACTGGGGCAGGTAAGAAACGCACTGGTTCAAATAAATGGGGGGAATTTGTCGTAAGACGTCCTCTGGCTGTTTCGATTTTCGCAATCGGACTACTTGCAGTGATTACGATTCCATTTTTCCATATGAACCTTGGGCTGCTTTCTGATGGAACATCAAAGTCCACAGAAACGACAGAACGAAGAGCATATGATTTATTGACGGAAGCATATGGAGAAGGAATTCATGCCTCTTTAGCGGTAGTGGCAAAAGCTGAGGAAGCAACAGCTGAAACGCAAAATACTATGAACACCGTTGCAAAAGAATTGGGTGACTTATCTGACGTGAAAAGTGTGACACCAGCTATCCCTGGTCCTTCTGGAAAGATTTATATGATTTCCATCACACCAAAAACAGGACCTGACGATACAAAGACGAAGGATTTGGTAAATACGATTCGGGACAGATCAAACCAGACCGAGAAAAAAAATGGAATTGAACTAATGGTAACGGGCACAGCAGCGATGAATATTGATATTGTGCAAAAGCTGAGTGATGCCTTGCCAGTTTTCGCTGCTCTTATTGTGGGACTCGCATATGTACTCTTAGTTCTAGTGTTTAGATCTCTACTCATTCCATTAAAAGCAGTATTAGGGTTTCTACTGTCTCTTGGTGCTACGTTGGGAGCCGTGGTATTTTTCGTGCAGGATGGGCATTTCCAAAATTTATTTGGTTTCCCAGCTGCCAGTCCAATCTTAGCTTTCTTGCCTGTTATTCTGATTGGCATCCTGTTCGGACTTGCCATGGACTATGAGGTGTTCCTAGTAAGCAAGATGCGGGAAGTATATACGCATACAGGCGACCCGAAGAGAGCTATTTTAGAAGGAATGCGAGAGAGCGGTAAAGTCGTAGTCTCAGCAGGATTAATTATGATGTCTGTATTTATTGGATTCATGTTGGCACCTGATAGCATCATTAAATCCATAGGCATGGCTCTTACATTCGGTGTTTTCTTCGACGCATTCATCGTGAGAATGACAATCGTACCTGCGGTCATGGCTCTCATGGGTAAGTCGGCCTGG
Organism: Bacillus sp. CH_70; assembly: GCF_038007045.1. Classification (NCBI taxonomy): domain Bacteria; kingdom Bacillati; phylum Bacillota; class Bacilli; order Caryophanales; family Bacillaceae; genus Bacillus; species Bacillus sp. CH_70. Next base: position 4,883,797 of record NZ_JBBOWL010000001.1, read on the forward strand.
TACTTGCCAAAATGGCTGGATAAAATTTTGCCTAACATTGATGTTGAAGGCGAAAGCATTATACATCACATGGAAAACAAAAGTGAAAAGATATATAAACAGAACAGTTAAAGTTAATTCATAGTTATATTCATAAAAAAACCGCTTTCTTATAAAAGAGAAGCGGTTTTTTAGAGAAAGTATAGATTTCCTTTGCTATTTATACAAATATAGGTAAAAACAATTTAAGAAGGTTTGTTTGCATCATTGTAAAATATAAAAATAAATGAAACACGCATTTTGAAAAAACTTAATCAAAATGCGTGTTTTTAGTATAAATCTAGTAATTTTATCAATGGGTACAAATTGTCCTTTTAAATTGTAGAAATTCAATGAATATCATATACACGTAAGGTGGTCACTTCCCTGTCAAGTAGACAATAATAAAGATACGGTTTAAAATCTTTTATTTTTGGAACCATAACTTTGCCACAAACAAAAAGAACCATAACCTCGCCAATCTGGCAAAATTATGGTTCATATCATACAAAATAAAAAAACCACCAAATATGTATTGGTGGAGACGGTGGGAGTCGAACCCACGTCCAAAAATATCGGCACTTAAGCTTCTACGAGTGTAGTCGATATATTAGCATTTCGCGAACTCTTCGGCCTATCGACAGGCTTCCAAGTTGCTAGTCTGATTGTTCTCTTCCTTCGCCCTCAGACGGCGAACTCCGGCGTAGTCCACTTAGTTTGAGTCCCTTACCCTACCACATGGACGATGGAGGGAGGAACCTTTAGTGCAATTAAGCAGCTAAAGAAAGATTGTTTTGTTTGCCAATTATAGGCTTTGACGTTTTAACGAGGCCGATCCCCTCGACTCGCAACCTAAGCTCGAACTATCCCTGTCGAATCCGTAACGTCCCCATGATAAAAATGGAGCATACGAAGAAAATATCGTGATAGCTACTAAGAGCTGTTTTTCAATGTGCAACAACCTTACATAAGTTATTATATCATACGCGCGCCGTTTTACAAATGTAAATATCTGTATTACATCTTTTGGCGATCACGGAACACGCGTGCAATTTCACGTTTTGCTTCTTTCTCTTTTAAATCGTGACGTTTATCGTATTGTTTCTTACCTTTTGCTAAACCAAGTGCCATTTTTGCAAATCCATTTTTCAAATAGATTCTAAGTGGAACTAATGCGTAACCTGTTTCTTTTGCAGCGCCCGCTAGCTTATCAATTTCTTTTTTATGAAGAAGTAATTTTCTCGTACGAAGTGGATCATGGTTGAAACGATTCCCTTGTTCGTATGTATTAATGTGCATATTATGAACCCATACTTCACCATTATGTACACGTGCAAACGCATCTTTCAAGTTCACGCGACCAGCGCGAATCGACTTAATTTCCGTTCCTTGAAGGACAAGCCCTGCTTCGTATGTTTCTTCGATGAAATAATCATGAAACGCTTTTTTATTTTGTGCAATAACCTTACCTGTACCTTTTGGCATATAACGTCCCTCCTCTATTTTTACTATTGTAACAAATGTTAATAAAAAGCGAAAGTGGCTCGCTCAGAATCTTTGGACATTGGAACTCCCGACAGAGAAGCGCTTTTTGCTTCGTCCGAGGGAGTGAAATGGCCCACAGATTCTAGCCACTGTAGCTGGATTCCATTAAAAGCGAAAGTGGCTCGTTCAGAATGTGAGGTGGATGGAGCTTCTGACCTTGAGGCGCTCTTTGCCTCTAGAGAAGAAGCGAAGCCGCCGAACATTCTAGCCACTGTAGCTGAATTCCATTAAAAAGCGAAAGTGGCTCGCTCTCAAGCTACCAATAAAAAAAGAAAACGGCCCCGCTTTTCATCAAAGCGAAGCCACTCTTTTCTTACTTACGCTTTTTCTTTTTCTTCTTGAATCCTGGTACGTTTTCGAAAAATCCTTTTTTCTTCTTGCCGTTACCATCTTTTTTCCCTGGCTGACTTGCGGATGCGGATGTGGATGCAGATGCGGATCCTCTTCCTTTTCCTTTGCCACCACGGTCAAATTTTCTACCTGTGCCACGTTCACCGCCGCGCTCATTACTGCGCTCGCTACGTCCACCGCGTTTCTTTCTGCCCGTTCTTGGCTGCTCGATAACGACTGGACGATCTTTGAACTTACGGCGAGGTGTGCCTTTCATACCAACGATTTCAAAGTCGATTGCACGCTCGTCTTTATTTACATTAATAACGCGAATTGTAATTTCGTCACCGATGCGGAATACGTTTCCTGTACGCTCTCCGATCATAGCGAAATGCTGCTCGTCATAACGGTAGTAATCATCCGTTAAATAACTAACGTGTACAAGACCTTCGATTGTATTTGGAAGCTCTACGAATAAACCGAAGTTTGTTACAGAGCTAATCATACCGTCATACTCTTCACCGATCTTATCAACCATATACTCTGCTTTTTTCATCTCATCTGTTTCACGCTCTGCTTCAACAGCACGGCGTTCCATATTAGAAGAGTGCTCTGCAATCTCAGGTAATTTTTCACGCCATTTTGCTTGCGTTTCATTGTCGACTTTACCATTAATAATGTATTCACGAATTAATCTATGAACAATTGTATCTGGGTAACGACGAATTGGTGATGTGAAATGTGTGTAGAACTCAGTTGATAAACCGAAATGTCCTAAACTATCCGCATCGTAACGAGCTTGCTTCATAGAACGAAGCATAACTGTTGAAATAACTACTTCTTCTGGCTGTCCTTGAACCATTTCAAGAATTTGTTGCAGCGCACGAGGGTGCACTTCATTCGCACGTCCTTTTACCGCATATCCGAAGTTCGTTACAAACTCGAAGAAACGCTCAAGCTTATCTTCTTTCGGATCTTCATGGACACGGTACATAAACGGTACGTTCATCCAGTGGAAGTGCTCTGCTACTGTTTCATTCGCAACAAGCATAAATTCTTCAATTAACTTCTCTGATACAGAGCGATCGCGCATAACAACATCAGTCGGTTTTCCTTCTTCATCTACTAATACTTTCGCTTCTTTAAAGTCAAAGTCAATTGCACCACGGCGCATACGTTTTTCACGTAGAATTTGTGCCAATTGCCCCATCTCTTTAAACATCGGTACTAATGGCTCATAACGCTTAATTAACTCTTCGTCCTCATCTTCTAAAATGCTTCTTACGTCAGCATACGTCATACGCTCTGTCGTTTTAATCACACTTTGGAAAATCTCGTGTTTAACAACATCACCTAAGTTGTTGATTTCCATTTCACAAGATAATGTCAGACGGTCTACTTTCGGATTTAATGAGCAAATACCGTTAGATAGACGATGTGGAATCATTGGAATTACACGGTCAACAAGATACACACTTGTCGCTCTTTCCGCTGCTTCTACATCAATTGGAGAACCTTCTTGAACGTAATGACTTACATCCGCAATGTGAACGCCTAGCTTGTAATTGCCGTTCTCAAGCTTCGTTACTGTAACAGCGTCATCTAAATCTTTCGCATCTGCACCATCAATCGTTACGATCATTTGATCACGTAAATCACGGCGATCTTTTAAATCTTCTTCTGAAATCGTTTCTGGTACACTGTTTGCATGCTCCATCACTTCTTCAGGGAATGCTAAAGGTAAATGATGTTTATGAATGACAGATAAAATATCTACTCCTGGATCATTTTTATGACCTAGAATTTGAATAACTTCACCTTCTGCACTTAAACGGTTTTCTGGGTAGCTCGTAATTTTCACAACTACCTTATGACCTTCTACAGCACCCATTGATGCACTTTTCAAGATAAAGATATCACTCGTCCAGCGCTTATTGTCAGGTATAACAAAGCCAAAGTTTTTCGATTCTGTATATGTACCAACAAGTTCTTTCGTTCCACGCTCTAAAATGCGTACAATTGAACCTTCTTGACGTGAACCGCTCGATTGAGAACTAAGTCGTGCTAATACTGTATCGCCATGAAGTGCACCGTTTAATTCTGTAGGAGGGATGAAAAGATCATCGTCTCCCGTTTTCTTCTCGTCTGGTACAACGAATGCAAAGCCACGTGCATGTCCAATTAACTTACCTCTTACTAAATTCATCTTTTCAGGAAGACCGTAACGGTTGCTACGTGTACGAATAACAAGTCCCTTCTCTTCCATCATTACAAGTGCCTTTACAAAGTCTTTAAAGCCCTCAGAACCTTCAATTCCAAATGCCTCTTCTAACTCTTGTATCGTTAGCGGTTTATACGCTTCTTCTCTCATAAATAATAACAACTTATCAATATGTTCTTGTATGATTTCTTCCAAGCAAAAATACCTCCTTTAAAACCTTATATTATTTAGTGTATCCGAAAGATAGGGGATGTATAAAGTGAAACTTTAATCAGTGGGGGTTTGTTCATCCCCCCACTGATTATTAGTTGAACCAATCGGGCCTTTACGGGCAGTTGATCCCTACCTAACTTCTTTGCTTTCGCTGAATTTTAAGGTGGGAGGCTTACTGCCCGTTAATGCGGGATAAAGCGAAACTTCAATACTCCCCTTATGATTTTTACAGTTTTCACAAAAAATTCCTTATGAAAAAAAGAGGCAACTAGATCTTACCAATCTAGTTGCTCCAAGAAGTTATATACATCCTCATGTAGCTCGTCACGTTGTTTATCAAGTGTAATGACATGCGTAGAGTCTTCATACCATTTAATGTCTTTTAACGTAGATTCTACACCGTTATAAATAATGTTAGCACTATCTGTATTAATCATTTCGTCATGACGTGCTTGTACAACAAATGTTGGTGCATAAATCATATCCACATTGTTACGTACGTCAGCAATTAATTGTTGTAATGCTTTTAATGTATTCATCGGTGTCTTTTGGAATTCCAACATTTCTTGTTCAATTTGTTCTGGTGATTTTTGCTCACGTTTTTTATATTCGCGGGCATATGCCAATATACCTTGGTACATCGTTTCTTCGCTCTTAATATACATCGGTGCACACATTGGTACTACACCTAAAACCGGTACTGTATAACCTAATTTTAAAGAAAATACGCCGCCAAGTGACAATCCAACAACAGCAATTTTCTCAAAACCTTTATCTTTTAAAAGCTGATATGCCTCCGTTACATCTTGCCACCAATCTGTAGGGCCTGTATGAACAAGCTCTTCTGGTGGTACACCGTGCCCTTTATAAATTGGCGCATGACAAGTATAGCCTTTCTTTTCTAAGAAACGCCCTAACATACGTACATCAGCTGAGTTCCCTGTGAATCCATGTAGTAATAAAACAGCGCGGTCTCCACCCTCAAATGTAAATGGTTTCGGAGATGCTAATTTCATCATGTACTTCTCCTCTTTCTCTTCTGTAATCTAGTCGTATTCTTTCTATATCTAGTGTACCATATTTACATTTCTATAATCTAATTAGAAACATCTTTCAAATGGCAAAACAAAAAAGAAGAACCATTAGTACATCTTACTAACGCTTCTTCTTTCAATTCTATAAGTTTAAGTACGTAACAGCAATTGTTAATACAAAGAACAATACAGCTAAAACAATTGTAATACGGTTTAATACTGCTTCAATTCCACGTGCTTTTTGCTTACCAAATAATTGCTCTGCACCGCCTGAAATTGCACCTGAAAGGCCTGAGCTATTACTAGACTGCATAAGTACCATAACAATCATTAAAATCGATACAGTAATAAGTAAAACGGATAATAACGTATGCACTTGGCGTACCTCCTACAAAGATTCAGTTATTGTAACTGTAGCATAAATCCTATAGAAAAGCGAGAGCTATAGAGTTGCCCTCGCTTTTCTTCTATTACATAAACATCATTGCAAATAACGGTCCAAGTAAACATGTCAAAATTGCTGTTAATGTCATTGTTACCGATCCAATAACACCTTCATGCTCGTTATTTTTCATTGCTCTCATAACACCCATAATATGAGAAGCACATCCAAATCCGATACCTTTACCAACTGAGTTTGTAACACGGCTCCATTTTAATAAGAGAGGTCCTGTAATTGTTCCAGTAATACCTGCGATAACAACGAAAGCTGCTGTTAAGGAAGGTACACCACCAACTTGTTCAGAAACGCTCATCGCAACTGGCATTGTTACCGATTTTGGTAAAGACGATAAGATTAAGCTTTTATCTGTTCCCATAAGTGAAGCAATAGCAAAATCACTAGCGATTGCAACTGTTGTACCTACTAATACCCCACCAGCAATCGGTACAACATATTTTTGCAGAACATGACGTTGTTTATAAAGAGGAATTGCAAATGCTACAACACCGGGTCCAAGTAGCTTTGCAATCCAGCCACCACCACTTTCCATATAATGTTGATATGGTATATCAAGCACGATAAATAGGAAAGCCATTAATCCTGTTGCTACAAGCATTGGAATGGTGAATGGTGTTGGAAATAATTTATAGATTTTTTTAGATAATTGATATAATAGCACCGTAAAAAGAACCCAACCGATTCCGATTAATATTTGGCTCATCGCGACTCTCTTTCCTTCCTATTCGCAAGATATTGTCCTGTATGTCCTGCGACAATAATAATTAAAAATGTACTCGCTACAACTGTAATGAAAAGAGAAATTCCTTTACTCATAAAAAAAGCACCGTAATTCATTAGGCCAAGCGTTGGCGGAATTAATAAAAACGGCATAATAGCAACGAGTGTTTCTGCTCCTAAATCGAACCATTTCACTGGAAGAACTTTTAGGCTAAGTAAAACAAGTAAGAGGAACATCCCAATCAAACTTCCTGGAATTGGAATGTTTAACATTTCTTGCACCCAAGTTCCAACCATATAAAACACGTAAAGAGCAGCAATTTGGACAAGAATCTTTGTAAATTTCATGTTCATCATCCCTCATGTTTATACGATCTTCTGTTAATATCTTTATCATAGTATAAATTGTAAAAAGCTGCAATTTATCAACTTGACAGCAAAAACAGCCTATGTTATACGCTTACAACCTTGATATGACTACATTTTCAAACAAAAATTACGTCAAAAACCTTGACCTAATATAAAAAGTTTTTATTTTCTGAATTTATAAGACTGTTATTTCAATAAAATAATCTTTTTATCCTTAAACTTACATATATATAAAGTGAAACTTTAATCATTGAGGGTTTCCTCATCCCCATTGATCATTCCTCACCAAGCGGGTTTGTACGGGATAAACAAGATAGGTGGTGAACATATGCCCAAAAAAGTTCTCATTTTTTGTGATCCTGGGATTGATGATACGATGGCTCTCCTCTTAGCATTCTTTATCAATGAAATAGAAATCGTCGGTATCGTTGCTGATTACGGCAATGTTCCAAAAAAAATGGCCGTAGAAAATGCTCATTTTCTTACAAGCGAAGTAAAGGGTAGAAATATCAAAATCTTTGGTGGATCAGAACGTCCAATTACTGGTGCTCCTCCTGCTTTTTTTACAGATGTACACGGGAAACAAGGGCTCGGGCCAATTATTCCAAAGGTGAATGTAACTAACGAAGAAATGGAGAATTTTTTTGAAGTTATTCCTCTTATTGAACAGTATAAAGATGAATTAATTATTGTAAGCTTAGGAAGACTTACCTCCCTAGCAATTTTATTTATCGTATGTAAACAATTAATGGAGCAAGTTAAATCTTACTACGTAATGGGCGGTGCCTTTTTACATCCTGGTAATGTTACCCCTATTTCCGAAGCAAACTTTTATGGCGATCCTACTGCAGCTAATATAGTCCTTCAATCCGCAGCTAACATGTACATATACCCATTAAACGTCACCCAATATTCCATCATTACACCCGAAATGGCCGAATACATTGAGGCAAAAGGAAAAGCCCCACTTGTCAAACCGTTATTCGATCATTATTACTACGGATATTATAAAGACGCCCTACCACATTTAAAGGGCAGCCCCTTCCATGACACAATGCCAATACTCGCTTTACTTGATAACTCTATGTTTACCTATCACAAATCACCTATCGTTGTCATGACAGAATCTTATGCACAGGGGGCAAGCATTGGAGAATTTCGCTCTTTAGGAGAACCTAAACCATTTATTGATTGGCCGAGTCATCAAATAGCAATTGATTTTGATTATAACCGCTTCTTCAAACATTTCATGTCACTTATGACAGGTGAACAATTTTAACATAAAAAAACAGACCGTGATTTCTCACGGTCTGTCGTTTATTTTCTACAATTATCGTTTGATGTTATAGAAAGATTTGATACCATCGTAAACAGCGATTTCGCCTAGTTCGTCTTCGATGCGTAATAATTGGTTGTACTTAGCAATACGGTCAGTACGGCTCATAGAACCAGTTTTGATTTGGCCAGCGTTAGTTGCAACTGCGATGTCAGCGATTGTAGCATCTTCAGTTTCACCAGAACGGTGAGATACAACTGCTGTGTAACCAGCACGTTTAGCCATTTCGATAGCTTCGAAAGTCTCAGTTAAAGTACCGATTTGGTTAACTTTAATTAAGATTGAGTTAGAGATACCTTTTTCGATACCTTCAGCAAGTTTTTGAGTGTTAGTTACGAATAAATCGTCACCAACTAATTGTACTTTATCACCGATACGCTCAGTTAATAATTTGTGACCATCCCAGTCGTTTTCGTCTAAACCATCTTCGATAGAGATGATTGGGAAGTCTTTGCAAAGCTCTTCGTAGAAATCAACCATTTCTGCAGAAGTTAAGCCAGTACGGCCTTCGCCTGCAAGGTCATATTTACCAGTTTCTTTGTTGTAGAACTCAGAAGAAGCAACGTCCATTCCTAAGAATACGTTCTCGCCAGCTTTGTAACCAGCTTTTTCGATAGCTTCGATGATTACTTCTAGAGCTTCACGGTTAGAACCAAGGTTTGGAGCGAATCCACCTTCGTCACCTACTGCAGTGTTAAGACCTTTGTCATGTAATACAGCTTTAAGTGCATGGAATACTTCAGCACCCATACGGATTGATTCTTTGAATGTTGGAGCACCAACTGGTAAGATCATGAACTCTTGGAAGTCAACGTTGTTATCAGCGTGAGAACCACCGTTGATGATGTTCATCATTGGAGTTGGTAATTGTTTTGCATTGAATCCACCAAGGTAACGGTATAATGGAAGACCTACGAAGTCAGCTGCTGCGTGAGCTACTGCCATAGATACACCAAGGATAGCGTTAGCGCCTAGTTTACCTTTGTTTGGAGTGCCATCTAATTCGATCATAGCACGGTCGATACCAGCTTGGTCAGTTACATCGAAACCAGCAATTTCTGGAGCGATAATTTCGTTAACGTTGTTTACTGCGTTAACAACACCTTTACCAAGGTAACGAGATTTGTCACCGTCACGTAATTCTACTGCTTCGTGCTCACCAGTAGATGCACCACTTGGTACGATAGCGCGTCCGAAAGCGCCGCTTTCTGTGTAAACTTCTACTTCTACAGTTGGGTTACCACGAGAGTCAAGGACTTCGCGAGCATAAACATCAATAATTGTTGACATAATAAATTCTCTCCTTTTTATATAAGCAAATTATTTAATAATTGTTTTACCTGTCATTTCTTTCGGTTGTTCCACATTTAAAAGTGTAAGCATTGTTGGAGCGATATCTCCTAAAATACCACCTTCACGAAGCTCTACATCATTTTTTGTAACGATGAAAGGAACCGGGTTAGTTGTATGAGCTGTCATAGGACCGCCATCAGCAGTTAACTCCTGATCAGCATTACCATGGTCAGCAGTAATAAGTGCTACACCATCTTTTGCAAGAATTGCTTCTACAACTTTTCCTAAACATTCGTCAGTTGCTTCTACTGCTTTAATTGTTGGTTCCATCATCCCAGAATGGCCAACCATATCACAGTTCGCAAAGTTAAGAATGATAACATCATGTTTATCATTTTCGATTTCATTTACTAAAGCGTCCGTTACTTCGTAAATGCTCATTTCAGGTTTCAAGTCATACGTTGCAACCTTTGGTGAGTTAATTAAGATACGCTCTTCTCCTGGGAATTCAGCCTCACGACCACCGCTAAAGAAGAATGTAACGTGCGGATACTTTTCAGTTTCCGCGATGCGAAGTTGCTTTAATCCCGCTTGCGCAACAACTTCACCTAAAGTGTTATCAAGGTTCATTGGCTTGAATGCCACGTAACCATCTACAGTTTCACTGAAGTGTGTCATACATACGAATTCTGGAATGTGAGGTACTTTTTCACCACGATCGAACTCACGGAAGTCTTCGTTTGTAAATACACGAGCAATTTGAATTGCACGGTCTGGACGGAAGTTATAGAAGATAACTGCATCATCATCATTGATTGTTGCAACTGGCGTGTTATCTTCGTTAACAATTACAGACGGCAATACGAATTCATCATAGATACCGTTCGCATAAGAGTCTTCTACACACTCTTCTGCTGATTTATAAGTAGGGCCTTCACCATTCACCATAGCACTGTAACATTTTTCTACGCGATCCCAACGCTTGTCACGGTCCATAGAGTAATAACGACCAGAGATAGTCGCGAATTGTCCTACTCCTGTTTCTTTAATTACTTCATTCGTTGCATCGATATAACCTTTTGCTGTTTGTGGTCCAACATCGCGGCCGTCTAAGAATGCATGGATATAAACTTTCTCCACGCCTTCTTTTGCTGCTAAGCGAAGAAGAGCAAACATATGGTTCATGTGACTGTGCACACCACCGTCAGAAAGTAAACCGAATAAATGAAGTGCAGTACCTTTTTCTTTTACGCTTTTAATTGCATTTTGGAAAGTTTCGTTCTTATCGAACTCACCTTCACGAATTGCAACGTTAACGCGTGTTAAGCTTTGATATACTACGCGGCCAGCACCGATATTTAAGTGACCAACCTCAGAGTTACCCATTTGACCTTCTGGAAGACCTACCGCCTCACCACAAGCTGTAAGCGTTGTATGAGGGAATTTGTTCCAGTAACCATCAAAATTAGGTTTCTTAGCTTGTGCTACAGCATTCCCGTAAGTTTCTTCACGAAGTCCGAAACCGTCAAGAATGATTAAAGCTGTTGGCTTTCTCATTTTACCGCCCCCAGAAGACCTAAGAACGAAGCAGGCTCTAAGCTAGCACCGCCAACTAAAGCGCCGTCGATGTCAGATTGTGCCATATACTCTTTAATGTTTTCTGGTTTTACGCTACCGCCGTATTGGATACGAACAGCTTCTGCAGCTTCTGGAGAAACAGCTTCTGCAACAACTTTACGGATGTGCGCACATACTTCGTTTGCATCTGCAGAAGAAGAAGATTTACCTGTACCGATAGCCCAGATTGGCTCATAAGCGATAACAGTTGCTTTAACTTGCTCTTCTGTTAAACCTGCAAGTGCTTTTGTCACTTGACCTGCTACTAGATCAAATGTTTTTCCGCTTTCGCGCTCTTCTAAAGTCTCACCACAACATACGATTGGTGTTAAACCATGTTCAAATGCTGCGATAGTCTTTTTGTTTACTGATTCGTCTGTTTCAGCAAACATTTCACGACGCTCAGAGTGGCCAAGTACTACATAGCCAACTTTTAAGTCGCTAAGTGCTACTGGGCTAATTTCGCCAGTGAATGCACCATTTTTTTCGAAGTGCATGTTTTGTGCACCTACTTGTAAGTCAGTTCCTTCAGTTGCTGCTACAAGGCGCTCTAAGAATAGAGCTGGAGAGCAAACTACTGCATCAACAGCTGAAGCTGCTGGGATTTGACCTTTAACTTCCTCTACGAAGCTAACTGCTTCAGATAGAGTTTTATTCATTTTCCAGTTACCTGCGATAATTGGTTTACGCATGCTTTGCACCGTCCTTTTTCTTTGGCTGCTACTTATTTGTCGTTAAGACAAACTACACCTGGAAGCTCTTTACCTTCCATGAATTCTAATGACGCACCGCCGCCAGTAGAAATGTGGCTCATTTTATCAGCCATACCGAATTTTTCAACAGCTGCTGCAGAGTCACCACCGCCGATAACAGAGTATGTATCTTCTGCATCTGCTAATGCTTGTCCTACTGCTTTTGTACCTTCTGCGAATGGAGTCATTTCGAATACACCCATTGGTCCATTCCATACAACAAGCTTAGAATTTTTAATTACATCTGCATAAATTTCACGTGTTTTAGGACCGATGTCCACGCCTTCCCAGTTAGAAGGGATAGAGTCGATACCAACGATTTTAGTTGTTGCAGTTTCAGAGAATTCCTCAGTGATTACAACATCAACTGGCATGTAGAAGTTTACGCCTTTTTCTTTTGCAAGTTGCATAAATTCTTTCGCTAGTTCAATCTTGTCGTCTTCACATAGAGATAGACCAATTTCATGACCTAAAGCTTTAACGAATGTGTAAGCAAGTCCGCCACCGATGATTAAGTTATCTACTTTGTCTAATAGATGACGAATTACACCAATTTTATCTTTTACTTTCGCACCACCGATGATAGCTGTAAATGGACGTTCTGGGTTAGAAAGTGCTTTACCAAGTACATCTAACTCTTTTTCCATTAATAGACCAGATACTGCTGGTAGGTAGTCTGCGATACCTGCTGTAGAAGCATGAGCACGGTGAGCTGCACCGAATGCATCGTTTACGAAGATGTCAGCAAGTGCTGCAAATTCTTTCGCAAGTTCTGCATCGTTCTTTTCTTCGCCCGCATAGAAACGTACGTTTTCAAGAACTAATACGTCGCCTTCGTTCATTGCTGCAACCATTTCTTGTGCAACTGGTCCGAATGCTTCGTCCGCTTTTTTAACATCTTTACCAAGAAGCTCGCCTAAACGTGCTGCTACTGGAGTAAGACGTAATTCTTCTACTGCTTGACCTTTTGGACGGCCTAAGTGGCTTGCTAAAATAACTTTCGCACCTTGCTCTACTAAATATTGAATTGTAGGAAGAGCTGCACGGATACGAGTTTCATCTGTAATTTTGCCTTCTTTCATAGGTACGTTGAAATCAACGCGGCAAAATACACGCTTACCTTTTAAATCTACGTCACGAATTGATTTTTTGTTCATTGGATTTCCCTCCGACTACTAGTTAGGATTGACAAAACCCATTCAAAAGCTTAACACATTTGCTTTTAAAACGAAAGAAGAGAGAGAGGGAACAAACCCTCTCCCTCGTTTTGTCATTGATAACTTATATAATTAAGAATTAAAGACCTTTTGAAGTCATGTAAGCTGCTAAGTCTACTACGCGGTTAGAGTAACCAGTTTCGTTATCGTACCAAGAAAGTACTTTAACCATGTTACCTTCCATTACCATTGTAGATAATGCATCGATTGTAGAAGAAGCTGTACATCCGTTATAGTCGATAGATACTAATGGCTCTTCGCTGTATCCAAGGATACCTTTTAATTCGCCTTCAGCTGCTGCTTTGAATGCTGCGTTTACATCTTCAACTGTTACTTCTTTGTCAAGTTCAACAACTAAGTCAACAAGAGAAACGTTAGCAGTTGGAACACGTACAGCGCCACCGTTTAATTTACCTTTAAGTTCTGGTAATACTAATGCTACAGCTTTAGCTGCACCAGTAGATGTTGGGATCATGTTTTCAGCTGCTGCACGAGCACGACGTAAATCTTTGTGTGGTAAGTCTAAGATTTGTTGGTCGTTAGTGTAAGAGTGAATTGTTGTCATCATTCCGCGTTTTACGCCGAATTTTTCGTTTAATACTTTAGCGAATGGAGCTAGACAGTTTGTAGTACAAGAAGCGTTAGATACTACGTTGTGGTTAGCTGCATCGTATTGTTCATGGTTAACACCCATAACTACAGTGATATCTTCGTCAGAAGCTGGAGCTGAGATGATAACTTTCTTAACTGATCCACCTAAGTGTTTTTCAGCGTCTGATTTTTTAGTGAAACGGCCAGTAGATTCTACTACTACTTCTACTCCGTAGTCGCTCCATGGTAATTGAGCTGGGTCACGCTCAGCGATAACTTTAATTTCTTTACCGTTAACAACGATGCTGTTTTCGTTAGCAGATACTTCTGCATTTAAAGTTCCGTGAACTGTGTCATATTTTAAAAGGTGAGCTAATGTTTTAGCATCTGTTAAGTCGTTGATTGCTACTACTTCTACCTCAGAGTTGTTAAGAGCTGCGCGGAATACGTTACGTCCGATACGTCCAAATCCATTAATACCAATTTTAGTCATTTGAATTTCCTCCTTGGGGGATTATATTAAAGGGTAAAACCCTTTGTTAATTGTTTTGCTGCACCTTCATCTGTAATTAGAATTGAAGTGTGCCCTTGCTTTATTACAGCCTGTATTGCTTTTGCCTTTGAAGAACCTCCAGCGACTGCAACAACGTGAGATACATTTTGTAAATCCTCAAGTTGCATACCAACTGTTCTTACTTTATGAACAACATTTCCTTCTTCATTAAAGTAGTAACCGAAAGCTTCGCCAACTGCTTCGCTTGCTTGAATCTTTAACCAATCTGCTTCTGAAGTACTTCTGCGACGTGCCATTGTTAACGCATCACCTATTCCATGAATGACGATATTGGAAGATCGAATCAACTCAAGAACTTCTTTCACGGAAGGCTCTGTCACAATAGACGCATATGCTTCGCTACTAACATGGTCTGGAACATACAATAAGCGATAATTACTCATCGTATTTTGCGCCATCTTGGCACAAATGGTATTGGCTTCTAATTCAACACCTTCTCCAATTCCACCACGTGCTGGGACAAATAGCATATGTAAATCTTTGCAATCAAGTTGCATCATGTCCGCAGCAGCAGCTAGCGTAGTTCCTCCAGCCACAGCAACGATATTATTCGCTGTCAGACGGTCTTTTATACAAGTCACACAAGCACGGCCCATCTCCAGTTTGACCCAAGGTGATTCATCACTATCACCAGGGACAACGAAAACTTCATCCAAGTCTAATGTTTCCTTAAGTTGCTTTTCTAAAACCTTTAACCCGGAAATTTCTTTCATAAAGTCTTCCAAAGCAAGAACTAAAGCTGTTCCTTCTTCTGTCAAAGTCATTCCAGAAGAAGCGACGTGAACTAAGTTTTGTTCTTTCAAAACTTGAACTTCACTTCGCAATACTCGTTCTGTCATGCCGAGGCTTGCTGATAAGTTTCTTCTTCCAATCGGCTGCATGAGCCTAATGTATTGAAGAATTTGCATTCTCGTTTGCATAACAGGTAGCAGATCAGGTAATAATTTTTTTGTATTCTGAATCCATGAGCGCATATCTTTTCTCCTCACTACATCGGTTCATTTTCCCTTGTGGTCACTTTACGTCCCGTAGTGACATTTTGTGTCCCACATAGGTTAAAAAAATAATCCCTGCTACGTGTATTATTGTAACAGGAGATAGAAACTTATTCAACTCTTAACTGCATTCTTTATATAGTTTATTATGACACCTTTGTGAATGTTACCATATTCTACTTGTTTTCCGTCCATTTCTACAACCGGAATCATTAAGTGATATTTTTCTAAAAGGTCATTATCTTCATATATATCTATTTCCTCGATTTGAAAAGAATATTCACATTGTACTTCCTGTAAAACTTGTTTCGCCTTCACGCAAAGACCACAATCTTTTTTAGTATACAGTACAACTTTCATCTTCTTCACCTATCCGATCGTTTTTCGTAATGACGAAGCTGGGATATGCATTTGTTCTCTATACTTCGCCACTGTTCTTCGAGAAATAACAATTTCATGCTCTTCTTCTAATAATTTTGAAATCTTTTGATCTGAAAGTGGCTTTTTCTTATCCTCTGCCCCAATTAGCGTTTGAATAAATTGTTTTACACGTTTTGTAGAAACTGCTTCATCTTCAGTCGTCGAAACGGCATTGCTAAAGAACCATTTCATCTCAAATAAACCGTGTGGTGTTTGCACATATTTATTTCGCGTCGCACGACTAATTGTTGATTCATGCACACTTAACTCTTCCGCTACCTCTTTTAAAGCGAGAGGTCTTAAATACTCTGGACCTTTCCAGAAGAAATCACGTTGTTTTTCCATAATAATATTCATCACTTGAAGCAGCGTCTGTTTTCTCTGCTTCAAACTGCGCATAATCCACTGCACATGCTGATACTTTTCTGATACGTAAGATGCTACTTCACTTTCACTATTATTAAGAAGCGCACTATATTCAGAATGAATTTCAATTCTCGGCATATTTCTCTCATTCATTTGTAAAACGAGGCGATCGCCATCTTTTTTCACCGCCATATCAGGCACAATATAAAGTGGTTTATCTGAAGAAAACGCAAGACCTGGTTTTGGTTGTAATGACGTTATACAATTTACCGCACTCTGTAATTCCTCATTACTACATTTCAACACTTGAACGAGCTTTCGCCAATCTTTCTTCACAAAATAAGCGAAATGATCTTCTACAACCTCTTCTGCTAATCCATTCCGTCTTTGTAAGCGCTTCAATTGCAAGGTTAAACATTCCTGAATATTACGCGCCCCTACCCCTGCTGGTTCCAGTGATTGGACAAGCTCTACAGAGCGGTCGACTACATGAATTTGCGCAGAAAGGAGCTCTGCTAACTCTTCATTCGTTTCTTGTAAATATCCATTTCCATCCATGTTCATAATAATGAAAGAAGCTACTTTTCGCTCTTCTTCATCTATTTTATAATACTGTATTTGATTTAATAAATGTTGCTGAATCGTTGTAGAATCCACACTGTAGATCTCCATCTGATTCTCGACTTGTTTGCTGGTACTTTTACTGTTGTTAGAGCTCTTTTTCTTCTCCCTCTCAAAACCACCTAACTCAATAAGGGGATTCTCTAACGATTGCTCATACAAAAACTCCGATAATTCTTGTACATTATACTGGAGCATTGTAATCGCTTGCCTTAACTCTTGTGTCATTGCCAAACGTAAGCTTTGTTCTTGTAAAAGACTTGCCTTCAAACTAATCTCCCCCTTGTTTCTATTGTACAATAAGTTTGGTAAAAGGAGAATGCTATCACAGACACCCATTCCAAAATATTATTAATTTATATGTATTAATGAGATTTACAACTTACAACCTAAATTTGAATAATATTGAAAGAAAATAATAATATTCAAATTTAACACTAAGTACTAATAGTAAATATTAATACAAGATGTTAAAATGAGCAACAAAAAAGAGAAGATCCCATCTTCTCTTCCACTAATCAACTATTTTTCAAAAGCTGAAATAACTTCAAGCTCTTACCACTTCGCAAAATACCCTTTGGATATACTTTCGCAGCAAATAAAGAAATCAGGCTAATACTACTTAACAAAACCAATATAGACATTGCAATTTCCATACCACTCACAGACCCATTAATAACCCTAACTACCATACTAATTGGAGCTGTAAACGGAACATATGATGTCACCCTTGATACTAGCCCTTCAGGGTTATCAAGTACTACTAATAACTCCACCACTAAGCTTCCCATCAATATAAGAGTAATCGGCATCGTTGTTCCGGATAATTCTTCTGGCCTGCTTACCATAGAACCAAACACTGCGAAAAGTGCCGCATAAACGAAGTAACCGAGAACAAAATATAACAAGAAATATGCAGCATGCTCACCTGTAATCATATTTACATCAATATTCACTCCAAAAAACGAATCCGATACCTTAAAAATTCCAGATTTAATATATAGCGCCATACTAAGGAAGAAAATAAATAACTGTGTCAAACTAGCAAGACCGACTCCTAATATCTTCCCAAAGACCATGTGAACAGGCGACACCTTCGTTACCATCACTTCCATAACACGCGACGCCTTCTCTGACGCTACCGCTGTAGCAATCGCATTTCCATACGAAGTAATTGCTAAGTACATAATCGCTACTAATAAATACACCAGTAAGAATGAGCTTGTTTCTTCGTTATTTAAGTTTTGCTTTTTCGCTTGCACGTTCATCGTCAGTGATTTCACAGCCTCTTCTGATAACTGTTGTTTAACTACCGCACTTTGAAAATACTGATTTTGCACAAAGACCTGCGCACTTTGAATCAACTTAGGATTATCCACCTTCATAAAGTAATCTAATACTGGTTCAGCACCCGCACCCTCTTTTAATATAAAGAGCGCTTCGACTTTCTTATCTAACAAATCTTGCTTATATTGATTTAATTTTGTTTTATCACCTAAAGACCAATCCCATTCTGGAAGAGCTTTACTAAGATTAGATTGATCCAAAGTAACATTAGGTGCTTCGGAAATAAATACAACTTTTGCTTTTTCTTTCTCTCCAGAAAACTTTTGTACTAAAGTTGGAAAGGAGAATAAGAATATCCCTCCCCCTATTAATAACAATGTCATCCCAATAAATATTTTCGTCCTCACACGATCCCAATACGTTTGCCCTAAAACAATCCAGAAATTCCTCATTACTTATGCACCCGCCTTTTCAACAAAGATTTGATGTAAAGAAGGTTCTTTAATAGAAACATCTCGGATATATTGTTTAGTTTTAATGTCTTCAAGCAGCGAAAATGCATCCTCTCCATCATTAACTTTAATCATGAACGTACGATTAACTTTTTCAAAATTGAAATTTTTCTTTTTGAGAATAGGTTCAATATCCCCTTCCGTTTGCAACGTCATATATTTGTATTGATAACTTTTCTTAATATCTGACAAGGCACCCGATAATACAAGTTGACCATTTTTCATAATACAAATTTCCTCACAGAACGTTTCTACACTGTCCATTTGATGACTACAGAAGATAATCGTTTTTCTTTGCGCGATTAACTCGAGTACAACATTTTTTAACATCTCTGCATTTACAGGATCCAATCCACTAAATGGTTCATCTAGTATGATGAATTCCGGATTATGCAATATCGCTGAAATCAATTGAATTTTTTGTTGATTTCCCTTTGACAATTCCTCTGTTTTCTTCTTTAAATGTGGTGTCATTTCTAATTTTTCTAGCCACTGTAACGCATGCCTTTTTGCAAGATTAGCTGGCATTCCTTCTAACTTGCCGAAATACACCAATTGCTCCACTACATTCATTTTCGGGTATAATCCACGCTCTTCTGGTAAATAGCCAATAGATAGGTCTTTCTTTGAAAAAGGGCGATTATTCCATAGAATTTGGCCGCTATCCGGTTTGATTAAATCTAAGATCATACGAATCGTTGTCGTCTTACCAGCACCATTTCGGCCCAGCATCCCTAAAATTCCACCTTCTTCTACACGTATATTTAAATCATTAACGGCTTTATATTCACCAAATGTTTTATTTAATCCTTGAATTTCAAATGCCATCCTTAACAGCTCCTTTTAGCTTTTTACGAAATAAATAACCGCCATTCCTAATACAATCCCGCCTACCATCAACAAAAACTTTTTCATAACTATTTCCTCCTTCATTGACTTGTTAAGTTGTATCTTTATCATAGACTTCTTTCTGATGCTATTGCCCGCAATCCGTACTGTATTTACCGTAAAAAAGGCGAACCACTCTTATGTGGTTCACCGCAATTTCAACAGATGAAGTTGATTGTATGAAAACTTCTTAAATGTTATTATAAAAATATTCAGAAATTAAATAATGTACCTACAAAGAGAGGTGTCCAAACCGTTGCAGATACAACGTAACTTCGTTTTCATTTCATGTGTAACTATCCTGTATTTTTGTTTACAAGGCTATATCTTATATAAAATAAACCAACCATATAGCGGCGTTCTTATTTCTAAAACAGACTCAGCTACATACACAATAGCAAAAATTAAATCCTCCGGTTGGGCTTTTCATACGGACTTAAAAGAAGGAGATATAATCTATTCGATAAATAAAGAAAAGCCTCATTTAGGAATACTTCCTGGATATCAAAACCAATCACTAAATGCATCTGAAATACAAGTTAAAAAAGGCGATATCATCCAAACTTATAAAGGAACACAACATTTTATTGATTCTCGTGACAAAATTATTTCTATATACTTTCCCTTCCTACTCGCTTTTATTTGTTTAGGGTTATCTATTTTTCTTTATACAAAGAAGCCTTTGAGCCGGGAAACATTCTTTTTGATTACGTTTCTATTCATGACTTCCTCAAGTCTTCTAATCGCAGTTGAATCTGGTAAAGGTGATTTTATCGCCCTCATTATTTTAAGTATTGTATTTCAAGGTACACCTATGTCTCTCATTTTATTATTGAATGAGTTATTCAATAAAAAGCAACTATACGTCATTTCTATGAGATTTCTAAAAATCGATATTGCAATTGGCATTATTTTACTATCACTCTCTATTTTAACGATGTTCATTCCATTTCCCGTAGTTAATACCGATGGATTAGAACTAATTTACC
The DNA here is from genome assembly GCF_038007045.1 of Bacillus sp. CH_70. Taxonomy (NCBI): domain Bacteria; kingdom Bacillati; phylum Bacillota; class Bacilli; order Caryophanales; family Bacillaceae; genus Bacillus; species Bacillus sp. CH_70. The sequence goes on from NZ_JBBOWL010000001.1 coordinate 4,904,165, forward strand.
TTTCAATAAATATTATCTTTTGCATATATTTTTTAATCCGTGCCTATATCAAATATCACAATACAGTACATAAACCATTTTTAAAATTAATGCTTACGATTCATTCCATTGCCTTCTTTCCGTTCGTTACACTCTATGCCCTTCCAGATGCAATATTCAGTACACCGATTCTCTCAGCAGATATTGGAGCTATGTTCCTAATCGCTCTTCCAATCGGTTATTTTTATTTAGTAGCGACGAAGCAGATTTTTGATATAGATTTTGTATTTGATCGTTTACGGTATTACGCATTTCTGTCATTAATCCCAACTCTATTAATTGCAATCATTACGAGCTGGAGCATTTATTACAAAGACAATTTTCTCTCTCGACTACTGCAAAGTTTTATTATTATTTTTCCGTTAAATATTCTATTTCTCATATTAAAAGAAAGATTAGATTTTACATTTCGTAATCACCTCTTTCGGACTAAAACAAACTTATACGTAAACATTGAACAGTTTACCGCACAGCTATCATCTATTATGAAAACAGAAGAGTTAGAGAAAAAATTCACTAATGAAATCGTTTCAATGTTGAAACCTTCTTTTATTCAATTTGTTCAATATGATATGAAAGAAAACACATATACACAATGCAACGGATATGGACAAACGAAAGATTTCACACTTTCTAAAAAGAAAAAATGGAGTATGGCAGCATTACTAATTAATGATTTATTAGAGGATGATGGATGCATCGGTATTTACTTATACTCTACTAAACATATAAAACACTACATCTGGATTGGAACAAAAGTGAATAATATTAAATATAATACGCATGAAAAATCATGGTTCATCACTGTCACGACATACGTCCGTCTTATTTACGAAAACTTGTATACCATTAATGAAATTATTCATTCTCTAGAGCAGGAGAGTTTAGAATCCAAAACAAATTCTGCAAGCTTATCACGCCTACTCTTTCAAATTTCTGAACAAGAAAGGCGCCGACTTGCTTCAGATTTACACGACTCTGCATTACAAGATCAAATTGTATGGTACCGCAAACTAGACTCTTTATTAAAAAACAAATCCGTTCCACTAGAATTAAAAAATGAACTAAAAAAAATCCATTTCGGTATGCACGATGTAATACAACAAATTCGCGACACATGTAATGAATTGCGTCCATCACTTTTATCAGATGCTGGTTTAATTGGTGCATTAAGAGAATTGCTAGCCCAAACACAATTGCGTGTGCAGTTTCAAATTCAATTTGATCATGAATCAATTCAAGAACATCATTACGATTTTGACAAAATTTTATCTTTATATCGTATCATTCAAGAACTACTAACAAACGCAGATAAACATTCCGAGGCAACCATCGTATCGATTTTTTTATGGGAAGAGAATAACTGTATTTTCCTAGACTACCGAGACAACGGCAAAGGTTTTAATATAGACACTCCCTACTCTCCTAAGCAGCATATGGGGCTTTCCGGTATAAAAGGAAGGCTTCAATCAATTGGTGGAGAAATACATATAGTATCCGAAGCTAAAAAAGGACTTCAAATAAACATTACAGTTCCGAGGTGGTAAATAATGATTCGAGTATTAATTGTAGATGATCATCAAATTGTAGGCGAAGGAACAAAGAGCATGATTGAATTAGAAGAAGATATGCAAGCAGAATATATTTTAAATGAACAGGAAGCACTCATAAAAAGTGACGCTACACCTTTTGACGTATACCTCTTAGATATGAATATGCCCAATTGTAGTGGTATTGAACTCGCCCAGAAAATATTACATATTCAAACAGATGCAAAAATCATTTTATACACAGGTTTTGAATACGTATCCCAATTTAATTTATTAATAAACTCTGGTATCAGCGGAATTATTAGTAAATCAGCTTCTCAGCAAGAGCTATTAATGGCAATTCGTGCAGCTGTAAATGGATATACTTTACTTCCTATTTCTTTATTACGTCAACTACGTACAGACGATATAACGACTCAACAACTTGAAAATAAAACCGCTCTTCTTACACAAAAAGAATTAGAAATCTTAGAATCCGTCTCTAAAGGAAGTAGCAATAAACAAATTGCTGATGAACTGTACATGAGTTCAAGAGCTGTAGAATACAACCTAACAAAAATCTTCAAAAAATTAAAAGTAGGATCACGCTCCGAAGCTTTAACAGAAGCAATGAGACAAGGCATTTTGAAAGTACACATATAAAATGAGACTTCCATCAGTTTGTTTTGTTTAACCCTCAAATAATGAGATAAATAAAAAAGTCCTAACCTACAAAACGTAAGTTAGGACTTTTTGACGCGCCCAGAGGGATTCGAACCCCCGGCAGACGTGGTACCGGAAACCACCGCTCTATCCGACTGAGCTATGGGCGCATGATTATAGAAAACACTTCATTTTCTTCTCATAATAATAGCAATAAAATCCATCTAAATCAATAAAAATATCCCCGTAATACCTTATGCATCTTAGCTAAAAGCATATAAAATCTATTCCACCCCTAAATTTTCCAATCATAAATTCACCCCAACTCACAAATTATAATCTTTGAATTGATATTCCAAAGGGGGCTTCATTCAATGACTGTAATTACAAAATTAAAGCAAACTGTTTCTGGATTAAAAAGTGCACAAGCTAGCTTAGAGGGATTCGCTCTTGATACGGATAACCAACAAGCTAAGCAACTTTTCCAAACAGCTGCGCAGCAAACACAAACGATTATCGATTCTTTAAACCCACGCGTTGAAGAAGTCCAACAAGAAGAACCACAATACTCACAGCAATAACGAATCAGTCTTGCTGTGAAATAGAAAAAGGATGATATGCAGTCATCCTTTTTCTATCACATTACATATTGCAATAGAAATGGAATGATAATTATGCGAAAACTCGGCCTCATAACCGCATTATTTGCACTTCTATTTAGCTCTTTTACCGGATGTGATAATAGTCCTTTAGATAAAAAAGTGAAAGAAGAAGCAAAACGAACGGAGAAAGAAAAAGGTCCAAAGTTAACAAAGACGAGTACGGAATCCTTTAATCAATCTATATCACAAGGAGCGAAGAAAAGAGCTCTCGCTATGGATGAAATTATAAAAAGCACAGCAGTGAATTCAAATTTAGATCTCTACATAGCAGTTACACCTGAGCATCACGAAAGGTTTGGATTAAAACCTCTTCGTAAAAAGCTTCAAAAGCAGCTAAGTGATGAGCATCCTACTTTCGATGTTCGTGTCAGTACAGATAAAAAAATCTTTATGTTACTCGAAAAACTCGAAAGAAAAATTAAGGAAAAAGAAGTATCTAAAGATGAAATTAATAAACAATTAAAATTCATTGGTAAAAAAATGGAGTCTAACACTTAACGCTTTTTAAAAGAAAAGGAAGGATTGCAATGTCTAGTAAAGATAAAAACTTAACCCCTGTACAACAGGAGTATAAAAAATTCGAACAAGAACGCGAACCGAAACGACCTGTCTTAAAAAATTGTATAAAAGCCTTTTTCGTCGGTGGTTTTATTTGCTTCATCGGACAACTCATTTCTACTTTTTACATCACATATTTTGATTTCACTGAACGCTCAGCAGGAAATCCAACAGTCGCAACTCTTATTTTCATTTCTATGTTACTAACTGGATTTGGTATATACGATCGTTTTGGACAGTTTGCTGGTGCTGGTACAGCTGTACCTGTTACTGGATTTGGTAACTCTGTTATTGCAGCATGTATCGAACACCGAACGGAAGGATTCGTCCTTGGTGTTGGCGGCAATATGTTTAAACTAGCTGGTTCTGTTATTTTATTTGGTGTATTTTCAGCTTTTGTCATCGCACTTATTAAAACGATTCTCGTTCAATGGGGAGGTCTATAAATGTTACAAGGACACCGAACGTGGGTATTTGAAAACAAACCAGTCATTATCTCAACAGGGGTTGTCGGTGGACCATTTGAAGCAAAGGGAAACATTCCAGAAGACTTCGATATCCTTCATGAAGATTTATGGCTCGGACAAGATTCCTATGAAAAAGCACATAAAATTTTATTCGAAGAAGCTTGTAGTCGTGCTACTGAAAAAGCAGAACTTCGTAAAGATGATATTCAATTCGTACTCGCAGGAGATTTAATTAATCAAATTACTCCAACAAGCTTTGCTTGCCGCACACTGGGCACTCCTTATCTCGGATTATTCGGGGCTTGCTCTACTTCTATGGAAGGTTTAGCACTTGGGGCAAGTATTGTAAATGCAAAAGGCGCAAAATATTTATTAACTGGTGCATCCAGTCATAATACAGCTGTAGAAAAACAATTCCGCTATCCTACCGAATACGGTGGACAAAAGCCGCCTACTGCACAGTGGACAGTAACCGGAGCAGGAGCCGCTATTTTAAGCGATACTGGACACGGTCCAAGAGTAACCTCTGCAACAATCGGACGAGTGGTTGATATGGGATTAACGGATCCGTTTAATATGGGAGGCGCAATGGCTCCAGCTGCAGTTGATACAATTGAAGCCCATTTACGTGAACGCCAAATTGATGCCTCTTACTACGATTTAATCGTAACAGGCGATCTCGGACATGTAGGACGCGAAATTGCTTATGACTTACTACATAAACACGGAACGAAAGTAACGAGCGAACAATTTCAAGATTGCGGAATTATCATTTATAGAGAAGGACAACCTGTCATAGCTGGTGCTAGCGGGCCTGGATGTTCCGCAACAGTCGTATACGGTCATTTATTAAACCGAATGAAAAGAGGAGAGTTCAAAAAAATACTTGTCGTTGCGACAGGCGCTTTACTATCTCCACTTACATTCCAACAAGAAGAAACGATTCCGTGTATCGCTCACGCCGTTTCGATTGAATTTGGAGGTGCAACGCAATGATTTTTTTCTGGGCTTTCGTCATCGGCGGACTCATATGCGTAATCGGACAACTTATGTTTGATGTCGGCAAGTTAACACCAGCTCATACAATGGCAACACTCGTTGTTGCCGGAGCAATATTAGATGGATTCAATTTGTATGAACCATTAATTGACTTCGCTGGGGCCGGGGCAACTGTACCTATTACAAGCTTTGGTAATGCCCTTGTTCATGGCGCAATGGAAGAAGCTGCAAAACATGGCATCGTTGGCGTTATTACTGGCATGTTTAAAGTAACGAGCGCCGGCGTATCCGCGGCTATTATTTTCGGCTTCATAGGTGCATTGTTATTTAAACCGAAAGGATAAGGAGTGTTTGTATGACTGTTATCGCTAGCGTAAAAACTTGCCTTGCTAGTGTAAGAGGAGCTCAAGCAAGTTTAAGCTCTCTTTCATTAAATTCACAAGACGACGAATCCAAACGCGTATTTCATGAATGTATGTTAGAAATGGACAACGTCATCGCTGATTTACAGAATAGAGTTTCAGTATTAGAACGTGAAGAACCTCAATATAAAGGGTTTTAAGTAGACTGGAGGAAATGACTATGTCTCACCTGCCGGAATGGACACTTGTCATTCTTCGCTCTGTATTCATATTAATTATTTTATTCGCTATTACGAAATGGTTAGGGAAAAGACAAATCTCTCAGCTCTCCTTTTTTGAATACATTGCCGGAATGACAATCGGTGACATCGCTGCCCAAGTATCTACAGGGCTCGATTCGAAATTTTTCCACGGCGTCTTTGCGATACTCATTTTCGCTGCGGTACCTTTTTTCACAGGAATCCTCTCCTTAAAGAACAAAACAGCTCGGGATTTCTTTGAAGGGAAATCTACCGTATTAATAAAAGATGGAAAGATACTCGAAGATAACTTAAAGAAAGAAAAATATACGAGTGACGAATTACTTGAACTACTCCGAGGGAAAAGTGCGTTCAGCGTAGCTGAAGTCGAATTTGCTGTCTTAGAACCGAGTGGAGAATTAAATGTACTATTAAAGAAAGATTCTCAGCCACTTACTGCAAAAGACATCGGTTTAAAAGTACCGAATGAAAAAGAACCACAAACTGTTATTATGGATGGAAATGTACTAGATGAACCTCTTTCAGCAAGCGGGCATAACCGCGCTTGGTTACATTCAGAATTAGAAAAACTCGGCGTTGTTATTGAAAATGTCTTTCTCGGTCAAGTCGATTCATACGGACAACTTACTATCGACATTTACAATGACAAACTCCAAATGCCTTCTCCTCAAAACAAACCTTTATTATTAGCATCTTTAAAAAAATGTCATGCTGATCTTGAACTATTTTCCCTAGAAACAAAGTCGAAATCAGCAAGCGAAATGTATAGTAAAAACGCGAAACAAATCGAAAAGATTTTAAATAAAGTAACCTATCTTTTAAAAGACTAATTATCGAAAGAACGCTTCAGTTAAAAGGCGTTCTTTTCTTTTTTCTCCAATTTTCGTAACGTTTAAATTTATGTAATTCGGTTATGATGTTGAAGATACATAAGCAGGGAATTTCGAAAACATAGCGAATATTTCATGGTACAACTACATATTTTTTTGATTTAAAGTGGTTTCGTTTGACCTTTATTGACCATAATTGTATTATAAGACTAAGAAAGCTTTATAAGGAGGAAATAACAGATGAATTTAATTCCTACAGTAATTGAACAAACAAATCGTGGAGAACGCGCTTACGATATTTACTCTCGACTACTAAAAGACCGCATCATTATGCTTGGTAGTGCAATTGATGACAACGTAGCTAACTCAATCGTTTCCCAGCTTTTATTCTTGGAATCTCAAGATCCAGAAAAAGATATTCACATCTACATCAACAGCCCTGGTGGTTCTATCACAGCAGGTATGGCAATCTATGATACAATGCAGTTTATTAAGCCACAAGTATCAACAATCTGTATCGGTATGGCTGCATCTATGGGTGCATTCTTACTTGCAGCAGGTGAAAAAGGAAAACGTTATGCACTTCCAAACAGTGAAGTAATGATTCACCAACCACTTGGTGGAGCACAAGGTCAAGCAACTGAAATCGAAATCGCTGCAAAACGTATCCTATTCTTACGTGAAAAACTAAACCAAATTCTTGCTGACCGCACTGGTCAACCACTTGAAGTACTACAACGCGACACAGACCGCGACAACTTCATGACAGCTGAAAAAGCTTTAGAATACGGTTTAATCGATAAGATCTTTACAAATCGTTAATACTTAAAAGCGAAAGCGGCTCGTTTAGAATCGCAGGGCGATGGAGCCCCTGATTCCGAGGCGCTTTTTGCCTCGAATGAAGGGGCGAAACAACCGGAGATTCTAACCGCTAGAGCTAGATATAACTAAAAGTGGAAGCGCCCTATAATTGGGCGCTTCTTTTATATATTGTTCCCCGCTCACATACCCATCCAGTATCCCTCTAAATATATCAACGATTTTGCAATTATATCGAACAAAACTCAAATTATATCAACGATTTTTTTAATATATCAACGGTTCGACACAACATATCGATTTACCGACAATCTCCGACAAGGACAAACCAGCTAAATACCCCTATCCGCTAATTCGCACAGACAACAAAACAAAAAAAACTATCGCATATACGCGATAGCTCTTTATTGTACATATGCAGCTAATGCTTCTAAAGCCTCTTCTGCATCTGAACCTTCTGTTGTAATTGTTATCATGCTTCCAGTTCCAATTGCTAAGCTCATAATCCCCATTATGCTCTTTGCATTTACTGTCTTTCCATCTTTCTCAATAAAGATATCTGCATGAAAGCGATTTGCCTCTTGTACAAACAACGCAGCCGGACGTGCTTGTAAACCGTTTTTTAATGAAACCTGAACTCGTTTTTGAACCACAGCTCCATTTCCCCTTTAACCTCTTATTTTTTTGCTACCGTTTCCCCCGCGCGTAATTTCTCTGCAATTTCATCGATTTTACGCAAACGATGATTAATACCCGATTTACTAATTTTCCCCCCGGATACCATCTCACCTAACTCTTTCAATGTTACATCTTGATAATCTCTTCGTAGTTGCGCAATCTCTTGTAGTTTATCTGGCAATATATCAAGACCAACCGTCTCATCAATATAGCGGATATTTTCAATCTGCCTTAGCGCTGCACCAATTGTTTTATTTAAATTAGCTGTTTCGCAGTTCACTAAACGATTTACGGAATTACGCATATCACGTACGATTCGAATATCTTCAAACCTTAAAAGTGCATTATGAGCACCAATAATATTTAAAAATTCCGTAATTTTCTCCGCTTCTTTCAAATACGTAATGTACCCTTTTCTTCTTTCCAACGTCTTACTATTTAAATCAAATCCGTTCATCAGTTCACATATAGCATCATTATGTTCCTTATATAACGAAAAGATCTCTAAATGATAAGATGATGTTTCTGGGTTATTTACTGAACCACCTGCTAAAAATGCACCGCGTAAATACGATCGTTTACAACACTTCTTCTCAATCAATTCTTGTGATATATTTCGAATAAATGAAAAGTCATCTCGAACGATATGAAGATCGGCTAATATTTCGCGAGACTTTTCAACAAGCCTTACGATATATACATTATTTTTCTTCAATCGCATTTTTTTACGAACAAGTAATTCTACCGTCACATCATATCCTTTTTTCAAAAGCGTATAAATCCTTCTTGCAATTGCCGCATTTTCTGTTTGAATATCGATAGATAGACGACGGTTTGAAAAAGAAAGCGATCCGTTCATTCGAAGTAACGCCGATAATTCTGCTTTCTCACAGCATTCTTTCACTTCAAGATTCGTCAACTCTTTCTTTGTTTCTGATGCAAATGACACAGTCAACACCTCCTTATACGATTATTATGGAACAAAATTCTTGTCCTATATGAATGAGGAGCGCCACCTCAAACGAGGCAACGCACATTTATAACAATGAATATAAAATCGAAGCTAACTTTAACGTATCATGCCTTACAACACGATCATCATACTTCGCTAATCCCTCTTGAATAACATCAATATTATTTTCAGCAAAACGTTCTTCATCCACTACAACTGGTGTAGACATTTCTTCCTCATATAACTTACGTAATTCACAAGGAATCTCACGGTTATTTACAATTGCAGTATTGATAAATGGTTGCCCTAAATGATCGTGTAACGCCTGCACATGATCAAAAGCAGTATATCCCATCGTTTCACCCGCTTGTGTCATAACGTTACATACATATACCTTCTTCGCCTTTGCAGCAAGAACAGCGTCCCCAATTTTGTTAACAACTAAGTTGGGTAATATACTCGTATACAAACTTCCTGGCCCGAAAACAAGTAAATCAGCTCGTTTAATCTCAGCCAACGTTTCATGCAATGGCTCTACATCTTCTGGAGTTAAAAAGACACGATTAATCTTCTTTCCGTAATAGGGAATCTTTGATTCACCTGTGACAATTTCCCCATCTTCAAGTTCCGCATGAAGTACCGCACTTTGATTCGCTGCTGGTAATACACGTCCTCTGACATTTAATACTTTACTTGTTTCCGTAATTGCATGGAAAAAGTCTCCTGTAATCGAGGTCATACCTGCCAACAATAGATTTCCTAACGCATGACCTTTCAGTCCGTCTCCTGTTGTGAAACGGTGCTGAAATAAAGCTTCCACCAGTGGCTCTACATCCGATAACGCAACAAGTACGTTACGGATGTCACCTGGAGGTGGAATTTCTAGCTCATCACGTAATCGACCCGAACTGCCACCATCATCAGCGATTGTAACAACTGCTGTAATATCAACAGGATATTGCTTTAATCCTCTTAATAAAACAGAGAGTCCAGTTCCGCCTCCCATGATGACAATTTTAGGCTTTCTCTCTTTTTTCATCCCTTAATGGCCCTTTCTCTTCTCCACATCACGATGAGATACATGAACACTATACTCTGGTTTCAAATGTTTCCCAAGGTATTCTGTAAGCGTAACAGAACGATGCTGTCCACCTGTACATCCAATTGCAATTACAAGTTGACTTTTGCCTTCTCTTTTATAATGAGGCAGCATGAAAGTAATCAGATCCGTCAACTTCTCTAAAAACTTATGTGTCTCATTAAATTTCAGTACATACGAAGAAACTTCTTCATCTAGTCCTGTTAATGGCTTCATATGTGGAATGTAATATGGATTTGGTAAAAAACGAACATCAAATACTAAATCTGCATCAATTGGAATACCGTACTTAAATCCAAATGACATAACATTTACACGAAATGCTTGCTCAGTTTCTGTTGAGAACAAGTGAACAATTTTTTCACGTAATTCTTTCGGTTTTAAATCCGATGTATCAAGCACAATATTTGCTCGTGCCTTCATATCTGTTAATAAATTGCGCTCTGCTTCGATTCCCTTTAACGGCAAACCAGTTGGTGCAAGTGGATGCGAACGTCTCGTTTCTTTATAACGAGTTACAAGCGTACTATCTTTCGCATCTAAAAATAAAATATGAGGAATAATCCATGTACGTTCTGATAAATCATCAAGTGCTCCCCATAAATGCTCGAAAAACTCGCGGCCACGTAAATCAATACCAAGTGCCACTTTATTCATTTTCCCTTTTGAATCCGCCATAAGCTCAATAAACTTTGGCAATAACATCGGTGGTAAATTATCTACACAAAAATATCCTAAATCTTCAAAACTTTGTAAAGCTACTGTTTTTCCAGCTCCAGACATCCCTGTAATAATTACCATTTTTATATCATTATTCTCTGTCATCGTATCCTCTCCTTGACGGTTTAACTCGGATCTAATCGATATGAAAGCAACTCAAAATCTGGGGTATATACAAATGTACCGTAGATTATGCCATTTCCTTTAATTAAATAATCAATAATGTGATAATCTCCTGGCGCCATTGCTAAATCATCAATTTTATCAAATGTATGCCAACCAATGATGCCTTCTTCGCTCTCTAGTTTGTTTTCTCCTGCAAAATCTGTCGCTAAAAAGGAGAACATCATCCATTCAGAAACAACTTTATCACCTTCTTGGATGACAAAGGTGAAGACCCCCTTTAACGCTGGGTTTTTCAAATAAATACCTGTTTCTTCGCGATATTCGCGAACAACGGAATCTCTTACAGTCTCACCACGCTCCATTTTCCCGCCTGGTGCAACCCACCAATTTCGGCGAGGTTTTTGGAGTAAGAGTACTTCATTATCTCTAATTAACACACAGTTTGTCACTCTTTGCATGTTTCTTCACCTCAGCTACTTGCAGTAAAATTTCTCACTGCATACTTCTTTCATTATACTATCAAAAACAGTTTGCTACAACGAAGGAGCCAGTCCTCTTTCGCTAAGCATACGCTACTCAACAATTTTAAAAAAGCTTTCCATAACAAGCAATGTAAATGCTTAGACTTTTAATGAATAGCATGAAAAATCCCCTTAACGATTTTTATCGCCAAGGGGATTAAAGCCCTTATTTCTTACCGAAATAAGTAACAATCGCAAATCCTAAAATAAAGGTAATAATTGAACTTATAATTGAAAATCCACCAGTTGGAATACCAGGGAACACAATTACAATCGAACCGATAACTAGTCCAATAATTGCCGCAAATGTCATACTTTTATAACGATCTAATAAAAAACTAATGCCTTTACTACTTACAACAAATCCAACCATAACACCAGCACCGATAACCACGATTAAAGGTAAGTTAAGTGTAGTTAAAGCGTTAATTGCTGTTGGATACACACCAATAATTAATAAAATAAACGATCCACTAATCCCAGGAAGTAGCATAGCCATACTAGCCATCCATCCTGCGAAAAATAAACCAATTGCATTTAAAATTGTTAACGTCGTAATTGGATCTGCTGCCTTATCTGGTTTAAAGAAAGCTGTGATCGCAACAAGAATTGCTGCAACTATTAATAAAATAATGTGCTTACCTTTAAACGACGACTTTGCATCAGCTTCTCTCATTAACATCGGTAATATACTAATGATTAAACCGAGGAAGAAAAATTGAGTCGGTTCATAATGATTTGCAAGTAAATATTTAATAACATGACTTAACGTTAAAAACGCTGCTGCCACACCAGCTGCAAGTGGAATTAAAAACCCTAAATGTTTTTTCCATTCACGACTAAAGAATCCACTAATTGCCGCAAGCAATTGTTCATAAATCCCTAACACAACAGCGATTGTACCGCCGCTCACACCAGGAATTAAATCACTAACGCCCATACAAAATCCACGATATATATTACGCCATTCCATACTGAATAAATTCCTCATTTCTTATAGTGATTTTTCCGTAAAGTCCAGTATAGCAATAAGAAAGCTTATAATCCTTATATTTTTTGACAATACTTTGACATTTTCACACAAAAAAAGAAGAAAGCTCCTGTCGGTAGCTTTCTTCTCACAAGGTATATTATCCCTTATTTTTCTGATACAGTTTTTAATTCCTCTAATAATTCTTCTACGTAATGTTGTGCACTTTGTGCTGCAATACTACCGTCACCTGTTGCTGTTACAATTTGACGAAGCATTTTTTCACGAACATCACCAGCTGCGAAAATACCAGGGATTTTAGTTTCCATACGTTCGTTCGTTTCAAGGTAACCATTTTCATTTGTAATACCTAGTTCAACAAATGGTTTTGATAATGGTAACATACCGATGTATACGAATACGCCGTCAGTTTTGACTTCTTTCTCTTCTCCACTGTTTACGTCTACAAGTGTTACACTTCCTACTTTACCGCTTGCTTCGTTAATTTCTTTTATAGTGTGGTTCCAAATGAAATCTACTTTTTCGTTTTGGAAAGCACGGTCTTGTAAAATTTTCTGTGCACGAAGCGTGTCACGACGGTGAACGATCGTTACTTTTGATGCGAAGCGTGTTAAGAACACACCCTCTTCAACAGCAGAATCTCCACCGCCAATTACGATAAGTTCTTTTCCTTTAAAGAATGCCCCATCACATACTGCACAATATGATACACCACGGCCGCCAAGTTCTGTTTCACCCGGTACACCAATTTTTTTATACTCTGCACCGCTTGCAACGATAATTGCACGTGCTTTATATTCTTTTTTACCAGCAATAATTGTTTTGTATTCTTTACCATCGATGACTTCTTTCACATCACCGTATGCATATTCAGCACCAAATTTCTTCGCATGCTCGAACATTTTATTTGATAAGTCTGGTCCTAAAATAGACTCATAACCTGGGTAGTTTTCTACATCTTCCGTGTTTGCCATTTGGCCACCTGGAATACCACGCTCAAGCATTAATGTGCTTAAATTTGCACGAGATGTATATACTGCAGCTGTCATACCAGCTGGTCCTGCACCAATAATAACGACATCATAAATTTTTTCTTCTGACACACTATTCACTCCTATCCATTCCTACACAATTAAGTTACCCTCATTATACTGTTAGCATCATTTTTTTCCCAATGATTTGCTTATCTTATGTATGCGTACGCTTAACAGCTTGCACATACTTTCGGACAGTCGCTACAGATACATTATATACATCTCCAAGCTCCGACTGTGTCATTTTATTTCCTTGTTCGCCGCGTACAATGTATTCAATCGCAGCTGACCAGCCGTACACATTTGTAAATATGTCTCCAGATGTATATAAACGTATGAACGTACAAAACCAAAAGTGTAAACACTCTTCAATTAATTCATCATCTTTTTTCGTATAATTGTATAAGGCATCCGCGATTCTCGCGCACTGCTCAAATTGTTGTAAATCAGCTGGAATACTCTTATGACTATTAAGTAAAAAGAAGTACTTTGCAAGTTGCGATACGATGGGAACACCGTTCTTCGCTTGCGTTATATCAAAGAAGAATCCAACCTTCTCCGGCGTTGACAATTCATTCATTAAATATAAAGCTAGCATTTGTTCTTCTAGCGTCGCACTTTGCTGAAATGATTTTCGTAATTCTTCAAATAACACGTTTTGTCCTTCATCTGCTAAATTCAGCGCATTCCACGGTTCTTTTCCCTTTTTATCAGGATGCAATTCCACGACATGTTGCCACATTTTTTCAGCTAGTTGCTGATCTTTCACCATATACGCAGAATATGCAAACCAATAATAAAAACTAACGTCTCCTTCGTACCCTTGACGCTTTAATAGTTTGAACCATTTATATGCATGCTCGAAATAACCAATTGTTGCAAGTGTAGTTCCCAGTTTCAAACGATGTTCAAATGAAATCGGATATACCGAAACTAGCTGTCCCGCTAACGCTTCTACTTGTTTATGCTCTCCAATTGAATATAGAAAAATAAGCGTATTACAAAGCGCATGTATATTACCAGGATTTTTCTCTAAAATCATTTCTGTTAACTTCAGTGCTTTGTCTACATTACCCGATTGAAAATGTGCAATGGCTAAATTATTATGACCTGACCAAAATTCCGGATAATCTTTCGTAACAATTTCTAATGTAGCAATTGCTTCTTCCAATTGTCCATTACGAATATAACGATTCGCTTCTTCCTGCATAACAATTAAATCATCTTCATCTTCAATCTCTTCCGCACCCATTGCTTCTTCTTCCATAATCTCAAGAAGTTCTAATGTATCTTCTACGAATTCCTTCTCTTTTGCAACTTCTAAATAACGATCCGCATATTTCTTCGCCTGTTGAAATAACCCCATATATGCATAATTATTTGCAATAAAATAATAGCACTGTTCAAGTTCTGGATTAGATCTAACTAACTTTAAGAATATTTGGTTCGACTCTTGATATTCACCAGCCTCAGATAATACTGTTGCTAATTGACATAAAATAAACGGCTCCTTCTCACTTTGTGCCGCTCTTCGAAAATATTTAATTGCATCTTGCAATTTTTGCCCTTTGTAAGCTCTCATCCCTTTTTTATAAAAGAAGTCCGCTAATTGATTAAAAGAGATAACTTGTCCGTTCTCCTTATATATCCTTTGATTTTTCCCCATATATCCTCCAGTTTTTTGTTTTCTTCGCTCACACATTCTTCTATCTATAAGTATAAACGATTCCGTAAAAAACAAAACAGTATATTATACTCAATTATTTCCTTTTTATTCATAAAAAAAGAGGAGAAATGTTACATTTTCACCATGAACCTTCTCTTGCGGTCATTTGCTCTTTCGTATAAATAATACGCATTGGATTTCCACCTACGAAAGCACCGCTCGGTACATCTCTATGAACAAGTGTGCCAGCTGAGACAGTCGCACCGTCTCCAATTTTCACACCTGGTAATATTGTTACATTCGCTCCAATCATCACTTCATTTCCAATGACGATTTCCCCAAGTCGATATTCACGAATTAAATATTCATGCGCTAAAAGCGTTGTATTATAGCCAATAATCGAATTCTCTCCCACAGTTATCTTTTCCGGGAACATAATATCCGGCATTACCATAAGCGCAAATGATGTTTTCTTTCCTACTTTCATCCGTAAAAAAGTACGGTACAACCAATTCTTCACAGATAAAAATGGCGTGTAACGCGCAATTTGGATAATAATAAAGTTTTTCATTACCTTCCAAAAAGACACTGTTTTATACACATTCCATAATGAATTTTCTCCTGAAACAGGATAGCGCGTTGTCCGTCGCACTTAGCTCGCTCCTCTACTAACTTACTTGGACCTTTATGAACGGTTCATATTAGACAAAATTGGTAGCAAATCACTCATTTTATCTAGCATAAAGTCCGGCTTGTAAGCCTCTAAATACGCTCTACCTTTCAGCGTCCATGAAACCGCAGCTGTTTTCGTCCCCGCATTTTGACCACCGACAATATCATGATGATTATCTCCAACCATCAATGCCTCTTCTGGTTTTGCATCTAATAATTCAAGCGCTTTTTGAAGTGGCTCTGGATGTGGTTTCACATGCTCTACATCATCAATTGTCACGACAACATCAAAAAATTCATCAAGCTTTGACAACTGTAATCCCATCTCAACGGTTTGTCTCGCTTTCGTTGTAACAATACCAACTTTATAACCTTGCTTCTTCAACTCTCGAACTGTTTCATATACAGTTTCATATTCTTCTACTAATTCATCATGATGATCATGGTTAAATTCGCGATAACTTGTAATCATCTCTTCAACCTTACTTTCATCAATCTTACTGAAAGTATCATGCAAAGATGGACCGATAAATGGCAACACATCTTCACGCTTATATTGATTTGGATAATACGTATTTAAAGTATGTAAAAAAGAAGAAATAATAAGTTCGTTTGTATTAATTAAAGTTCCATCTAAATCAAATAACACTGTATTTATTCTCATTGCCTTAGTCCTTTCGCCTTCCTGAATATGAAAGAAGCAGCATCTTATAATAAGATGCTACTTTTCTCTAATTTTCCGAATATCTTTTATCAGCTTGCCCCATTTTTCGTCTCACAATAATGAAAATAATAGAAATAACAACAAGTCCAATTGACATTACTTGTGCAATACGAAGTGGTCCTAGCATTAAACTATCTGTACGTAAGCCTTCTACGAAGAAGCGTCCTACTGAATACCAAATTAAATATGTGAAGAATAATTCCCCGCGGCGTAAATTCACTTTTCTTAATGCAAGTAGTAAAATTACACCTGCAAAATTCCATAATGATTCATATAAAAACGTCGGATGATAGTACACACCCTCAATATACATTTGATTAATAATGAAATCTGGTAAATGAAGACCTTCTAAAAACTGTCTCGTTACTTCATCACCATGCGCCTCTTGGTTCATAAAGTTTCCCCATCGGCCAATTGCTTGTCCTAATAAAATACTTGGTGCAGCAATATCCGCCAACTTCCAGAATGAAACCCCGCGTCGCTTTGCAAAAAGAATCCCTGTAATAACCGCTCCGATTAAACCACCATGAATCGCCAAGCCACCTTGACGAATATTAATAATTTGACTCGGGTTTTGCGCGTAATATTCCCATTCAAAAATAACATAGTACATTCTCGCAAATAGAATAGCGATCGGTACTGCAATTAATACAAGGTCAACAAATGTATCTTTTGGAATACCTAGCCTTTCTCCCTCGCGAGTTGCTAGCCAAAGACCTAATAGCACACCTGTACCGATAATAATCCCGTACCAATAAACAGGAAACGGCCCAAGTTGGACAGCTACGCGGTCAAGCTGCGGTACAGAACCTAACAGCATATGTATGACCTCCCTCTCCAATGTTTACTCCTGATTCCCTAACTCAATCGCACTCATTAATCGTTCTGAGAACTGCTGTGCTGCATTGACTCCCATACGCTTTAAACGGAAGTTCATCGCTGCTACTTCAATAATAACAGCCAAGTTTCGACCAGGACGAACTGGAAGTGTAATCTTCGTAAGTTCTGTATCAATAATTTTCATCTTCTCTTCATCAAGACCTAAGCGATCATAGTTTTTCTTTTGATCCCAAATTTCAAGATTAATAACAAGTGTAATACGCTTATAATTTCGCACTGCCCCTGCACCGAATAACGTCATAACGTTAATGATACCTAGACCACGAATTTCTAATAAATGCTCAATTAAATCTGGTGAGCTTCCTACTAATGTGTCTTCATCTTCTTGGCGAATTTCTACACTATCATCCGCAACAAGGCGGTGACCACGCTTCACAAGTTCAAGAGCTGTCTCACTTTTACCAACACCACTTTGACCTGTAATTAAAACACCAACACCGTAAATATCTACTAATACACCATGAACAGCAGTTGTTGGTGCTAGCTTACCTTCTAAATAATTAGTTAAACGACTTGATAATCTCGTTGTCGTTTGAGAAGAACGTAATAAAGGCATGCCTGATTCACGTGATGCTTGTAATAACTCATCTGGTACATCTTGATTACGAGTTATAATAATACATGGCGTCTCCTCGGTACAAAGCGCTTTCATTCTCTCTTGTTTTTGCTCTGTTGTTAACGTATCAAAGAACGTGAGCTCCGTTTTTCCAAGAAGCTGCACGCGATCAGCTGGATAATATGTAAAGAATCCTGCCATTTCAATTCCAGGTCGTGATAAATCACTGGTATCAATCGGACGATGAATTCCTTCCTCACCACTTATTAACTCCAATTGAAATTGTTCAATTAAATCTTTTGTCCTTACTTTTGGCATATGTATAAACCTCCACTCCGCTGCGGGTTCAGTCTCGTTTGATGTAAAATTCCATTCTACCGGATATTGTACCATTTTTTTCTGGAAACAAGAAATACGGTTTCTAATAAATAGAAAAAAACATTTCATACGAATAATGAAATGTTTTTCTTTTTGTCATTTTCTCTTTTTTTCATATAGAGGTTCCACAATTGCCTTCTCAATAATCATATTAAAAATTGAAATACAAATTGCCGCAACAATCGCTACACCAAATCCTGATATATTAAAAGCATCTCCTAATAATGAATCTGCTATTTTTAACGTAATCGCATTAATAACAATTAAGAAGAAGCCGAAAGTTACAACAGTAATTGGTAGCGTAATTAAAATTAAAAACGGCTTTACGAACACATTTAAAACCGCCAATATAATACTCGCAATAATTGCAGTTTGTATATTTGCTACGTAAAATGCATCTGGTGCAATCCCTTTTAAAAGCCCCGATACAGCGATTAACACAACGCTATTTACAAGAAGTGATACAATCCATCTCATTTCGTTACACATCCTTTTAAACATATATATTTCATCATACGCTAATAGATAATAAACGCAAGTATGATACAAACACTTATATCAACTTATTCTATCTTTCATGCTTGTATACCTACTAACACTTCCTCGCAAAATAAGGACCACACCACCTATGTTCATGAGTTTTTACAAAGGTCCAAGTGAAATCTTTATCTACGATATAGATATCACCTTTATACGCATCTTCTGTCTCACACAATATATCATCCATATGTAACAAACTCGCATCCTTTATTAACAGTACCTCATCACAGTGTTGGTAGAAAATGTAGCAATCCTTTTTCACTTCATTATGAAACGCGTTTTCCGCTTCTTTACCCTCTAAACACTTCTTTTTCTCATAACTAAATATGTGCCATAGATAACCACATGCATACTTATCTCCATAAAGAAAAATATCTTCTTTTTCTTCATCACTTAAATGATTTGCAAAATGATCCTCCCAGCACTTCCGAAAATATACACCCCAATTTTGAAACTCTCTTATCTTCATATTTTTCTTTCGCAACACATCTAAAAACTCCATCTTCTCCCCCTATACAATAAAAACCGAGCGTCATTTCCACTCGGTTTTCATCAATAAACTTATTGCGATAACTCTACTTCTTTTATTTTCTCTTTCATTCTTGCTTTATCACGATTTAAAATCTCTTTTAAATACTTACCAGTATACGAGCGCTCTTCTTTTACTACTTGCTCTGGCGTTCCCGAAGCGACGATTTGTCCACCTTTGTCCCCGCCTTCTGGTCCAAGATCAACAATATAATCAGCTGTTTTAATCACATCTAAATTATGTTCAATTACAAGTACCGTCTCACCACTCTCAACAAGACGTTGCAGCACTTCTAGAAGACGTGCAATATCATGCGCATGCAACCCAGTCGTTGGCTCATCTAAAATATATAACGTACGACCTGTAGAACGACGGTGTAATTCAGAAGCTAATTTCACACGCTGTGCTTCCCCACCAGATAATGTTGTTGCTGGTTGACCTAATTTCATATAACCAAGCCCAACATCTACAAGCGTTTGAAGTTTACGCTTAATTTTAGGAATATTGGCGAAGAATTCTACTCCATCTTCAATTGTCATCCCTAACACTTCAGAAATATTCTTATCTTTATATTTCACTTCTAACGTTTCACGATTATATCGTTTACCGTGACAAACTTCACACGGAACATACACATCTGGTAAGAAATGCATTTCGATTTTAATAATTCCATCACCACGGCACGCTTCACAACGGCCACCTTTTACGTTAAAGCTGAAACGTCCTTTTTGATATCCGCGCACTTTCGCTTCATTCGTTTGTGCAAACACATCACGAATATCATCGAATACACCTGTGTACGTCGCTGGATTAGAACGTGGTGTACGCCCAATTGGTGATTGATCAATATCAATTACTTTATCTAAATGTTCAAGACCTTTAATCTCTTTATGAGTACCTGGCTTCGCTTTCGCTTTATATAACTTTTGCGCTAACGATTTATATAGTACTTCATTAATCATCGTACTTTTACCTGATCCAGATACACCTGTTACCGCTACAAACGTACCGAGCGGGAATGACATTTTCGCGTTCTTTAAATTATTCTCTTTTGCACCGACAATTTCCACTTTTCGTCCGTCACCTTTACGTCTTTCAAGTGGAACCGGAATAAACTCTTTACCGCTTAAATATTTTCCTGTTAACGAATTATCATCTTGCATCACTTCAGCTGGTGTCCCTGCCGATACAACTTGCCCACCGTGAATACCTGCACCTGGTCCGATATCAAGTAAATAATCAGCAGCCATCATCGTATCTTCATCATGCTCAACAACGATTAATGTATTACCTAAATCGCGCATTTCTTGCAATGTACGAATAAGACGATCGTTATCGCGCTGGTGTAAACCAATTGAAGGCTCATCAAGAATATAAAGTACGCCAGTTAGACGAGAACCAATTTGCGTCGCTAAGCGAATACGCTGCGCCTCACCACCTGATAACGTACCAGCCGCACGACTTAGCGTTAAATAATCTAAACCAACGTTCACTAAGAATCCAACGCGCTCCTGAATTTCTCTTAAAATTAAATGAGCTATTTTTTGTTGCTTCTCCGTTAGCTCTACATTCGAGAAAAATTCTTGTACTTCTTGAACTGAATACTTCGTTACGTCAGCAATCGTTTTATCACCAACAAAAACAGCTAAGCTTTCAGGCTTTAAGCGGCCGCCTTTACACTTCGGACAAGCTTGTTCTGCCATATACTTTTCCATTTGCTCACGAATGTAATCAGAACTCGTTTCACGATAACGACGTTCAATGTTTGGAATAACACCTTCAAATAAAATCTCATTTTCCTTTACTTGACCGAATTCATTTACATAGCGGAAATAAACCTTCTCTTCCCCGCTTCCGTACAACACTTTATCAAATAAATCTTTCGGTATATCTTTCACAGGCATATCCATATCAACGCCGTAGTGATTACATACAGATTGTAAAAGTTGTGGATAGTATTGTGAACTTGTCGGTTCCCAAGGTGCAATCGCATGTTCATTTAATGATAAATCCCAGTTCGGGATAACAAGCTCTAAATCTACCTCTAGCTTTGAACCAAGTCCATCACAAGAAGGACATGCTCCAAACGGACTGTTGAATGAGAACATACGCGGCTCTAATTCTCCGATTGAAAAACCACAATGCGGACAAGCATGATGTTCACTAAATAGAAGTTCCTCTTCTCCCATTACATCGATTAACACTCGGCCTCCGCCAAGCTTTAATGCACTTTCAAGTGAATCAGCAAGACGGCTTGCGATTCCTTCTTTTACAACAATACGGTCAATTACAACTTCAATAGAATGCTTCTTATTTTTATCTAACGTAATCTCTTCAGACACATCAAGCATTTCACCATCAACACGTACACGAACATATCCTTGCTTCTTAATATCTTCAAGTACTTTCACATGTGCACCTTTACGCCCAGAAACGATAGGAGCTAACACTTGTAATTTCGTACGTTCAGGATATTCAAGAACACGGTCTACCATCTGCTCTACTGTTTGTGATGTAATTTCAATCCCATGATTTGGACAAATTGGCGTACCAATTCGCGCAAATAATAAACGTAAATAATCATAAATCTCCGTTACCGTTCCGACAGTTGAACGTGGATTACGACTCGTCGTTTTTTGATCGATTGAAATCGCTGGTGACAATCCTTCAATCGTATCTACATCCGGCTTATCCATTTGTCCTAAAAACTGGCGCGCATACGCAGATAACGATTCTACGTATCTGCGCTGCCCTTCTGCATAAATCGTATCAAATGCTAATGATGATTTCCCCGAACCAGACAATCCCGTTACAACGACAAGCTGATTTCTCGGAATGGTTACATCAATATTTTTTAAGTTATGTGCTCTAGCACCTTTTACAACGATAAAATCCTTGCTCTTACTCACTCTTTTCACCCTTCCGCTTTTAATTCTAATAGTAAATCTCTTAGTTCAGCTGCACGCTCGAAGTCTAACGCTTTTGCTGCTTCTTTCATCTCTGCTTCCATCTTCGCAATTGTCTTTTCACGCTCTTTTTTCGTCATTTTCTTAGCAGGAGTTGCTTCGTATGTTTCTGTCTCTTCAGCAGTTGTCGTTGCACGGATTACATCACGTACGCCTTTTTGAATCGTTTTCGGCGTAATACCATGCTCTTTATTGTAGGCTTCTTGTATAGTACGACGACGCTGCGTTTCTTCAATTGCAATTCCCATTGATCTTGTTATACGATCTGCGTACATAATAACGCGGCCGTTTTCATTACGCGCGGCACGACCAATTGTTTGAATTAATGAGCGCTCTGAACGTAAGAACCCTTCCTTATCAGCATCTAAAATCGCTACAAGTGATACTTCTGGAATATCTAATCCTTCTCGTAATAAGTTAATACCGACCAGTACATCAAACTTACCGAGGCGAAGATCGCGGATAATTTCAATACGTTCTAACGTTTTAATTTCAGAGTGAAGATAGTTAACTTTAATTCCTACATCTTTTAAGTAGTCCGTTAAATCCTCTGACATTTTCTTCGTTAAAGTCGTAATTAATACACGTCCATTTTTTGCAATACGATCTTGAATCTCTCCTAATAAATCGTCAATTTGCCCTTCAATAGGTCGTATATCGATTGGTGGATCTAAAAGCCCTGTTGGACGAATAATTTGTTCTATTACTTCTGGTGACTGCTCTAACTCGTACGGTCCTGGAGTCGCCGAAACGTAAATAACTTGATTTGTTTTCTCCTCAAACTCATCAAACATGAGCGGTCTATTATCTAAAGCTGATGGCAGACGGAATCCATGATCCACAAGCACTTGCTTACGTGCTTGGTCCCCGTTATACATCGCTCTTACTTGTGGCACTGATACGTGCGACTCATCCATAACAATTAAGAAATCTTCCGGGAAATAGTCCAATAACGTATACGGTGTTGCACCCGCTGGACGAAGTGTTAAATGACGGGAATAGTTTTCAATACCTGAACAAAAGCCCATCTCGCGCATCATTTCTAAATCATAACGTGTACGTTGCTCTATACGCTGTGCTTCTAGCAACTTACCGTTATCATTTAAATCCTTTAAACGCTCTTCTAATTCTTTTTCAATATTTTCAATAGCGACCTTCATTTTCTCTTCACGTGTAACGAAGTGAGATGCTGGGAAGATTGCTACATGATCACGTTCTGCTAATACTTCACCTGTTAACGCATTTACTTCACGAATACGATCAATTTCATCGCCGAAAAATTCAATTCGAATACAATGCTCATCAAGTGATGCTGGGAAGATTTCAACTACATCTCCGCGCACACGGAATGTACCACGCTTGAAATCAATATCATTACGTCCATACTGTACATCAACAAGTTCACGAAGCAATTGATTGCGGTCCTTCTCCATACCAACTCGAAGTGATACAACTAACTCGCGATATTCTTCAGGAGAACCTAAACCATATATACACGATACACTCGCAACGATAATTACATCGTCCCGTTCAAATAATGCAGACGTTGCCGAGTGACGCAATTTATCAATTTCATCATTAATCTGCGCGTCCTTTTCAATAAACGTATCTGTTTGTGGTACATACGCTTCTGGCTGATAATAATCGTAATAACTAACAAAATATTCAACTGCATTATTCGGAAAAAAGTCTTTCAACTCACTATATAACTGTCCTGCTAACGTTTTATTGTGAGCCATAACAAGTGTTGGCTTTTGCACTTCTTTAATGACATTTGAAATCGTAAATGTCTTACCCGTTCCTGTCGCTCCAAGCAACACTTGCTTTTTCTTTCCACTATTAATTCCCTCTACAAGCTTCTCTATAGCTACCGGCTGATCACCTTGCGGGGAATACGCTGAGACAATTTCAAATTGACGTTCCAAGAAAATCCGACCTCCTCATAAAAATCTGTATTATTATTTTACCACGAATACCTATAAAAAACCTAAAAAAACGAACAGATATTCGGTAAAATTTTCGACAATATACACATAGAAAAAGGAAGGAGTAAATACTTCCTTCCTCTACTAATTCTATTTTTTAGGTACATATACTAAGTCATATCCATTGCGCCCAGCTTCATTCATACAATCTATTAACCGATAAGTACTTTCTGATTCGCGCTGCTCTTTAACAATACTTTTACAACTATCTTTATGTAACCCTTTATCCTTCCCAGCAAATTTGTCTTTTCTATTATCTGACACATAAAATATATCGTTCCCACTATACTCTAACGTTTGAAAAATCGGGTCCCCTTCAAGGGTATACTGTACAATTCTTATTTTATCAACTTCCCTTTGCTCGACATTCAAAACGAACTTTTCAAATTTATCTAGATTGAGAATTCCTGCTCCCTTTACAATGACATCATTCTTGTTATCAATTGTAGTGTTAGATGGTGAGCATGCTACTAAACTAAAGAGAAATATCCATATAAAACTGGTTCTTTTTCCTATTGTCATCCTCTCCTATAAAAATTATTTGTATACCGCAAAAGCTACTTTCCCCTAAGAAAGTAGCTTCTTGTTCCCTTTCTCCTTCTTCGGAAAAAGAACATATGAAAATGAAATAGCTACATCCACTAAAAGTATAATCACCCAAACTTGGCTCACGCGACTTGCAGCTTTATTTAAAACGATTCCCGATTCTAACCAATTACCCCATTGTTCAAATGGAATAAATCCATACGCGAAGAAAAAGAATATGTGCACACCAACGAATAAAACAAGATGTAATACCCAATTTTTCATTTCCTGCTTTGCATAGGCCATACCTGTTAATTCTACCTGTTCTTCAATAATAGGCGCCGGTTCATTACGCCATTTCGCAACTAGCTTTTGCGCAAATATATCAAGCTTCTTCAAATCCTTTTTCCCGTAGAAAACTGCATACAGTAAAATAATTACAGTAATGATTTGAAAATTAGAGAACTTTCCTGTTTGATAATAGTCCACTGCCCCTAATGTTAAAATAAACACTTCATTTACGAGGAGTACAATCCCCATAATAAAGCTCGCCTTCTTCAAACGGAATCCGTAACGGAGTAAAAAGAAACCGATAGCCGATAACCAAAATACAATCTCTGCTCCAATTAAAAAATACCAACGATATTCTGCGAGTATGCTCATTTATCCTTCTCCCTTTCATCATAAATACGAAAAGCTTCATCCATATATAATAAAAACTCTTCTTCAATTGGATACATGCTCATTTTCTGTGAATCTTCCTTTGATTTTCTAACTTCCCATAACTTATCTAAAAACGCTTCGTCACCATTAGCCATTTCTAAACACTTCTGCATTAATCTCTTCATTGCCCTTTGTACTTCATCACTAGTGGCTTCTTTACCCTCTTTCATAAAAATACGTAATTGCTTTAATAAATCTACCCATTCTAAAACATTCGGATCTTCCTCACTCATATTTGGCAAATTATGAAGCAACTTTTGTTCTTCCTTTGAAAATACTTCATTTTGAAATATTTCACGTATACGAGGAGACTGTTTTGAAAGCTGAATAAGTTCAAACATAACTTTCCAATCAAGTTCTCCCTCTACATCTACCGAATAAACAACCGCTTGTAAAACACGCTCCATTCGATTGAACTTCTTTTGCTCTTCTTGTACAAATCGAAGTTGGTTTTCAAGTGATTTTTTCAAATCCAGCTCACCTTTTACTAACATATTCGCAACTTCTTTTAATGAAAATCCCATTTCTTTTAAAAATAAAATTTGTTGCAAACGAATAACGTCATTTTCACTATATAACCGATGCCCACCCTCTGTTTTTCCGCTCGGCTTTAATAAATCTATTTGATCATAATAACGTAGTGTACGTACTGTAACCCCTGTTTCTCTCGTCAATTCTTGTATTGAAATCACTACCATCACCTCTTCCCCCTCATTATAGAAGATGACGTTACGTAACTTTCAAGTATTTTGTAAAAAAAATACAAAAAGCTGTTTATACAAAGTGTATAAACAGCTTTTATGGAAATAACCCCTTTTGTATGGCGCGCCCACAAAATAAAATAAGTGCTCCAACAACAACACTCGTTGCCGTTTTATGATAATGGGCTAATAATAATAAATAATACGATAAACCTACAGTACCAATCATAATACAAATACTCGGCACTGGATTACGAGAAAAATTTTGCATTCCCCAAAGAAGCGCAAATATAGCTGTAGCGACACATAACACCGGTAATCCCATCCCAGTTCCCCTTTTTCTATCTATTATTCTTTGTTGCTAACACGCTCGTTGATGCCGTACTAATTAATAAACCAAAACCAATCCTTATATATTTAAACGTTTAATCTAATTGAAATCTCTCAAGCTTATCCTTTATTTTCTTTCCCCTTACTTCAGCGTAAAGATTTCCTCCACCTTCACTCCAAAATACTTGGCGATTTTTAAGGATAACTCTAGACTCGGATTGTAATGATGATTTTCAATCGCCACAATTGTCTGCCGCGTCACCTGCATCGCCTTTGCCATTTCAACTTGCGTTATATGATTTTGCTTTCTTAACTCTTTTATTTTATTTTTCACACCCATAGGATCCACCTTCAAAAGTAAAGATATCTTTACTTAAATTATAAATATTTTCCAGTTATAAGTAAAGATATCTTTACTTAAATTATAAATATTTTCCAGTTATAAGTAAAGATATCTTTACAAATTTTAGAAAAACGTTTCATTGAACATCTACCCTAACAAAGTACAAGAGTAATTCAATTTATATCAGCGATTTTTTAAATATATCAGCGCACCTTAAAATATATCGGCGATTTCCCAAATATATCGACTTACCGACAAATATCGAAATCAGTAGCACCATAAGCATAAGAAAGAAGCTGCCCCAAAATATCTTTTGGAACAGCTTCTTCGTCCTACTTACATAAATCCTAATCCCCATACAAGAACGTATCCAAGAACTGATAAGCAAACCGAGCCAATCAGCCCCGCCACGAATGCTTTACTTCCTAATTTACGGAACGTTTTAAACTCTACATTTAAACCGAGCCCCGCCATCGCCATTGCGATTAGCATATAAGCAATGACAACAATGTATCCCGCAACAACTTCTGGAATAATCCCAAGCGAATGCACTGCACTCATTGCTAAAAATCCGAAGATGAACCAAGGAATTGGAAGGTCACGCCACGATTTTTTTTCTTTGCTTCCCTCGCTCTTACCAAACCATAATCCGATTAAAATCGCTACTGGTACAAGCATTGCAACGCGCGTTAGTTTCACGATAACTGCGATATCTACAGCCGTGCTTCCTCCTGGCGCCGCAGCCGCAATTACGTGAGCAATTTCATGCAGTGTCGCCCCTGAGAACACTCCATATCCGTATGGAGATAGGCCAAGCACTGGATATAATAACGTATAAATAAGCGTAAATATTGTACCTAAAATTGCAATGATCGCCGCTCCAACTGCTGTTTCGTCATCTTTTGCTTTCACTTGCGGTGCAATTGCCACGACCGCGGCCGCGCCGCAAATTGCCGTACCGCATGCTGTTAAAATCCCAAGTTTCTTTTCTACTTTAAATACTTTCGTTAGTCCGTACACAACAAAAATAGTAAATGTAATAACAACCGCCGCGATGACCAATACTTTCGGCCCCGCCTTCGCAATATCAACAAGATTTAATCGCATTCCAAGTAAGATGATCCCAAAGCGCAGTAACTTCTTACTCGCAAAGTTCGTTCCTGCAATCGCATCATGAGGAACTCCAATTGCAGCGCGCCAAACCATCCCAATTAGAATAGCAATTACTAATTGTCCCATAATATTTAAAAATGGAAGCTCCGCTAAATATTTCGCGGCAATTGCGATTAATAATGTAATCCCAATTCCTTGCGAAAATCCAAAGCCCTTCTTCTTTTGTATAACAAGTGTTTGTTCCACCTTGTACCACCCCAATAATCGTATTGGAACATGCATGTTCTTTCTACTTACATTATAAGAGAGTTTCTATAATAAGTTTAATACCAATACCAAATCTCTATCATCAGAAATACTTATGATAAAATGAAAGAAAAACGAAAGGAGCTTTGCAAATGAACGTAGACATTTTAAAAATTTTTGTTACTGTCGTTGAACAGAAACATTTCTCCCGTGCAGCAGAATTATTAAACCTTTCACAGCCCGGAGTAAGTATGCATATACGCAACTTAGAAAACGAATTTGGCACTACACTTATTCAACGCTCCCCGAAGCACGTCCAAGTTACGGAAGCTGGAAACATATTATATATACATGCAAAGCAAATGCTCTCTCTTTACGAAGATGCTAAGCAAGAGATTAATGAACTACATAACGTTGTAACAGGAACACTTCGCATTGGTGCTAGTTTTACAATTGGCGAATACTTACTTCCAAAAATACTGGCTAACTATGCGAATGAAAATCCACACGTCGAAGTTCATACTTTTATCTCAAATACAGAAGACGTTTTGCAAAGCCTTCGCTCTAATCAAATTGATATCGGCTTAGTGGAAGGACAAGTCGTATACGCTGACGTTGACGTTGAAACGTTTATGCAAGATGAAATGAAGCTCGTCGTTCCGCCAAATCATCCATTGCTCCGCACAAATGAAATAAATGAAAGCACACTCCAAGATCAAGTATGGGTACTAAGAGAAAGTGGTTCTGGTACACGTGCTTATAGTGACCGCTTTATTCATCAACACCATTTAAAAATGAAACGATTCTTTACATTCAGTAGTATCCAAAGCGTAAAGGAAGCTGTTAGTGCCGGTCTTGGCATCGCTATACTTTCTGATTGGACTGTACGGAAAGAGCTACTAGCAAAAGAACTATTCCACGTCGAAGTTCCAAATGAACAACTAATCCGTCCGTTCTCTATCGTTCGCGGCAAATATTTCATTCCATCTAAAGCCATTCAAGTGTTCTTAAATTATGTAAATTCTTTTGCGAAAAAACAGAGTTGACCTTCACATTAGTGTGAAGGTTTACAATACATGTAAAAGGAGTGAAACACATTGCGAATTGGAGAATTATCAAAAGAAACTGGCGTTAGTGAAAGATCACTAAGACATTACGAAGAAAAGGGATTACTCCCTTCTAAGCGCCTCGCAAATGGCTACCGTGATTTTGATGAAAGTGCCGTCGAAAAAGTGGAGCTTATTCAAATGTACTTACAAATTGGCTTAAATTTAGAAGAGACAGCAAGGATGCTGCGCTGCCTTGAAATTGAACCGCACCTGTACGACAATCCGTGCAGCAGTATCCTTACGCTTTACGAAGATAAACTCAATGAAGTAACAAAGCAAATCACATTACTTTCCAACATCCAAACGAATTTGCAAAAACACGTTTCACTCCTAAAACAAGCAAAAGAAAAGGGATGATTACATGTTTGTTATACATGGCAGTTCAAGACAAAACGGAAATACGGAAGCTTTAACACATATGATGATTGATGGAATTGAAACAGAACAAATTTATTTACGTGATCACACAGTCTATCCTATTACAGATAAGCGTCATGATGCAGAAGGATTCCAACCTGTAAATGATGACTACGAGCAGTTAACGAAACGCATGTTAGAGCACGACACGATTATCTTTGCTACACCATTATATTGGTACGGAATGAGTGGACATATGAAAAACTTTGTTGATCGCTGGTCACAAAGCTTGCGCGATACATCTCTTCATTTCAAAGAGAAAATGAAAGATAAAAAGATGTATGTTGTCATCGTTGGCGGGGATAATCCAAAGCTAAAAGCATTACCGCTTATTGCTCAATTCCAATATATCTTTGATTTTGTTGGTTCTTCATTTGAAGGTTATGTTATTGGAGATGCGAATGGGTTAGATGAAATTCAAAATGATGCTGAGGCGATAGCTAAGGCACAAGTTTATAATAACGAATTCAAAAATCACAAGCTGAAATAAGTTTGACAAACTATTTAGACTTAGCGACGCAAGAAGAATTAGAAATCATGTTACAAGAATACCCTGGTACAATACTTTTCATTAGCCATGATCGTGCCTTTATTCGCTCTGTTGCAGACCATATTCTACAAGTAGACGAGAGTGAACCAAGGGTATTCCACGGTAATTACGAACAATACACAAAAAGAACAACGGGGGATTCTGTAAACGTTACTGAACAAGAACTATTACGATTACAAACAAAACTAACAGAAATCATTGGCCGAGTTTCCATACAAAATCATCACGATGACATCACATCTCTCAACCAAGAATACGAAACATTATTAGCTCAAATCCGGAAATGTAAGGAAGCGCTCTAATGTCTTCCCTATATATCGACAAGGCCTTCCGCATTTCCCAAGAAATATTGAAACTTCGACATAGAATATAAAAAGCCGTGCATTGAAGTGACCCCTAAAAGTTAGACACGGTTATTTCATTAGGCAGCTTGATAAAAATGAGTCCGGTATTGCACCGGGCTCATTTTTAATTTTGCTTTTATCCGTTTTGTATTGTAATAATCTATATATTTTTCTAATTCTATTTTGAAGTGCTCTACACTTTCAAACTCTTTTATGTAGAGAAACTCAGACTTCATGATTCCAAAGAAATTCTCCATTACTGCGTTGTCATAACAGTTGCCTTTACGAGACATACTTTGTACGATACCTCTTTTTTGTAATGCGTGACGGTACTGTTTCATTTGATAATGCCACCCTTGATCTGAATGCATCATTAGTTGGTGATTTTCAGGTAAACCTTCTAATGCTGTCTCTAACATTTCTGAAACAAGTGAATACGTCGGTCTAGAGCCAATTGTATAGGTAATGATTTCACCATTATACAAGTCTAATACAGGTGATAAATAAAGTTTCTCACCGAATAATTTAAATTCTGTAATATCGGTTACCCATTTTTCATTTGGCGTATCTGCCGTAAATTTACGCTCTAAAATATGAGATGCAATTTTACCGACTGTTCCTTTATAAGATTTATATTTTTTCATACGTACAAGACATTTTAAACCTAACTCTTTCATAATTCGTTGCACTTTTTTATGATTCACTATTTGATTACGATTGGCTAACTCATCACGAATACGACGATATCCATAACGACCTTCGTGTTCATCATAAATCGCTTTAATTTCTACTTTTAAATCGGCATCTGGATCGATTCTATCCATTTGTTTTACATAAAAATAATAGGTGCTTCGAGGGATATCCGCTAACTTTACTAATTCTTTCACTTGAAACTCATGCCTTAATTCATAGACTACTTGTGCCTTGTCTTGTTTGGTGATTTTTCCTTGTTTTGAACTAAGGCATTCAACTTTTTTAAATACGCATTTTCCATACGTAAGCGTTCTAATTCAGCTTGTAACGCTTCAACTGAACCTTCTGCCGGAATCTTTTTAGTATCATGTTTTGTGTTTTTATTTTTCATGGATGGACGCCCCTTTTTCTTTGGTTCAAGGGCATCTAAGCCACCTACTTCAAATTGCTTCTTCCATTGATAAACCGTTGTAAAAGAAGGAATCATGAAGATAGCCGCTGTATCCATTAACGATATACCCGATTGAGCCATAAAATTTAGTACGTCTAGTTTAAACTCTGCGGTGTAATTTGTATAGACCTCGTGTAAACCTTCTTCTCCATGGAGTTCGTATAAGCGTAACCAGTATTGAAATTGTGCCTTTGTAATATGCATCTGTTTTGCATATTCTGCTTGAGAAATTATTTTCGGATTAAATCCTTGAACGAGCGTTAACTTTAAATCCTTCGTAAATTTTGTCATACAAAAAACTGCACCTCCAATTGTTAGACTGTGTCTAACAATTGGGGTGCAGTTCACATTAGCACGGCTTTTTACTTTAAATACGAACAGCAGTCCCGCTCACTGCAACCATTAGCATCCCTTCGCGAACTACTTCATAATCCACGTCGATACCGACAAT
This sequence comes from Bacillus sp. CH_70, assembly GCF_038007045.1. NCBI lineage: Bacteria > Bacillati > Bacillota > Bacilli > Caryophanales > Bacillaceae > Bacillus > Bacillus sp. CH_70. The sequence continues at coordinate 4,936,386 of NZ_JBBOWL010000001.1, forward strand.
TGCATTTGCATTTTTTTGTCTTGCGAAAGTTTTCATCTCTTCCATTGCGATGTCACGCGCTTCTTTTAATTTACTTTCATAAGCGCCAGCACGACCGCCGACAACGTCACGGACAGAGGCAAAAAGGTCACGAACGATATTCGCGCCCATAATCGCTTCTCCATTGACGATATCGATATACTCAATAATTTCTTTTCCTTGAATTGTAGACGTTGTTGTTACAATCATACTTTATTTCCTCCCATATGAGATTTTTACCTACTTATGGTGCACTAATTCAGTACAAATTATATTTACGAACTAAACTGAGCTTCGTATAACCTACTGTATCCTCCGCCACGCTCAATTAATTCATCATGTGAACCTTGTTCTGCAATACCGTCTTTATTTACAACGACGATTCGATCTGCATTTTTAATCGTTGCAAGTCTGTGAGCGATAACTAACGTTGTACGACCAGCTGCTAATTCAGCAAGTGATTTTTGAATTGCAAGTTCCGTCTCAGTATCTAGTGCGGAAGTAGCTTCATCTAGTATTAAAATTGGCGGGTTTTTCAAGAACATACGAGCAATTGCTAGACGCTGCTTCTGTCCACCAGAAAGTTTTACACCACGCTCACCGATAACAGTATCTAAACCGTCTGGTTGTGAGTAAATTAAATCTTCTAACTGCGCACGTTTTACTGCCTGCCAAATTTCAGCTTCTGACGCCTTTAAGTTCCCGTAAGCAATATTTTCACGAATTGTTCCTGAGAATAAGAACACATCTTGCTGCACAATTCCAATTTGCTTACGAAGTGAAGATAATGTCATATCTTTCGTATCAATACCATCAATTTGAATTGATCCAGATGATTGCTCATAAAAACGTGGTAATAGGCTACATAACGTCGTTTTCCCTGCTCCTGATGGTCCAACGAACGCAACCGTTTCACCTGCATGTATGTTCAAACTAATATCATTTAAAATCGGTTCTTTATTTTCATATCCGAACGTAATGTTGTTATATTGAATATCACCATGTACTTGTTTAACTTCCATTGCATCTTTAGAGTCTACAATGTCAGGCTCTGTTTCAAGAAGCTCTACATACCTTTTAAAACCAGCGATTCCTTTCGGATAGCTTTCGATTACCGCGTTAATTTTTTCAATTGGACGGAAGAAAATATTCGTTAATAGAACGAATCCGATAAATCCACCGTATGTTAATTCTCCTTGCAGAACAAACCATGTACCGCATATTAATACGAAGAGCGTTACGAGACGCATGAGCATATAACTAATCGATGAATTTAAAGCCATAATTTTATACGCCATTAATTTCGTTGTACGGAAACGAGCGTTGTTCACAGCGAATTGCTCTTTCTCAAACTTTTCATTTCCGAATGCTTGTACAACGCGAATACCACCAACGTTGTTCTCAATACATGCATTGAAATCAGCAACGTCTGAGAATAAACGTCTAAATGTACCTGTCATTTTTTTATTGAAGTAAAGTGCTAACCATAATAGGAATGGAATGACGAAGAACGTTAATAACGCTAACTTCCAGTTGATCATCATCATAAATGAGAATGCCCCAACTAAAGTCATTACGGCGATAAATAAATCTTCTGGTCCATGGTGAGCAATTTCCCCAATTTCCATTAAATCGTTTGTCAGGCGCGAAATTAAATGACCTGTTTTATTATTATCAAAAAATCTGAATGATAGCTTTTGAATATGATCAAATAATTTCTGCCTCATATCTGTTTCAATGTTAACACCAAGCATATGTCCCCAATATGTAACGACATATTGTAAGCCTGCATTTAACATATAAACTGCGAGTAAACCGAAACAAGCCCATAAAATAAGCGTCCAGTTTTGCCCTGGCAATAACTTATCAATAAATTGATTTACGATAAGCGGGAAGCCGAGTTCTAATAATCCTGCGACAACCGCACAAGAAAAGTCGAGTATAAATAAACCTTTATACGGTTTATAGTACGAGAAAAATTTACGCAGCATATCTTACCTCCATTTTCCAAAATTAAAAAGACTCCCTAAATGATAACCATTATCAAATAATTATTCAAGTTATCCGTCTATGAAACTGAAAATAAGCTTTGCGATAGCTGTCGTTTTTGGCCGGAAAGTCGATATATTCGAATAATCGCCGATATATTTCGAGTTACGCTGATATATTTGCAAAATCGCCGATATAAATTTCATTTACTAACTACCCTCCCCCCAAAAAACAAAAAAAGGTACCACCACAAGGTGATACCATTCCTTCTATTACATCGCTTCTGAATCCCACTCATGCTCCTGTTCAACGAATACAATACCTAATTCGTGATGTCCACCAGCATATAATGCAGTTTGTGCAAGACGAAGCTCACCATTTGTATCTAATACTTCTAATTTACAAAATGCTCCTGTCGTCTTCGTTTGAAGCGCATCATAAAATTCCTCGGCGCTTTTTGGAATGACTCCATTTACTTTCGTAATAATTTCTCCAGGCAGTAATTTCAGCTCTGCTCCAATTGTATTTGGAATTGTATCTAGTACAATGAGCCCATCATTGCGTGCAGCAAAATACGCTGGTCTTGTTTCATCGGCAATTTTCTCTTGCATCGAAATTGTGAAACGCCCAAGCATCGCGACTCCCATCGCGATAATTGCAAGTACGTGCCACCAGTAACTTGCGATTCCTAAAACGAGCACAAGTCCTGCTAATCCATAAACACGTCTTCCTGTAAATAATAAAGCTTCCGTCGGCTCATAACTTTTAATCTTTCTCATAAACCCAATTAAAAATGGAACGAGGAATAGAGAATATGTATTTGAACCTATTGAAACGACAGGCCACCATGAAATAAACTGCGTTACCGCATCACCCGGTACAAGAATAAAAATAGGAACGATCCATAAACGCTTTGATTCGTGTAAACCAATCTTTAATCCACGCTTCCCCTTCCTAATCTTCGGTGTAGAGTATCCTACCGCGTTTTTAGAAATCAATAAGCCTTCTACAATAAGCATAACGCCTAGTAAAATAGCAAGGGATACAATGGTACTCTCTTCACCTTCTCGAAGCTGTAAGAAGGAAACTGGTAGCTTAGAAGATAATAGAACACATACAATCGCAATGCTAAATGTATAAGCCGCCGATAAATATCGATACATAGCCGTTAATCCAAATAGTAATGTCCAAATTAAAATGGCCCATAAGCTTGCTTTAGAAACAACAAGTCCAAGCCCAATCGTAATAATAGATACTACTAATCCGTATCCAATCCCTGCAAATAGAGAGGTTCGCAGTTCAAACCAAATATCATAAACTTTAAAAGAAAAATCTTTTCGTTCTCTTAACATACGTAAGTATCCAACGAAGATACTACTTATTACAAATATATAGACAGCAGGGTGTAAGAAAAAACGTCCAACTGCCCGCATTATTTCAAAAATCCACGCCTCCACGAACTCATTCACCACCATTTATATCATTCTTTCTTTTTATATTATCACAACTAAACAAACGTTTGTTTAACACAAAAAAATACAGGCAGCAAACTGCCTGTATTTCTTCTTATTTTGCCATTAACTTTAATGCTGACTGTAATTGTAAATCATTTTCTCCAGAACGGATTTTTTCGATAATTTTAGTTTGAATCGCTTCAGCTGTCTTTTTATCAAGCTGTCCTGTCGCTTCCATCTCATTCGCATTTTGGAATGCTTTCAGCGCCGATTCTGTCTCTTTACTAAAGTATCCATCTTCACGACCTGGTACATACCCTAAGCTCTTAAGCATTTCTTGAGCATGTTTTACTTGTACATCATTTGAATTGTATGAAAGTGTTTTTTCAATTTGAATTGGTGTCGCATGATAATAATTTGGTTGCTTCACTTCTACTGTTGGTGCGATTCCTTTTTTATGAATCCAGTTCCCATCCGGTGTTAACCATTTAAACATCGTTAATTTAATGTTGCTGCCGTCTTTAAATGGAACAGCTTGCTGGACAGTACCTTTACCAAATGTTTTTTCACCAATTAAATCGTATCCTTCTCCTTCTTTCAGCGCACCCGCTAAAATCTCTGAAGCAGAAGCACTTCCATTATCAATTAATACTGAAATTGGATATGGTTTTCTCTCTTTCAGTTCCGTAGAGAATTTCTTCTTCTCACCATTTCGCTGCTCTACTTGTAGCATTGGCTTTTTATTCGTCATAATTTCCCCTAGTATATCTTCTACACTATTTAAATAGCCACCAGGATTACCACGCACGTCAATAACTAAGCCTTTTATATTTTTCTTCTCTAACTCTTTTAACTGATCCTTAAATTCCTTCGCTGTATTTTCAGCAAAAGAAGTGATTTGCATATAACCGATATCTTTTCCACTCTCTTGCTTCACAGAACTAAACACTGTAAAGATTGGAATCTTTTCACGCTTAATTTTAAATACAATCGGATCAGTTACTCCCGCACGTTTAATTTCAATTGCGACAGTCGTTCCCTTTTTACCACGAATTTTTAATACCGCTTCTTCACGTGATAAGTCTTTCACACTGTTTCCATCTACAGATAAAATTTGGTCATTCGGTTTAATTCCTATCTTTTCTGCTGGTGAACCTTTAATTGGCGATACGATAATAAGCTTATCGTCCGTCTTGTTCACCTCAGCCCCAATCCCCTCTAATTCAGGATCAAGCGATTCACTAAACTGTTTGGCTGTTTCTTTATCCATATACGTGGAATAAGGGTCCTTCAGCGTAGACAACATACCTTGTATTGCACCTTCAACTAACTTTTCATCTTTCACGTCTTCCACATAACGTGAATCAATTAGTGCATACGCCTCATTAATTTTTGCCAAATTCCCTTGCGCAGTGCTAGCATTCCCACTCGAAATTGTTTGCGTTACTTCTGCTGGGGTAACCCCAAATACAGACATGCCTGCAAACATTCCGCCAGCACCAATTAAAAATGCAACAACCATTCCAATAATTGCAACTCTACGTTTCAATGCGGAATTCCCCTTTCCAAAACACACAGGTGGTGTAGCAAAAGGCATCACACAGTGTGTGATGCCTTTACCTATTTCTACTATATGATAAGCTTGTACGAATTATGTTTGCAACTTTTTATACTTTTAAGAAGCGACGAATTGACATTACACTTCCCCACATACCGATTAAAGCACCGATTAACACTAGTAAACCAGCTAATTGGAATACGAAAGGACTGTATGGTAGAAGCTCGAAAATTGTTCCGCCAAGTTTTTCGTTAAACACACCTTGCAACGAATTATACGTAACTAGAATTAGGCCAATTGGAATAATTGATCCTAATACTCCTAAGAATAATCCCTCTAGCAAGAATGGCCAACGAATAAACCAGTTTGTTGCACCAACAAGTTTCATAATTTCAATTTCTGTACTACGAGCATAAATTGTAATTTTAATTGTATTAGAGATTAAGAACATCGCTGTGAATAAAAGACCAGCAATTAACGCAATCCCAATGTTACGACCAGTTTTTACAGTATCAAATAATCGTTCAACTTGCCCTTTTCCGTACTGAACATTACTGACAAACTGCATTTTTTCAACTTTCTTCGCGATTGTCGCTGTATCTGTTGGTTCTTTTGCTTTTACAACGAATACGTTTTTAAGTGGGTTATCTTGTTCAAATAACTCAAACGTTTTTCCACTATCACCTAAGCTTTTAATTAAACGTTTTAACTCTTCTTCTTTAGAAGAATATTTAATAGAATCTACTTTTGCAATCTTACTCATATCTTCTTCTAATTTCTTTTGATCCGCTTCTTTTGCAGCTGGATCAATGTGTACACGAATCTCTACATCTTGCTCTACTTTCGTCGCAAAATGGTTCATATTCATAATCGCTGTTAAAAAGACACCTACAAGTAATAATGTAACTGTTACTGCACTAACAGAAGCAAATGTCATCCATCCGTTACGTGATAGATTCTTTACACCTTCTCGCAAATGTCGACTAAGGGTCTTAGCCTTCATATCCGTATCCTCCCTCAATCTCATCTCGAACAATTTTTCCGCCTTCAATCGCGATTACACGATGACGGATTGTATTTACGATATCTGCATTATGCGTCGCCATAACGATCGTTGTGCCGCGCTCATTAATGCGAGTAAAAATATTCATAATATCAAGAGCTGTTTCAATATCTAAGTTACCTGTTGGCTCATCGGCAATTACAACCTTTGGTCTATTTACAATTGCTCTTGCAATAGCCACACGTTGTTGCTCCCCGCCCGAAAGCTCACTTGGAAGTGCGTCTGCACGATCTTCAAGGCCTACAAGACCTAGAACTTCTGTTACACGCTCACGAATTGCATCCGGTTCTTCTTCAATTACTTCTAAAGCAAACGCAACATTCTCATATACCGTTAATTTAGGTAGCAATTTAAAATCTTGGAAAATTACGCCTAATTGACGACGAAAATACGGAACGTCTCTTTCTGCCAATGTTTCGATAGTAAGTCCATTTACATTAATAGATCCTGTAGATGGTTTCTCTTCACGATACATCATTTTAATAAATGTAGATTTTCCGGCTCCACTCGGTCCAACTACGTATACGAATTCACCTTGTTTAATGTTAACTGTAAGACCAGCAATGGCTTTCATACCATTCGGGTACTCCTTATAAACATTCGTCATTTTTATCATTATTTATCACCCAATACTTAATGATTTTTTTCGAAATACTTTTCTGTACATCTGAAAATAAAAGACATCCTTCATTTTCACTTATTCATCCTTGTTGAAGGTAGTTTACTTATGCTTTCTCATAAGCAATACCACTCTATGTAATATATTTCAGCAAAATTCTACAAACCCCATTGTAACATCAAACGGTTTCCAATTTGGATACATTTTTGTTACAGTTATGTTACATTCCAGAAAAAGGAAAACGAGTTGAATATATTATCAACTCGTCCATTTCACCTTTTTTATTTATGTTCTGCTAACCATTCAGATACTTTTTTCGCATCTTCACCTTGAATAAGTCCTGGTGACATTGAACCGCGGCCTTTTTTAATAATCTCTTCGATATCTGCGGCGTCGTACTTACCGCCCACTTTTCTTAAATCAGGTCCAGTTGCCCCTGATAAATCTGTTGCGTGACATCCAGCACAACTTCTTTGGAAAATTTGTTCTGCGCTGTCTGTGCTTGCAGACTGTTTCGAAGACTTACTCTCTTCTTTATTTCCGCATGCTCCTAAAGTAAAAACAACCGATGTCCCTAGCGCAATAGCCAACAATTTCTTTTTCACTTCTATCGCTCCCCATTGTTGATATTCTTTTTATTCCTAACACACTCATTTTCATTATAAGCATTATCTTTATATAGAAAAACTAAGGTGTATTTCATATTCCTCAAAAATACAGTGAGAACCTTGATAAAATAAAGCTTTCATAAGTTGTTTCAATTCTGTGAACAACTTAAAAAACTTCTATAAAGAATCCTTTTTAAAAGGAAAATTAGAAAAGTTCTATATAAATCTTCACCCTATTACCGCTCTATTTTACTATTCTCTACTTTTTACAAAACAATATACAGCATTGTAATCTACATATAATCCCATCAAAAAGAGAAGTTGTCGTTTCCAACTTCTCTTCCTCTTTACTTCATCTATAAAAATAAAATCAAATGCCTTATATCCTCTATATCCTCAGCATGCGCCAACAATTTTGTTGGCTTTTTTTCGCTTATTAGATGCGAGAACGTAAGTAAGCATCAATAAATGGATCAATCTCTCCATCCATAACTGCTTGTACGTTACCAACCTCCGTATTTGTACGGTGGTCTTTTACAAGAGAATACGGGTGGAATACGTAAGAACGGATTTGGCTACCCCATCCGATTTCTTTTTGTTCCCCACGGATTTCATCTAATTGTGCCTGTTGCTCTTCTAGTTTCTTTTGATATAATTTCGCTTTTAACATCTTCATCGCATGCTCACGGTTTTTAATTTGTGAACGCTCTGACTGACACGTTACAACTGTATTTGTCGGTGTATGTGTAATACGAACTGCTGAATCTGTCGTATTTACGTGCTGCCCACCCGCTCCACTTGCGCGGTACGTATCAATTTTTAAATCTTCTGTACGTACTTCGATTTCAACTTCATCATTGAACTCTGGTACAACTTCACAAGATACAAACGATGTATGACGACGACCTGAAGAATCGAATGGTGAAATACGTACAAGACGATGTACACCTTTCTCTGCTTTTAAGTAACCGTAAGCGTTATGACCTTTAATTAATAAAGTTACACTCTTAATACCAGCTTCATCACCTGGTAAATAGTCAACCGTTTCTACTTTAAAACCACGTTTTTCAGCCCAACGTGTATACATACGTAATAACATAGAACCCCAGTCTTGTGACTCAGTTCCACCTGCACCTGGATGTAATTCTAAAATCGCATTATTTTTATCATAAGGATCACTTAATAGTAACTGAAGCTCATACTCATTCATTTCTTGAATTAAGCCTTTTACTTCTGATTCTAATTCCTCATGTAAATCTTCATCATATTCTTCTTTTAAAAGCTCATGCGTTACTTCTAAATTTTCGAACGTCTCATCTAACTGACGGAAACTTCCAACCATATCTTTTAACGCATTCGCTTCATTAATTACAACTTGTGCGCCTTGTTGGTCATCCCAAAATCCTGCGCCCATCATTTTTTCTTCTAATTCTGCAATTTGGTTCTCCTTAGTAGGGAGGTCAAAGAGACCCCCTAAAAGCCGCTAATCGCTTAGCCATTTTCTCTAATTCCTGTCTAATTTCTACTAATTCCATTTCCTTCACCTCTATGTAATTGCTGTTACTTTCGTATGAAAACAAGGGAAACTCTCTCCACTTATTACGGAGAGAGTTTAATTCTTCTTAATTATACATTTTTGATATAAAAGTTTGCAAAGCAGCCAAAGCTACCGCCCTATATTACTGAACAATACCACAGCAGTTTTTATATTTTTTACCGCTACCACATTTACATAAATCGTTGCGGCCCACTTGGTCACCTTTTACAACTGGCTTTTTCTTCGCTTCTTCGCCATCTCTAGATGGATGAACAGCTTCACCTTGAACAACTTCTTGACGTTCTAAGTTTTGTTCAATTTCAGCTTTCATAATGTAACGAGAAATTTCCTCTTCAATAGAAGCAACCATTGACTCGAACATCGCGAATCCTTCCATTTGGTACTCACGAAGTGGATCAATTTGACCGTAAGCACGTAAATGAATACCTTCACGAAGGTGATCCATCGCATCAATATGCTCTGTCCATTTCGTATCTACAACGCGGAATACAACAACCTTCTCAAACTCACGCATTTGCTCTTCTGGCATAAGCTTTTCTTTGTCATTATAACGCTCTATTAATTTCGCGATAATCGGTTCGCTCATTTCCTCAGGAGCAAGGCGACGTAATTCTTCTTCTTTTATGTCTCCTTCTTGAAGAAGGTTTGTATTTAAGTAGTCAACAAGACCTTTAATGTTCCAATCCTCTTCAATTTCCTCTTGTGTATGAAGCGCAACAGCACGTTCTACTGTAGATTTCATCATACCTTCAATAATGCCACGTAAGTTTTCCGATTCCATTACTTCTTGACGTTGCTTATAAATAACTTCACGTTGCTGACGAAGTACATCATCGTATTGTAATAACTGCTTACGTGCATCATAGTTATTTCCTTCAACACGTTTTTGTGCAGACTCTACCGCACGAGAAACCATTTTACTTTCAATTGGCTGAGAATCATCCATACCAAGACGATCCATCATTGCTTTCATATTATCTGAACCAAATCGGCGCATTAATTCATCTTCCATTGATAAGTAGAACTGCGTCACACCAGGGTCCCCTTGACGACCAGCACGACCACGTAACTGATTATCAATACGACGGCTTTCATGACGTTCTGTACCGATAACTGCTAGACCGAAGATTTTCACATCGTCTCCAAGCTTGATATCTGTACCACGACCAGCCATATTCGTTGCGATCGTTACAGCACCTTTCATACCAGCTTCTGCAATGATATCTGCTTCACGCGCATGGTTTTTCGCATTTAAAATGTTATGACGTACACCTTTACGTGTTAACATTTTTGAAATAAGCTCTGAAGTTTCAATTGCAACTGTACCTACAAGAATAGGTTGCCCTTGTTTATGACGATTCACAATATCCTCAACAACTGCATTGAACTTACCTTCCATTGATTTAAAGATTAAATCGGCACGATCATCACGAATAATCGGTTTGTTTGTTGGAATTACGATAACATTCATATTGTAAATACTACGGAATTCTTCTTCTTCCGTTTTCGCTGTACCAGTCATACCAGATAACTTTTCATACATACGGAAATAGTTCTGGAACGTAATTGTTGCAAGCGTCATACTTTCATTTTGAATTTCTACACCTTCTTTTGCTTCAATCGCTTGGTGCAAACCTTCGCTATAGCGACGACCTTTCATAAGACGACCAGTGAATTGGTCTACAATTACGATTTCGCCCTCTTGTACAACATAATCTGTATCACGATGCATAACAACGTGTGCACGAAGCGCCTGATTAATATGGTGAAGAAGTGCTACATGTTTTAAATCGAATAAGTTTTCAATATGGAAAGCTTTCTCTGCTTTCGTAATACCATCTTCAGTTAACATTACATTTTTCGTTTTCACATCAAATGAATACTCTTTTTCATTTTCTAACGTACGAACGAATGCATTTGCAAACATGTATAGCTCTGTTGATTTTTGAGCTTGTCCTGAAATAATAAGCGGCGTACGTGCTTCATCGACTAAAATAGAATCGACTTCATCGATAATAGCAAAGTGAAGTGGACGTTGAACGCACTGCTCTTTATATAAAACCATGTTGTCACGTAAGTAATCGAATCCAAGCTCATTATTTGTGCTATACGTAATATCAGCAGCATAAGCCTCTTGTTTCTCTTCGCGTGACATACTATTTAAGTTAATTCCTACCGTTAAGCCAAGGAACTCATGAAGTTGTCCCATTTCGTTCGCATCACGTTGTGCTAAGTATTCATTGACTGTAACAACGTGAACACCTTTTCCTGTTAAAGCATTTAAATATACAGGTAATGTAGATGTTAACGTTTTACCTTCACCCGTTTTCATCTCAGAAATATTCCCTTCATGTAAGGCAATACCACCCATTAACTGTACGCCATATGGACGCATTCCAAGAACACGAGTTGCCGCTTCGCGAACAACTGCAAAAGCTTCAGGTAGTAGATCATCTACTGTTTCACCTTTTGTTAGACGTTCTTTAAATTCAAGCGTCTTTCCTTTTAATTGTTCATCAGTTAGTGGCTTAATAGATGACTCTAATGCATCAATTTGCTCAACTGTCTTTTGCATACGTTTAATTTGGCGTTGGTTTACATCAAACACCTTTTTTAAAATACCGATCATAGGAAATACGCTCCTCTTTTATTAAAATAAAACTTCCGATTGTTTTTCTTTTTCTCTATTACAATCAGTCGTTGTAAAAATCAAATGTATGTTATGCCAATTTTTCTCCTAATTAAAAAAACTAAAATGTATATACCTAATGATAATTGTAACACTTGTCTTATAACTATGACAACAATCGGCCGAATGTCTCGTTCTAAATTAAGAAAAGTTTTTTAAAAATCTATTTTCAGCAAAAAAAGCGCAGCCATTTCGGCTGCGCTTTTGAATTATTATTTAGTTTCGATTAAACCGTATTTCCCATCTTTACGGCCATATACAACATTAGTTTCATTTGTATCAGCATTTGTGAAGACGAAGAAATTATGTCCTAGCATATCCATTTGTAGGATCGCTTCTTCAACGTCCATCGGTTTTAAATCGAATCGTTTTGTACGTACAAGTTCTAATTCATCCTCTTCTACCGCATCCAGAACAGCTACTGCTTCCGGAAGGATAAAGTTCGTTTTCACAGAACCTTTCTCACGTAACTTACGATTTACCTTTGTTTTATGTTTACGAATTTGTCGCTCAAGTTTATCAACTACTAAATCGATAGCAGCGTACATATCGCTATTAGTTTCTTCTGCACGAAGTAATAAATCAGTAAATGGTATTGTTACCTCGACACGTTGCTTGTCAGAGTATACTTTTAAATTAACTTTAATCTCTGGGAATGTATCAAAATAACGCTCTAACTTACTTAGTTTTTTCTCTACATATTCCTTTAATGCTGGAGTTACTTCAATATTTTCACCACGAATGTTGAATTTCATAGATGAATTCCTCCTTTCAAGCCTATGTACTATAATTTCGACACTGGCTTAAAAACTCCTTCTAACTTTTTTAAAAAAATTAGTGGAATTGCGATTTTTTTATCGTTTTTTGTTGAAATGAAAAGATGCATCGTTTCTATCTTTATTTTATCCTATTAACATCGTGAATAACGAATATAACTGTGGACAATTCGTTACAGAAAAGCAACAACTTTTTGACAACTTACCCTATAACAAAAAACCCCTTGCGAAAAACAAGAGGTTCTACTACATATATATAACGTTGCCACAAACGCAGCTTTCTCTTCCCAAAACAATATCCCCTACAGTTTCACAACATTAGCTGCTTGTGGTCCACGTGCTCCATCTACAATGTCAAACTCTACTTGTTGCCCTTCTTCTAATGACTTATACCCATCTTGTTGAATAGCAGAAAAATGGACAAATACATCGTCACCATCTTCACGCTCAATAAACCCAAATCCCTTTTCTGCATTGAACCATTTCACTCTTCCTTGCATGTTCATTCCATTCCCTTCACTCTAAAAATCAGGGCATTCGCCCCATATTTTGACTATAACGAATGACAACATATGAAGTCAAAGAAGACTTATCGCCTTTTTATTATCCCTTTCGACACTGCCATATTAACTTCTACAAAGTGTCAAACTAGATACTTCCCTTGCCCCTCTTTCATATAACAAACTTCCGATTTGCCTAACTGTAATTCCAGTCGTATACACATCATCAACGAGTAAAATATGTTGCCCAGAAAACATCTCTTCTCCCTGAAAATAAAAAGGATTGCTTCCTGACACCCTTTCTTTACGTGTCTTCTTACTTTGCTTTTCTGTTTCCCTTCTTCTTAATGATGGATAAGAAATTTTGACAGGTAAACAAGTTGCTAATAACTCAGCTTGATTAAAACCACGTTCAACTTCCCTTTCCTTACTAAGCGGAACAGCGATAACGGTTGAAACATTAGCAAAATACTTTTGAAATAAACTTCGAAAAGGACGATAAAAAATGCGCACTAACTCTGCATCCCCCCGAAACTTAAACTGCGCTACTATTTCTTTCATCTCATCATCATACATATATAACGAACGGTTTTTAAAAGAACGATACTTCGCCTCTTTCATCCACCTTAGACAATCTATACAAATACCGTCTTCTTGAAATGAGGCAGGAACATATTCTAAAGGCCGCCCACACTCCATGCAAATTTCTCCTATAATATAGGAAAGTTTCTGCTCACATCTATCACATATATATTTTCTATGACACTTTACAAAAAAATTGTACCAACTAACCGTTTCTACAAAACACTCATCACAAAGTAAACAATGCATTAATCGATCAATCCTTGTTCTTTCGCATTTTTATTCATACCTTGAATATGTTTTTTCGCGCGCACCATCGCCTCTGTCTTACCATAGTGAAAATAAACGACCTCTCCATGCGGTGCTTCAAAGCTCCGCCCTGCTCGGCCCGCAATTTGTACGAGTGCACTTTCTGAGAATATTTCTTCTTCCGCCCCTAAAACCGCTACTTGCAAATTTTTTACTGTTACGCCTCGCTCTAAAATTGTCGTTGTAACTAATAATGGGATTTCTCCTTTTCTGAAAGCCGCTACTTTTTCTTTTCTACCCGGATCTTCTGCATGTACACCTTCAATTCGCTTGTTTAATGACTTTAACAACAGGCTTATCTCTTCTATATATCGCACATGGGGAACAAATAAAAAAATAGGATATTTTTTATTTAAGTACGTTTGTAACCACTGTAGTAAAACTCGAGGAATTCTTTTATGAATGAGGCTTTTTTTCCAATTCCCGCACCAACAAAATAAAGGAACTGGCAAAGGATGACGGTGATATCGTCCAGAAACAATAACACCTTTTTGTTCACCTCTTCTAAATTTTCGCTTCCACGTTTCATCTGGAGTCGCAGTTAAATAAATACGCGCCGCTCTTTCTTTCATCGCTTGTTTTACCGCGTACTGTAACATTTGATCTGCACAATATGGAAAAGCATCTATCTCATCTACAACCATGACATGAAACGCCCTATAATAACGCAATAATTGATGCGTGGTTGCAACGACTAGTACTGCATCTTTTTCTTTATCCACACTCCCTCCATATAAAGCCGCTACCTTTATATATGGAAATACTTCTTGTAATCTCGGTGCTAATTCCAGAACAACATCCGTTCTCGGCGTTGCGATACAAACTCTTTCTCCTTTTTGAAGCGCTTCGTTAATACCGTAAAACAACATCTCTGTTTTCCCAGCCCCGCATACAGCCCAAATAAAAAATGATTCTTTTCGCTTAATAGCCTCTATAACTCCTTGCGCCGCCAAATTCTGACCAGTAGACAACGTTCCGTTCCACTGTAACAAATTTGAATTCTTTTCTCTCTTTCTTTCAGCAATCCCGCGAACAAGTACAGCACATTCACTTACTCTCCCCATCGTTATACACTTCCGGCAATATGCGCACACTTTACTGCACCTTTTACATAAAAACGACGCAAATAGCCGCCGATCTACATTTCCGCAGCGTTGGCACATATATTTAGAATTCTTCTTTTTTACACCTTGTACACATACGATCTCTCCCTTCTTTTTCAAATCGTTTAATTCCCTCTGTAAATCTGAAGAAAGTTCGTCTAATAGCAACTGTTTCCCCGCTAGCATCAACAATCACCTCCAGCACTACTATAAACCTTTCTCATCATCTCGTAAAAACTCAAAAAAGCCGATAACCTACTTATAAAATAGTAAGCTATCGACTTTATACACGTTTTTTATTCTTTTATAAACCCTAGAATCGACCGTATCCTAAGAAATGTTTTTGGTTATATGAGCTGTTAATATCACCGTACGCAATTCCTTTATCACTAGCATGAATCATTTGACCATTACCAACGTAAATACCGATGTGAGATGGACCTGCTTTATAAGTACCTTGGAAGAATACTAAGTCTCCTGGTTGTGGGCTACCTACTTTAGAAACTGAGTTCCAGTAACCTGCAACGTCTTGACGACCTACACCAAAAATGTAAGAAATGAATCCACTACAATCAAAACCACCGTTTGATGGAGATGCACTTCCCCAAACATATGGTAAACCTAAGTAGCTTTGCGCTTTACCAATTACGCCACCCACATTTGGAGCTGGCTTTTTCTCTTCTTGTTTAGGTGCTTCTTTCTTAGGCTCTTCTTTTTTTGGTTCCTCTTTTTTAGGTTCTTCTTTTTTAGGCTCTTCTTTTTGAGCTTGTCCACCATTGTTTGCTGGTGCAGCTTGCTCTGCAGGTGCTTGTGCTGGCTGAGCTTGCGCAGCTTTAGCAGCTTGCTCTGCTTGTTTTTGAGCAGCAGCTTCTTGTGCAGCTTTTGCTTGTGCTTCTTCTTCTGCAATGCGTTGTAATTGTAACGCTTGTTTCTCAAGCTCTTTCAATTGACCTTCCGTACTTGTCATTGAAGTTACAACTGTATCCATTTTACCGCTTAAATCGTTTACCGCTGTTGCTTTTTTCTCTTTTTCAGCGTCAAGTTCTTTCTTAGCAGTTTCAATTTGAGCTTGTGCTTCTTTTAATTCTTTTTGTTTCTCTTTTACCGTTGCAACATCTTTTTTCACACTAGCTTGGTCTTCTTGTTGTGTTTTCATGATATCTTCATCAGACTCAAGAATTTTAGAAACAGAAGTTAAACGATCAACTAAATCTGCAACGTTTTTAGAGTTTACAAGAACTTCTGTTACAACGTTCGTATTTGGCTGTTCTTGAAGTGCAACTAAACGCTTTCTTAATAACTCTTCACGTTTTGCAATCTTCGTTTGTAATTCTGCAATATCTTTATTTTTCTTTTCAATTAATTGCTCAGTATCAGAAACTTTTTTCGTTGTTTCATCAAGCTTTGCAGCATTCTCTTGAACAGACTTATCTAAACCTTGAATTGTTTTGTTTAAGTCATTCATTTGTTTTTGTAATTCATCACGTTCTTGTTGTTGTTTATGTAAAGTGTCATTTTGTGTATTAATTTGTGATTTCACGTCAGAAATTTTATCTTCTGCAAATACATTTGGTGTTAGCCCTGAAAACATTAACCCTGCAACTAATGCGCAAGATGCCATTTTTAGCTTTTTCATTTTATTTTTTACACCGCTTTCTTTTTTCTTTTTCCGTATATAACCTATAAAATTTATACCATAATTCGGGATTTTTTTTGCTAATGTTACGTTTTTGTAAAACAAATGTAATATTATATGTAGCTCTAGCGCAAAATTCGTATATTTTTGTATGTGTGTGTAGAAATTTGCATACTTTTCTTACTTCTATAAACAAAGAAAAAACGTAAGGAATCCCTTACGTTTTATTAAATATACGAATACAAATGAAATGCTACTTCATCCATTTCTCAGCCCAATTTTGGACCTCATCCATAACACTTTCTAACGCTTTTCCCTTGTCAGTTAAGCCATACTCGATTCGAACTGGTACTTCTGGATAGACATTACGAACTACAATGCCCTCGCTTTCCAATTCCTTCAAACGCTCTGACAACATACGATCGCTCATATTTGGGATAATATCTGCGATTTCTCTAAAACGTTTCGACTCTTCAAGCAAAGATTTAATAATTAAGCCAGTCCACTTCTTACTAAGCAGAGTAAAAGCTGACTCAAACTTTGGACATAAACAAGAATTATGCTCCATATGTTTCACCTCTCTTCTATTATAATATAGTTTCTTGTAAAAAGTAAGTTATAAAACTTTCCTCATTATTTTATTTTACGTACATTTTACCATTTCCAAATATTAACTTGTCAACTAAACGTAACATACCCGTAAAAAAACCCTCTTAAAAAGAGAGCTTTTTATATCTTTATTACTTCGTATACCATCCAAGACCTAATGCACCTTCACCTAAGTGCGTACCAATTACAGCTCCAAAATAACCTGTACGAATTGTGACGTGAGGATATTTTGCTTCTAATTCTTTCTTCCATTCATTCGCTTCCTCTTCACGTTGCGCATGAATGATAACTGCTTCCATAGGTACACCTTTACTTGCTTGCTCATCAAAAATTTCAATGATACGTTTTAATGCTTTTTTACGTGTACGAATCTTTTCAAACGGAATAATGATTTTATCTCTAAAATATAAAACTGGCTTCACTTGTAACAGACTGCCGATGAAAGCTTGCGCGCTATTTAATCGACCACCACGTTGTAAATGATGTAAATCATCAACTACAAAATAGGCGTCCATCGTTTTCTTCATTTCATCAAAACGAGCAATAATCTCTTTTGGACTCTTTCCTTCACTTGCTAACCTTGCACCTTCACGCACATAAAATCCTTGTACTTCACAACTAATTTCAGAGTCATACGTGTATACATCAATACCCTCTACCATCTGTCCAGCTGTCGTTGATGTTTGATATGTACCACTAATTCCACTTGATAGGTGAATACTAATAACTGCATCATAATCTTTAGCTAGTTCTTCATATAGCTCAACAAACTTTCCGATTGCTGGTTGAGAAGTTTTTGGAAGTTCCTCTTGTTCACGTACTTTCACATAAAAATCATCTGCTGAAATTTCAGCTTCTTCTTGATAAGATTCTGTTCCAAACACAACGTTTAATGGAATCATATATATATTGAGTTCATCACGGATTTGCTTCGGTATATATGCTGTACTATCAGTAACAATAGCTATTTTCATTTTCGTACCTGCCTTATAAAAAGTTTTATTTCCTAATTTTACACGAAAACTACAAATGGTGCATCCATACAGGGAAATGCCGGTTGAAATTATACTCACCATCTCGACAAATTACAACAAAAAGATAAAATACTCACCAAAAACTTCAGCCTATTTAGAAAAAATGTTTGAATATAAAAAGGCTCGCTTTTAAAATGGAAAGTACTAGTCATTTTGATAGATAGGGGCGTATACAAGTGCTATTACAATATTTAACAATCAAAGACTACGGCGAACACGAAATCGTCATTCAAAAATCAAGATTTATTTGTTATATTAGCCGAGCAACGACTGAGGAAGAGGCTCAAGAATTTATACAAAAAATAAAAAAACAGCATTGGAATGCAACACATAATTGTTCCGCTTATTTAATTGGCGAACAAGATCATATTCAAAAAGCAAATGATGACGGCGAGCCTAGCGGTACAGCTGGCGTACCAATGCTAGAAGTACTAAAAAAACGTGGGCTAAAAGATACCGTCGTTGTCGTAACACGCTATTTTGGTGGCATTAAACTTGGCGCAGGTGGATTAATTCGTGCATATGGAAAGTGTACAAGCGAAGGCATTAATCATGTCGGTGTTGTCCAGCGAAAACTAATGCGTGTGATGCAAACCGAGATTGATTACACATTACTTGGCAAAGTAGAAAATGAATTACGTAATTCAAAATATGCCATTAAAGATATACATTATCTAGAAAATGTCACATTTGATACTTATGTAGAAGAAGACGGCAAACAAGCATTTACAAATTGGATGATTGAATTAACAAACGGGAAATGTACAATTACAGAAGGAGATATGTTGTACTTAGAACAAGATGTTATCTAAGCATAACTCTTTTATCACCTTCAAAGATTAATGTAGTGAATTACTTCCCTACAAATGAACTAACGAACTAAGGAGATTATATATGGAAGAACGTTATTATCATCTCCAAAATAGCAGAATAAAAAAGAAGCGAAGAAGGAAACTTTTCTTCTTCCTTATTTTCGCATTTTTATTTGGCAGCATAGGAGTTTATGTGTTAAATTCTTACTCTTCTCTTATGGGGATGTATAGTGGTTTTACTCGTGAAAAATCGGATTTAAGAAACAAAGATGTAGAAATTACAAAGGAACCTTTTACAATTCTCATTATGGGTATAGAAGATTATGCGACAGACGGTCAAAATGGTCGTACAGACTCATTAATGTTTGCAACAGTCAATCCGAAAACTCAAAAGATTTCACTTATGAGTATTCCTCGTGATTCTCGAGTTAAAATTGTTGGTAAAAATAAGGAAGACAAAATTAACGCTGCCCATGCTTACGGCGGAGAAGAAATGGCAATCAAAACTGTCGAAGGCTTTCTAAAAGTTCCTGTAGACCATTATCTTAAAATTGATTTCCAAGGCTTTAAAGGTATCGTTGATGCTGTCGGCGGCGTTACGGTTGACGTACCCTTCGATTTCTGGGAGCGCTCTGACGTAGATTACTACAAAAAAATTCAATTTAAGCAAGGACAGCAAAACTTAAACGGTGAAGAAGCACTTGCTTACGTCCGTATGCGAAAGCAAGATCCAAATGGCGATTATGGTCGAGCTGCTAGACAAAGACAATTACTGGCCGCTGTTGCTCATAAACTAAACTCCACCTCTACTGTATTTAAAATTAAAGATTTAACAGCTGTCGTTGGAAAATATATAAAAACCGACATTCCTATTTCAGACGGACTTGCTCTTTACAATAAACTTTCTGGATTTGATCCTTCTACAATGCAAACGTTAAAGCTTGAAGGCGAAGACAAAAAGATAGGCGGTATTTATTACTTCCTTCCAGATCCAATCAGTGTAGAAACGGTGCGTAACGAAATTGAAAAAGAATTAGGGGAAAAAGCAAAAAATCCAACTACAAAAAACAACTCAAATCCTGATTCAAATTCAAGTTCTAATTCTAACGAACAAGCAAAAAAAGAAACAAACCAAAATAAAACACCAACTGATCCGCCACCTTCTACAAATGCTCATGCAGAGTGGATTATGCGCAATCAGCCGTAACAAAAAGGCCCAATCTATCCGATTGGGCCTTTTTTATTTACTTATTAAAGTGTTGTAAAATTGCTTCTACAATGCGCTCTGATGCACGACCATCACCGTAAGGGTTAGATGCTTTCGCCATCTTATCATGAGCCTCTTTATCTGATAACAACTCATCTGCAAGACCAAAGATTGTCTCTTCGTCTGTTCCTGCTAATTTCAGCGTACCTGCTTCAATACCTTCAGGGCGCTCTGTTGTATCACGAAGAACAAGAACTGGTACCCCAAGTGATGGAGCTTCTTCTTGTACACCGCCAGAATCCGTTAACATTAAGTATGAACGAGCTGCAACATTGTGGAAATCAATTACATCTAGCGGCTCAATTAAATGAATACGATTATGTTCACCTAAAATTTCATTTGCTATTTCACGAACAACAGGGTTCATATGAACAGGGTACACAACTTGTACATCTTCATGCTTATCAACAAGACGCTTAATTGCACGGAACATATTACGCATCGGTTCACCTAAGTTTTCACGACGGTGAGCTGTCATAAGTACAAGACGATCATTTCCAAGTTTCTCTAGTACAGGATGACTATATGTTTCTTTTACAGTCGTTTGCAGCGCGTCAATCGCTGTATTTCCTGTGATGAAAATACGTGACTCATCTTTATTTTCCTTCTGTAAGTTCGTTGCTGATTTTGCTGTTGGTGAGAAATGAAGATCCGCCATTACACCTGTTAATTGACGATTCATCTCTTCTGGGTATGGAGAATACTTATCCCACGTACGAAGGCCCGCCTCAACATGACCTACTGGAATTTGATTATAAAAAGCAGCTAAGCTTGCAATAAATGTTGTTGTTGTATCACCATGTACAAGTACAATATCCGGCTTCGCTTCTTTCATTACTTTATCCAAACCTTCTAAACCGCGCGTTGTAACATCAATTAAAGTTTGGCGGTCTTTCATGATATTTAAATCGAAATCTGGCGTAATTCCAAAGATATTTAATACTTGATCTAACATTTGGCGATGCTGTGCTGTTACAGTCACAATCGATTCAATTTTTTCTGGGTGTTTTTGCAACTCTAATACAAGAGGTGCCATTTTAATTGCTTCTGGACGTGTCCCGAAAATTGTCATTACTTTTAAACGTTCAGTCATGTGATTGCCTCTTTTCTTTCACTAATTACAGCTTCTATTATGACATATAAAAATATGCATGAGTACATCCCTTTTTAACGCATAACAGAAACTTTTCTATTACAAATACTTTTTCTGCCCACCGAGTAATAATCTATCTTTTGTTTCTTAACATCTTCATCAGTATAACAATTTCTCCCATCGAATAAAATAGGCTCTCTCATAAGTTGTACGTACTTTTCTAACGGGTACACTCGAATAGCTTCCCATTCTGTTACGATAAAAACCGCACTCGCATCTCTAATCGATTCATCTATACATCTACTATATTGTATAGCATCTCCAAATATATTTTTCACATATTGAATTGCTTTTGGGTCGTAAAGAACAATATCTGCACCTATATTAAGTAATGCTTCTATTATAATAAGAGATGATGCTTCTCTAATATCATCCGTATTCGGTTTAAAGGATGCGCCAAGAACTGCAATCCGCTTTTTATTCATGTTCATAACTTTTTTCGCTTTTTCAATCAATAGCAGCTGTTGCTTATTATTTACTTCAATGACCGCTTTTAACAAACGAAAATCATGAGCAACATTTCCCGCAATTTGCACCAGTGCTTTCGTATCTTTCGGGAAACATGATCCCCCATATCCAATGCCCGCATTTAAAAAAGATGCACCAATTCTCTTATCCATTCCCATCCCTTTGGCAACATCCAATACATTTGCGCCTACCTTCTCACATATATTTGAAATTTCATTAATGAAACTAATCTTTGTAGCTAAAAAGGCATTCGATGCGTATTTAATCATCTCTGCACTTTTAATATCTGTAACATACGTTTCTAAGCATAATTGGCTATACAAACTCTCTACTCTTCTTGCTACTTCCTCACTATCCGCTCCAATTACAATACGATCTCCATGAAAGAAATCATAAATACCTGAACCTTCACGCAAAAACTCTGGATTCGATACGATATGTACTGTATGCCTCCCTTTTAAATTCCCCTCAATCCATTCCTTCATTACATCATTTGTACCTACTGGAACTGTACTTTTCGTAACAACAATAATATCGTTTGTCGCATATAATCCAATATCGTTACAAGCACTCTGAATATACGTTAAATCCGCCGTCCCATCTAATAAAGGTGGTGTTCCAACTGCAATAAATATAAACTCTACATCATCAAATGCCTCTTCTTTATTTGATGTAAAAGTTAAAGCATTATTCTCATATGCATAATTTATTAATTCATGTAATCTAACCTCATAAATAGGTAAATCCCCTTGTTTTATCCGTTCAATTTTTTCATCATCTATATCAAAACATGTAACTGAATGCCCCAACTTTGCCAATCCAACTCCTGTAATCAATCCAACATATCCAGTACCTATTATCGTAATTTTCATTTCCTTTTCGCACAGGAATTTACAATAGAAAAGATATGAAATACAGAATTCTCCCTGTGCTTCCCCCTCTCACATTAAAAATGAGAAAACCCTTTTCCTTCTTCATTATATGAATTACTTCCCTCATTCTTTTTAAAGTTTTTGTAAAATTAAATGCACTATAATATAAAGTGAAACTTTAATCAGTCGGGCTTTTACGGGCAGTTGATCCCCACCTAACTTCTTTGCTTCGCTGAATTTTGAGGAGGGGGTCTTACTGCCCGTTAATGCGGGATAAAGTGAAACTTTAATTAGTAGGAATGGGGCTACTAGTTGACGCGAGATAAATTCCCACATTTTAACATGAAACTTACTCATTTCTACGTGTAACACTTATAATACTGAACTAAAAGTATTCACTATCGAAGAAAAAAAGGAAATGTCATATTCCAAAGTCCAGTACGATTAACCTTCTCATATGATGCAACATTCTATATACAATTGTCATATATTCTATCCGCTTCCATTAACCGTAAAGAGAAAAAAAGATTGAATTCTAATCTTTTTGTGATACCATATGTTATGAGCCTGTAAATAAACATCATAATTTTCAGATAAATATATTTTCAAAAAAAAAAATTACGTTAGAATATAAAGGGTGGGGTATTAATGGACTCACAAGTGATTTATGCCATTTTGGCATCTTTCATCACTGTACTCGTCGTTACTCCTTTAGTTATTAAATTAGCTTTTAAAATAGGAGCGACAGATAAGCCAAACGCACGTAAAGTGCACCAAAAGATTATGCCACGTCTTGGCGGGTTAGCAATATTTATTGGTGTAGCTGTAGGATTTGTTGTCGGCGGCTTATATGAGCAAAGAATGTTATCGATAACACTAGGTGCGATTATCATTGTAATCATCGGAATTTTAGATGATATGTACGAGTTATCTGCGAAAGTAAAATTCGGTGGACAACTGTTAGTTGCCATTATGATTGTAAAAAGTGGATTATTAGTGCAAGTATTATATATCCCATTCCTTGGGGATACTGAACTTGGATGGCTTGCTTATCCAATTACAGTATTTTGGCTTGTAGGTATTACGAATGCAATCAACTTAATTGACGGCTTAGATGGATTATCTGCTGGTATTTCATCTATCGTACTTGCAACGCTAGCATATATGGCCTTCACTAGCCCATGGGGTACTGGAACAGCTATTATCTTGCCACTCGCATTAATTATATTAGCAAGTACAATTGGATTTTTATTCTTCAACTTCCATCCAGCAAAAATTTTCATGGGAGATACAGGAGCACTATTTTTAGGATACTGTATTTCTGTTATATCGTTACTTGGATTATACAAAAGTGTAACGTTATTCAGTTTTATCGTTCCAATTATCATTTTAGGTGTACCTATATTTGATACGATATTTGCAATCATCCGTCGTATCGTAAATAAAAAACCTATTTCAGCACCAGATAAATCGCATTTACATCACCGCTTACTTGCAATGGGATTCTCTCATCGTAAAACGGTACTAATTATATACGCATTCGGTATTTTCTTTAGTGTAAATGCCATTATTTTCACTAGTGCAACGTTATGGTTATCCATTATTCTTCTTTTCGCTTTGATTTTCTTCACAGAAATCATTGCTGAAATAATCGGGCTTGTACATGAACGTTACAAACCACTTATTTCCTTTTATAAAAAAGTGAAAAAACGCGAAGACTAATTGTAGTATAGCCTTTACCATTATGAAATATTCAAATAGCATCCTTTAGGATGCTATTTTTTATTCCTTATTTTATATTTCCAAAATATAGATTGTTTGAGAGTTCCTCTATTGGAGAAAGATATACATAATAAGAAAAGTATCAAGTTTTTTTACATCTTGATTGTCAAACTGAGGGTGAATGTTATGATTAAGCGAGTATTTCAATGTATTATTTTATTCTTAACAATTACTACGTACGCATCATCTA
This sequence comes from Bacillus sp. CH_70, assembly GCF_038007045.1. Taxonomy (NCBI): domain Bacteria; kingdom Bacillati; phylum Bacillota; class Bacilli; order Caryophanales; family Bacillaceae; genus Bacillus; species Bacillus sp. CH_70. The sequence goes on from NZ_JBBOWL010000001.1 coordinate 4,961,035, forward strand.
ATACTGAAGCAACAACCGTTATTCCTGCTGAACATCATCCAAATACTGAAACAACTTCTCCTACACAAAAAATTGCGTACTTAACATTTGATGACGGACCAAACAAATATACGACGCAAATTTTAAACATCTTAAAAGAAAAGAACGGAAAAGCAACTTTCTTTGTTATTGGCGGAAAAGTGCCGCATTACAGAAAAACGATGCAACGATTAATTAAAGAAGGACATTATATCGGGCTCCATAGCATGTCACATGATGTAAAACGCCTTTACACTGGTGACCCTTCCACTTTAATTGCAGAAATGGAACAAACACAAAGTATTGTCCAGCAAGTTACGAAATTAAATACACATCTCGTTCGCGTTCCATATGGTAGTATGCCTTACTTAAAAAAGAATTACCGTGACGCACTTGTATCAGCCCAGTATAAAATGTGGGATTGGACGATTGATACTTATGACTGGAAAAGCTATGATAATCCTTCTGCCATACTCGAAAGAGTGCGTAATCAAAGTGATGAACAAGTCGAAGTTATTTTAATGCATGATTCGAGTGTGACCGTACAAATACTGCCAAAAGTAATTGATTATTTACAGTCACAAGGATACAAACTTCTTCCCTATAATCCATCTTCTCATCTCGAGGTAAATTTTTGGAAAGACACAAGATTGTAACAGCTTTAGTACTTCTAGACTAAAGCTGTTTTATTTTTCTCTTCCCACCCTTCCCATTTTTGTGTAAAATTTTAAATAGTGATGAAGTTTCGAGGTGAATGGAAATGAAACGAATAGATCTCATTTTTAATGCAATACAAGAAGGAAATTATACAGAAGGTGTAACCGCATCAGAACTCGCTACATTTCTACAACTAGATCGCGCCAATGTAAGTAGCGACTTAAACAAACTTGTAAAAGATAAACGGTTATTAAAAACAAATACGCGACCTGTTCGTTTTTACATAGAAACGAACACTTCGTTGGAAACGCATTCAAAAGACATAACTTCATTAGATACATTTGCAATTGAAAATACGAGCCTTAAAATCGCAATTGAAAAAGCGAAAGCTTCTATTCTCTACCCTCCAAACGGTATGCATACTTTACTACTGGGAGAAACAGGGGTCGGAAAGTCTATGTTTGCTTCTTTAATGCACGAATATGCAATTGAAGTTGAACAGCTTCCCAAAAATGCACCATTTATCGTCTTTAACTGTGCTGATTACGCAAACAATCCACAACTACTACTTGGACAGTTATTTGGGATTAAAAAAGGAGCTTACACAGGAGCAAGTGATCAAAAAGGGTTAATTGAAAAAGCACATGAAGGAATTCTTTTCTTAGATGAAGTACATCGCCTACCTCCAGAGGGACAAGAAATGCTTTTCACCTTTATTGACCGCGGAGTGTACCGCCGCCTTGGAGAAACAGAGAACGAACGTAAAGCACAAGTATTAATCATTACTGCAACAACAGAAGAACCAAATTCCTTTTTATTAAAAACATTTACAAGACGTATACCGATGACTGTTACGCTGCCACCACTTCGTGAGCGTACACATAAAGAGCGCTTTGCTTTACTACAGCTATTTTTCACAAATGAAGCAATTCGTCTGCGAAAAGACATTCACGTTAGCCCAAATGCAATGCGTGCTTTCGTCTTTTACAATTGTCCCAATAACATTGGTCAATTAAAAACAGATGTTCAAATTGCCTGTGCGAAAGCCTATTCTGATTTGGTCACAAAGAAACGTGATTCTGTCTATGTTTCAAGTACAGATTTACCTTGGTATATGAAAGAAGGGTTGTTCATTGAAAGGAAGAGCCGTCACTTATACCAAATACCAAATGAAACATTTGTATTTACAGGTGAGGAAGGTTGGAGTAATCATAAAACAGAAGATGAAAAACGCTCTTCTATTTACGATTATATTGACTATAAATACGAAGAACTTCAAGCACGTGGTATTGAAGAGGAAGAATTAGAATTACTAATAGAAAATGATGTTCAAAGCTTTTTCGTACAATATTTTAACCAAATATCAAAAAAAACAAGCCATGAAAATGTTTTTAAAATTGTGGATCGTAATATCGTTTCCGTATGTGAAAAAATAGCGGAACTTGCTGAAAAGCATTTATCTAAGACGTTTGATGAAAAAGTATTTCTCGCTTTAAGTTTACATGTACAGACAACTCTACAACGTTTACAAAGCGGAAAACAAATACATCACCCACAATTAAATCAAATTCGTACGAAATATAAAGAAGCCTTTTCCGTAGCCATGCAATGCATTCAACTACTGGAGGAAGAATTACAAATAACAATGCCTATTGATGAAGCTGGCTTTTTAACAATGTTCTTCGTTGTTGATCCAATTCCTGCCTCACAAACAGAAGTAAAAGTATTAATATTAGCACACGGTAATGGCATCGCAACTGAAATGGCAAACGTTGCAAACGAACTTCTCGGCATTGAGGAAGTAACCGGTATTGATATGCCGTTACACGAATCACCGAAAGATTTCTTAGAGCGTGTGAAAGTTTATATGAAAACACTCCAAAATGTAAATGGGCTTCTTTTACTTGTTGATATGGGGTCACTTGCTTATATCGGCGACATATTAGAAACGGAATTCAAAATTCCTGTACGTGTTCTCTCGATGACGAGCACACCACATGCACTAGAAGCAGCTCGAAAAGCTCAGCTCGGTTATTCATTAGATGCGCTGTATGAAACAGTAAAAAATTTAACACCATTTTACTTAAACGTACAAGAAGAAAAGAAAAAACCTCTCTCTCCAATGAAATCTGTTATTTTAACAGCTTGTTTAACTGGTGAAGGAAGTGCTTTAGCTATTCAAAAAATGTTAGAGAACTATTTACGATTTGATAAAGACTTAATTGAAATTATTCCGATTAGTATCGTCCATGAAAAAGATTTAACGAAAATGATCGAGAACATAAAAAAAGAGCGTAACATCATTTGTATCGTCACGAATTTCGATGTGCAAGTACCATGCTTAACATATCATTTCCAAGACATCGTAAACTACACAGCGATTCAGCCCATTCAAGAATTAATTACGTATGAAGAAACATATGCAAAAATGGCGGATATTCTTGAACAACAAATGCAACGTAACGATGGGGCATTACTGATCAAAACAATTCGTTACGCATTAAATACAATCCAAGAATTAATTTCCTTACAGCTAACTCCTGATAGCTTAATGGGTGTTATTCTGCATATGAGCTGTATGGTTGACCGTCTCCAAAAAGGAGAAAGCCTTCTCCCTCATCCTGATAAGGAGAAAAGAAGACAAGATGAATACTGGATGTATATGAAAGTAAAAAAAGCATTGCAACCAATTGAAAATACATTTGAAATACAAATACCAGATGACGAAGTATTTTACGTTATGGACTTCTTTATTAAAAATCAACCTGTGAAAAATTAATCGAGGCAGTTTTTAAAAATATCGACCGTAACGTGAGTTATATCAGCGATTATTGAAATATATCGGCGCAACTCAGATTATATCAGCGATTTTCAAAATATATCGATTTACCGACAATAATCGCTAAAACTAGCACCTTATATAATGAGAAAAGGCTGTTCCAACATATGGACAGCCTTTTCCTCTACTTCTTTACTTTTCTAACTCGCCCTCTTATTTCTCCTCTTTTTTGTGATTTCGTATGAACATTAACATATACATTTGCTTGAATAATTTCTTGAAGTAAATGTACAAATGATTTCCCTTGTAAAGGTCCCTCAAAATCCTCCACATTCACTACACCAGTAATACTTCCCTCGTTCAAGCTAATCCCTTGCTCCAGTGGACCATACAAATATAAAACAACAGGACCAATTTGAGTAGACTTCCCTAAATGAATTTGACACGATGTAACCTTTTCTATATTTTTTAGTATTACTCTGTAATGCAATTTCGTTAAATCATCACTAAAAATAAACTCTGCTACCCCAAAAGCTTCTGTATTTACAGGAGGCACTTCCCTCTTACCTGTTAACCTGGCAAAGAAATGTGTTGTCATAAGGCATTCTCCTTATATAAATTTCCCAGCACTACTTCTACTACTTTATGGTTTAGACATAATCATTTATGACTTTTTCAATTTTAATTACAAAGAAAAGATTCACAAAATCTTTACATTAGATTTGTTCCTTTTGCTTTACCACTTCTTGTATAATGCACATAGCAAAAACATTCTAGGAGGTTATTTTGAAAAAAAACAAACACACCTTTCACACATTATTAGAGATTTTTCTCGTCTCATTTAAATTAGGACTTACTTCATTCGGCGGTCCTGTCGCTCATCTCGGCTATTTTCACCACGAATACGTGCAAAAAAGAAAATGGATGGATGAACGAAGCTATGGAGATTTAGTAGCGTTATGTCAATTCCTTCCTGGTCCTGCCAGCAGTCAAGTCGGTATGGGGGTTGGATTATTACGGGGCGGGCTTTTAGGAGCTATTATTTCATGGATTGGATTCACTTTACCGTCTGTCCTTGTTTTAGTTTTCTTCGCCTCATTCCTTAATCAGTTCGATCTTGGGAGTGCTGGCTGGATTCATGGACTAAAACTTGTAGCAGTCGCTATTGTCGCTCACGCCATATGGGGAATGGCGCAAAAGTTAACTCCAGATCGCAACCGTGCGACGATTGCGATTGTAACTGCCGCAATCGCCTTATTATGGCCAAGTAGTTGGACGCAAGTCATCCTCATTATAATATGTGGCTTTATCGGCTGGTTTTTATATCGCAACCAACCAATTAGCCAATCTCAACATATAAAAGTACCTATTTCAAAAAAGATAGCAGTTTCTTGTCTCGTCTTATTCTTTGGACTATTACTACTGCTACCGATATTAAGACCGTTCTCTTATTACATCGCTTTATTTGATAGTTTCTATCGCTCTGGCGCACTTGTATTTGGAGGAGGACACGTCGTGCTGCCTCTTCTTGAAGGTGAGTTCGTACAAAACGGAATGATGACGAAAGAACAGTTCCTAGCTGGATACGGATTAACACAAGCAGTACCAGGACCACTATTTACATTCGCCTCTTATATAGGAGCAGTGTTAAACGGGACGCTTGGGGCAACACTCGCAACAATTGCGATTTTCCTTCCTGCTTTCTTACTCGTTATTGGTGTTTTACCATTTTGGAACAGTGTAAGAAAAATATCATTCATACAAGGCGCACTACTTGGAGTCAATGCCGCTGTTGTCGGTATTTTAATTGCCGCTTTTTACGATCCCATTTGGACGAGTACAATTATAAATGCTTCAGATTTCGTTTTCGCTTCGCTTCTTTTTTGCTTACTAGCTTTTTGGAACACACCACCTTGGGTTATCGTTATACTCGGAGCCTTTGGCGGATATATTCTGTCCATTTTATAAATAGAAAAAACGACGGCATGATGTAGCCGTCGTTTTTTCTATTAGAACCTCACAAGCTCTATTCCTTCTGGCAACTCACTCTCTGTTAAAATACGCAATTCCTTCACACGATCCATTACGTAAGAAGAACGCTTCACAAGCTCTGGATCAATATAAGCTGGATGAACCATAATTTCTACCGTTTGTTCACCTTGTACTCTTTCTTTTAACTTCACAAAGTAATCTTCCGTCACACCATCCGCATAAAAGTCACTGTAAAACACATCAGAAAATGGATGCACCGCTCTATCTTCCTCACAACGACGAATCGGAACATTATATTTAGCCGCTAATCTCTCTAGAACATCATGTAAAATCGGTAAACCATGCACATGATGATGACTATCTAAATGAGTTGGTGTTAATCCGTAAGATAAAAACTTCTCAATTTGAGCAATCCATTCTCTCTCAACTTCTTCTGGATTTATATTCCCTTCCCTTACAACACTTTGTTTATGAAACGATCCGTCGCTACCTACAAGTGATGGTACGTCTCCAAGAAGTGGTTCCCCTGCTGTTAATACGAGATGTACGCCTACTCCGAGTAGGTTGTACTCTTTCGCTAAGCGTACCGCATGCTCTGTTCCTGGCATATTCATCATCATTGTCGTTGAATTTACAAGTCCATTTATATGCCCATCAATAATGCCATAATTTGTACCCTCTGTAAGACCGAAATCATCTGCATTTACAATTAACTTAATCATCCTAATACCTCCTAATAGAATAAAAAAAGCGGGCTAAATAGCGCCGCTTTTACTTCTCTACCTTTTTAAAGAACTGTGGAAGATATTCTTTATGTGCTTCCAACATTTCATCTAAAATTTGTTTTGCAACTTTATCTGATGGTACAAGTGGATTGATTGTCATAGCAAGCAGCGCCTTATGATAATCCCCTGTAACAGCAGCTTCAATTGTTGTGCGCTCGAATGATTTAATTTGTTGTACTAAACCGCGAACTGGTACTGGAAGATCTCCCACTGCAATTGGTTTTGGACCTTCTTTCGTAATAATACAGTTCACTTCAACAGCAGAATCATGTGGTAAGCTTGCAATTGTTCCGTTGTTTCGTGTATTAACAGGCTGGATATCACCTTTATTATTGTAAATAGACGTAATTAAGCTACATGCTGCATCACTATAATAAGCTCCGCCACGTTTTTCTAATTGTGGTGGTTTAATATCTAAGTTCGGGTCTTTATATAACTCAAATAAATCATTTTCTAATTGTTTTACTACTTCTGCACGTGTACCTTTTTCAACAGAAGCTTCTTTCTCTTCTTCTAACATTTCACGTGTTTTGTAGTAGTAACGATGGTATGGACATGGAATTGCACGAAGTCCGCGAATAAAGTCTGGTTCCCAGTTAAGCGCTGCGATATTTTCCATCGTAATTTGCTTTTCTGGATCTGTTACAAGCTCTAACACGCGGTCCATTACACTCACGCCATCTAAATATACGTCTAGTCCGTATACCATATGATTTAAACCTGCGAAATCAACGTGAACACGACTCGCATCTACTTCCAGTAATCTTGCAAGACCCATACGAATTCCGATTGGAACGTTACATAGACCAACTACTCTTTGAATATTTGTATAACGAAGGACAGCTTCTGTTACCATACCAGCTGGATTTGCAAAGTTAATTAACCATGCATTCGGACAGAGCTCCTCCATATCTTTACAAATATCTAAAATAACAGGAATCGTTCTCAACGCTTTGAATAGACCACCAGGACCATTCGTTTCCTGACCGATTACATCATATTTTAACGGGATTGCTTCATCTTTTGCACGTGCTTCTAATAAACCAACGCGAAGTTGTGTTGTTACGAAGTCAGCATCTTTTAATGCCTCACGGCGATCAAGTGTTAAATGTACCTCGATTGGTAAACCTGATTTTTTCACCATACGTTTCGCTAAGTTACCAACGATTTCTAACTTTTCTTTTCCTGCCTCAATATCTACTAACCAAATTTCACGAACAGGCAGTTCATCATAACGCTTAATAAATCCTTCAATTAACTCTGGTGTATAACTAGATCCACCGCCGATTGTAGCAATTTTAATTCCAGTCATGCTTTATTCCCCTTTCGCTTCAAGCTTTTTATAAAGATCGATAAACTCTGCTGCTAATTCTTTCACTGTAATCGCATTCATTAAATGATCTTGTGCGTGAATTAAAAGAACACTAATCTCTGTTTTTTCTCCTCTTGCTTCTGATTGTATGAGCTCTGTTTGAAAATGATGCGCTTCATTAATCGCTTCTTTCGCCTTTACCATCGCTTCATCTGCTTCTGCCATTTTCCCCTGTTTGGCAAATTGAAGTGCCTCCATCGCAAAGCTTCGTGCGTTACCACTATTTAAAATCAATTGGAATGGAATTTGTTCTGCTGTAGTCATCATAATTACCGCCCTCTCTATAAGGTTCAACCGATTTAAATACCCCTTCAGTTTGAACATGTCTATTAAAGTATGAATTTATTAATGATAGTTTAGTGTTCATATAGGTGTTTTTCATCTTTTTGAACATGATATAAAGGTAATTGTTCTCACAGGTATCGTTGTCTATGAGAACAATTACTATGTTACATAGGTAAAGAATTACTATTACCTTGTGCTGCTTCTTTTTCAGTACGAACAACTGAACGGTCACATAATACAACGAATGGATAATAGATTACCATCGCAATTACAAAGTTGAATAACTGTAGAATTGCACCTGAAAGATGTCCACCTGTTACAAGATAACCACTAATAATTGGTGGTGTTGCCCATGGGATCATCGCAACTGTTTTTGGTACCCAGCCAATAGATATAGCTGTATAAGAAGTGATTACTAATACAATTGGCGTTATGATAAACGGTAAGAATAAAACTGGATTTAAAATAATTGGCGTACCAAATATTACCGGTTCATTAATATTGAATGCACCTGGTCCAATCGATAAGCGAGATACACCGCGTAACTGTGCACTTTTTGCTACAAGTAATACCACTACCAAGAATGCTAATGTTGCACCAGAACCACCAAGATATACGAAAGTATCAAAGAATGGTTTTGTAATAATGTTTGGAACATCAAATGCAGATGTACCACCTTGGAATAACTTCATGTTTTTCTCTAATGCCGGTAAGTATAATGGCTCAATAATACCACCAACGATATTTGGACCATGTAAGCCGAAGAACCAAAGAAGATGAACAAGGAGTACAATGACAATTGCACTTGGTAATGTCCCTGCTAAACTTTGTAGTGGTGATTGAATCGTATTAAAGATAAATTCATGAACACTTGTACCAGCTAATTTCACTGCTAATTGAATACCTGCAACTACTGTTAAGATAACAAATGCTGGAACTATAGCTGCGAAAGATCTTAAAACTGCTGGTGGTACTCCATCAGGCATTTTAAAAGTAATGTTTCTTTGTACAAAGAAACGGAATACTTCAGTAACAAGGAGTGCCACGATAATTGCTACAAATAACCCTTGTGCACCTGTCCAAGCTAAGTTCAATCCGCCTTCTTTCGGTGTTGTTGGTGTAAGAATAATTAACGCACCAAATGAAATAATACCTGCTGACAAACCATCAACGCCGTAAGATTTTGCTAAGTTATAACTTGTTGTAAATGCTATGATTAGTGCTAGAATCGCGAAAGAACCAGTCCACATTCCACCGCCGACTTGTTTCCACGTTTCACCAAACATACCTTTCATGAAATCTTGGAAAGCTTCAGACGGAAAACCATTAATTAGTGATGCCAGTGCACCAACTAAAATAAGTGGCATAACTGCAATAAATCCGTCACGGATCGCAGCTAAGTGACGTTGCGATCCGATTTTACCAGCGACAGGAACAATATATTTCTCCATAAATGCAATAAACTTTTGCATTTTGCTTCCCCCCTAATTATTTTTTAAGTGTTAATGCGTGATCTAAAACTGCTTCCCCATTCATCATGCCGTAGTGCATTGGATTGATAACGTCGATTCCAACGTTTCTCTCGTCAGCAAGCGTTTTCATTGAAGAGAGCATGTAACGAACTTGTGGTCCTAGTAATAATACATCTGCTTGATCGATATTCGTTTTTACTGCATCCCCAGATACAGCCCAAATCTTGCCTTCTAAACCGCGAGCTTTTGCAGCCGCTTCCATTTTTGTAACTAGTAAACTTGTAGACATCCCTGCTGAGCAACATAATAAAATATTCATTTGAAAATCCCCCTTGTGTAGTATAAAAAATTTATGTTTATTTATTTTTCTTTACGCTATTTATTAATGCAATTATCGTGCCAACTTTTTAAAACCACTAAAATCAGTGCTTTTTCGAGCATTTTCTTTGTGTGTTAACGCTTTCAATTAGTGTGTCGTCCAAAAAACACACAGTGTGTTATAAAACAACACGCTTTTAACACATAACTGTATGAAAATAGATTAGTGTTTAGTTGTCTAGTTATGTTTAATATGAAAAAACACTAAAAAAATTTTTTATCGTAGAAATCTAGTAAAAAACAACATTTCCTTGAGCTCAGTCTTCTATCTATTCTATTGTCCAAGCACACTCTACTAAATTACATAAAATAAAATAGAATAAAATAACACAATTCGAAAGGGGATTCCTATGCCAAAACATAGAAAACAAAGCAAAATAAAGATTTATAGAATAACAAGCTATAAAAAGGACAAGCGTTCTGAATTAGACTCTGACAAATTTGAACTAGAACAGCAGGACAAGCATGATACACAAGACAAACAAGATAAACAGGACAAACAGAATGAGCAGAATAAGCAAGATAAGCAAGTACAATCGGAAAATGTAATTATAGTACCTACAGATTCACACAGCTTAGATGTGTGGGATGAAATTTCTTTAAAAGAAATACAAGCTGGTGAACATACGAACCTATTTGAAGAAAAAAGTAATTATCAAAATATTAATTTAGTCCAAGTAAACGATGTTCGCTTATACTTGGACAAGCAACTACAATTTAGTTCCGTTGATGAGCAAATCTATCATGAAGCACTTGTACATCCAATTATGTCAAAAGTAATCGATCCAAAACGTGTTCTCATATTAGGTGGTGGCGATGGTCTTGCCTTACGAGAAGTTTTGAAATATGAAACTGTGCTACATGTAGACCTTGTTGATTTAGACGAGGCGATGATTAATATGGCACGTAATGTTCCAGAAATAGTATCTTTAAACAAAAATGCTTTTTTTGATAATCGCGTGAACGTGCACGTATGCGATGCAAAAGAATTTCTAAATTCACCTTCATCTTTATACGATGTAATCATTATTGATTTTCCAGACCCAGCGACAGAGTTGTTAAGTACTTTATATACAAGCGAACTATTTGCTCGTATAGCTACATTCTTAACAGAAGATGGTGCTTTCGTCTGTCAATCTAATTCACCTGCTGATGCACCTCTAGTATATTGGAGTATCGGTAATACAATTGAACACGCTGGATTAACTGTAAAAAGCTATCATACAATCGTTCCTTCTTTCGGAACTGACTGGGGATTTCATCTTGCTACTAATTCTGCACATGTACTCGATCAAATTGAACAATTATATGTAGTACCAACTCCTCGAACATTGCCTGCTCTTCTTTTTCCTTTATTTCAATTTAAAGAAGAACATCTAGAACAACGTAACCTCGCTCTTTTAAATTCAGAATCAAATCTTATCTTACATCAATGCTACAAACAGGAAATGAAATTTTGACGATATTAATAGTAAGGAGTGCTGCCCTATGGAATACTCTACCTTTGGCAAGCATATAATAGTGGATTTATGGGGAGTGGATTTTTCCCTATTAGATGATATTCACTTTTTAGAATACCATTTAGTTAACGCTGCAGATTGCTCTGGTGCCCATGTTTTAAACGTAAGTAAAAAAGAGTTCCAGCCATATGGTGTTACTGTATTAGTGCTATTATCAGAAAGCCATCTTTCCATTCACACTTACCCGGAACAAAATTTTGCAGCTATTGACTGTTATACTTGCGGTACAACCGTTGAACCACAAATAGCGATTGATTATATCGTAAATATATTAAAACCGGAACGGATGCATATAAAAAGATTAATTCGTGGTATAGGAGAAATTGTTACTGCCGATTAATTATAACTCTTACTCATCCGAAAAAAGGAGGATTGTAAATACCATCAGTGGGATGAACATTCCACTGATGGTACAGGCACATACATAAAATGAAATTTTAATTAGTGAGAGTTTTACTGCCCGTTAATTCGAGATAAAAAAACCTTGCATAAGCAAGGTTCATTCATCCACCGACATCTTCCTATATAACTCTACAAACTCACTTGCTAATTCTTTCACCGTAATTGCATTCATTAAATGATCTTGCGCGTGTACCATTAAAAGAGTAACTTCGGTCTTTTCGCCACCAGCTTCTTTCTGGATAAGCTCCGTTTGTACACGGTGCGCCTCTTTTAATTCCTCTAGTGCTTCTTGTAATTTAGCTTCAGCTTCTGTAAACTCCCCACGCTTCGCACAATCAATTGCTTCCATTGAACAACTTCTCGCGTTTCCCCCATGCAAGATTAAATGAAAAGCTTTCGTCTCTATCGTATCCATTTTAGTTCTTTACTCCCCCTTTTCTTCCGCCAGTTTTTGTTTATCCCATATTTTTAAGAACGGTAAATAAATGAAGAATGCTAGCGCAAAGTTAACAAGTTGCAAAATAACACCTGAAATTTTCCCGCCCGATCCTAAATATCCACTAAAAAGAATAGGTGTCGTCCAAGGTACAGCGGCCCCACTCGGACGTGCGACCCATCCCCATTCCATTGCAAAGTAAGAAACAATTGTTAACACAACTGGAACTAATATAAATGGAATTAGTAAAAGTGGGTTCATCACAATCGGCATACCAAAAGTTACCATCTCATTAATATTAAATATACCAGGTGCAATTGACAATCTCCCTAAACTTTTTAATTGTTGACTTCGTGCAAATAGTAACATTCCGACAACTAGAGCAAGCGTTGCACCAGAACCGCCCATATAAATCCATAAGTCAAAAAACTGTGCCGTAATTGTATTTGGTACATCTTGCCCAGCTTGAAAAGCAACTCGGTTTTGATCCATTAAAGACAACCAAACGGGGCTCATTACACCACCAACAATAGTAGCACCATGAATTCCACACGACCAAAGAACATGAACAAGAATAACTGCTATTATTGCGCCCCAAAGACTAGCACCAAGTACACTAAGTGGTTCCTGTAAAATTTGTCCTACGATATTATGGATACTGCCAAAAGAAGTATTTTCTATAATTAAGCGTAAAATCCAAATAACTGTTACAACAATAAATCCTGGAACAAGTGCGGCAAATGAACGCGTGACAGCTGGTGGAACTGTCTCTGGCATCTTTATAATTATCTTTTTTTGTACAATAAACCGATAAAGTTCAGTAGATATAAGTGCGATAATCATTGCTACAAATAACCCTTGGCTTCCCATTAATGCTGCTGGGATAGCGCCTTCTACAAGTACACTCTCTTTTGTACTTGGTATAATATATGCAACTTGAAATGGAGTCGCAAGTAAAAACGTCACAAGCGACAATGCCCCGGATGCTAAAGCATCCACTTTATAATACTCTCCAAGCCTGTAAGCGATTCCAAAAACAGCTATTAAAGCCATTATATTAAAAGTTGCACTAACTGGATACCCTAAAGCTCTCTGCCAATTCTCACCAAACAAACCTGCCATAAACTCGTTATATCCAGGTATCGGCAGTGCACTAATAATGAGGAAAAACGATCCAATAATTAAGAAAGGCATCGTTAAAATAATTCCATCTCGAATTGCTTGCAAATGCCTCTGCTCTGCAACCTTCCCTGCTACCGGCATCACGTACTTCTCTAAAAACCGTATCATCTATCCCACTCTCCTCATGGTTTCATTGACAAAGCTGCTTGCAAGATAGCTTCTCCATTACAAAGTCCGTAATGAACGGATTGAATGACATCAACAGGTATCCCTTTATCCTTACATAATTCTTTCATTTTCGGTAATAAATAACGTACTTGCGGTCCAAGTAAAAGGACATCAGCTTTATCAATATGACTATTCACTTCAGAACCTGATACTGCCCAGATTTTTACTTCTATCCCTCTTGCCTCTGCTGCTTTCTCCATCTTTGTAACAATCAAACTGGAAGACATTCCCGCTGCACAGCAAAGCAAAATATTCATTCCGCTTCCCTCCCCCTTTTTCTAAACCTAAGTTATGGTGCATCCCTTGCCACCACTAGGTTACAAATATATATGTCTAGATTTCCTGCTGTATGCCGAGCTTAAAAACAAAAATTTCTTGGTTTTCACGCTATTCCATTTATCCGTATTCTCCTAGTAAAGAGGACTCTAACTCGCTATAATGATTCAGTATGATTTTTTTAATTGATAGGAGGATATATTTATGAAGGCATATCGCTTTCCGCTTATTTTATTATCTTCTATCCTAATTGGTGGTTTCATTGGTTATTTCATGGGTGCCGATGCAGTTGCTTTAAAGCCGCTTGGTGACATTTTCTTAAACTTAATGTTTACGATTGTTGTACCTCTAGTGTTCTTTAGCATCGCATCGTCTATTGCTAATATGGATGGATTAAAACGTTTCGGTAAAATTATGTCTAGTATGGCTGGGACTTTCTTATTTACAAGTATTTTGGCTGCTATTTTTATGATTATTGTCGTGAAAGTATTCCCGCCAGCACAAGGTGTTGTACTAGAACTAACACAACCTGACAAAGCCGGCAAAGCTGTTAGTGTTGCAGATCAAATCGTCGGTATTTTAACAGTATCTGACTTCTCGAAGTTACTATCTCGTGAAAATATGTTAGCTCTTATTTTCTTCTCTATCTTAATGGGGATTGCAACTTCAGCAGTTGGCGAAAAAGGAAAACCATTCGCTACATTCCTACAAGCTGGTGCAGAGATTTCAATGAAGGTTGTATCTTTCATTATGTACTACGCTCCAATCGGACTTGCTGCTTACTTCGCAGCATTAGTTGGTGAATTCGGACCACAACTTCTTGGAACTTACTTCCGAGCGGCAATGGTATACTATCCAGCTTCTCTAATTTATTTCTTTGTATTCTTCACATTCTATGCATACCTTGCAGGTCGCAAGCAAGGTGTACAAGTATTTTGGAAGAACATGGTCTCTCCTACAGTTACATCACTTGCAACTTGTAGTAGTGCCGCAAGTATTCCAGCGAACTTAGAAGCAACGAAGAAAATGGGTATTTCTTCAGACGTTCGTGAAACAGTTGTCCTTCTTGGTTCTACACTTCATAAAGACGGCTCTGTTTTAGGTGGCGTATTAAAAATTGCTTTCTTATTCGGTATTTTCAACATGGAATTCGAAGGACCGAAAACATTAGCAATCGCACTTGTTGTTTCTTTATTAGTAGGAACAGTAATGGGTGCTATTCCAGGCGGTGGTATGATTGGTGAAATGTTAATCGTATCTCTATACGGTTTCCCGCCAGAAGCACTGCCAATTATCGCAGCAATTAGTACAATCATTGATCCACCTGCAACGATGTTAAACGTAACAGCAGATAACGCTTGTGCGGTAATGACAGCTCGCCTTGTAGAAGGTAAGAATTGGATCAAAAACAAATTTGCTTAATAGCTAGAAAGAGGATGCTCTAAACGAGCATCCTCTTTTTGTCGTTATTTGTTGATAAGTTGATATTTCCTCTCGCCACAAATTTGTTAAAATCTTCACAAATATTCCACATCCATTATCCATTCTCCGTACTATAATCATGTATGGAAAAGGAGATGGAAATAATGACACAAAGCGCACCTGAATTTAAAGTTTTGCAAAGCATTGCATTTCTCGCTGTCGTTTTGCAAAGTTCCTTATTATATACAATGAATCAAGGAAATGTCTTACTTGAGCAATCCCTCATTATGGGCATGCTATTTAATCTTGCAAAATTCTCAGCACCAGCATTCATATTTATCGTTGGATTTCACTTAATTCGTCACTATACGAAGCAATTAGTATATAAAGAATATATTTCTGAAAAAGCGACACACTTACTCATTCCTTATTTCTTTTGGTCTATTCTTTACTTATTAACAACAAATGATCTTATTACATTACAAGGCGGAATAAAAATTTTATTACTCGGAACAGCCGCGCCCCATCTTTGGTACGTTATTATGATGTTCCAAATTCACTTATTGTTCCCTTTACTATGCACACTTTTTTATTGGTTTCAAAAACGAACAGAAAATAAAAAAGACATATATAAATATATGACCTTTTTCGCTTGCCTATATTTTCTATTAATGTGGTTCTCTTCTCACTATATTTTTAATGGAGAAAAATTAACAAGTTCAACAATTTTACATTATACAGATCGATCATTTCTATTCTACTCATTCTATTTCGTTATGGGTGGCATTGCCGCTGTAGCACTAAAAACTTGGCGTCTATTCGTCATGAAACATATCCCGCTTATAACAATATTATTTTTCATCTTATTTTTATTCATCAATTATGAGTTGTTTAGTTTTTACGGAGCAAACTCTATTCATTTAACTGTTTCTACCTATTTAAAACCATCTATGTTTTTATATATCGTATGCGAAATTATCATACTGTATGTGTTATCTATTATGATAGTACAGCGTCGTGGTTTCTTATATAAAACGTTACGTTTCATTGGAAATTACACGTATGGTGCTTATTTAGCTCACTTATTCTTCTTGCAACTATGCACAAAGTTTCTTTCTTTATTCACACTACAAGAAAATACTATATTATATAGCCTATTACTATTTGTGTTAACGGCTATTATCTCTATTTCAACAATGGTCATTTGTAGCACAATACCATTTCATACTTGGATTACAGGTCCTTCTCCTACAACAAAGATGAAATGGACGAAGGTTGTATTCCGAAAAAAACATAAAAAACTATTCAAGCCATATATTTGATATAATGATACGCATATAAAAAGAAAGCGAGAGACACCTATGATTAATCAAGTTGGACAAATTATGCTATATGTAAATAACCAAGACGAAACAGTGCAATTTTGGACAGAAAAAGTAGGGTTCCAAATCATTGCGGAAGAAAATAACGGAAACGGATTCCGCTGGATTGAAATTGCACCGGCGAAAGAAGCAGGAACAAGCATCGTCCTTCACGATAAAGCGTTAATCGCGAAGATGCAACCTGAACTAAACCTTAATACACCTTCACTTATGTTCTTCTCAAATGACTTAGACCGTCTATATAAAGACCTTTCTGAGAAAAATGTCACAGTTGGACAGGTTGTAGATTTACCTACTGGTAGAGCATTCAACTTTGCTGATAATGAAAATAATTACTTTGCAGTAATGGAACGTAAATAAAAAATAAGCTATCCGAAAAAATCGGATAGCTTATTTCCTGTTAAGAAACTTGTTCTACATTCGTTTCTCTATGCTGTATATGGCTCGTGATCCAAGCAATTCCACCGGCAACAACGAGATAACATAACAATATTAAAATTTGTATTTTTAATTGCGACCAATCTCCTAAAGAGATAACATCTTGTAATCCTCTAAGAGAATGAGACATTGGGAGAAACTGTCCAATTTTACTAAGAACAGCTATATTTAATTCTCCTGGGAAAGTACCTCCGCTCGTCGCTAATTGCAAGACAAGAAGCGTTACTGCTAAGAACTTTCCAACAAGACCAAATACTGTTACTAACATAAGAATAAATGTCATGAACGTAAAGGAAATCACAATACTTGATAAAACAAAGAGTGGTACACTGGCAACTTCTAATTTCATAACACCTAGCACAACTACATCTACGAGTAGCGCTTGAATAAGTCCAATTAAATATACCAATCCTAGTTTATTAATAAAATGTACCGTTCCGCTTACCTTCATATTTTGTCTACGACCAAGCGGTAAAATATTCGATGCCATAATTCCGCCAACATAAAATGCAAGCGATAAGAAATATGGTGCAATGCCTGAACCGTAGTTAGGAACGTCAGAAACTGTTGACTTCACTAACTGAACTGGCTCTGAGAACATCGTATTACGTGCATCATCATTACGAACATTCGCTATCTTCTCTGCACCCTCTCCCAATTTCGCAGAAAGTTCTTTCGCACCATCATCCAGTTTAACAAGTCCATTTGTTAATTTACTAGCACCGTTATTCAGCTCCGTTCCACCACTCGCAAGCTGGTTTACACCTTCTTGCAATGATGTAAATCCATTTCCCCACTTCGTAAATCCATCAGCCAAATTCGATGCACCATCTGCTATCTTTTGCGTTCCAGCAGTAGCTTCATTTAACTTAACTCCGAATGTATTTATGCCTTCTTCAATCTTATGTTGACCGTCAGTAAGCTTCTTCGCACCTTGTGTCAATTGTTGTTGGCTATTATTTAAAGTACTTGTTGCTTTAGCTAGTCCATTAGACGTAGCAACAATTTTTTGAAAAGCGGGATCTTGCTGCACTTCTGGATGATTTTTCACGTACTCTTCTAATTGTTGTTTTACACTATTTGCCGCATTGTCCGCTTTCGCTTGCCCTTCAGCAAGTTTTTCATTTCCATTCACCCATTCATTTGTACCAGCACTTAATTCACTAATTCCTGATTGTAACGTTTTTTCACCTTGTGCTAGTAATTCCATACCACTATGAAGTGATGTCGCTCCTTGACTCAGCTCATTTGCTCCCCCGGTTAAAGCAGATTGACTGGATGCAAGCTTTTCACTTCCTTCTTTCAATTTCGATGTCCCATTACTTAAACGATCAATACCATCCGCAAGCTGATTCGCTCCATTTTTTGCATCGGTCGTTCCTTCATGTAACTTCTCAGCACCATTACTTGCATCACTCAATCCTTGTGCCAAATCTTGAAACTTTGAAAAGACACCTTCTGTATAAGATTTCGTAATACTGTTTGAGATTTTTGTTTTCATATTTTCAACAGCTGTCGTTCCAATTTGAGCTGCTACAAAGTTTTTACCTGGATTTACTTTGTACTGCAACTTTGCCGGCTCTGGTTTCTCATCCATAAGTGTACTTACCTTTTTAGAGAAATTCTCTGGAATCGTAACAACCATATAATATTTATCTTCTTTTAACCCTTCATCCGCATTTTTTTCTGATACGAAATGAAAAGCTAGTTCCTTATTCTCTTTTAAATTTTTAACAAAATCGTCTCCTGCATGAATTGTTTTTTCATCCATCACAGCACCCTTATCTAAGTTCACAACTGCAACGGGTAATTTATCTAATCTTCCGTACGGATCCCAATACCCAGCTAAAAAGAATCCTGAATAAATTAACGGAACGATTAATAAAAAAATTAAAGCGATACGTCCATGTTTATGGTGCCACATCGCTTTCCAATCTTTAAATATTAGTTGAATTCCCTTCATGAAACATACTCCTTTTTCTAATTTAACACCCTTCGAATGGTTTAACAGATTTACTATACACGTCACTTTCCATACTGTATAATACATCTTTAATTATCAATTCATTCCTTTTGGTCTATAGAAAGGAGATTCGAAATGGAATTTCTTCAACTAAAATACTTTCAAACAGTTGCACGATTAGAGCATATGACAAAAGCGGCTGAAGAATTGCATATCGCACAGCCTTCTCTCAGCAAAACAATTGCTAGATTAGAAAAGGACTTAGGCGTTCCGTTATTTGACCGCCAAGGTCGACAAATTACATTAAACTCTTTCGGGAAAGTATTTTTAAAACGAGTAGAGCGCATTTTTCATGAATTAAGTGAAGGCGAACGAGAAATTAAAGATTTAGCTGACTTACAACAAAGCTCTATTACGTTGGCTGTTTCTATTCCAAGAATATTACCCGAACTAATTGGTTCTTTTTTACTAGAACATCCTAACGTTCGGTTCCAACAATTTCTCGCATCTACTCCTTCTATGAAACGACAACTAGATAATATAGAAATTGACTTTTGCATTTCTTCTGTGCCAATTGAAGGCGAAGAGATTATTTGGGAACCACTTATTACAGAAGAAATTTTCTTAGTCGTCCCTTCAGGGCACCGTTTATCAGAACGTGAAAGTGTATATTTGCAAGAAGTAAAAGACGAACCGTTTATTAGTATGAACACTGGCTACGGATTTCGGCACTTAACGGATGAATTTTGTAAAGAAGCTGGTTTCACTCCGCATATTGCTTTTGAAGTCGATGAACCGACCGTGATTAGCGACCTCATTAAGCAAGGTCTCGGCATCGCTTTTGTTCCAAGTTTAACTTTATTAAAAAACTCTACTTTAGCATCAAGCAAGTTGCGTATTATTGAACCCACTTGTCAGCGAACCATCGGATTAAGTTGGTCAAAAAAACGTTACTTATCAAAAACAGCTCAGCAATTCCGTGAATTCGTGATTGACTACTTCTCTAATATTAGGACGTAAAATTATATGAACAAATAAAAGGTGCCACCCTCATATGGTGGCACCTTTTATTGTTCACTCTTTTTTAATTCTATTTCAGCTAAAAGTGGTAGTACGTTATCAAAAATATGCGTATTATTATTTTCACCTGTTACATATCCACCGTAATATCTACTAAATACGTTATCATTTCGGAATGTGGACATATGATCATACAATTCCTTCGCAAACTTTGTATCACCTGTTTGTAGTACGTACAAAATCGTTAATCCGTACGCGGCCGGCGATTCATAATTCACAGTTTGTTTTCCCGTTTCTAAATTGTAACGACCGTATAGCTTTCCATCCTCTTGGAACTTCTTCTTTATAAATTCCAAATAAGCATCTGATGAAAGATCTCCTAAACTTCGATGATATGCAACGTATGATTGGTCAATAAGATTCACTTCTTTATCGTACGTAAATGTACCATCTTCTTTATACTCTTTTGGGAATGCCCAGCCATGCCTTGGATAATCCGCTAAAAATTGAACGACTTCCTGATATTGCTGAGCAGAAACTTTGCCGTACTTCTTCATATAGGAGAATGCACGCGGATTTATGTATGATGTTGTTACAAAATTATTTTGTTTCCCGGCATCTGCATCATAATAATCAACATAATAATTATCTTTTTTATTATAACGAAGTACAGCATCACTTAATTGATCAGCAAGGTTTTTATAACGCTCTTCCTTATACATTTCATAAGCACGATATAATTGTTCTATAATACGAAGATCATCTATAAGTGCATTTGTAGCTGACTGCCTCTCTCCCTTTTCAGAGAGTTTCCATAAAACGATATGATTCTTATATATGAAATTATCTTGAATAACCTTTACTTGCTCATCAAATAACGCCTGATCATCTTTATCAAGTGTATACTGTAACCATAATCCCGCCGATTCTGATAATGCTTCACGTCCCTTAGCTTCACCCGTACCTGCCTTAGTATCTACTAAACGATACGTGGCAAGTGTTCCATTGTCATTCACCATATGTCTTAAAATAAAATTTTCTGTACGGTTTCCTTGTAAAGCTGACCAAAATACAATTCCACCTAAAGCGATTAAGAAGATAACTCCAATCCCTATATATAAACGTTTCCGCAATCTTTTCACCTCCCTAGTAAGGCTAACCTTAATTTTATCAGAACATACATAAATTTAAAAAAGACAATCTATTAGATTGTCTCCCGCATTTCTATCCCTCACAAACCTCTTTAGAAGGTTTATATAGCGATTGTACAAGTCGATCATATTCACGACGCGTAATTTCTTTATTATATAGCTTCAATAATAAATCTCTATGCTCTTTTGAAAATGCCATCTTTTTAATGACTTCAGGATACATAAAACACCCTCTCCATTTCACATAAACTTCTTGATTCCGAAAAATAGAACTTATGTTCGCATAAAAGATTATAAAAGATTCCTGAGCAAAAAACAAACAAAACATGACCAACCATTTATTTCTTTCTATTCAAAATATTACAACATTATATTATCATATTCACTTTTTAAATACATATATATTTTTGGTAGTTTTTTTGAATAAATCTTCCAATTCAATCAGAAAATAATGGCAAAAAAGAAGAGGAGTTTACATATGGATACGGTAACATTAGCAAGAGCATTTTTTGGTTCTTCATTAGCATTCCACATTATCTTTGCAACACTTGGCGTCGGACTTTCATTGATGATTTTTATAAGCGAAATACTTTATCACTGGAAGAAAGACTCCGACTATGCCATTATGGCGAAAAGATGGACAAAGGCGTTTGCTATTCTTCTCGGTGTAGCAATTCCAACTGGAACAATTGTTGGTGTGCAAATCTCACTTCTTTGGCCTGGTTTCGCCAAAATTGTTGGGCAAGTTATTTCTGTTCCCTTCCAAATTGAGATTTTCGCCTTCTTTTTGGAGGCTTTATTCATGTCGATTTACGTATATGCAGCTGATAAACTTCCTCCATTTATGAGATTAATCTCGCTATTTTTCGTCATGCTTGGTGCCACGGCATCCGCCGTACTCATTACATCAGCAAATACATGGATGAATACACCAGCAGGCTTTTCAATGAATCCAGATGGATCTGTTTTTAACGTTGATCCGTGGAAAGCTTTCTTTAATCCGAGTTTTGGCACAAGTGCATTCCATGTTGTTATTACGGCTTATGCAACTGGTGCGGCTGTCATTGCTTCTATCGCTGGATTTAAATTATTGAAGAAAAATTTAAGTACACGTGAAATTGCTTATCATAAAAAAGGGCTACTATTAGGGCTTGTCGTTACATTTATTACAGGCGCTACGATGTGGCTTTCAGGACATGAATCAGCGATTGCCTTACATAAACACTCACCTGAAAAACTTGCATCTGCTGAAGCTTTATTTGAAACGACATCACACGCACCGCTATCCATTGGCGGAGTTGTGGATCCTAATACACTTGAACTAAACTACGCACTTGAAATTCCAAACATGCTTAGCTTATTAGTGGGACTAGACCCTAGCACTGTCGTAAAAGGTTTAAAGGAATTCCCACAAGAAACATGGCCACCATTTTATACACATACACTATTCAACTTAATGGTCGGCACTGCTGCGTTTACCTTTGCAGTTGCAGCAATTGCACTCTTATATTGGTATTTCGTGTACCGAAAAAAGGGAACAGAACTACCGAAGTGGCTACTTTGGGGGGCTGCCGCATGCGGACCAATTATGATGCTCGGTATTGAATTCGGATGGATTTTCAGTTGTAGCGGTCGTCAACCATGGACAATTTATGGTATGCAACGTACCGTCGATGCAGCTACACGCGCTGATTTCGTCGGTCCTTTATTTATTTTGTTCATCATTTTATATATTGGACTCGCTATTTTAACAGTCTTTGTTCTACGGACATTCTTTAGAAGACATCCATTAAAGAATGATTTACAACACCAAGGAGGCGATTCTCATGCATGAGGAAAGTATTGCAATCATCATCTTATGGGCCCTTATTTTCGTATACAGTATACTAGGGTCCATCGATTTTGGAGCTGGTTTTTGGGGCATGGTATACGCAAAACATCCAACGCTCGCTGCCAAGCTTGCGAATCGGTACTTATCACCCACTTGGGAAGTAACAAATACGTTTCTCGTCTTCGTCGTTGTCGCATTTCTCGGCTTCTTTCCGAAAGCGGCCTTTACCCTTGCGACAGTAATGTTCGTACCAGTTATGTTAATTTTAGTGCTCGTTGCAGTACGTAGTACATTTATGGTGTTTGCTTACTCCTTGCCGAAATATCAGTACCTTCTTCGGGTTATTTCAGGTATTACTGGTCTCTTAATTCCAGCACTATTAATTACCGTTTTACCCGTTACAGAGGGAGCCTATATTACAATGTCTGAAGGAAAAGAAGTACTCTTGTATGGAAAACTTCTTTCTAGCCCGGTTATCTATTGCTATATGCTCTTCGGAATAACGTCTGAACTATTTCTCTCCTCTCTCTTTCTTGCTGATTTTGCGAGAGAACAAAGTTCAGAAGATACGTATAGAATTTATAGAAGAAATGCCATCATCCTTGGTCCTGCAACGCTCGTTACGGCGATCATCGCCCTCGTTGTAATGGATCCTGAAACACATTGGCTTATGCAAGGATTAATAAAGCAATTCCCGTGGTTTACAGTTTCTATTGTTTTATTCGTTATCGGATACTCGTCCCTTTGGTGGACAAACAAAAAGTACAATACACTAGGATATCCTCGCATTGCCGTTTTAGCTGTCGTCGCTCAATATGCATTTGCAAGCTACGCTTACGGCGTCGCGCATTTACCTTATATTATTTATCCTGACGTAACTGTATTTACAAGCTTTACAACGACAGAAACGTTCTATGCACTGCTCATTCTATACGCAATTGGGATTGCAATTTTATTACCAGGATTTATTTTCTTCTGGAATTTATTCTTGAAGGATCGTACTTTTTTGAAGGAAAAATAATATAGTCTTGGGGTCTGTTCCAAAAGGCATTTTGGGATGGGCTCCTTTTGTCATGTTTTGTCGATAAGTCGATATATTTTAAAAATCGCTGATATATTTTGAGTTGCGCCGATATATTTCAATGATCGCTGATATATTTTCAGTTACGCCGATATATTTCAATAATCGCTGATACATTTTCAGTTACGCTGATATAAATCTCATTTACTACCTTACTGCCCAATCAATTTATAGACTCCTATCACAATAGTTATTTCACTACTAGTGACACTTGTCCTTTAGCATGAAAAACACATATTCGCTTCATCTCGTTATACGTCTAGTTCTTCTTATTTTTTGCTGAATATACTACCAATATAACCTTGAGACAAGCTACATCTATTCAAGGGAAAATAGAAAGGTAGGCAAAATATGAGCATTGAAATATGGATTACTATTATTGTATTCTTCTTAACGATGATTGTTATCTTTTGGCGGCCTCGAGGTTTAAATGAGGCGTGGCCAGCAGCAATCGGAGCTGGTATCATCATAATTACTGGACTTGTATCAAAACCAGACGTCATGGATATTATAAGTAAAATTGGCGGTGCTTCCATAACAATATTAGCGACCATCGTCATGGCAGTTATATTAGAAAGCTTCGGCTTTTTCCATTGGTCCGCAGCGAAACTAGCAAATTTAGCAAAGGGTTCTGGACGCCGCTTATACTGGTATATTCAATTATTATGTTTTCTCATGACTCTTTTATTCAATAACGACGGTAGTATTTTAATTACAACTCCAATTTTAATTCTTCTTCTAAAAAATCTTCAATTAAAACCTCATCAGCAAATTCCTTATTTATTAAGTGGTGCTTTAATCGCTACGGCATCTAGTGCACCAATTGGTGTAAGTAATATCGTAAATTTAATCGCATTAAATATCGTTAATATGACTCTTTATATGCATACTGCTATGATGTTTGTACCTGCAACATTAGGCTTATTATTTATGTCATGGCTCATGTATACAGTTTTGAAGAAAAAACTTCCGAAAAAATTACCTGTTTCTTCATATGATATTGAAGAAATTTTCTTCACGAAAAACTTCCATCCACTAAAAGGAAATAATTCTGTTGATACGAAACAAAAACGGACAAGATTCATGTTAAAAGTATTAGGTTTCGTCTTCCTTATGCGCTGTCTTCTATTCGTTGCATCCTTCTTATCCATCCCAATTGAAATCGTTGCAGTACTTGGTTCACTCGTTCTTCTCATTTGGAGATGGTACTACTTACGAACAAATCCTGTCGACATTTTGAAAAAGACACCGTGGCACATTTTAATTTTCGCCTTCTCTATGTACGTCATTATTTACGGACTCCACAACGCAGGATTAACAGCTGCACTTGTACAATGGCTCGAGCCAATTGTGAATCAGCATCTACTCTATGCTAGCTTTGCAATGGGCGGACTTGTATCCATCCTCTCTAACGTCTTCAATAACCATCCTGCCCTTATGATTGGTACAATTACATTAACAGAAATGGGACTAGATCCAGTCACATTAAAAACAATCTATCTTGCAAACATCATTGGTAGTGACATCGGTTCACTATTACTACCAATCGGTACACTAGCTTCACTCATTTGGATGTATATTCTGAAACAAAACAAAATTAAAGTAAAATGGAAAGACTATTTAAGTGTATCCCTTATCGTTATCCCGCTCACAACAGTCGTCACACTATTCCTCTTATTCTACTGGGTACATCTCTTCTTCGCCTTATAAAGTGAAACTTTAATCAGTGGGGGTTTTGTTCATCCCCCACTGATTATTAGCCTTAACCAATCGGGCTTTTACGGGCAGCCCGACCCCGACCTAACTTCTTTGCTTCCGCTGAATTTTGAGGTGGGGGTCTTACTGCCCACAAATAGCGGGATAAACAACAGAAGCCCCATTTGCTACCGTCTTAGCAAATGGGGCTTCTTCTATAATAAAGTTAGGTACTACAGTGTGATCAATCAAGTAAAGAGGTGTAATGTGTTATTGATATAAATGACTACCAGCTTCTTTAAATTCTTCTGCTTTCTCTTTCATTCCTTTTTCAATTGCTTCTGTCGTTTCTAAATCATTTTCTTTTGCATATTCACGGATATCATGTGAAATTCTCATACTACAAAACTTCGGTCCACACATTGAACAGAAGTGAGCTGTCTTTGCCCCTTCTGCAGGCAACGTTTCATCGTGATATTCCATCGCACGTTCAGGATCTAAAGATAAATTAAATTGATCGCGCCAACGAAATTCGAAACGTGCTTTTGAAAGTGCATCATCACGCTGATGAGCCGTTTTATGTCCTTTTGCAAGATCAGCCGCATGCGCTGCAATTTTGTACGTAATAACACCCGTGCGTACATCATCTTTATTCGGTAAACCTAAATGTTCTTTCGGCGTTACATAACAAAGCATCGCCGTTCCAAACCAACCGATCATCGCAGCTCCAATTGCCGATGTAATATGGTCATAACCTGGTGCAATATCTGTCGTTAGTGGCCCAAGTGTATAAAACGGCGCGCCCTGACAAATATCAAGCTCTTTCTCCATATTCTCTTTAATTAAGTGCATCGGTACGTGTCCAGGTCCTTCGATCATAACTTGCACATCATGTTTCCAAGCAATTTTCGTTAATTCACCAAGTGTTTCAAGCTCAGAGAATTGTGCTTCGTCATTTGCATCTGCAATCGATCCTGGACGTAATCCATCTCCAAGAGAGAACGAAACATCGTACTGCTTCATAATTTCACAAATCTCTTCAAAATGAGTATATAGGAAGTTTTCTTTATGATGGAATAAACACCACTGCGCCATAATCGAACCACCACGCGAAACGATACCTGTCGTACGCTTTGCAGTAATTGGAATGTAACGAAGTAATACACCAGCATGAATCGTAAAGTAATCCACGCCTTGCTCCGCTTGCTCAATTAACGTATCACGGTACACTTCCCACGTTAAATCTTCTGCAATTCCATTTACCTTTTCAAGCGCTTGATAAATCGGCACAGTTCCAACTGGTACAGGCGCATTACGAATAATCCACTCACGCGTCGTATGAATGTTTTTACCTGTAGATAAATCCATAATCGTATCTGCACCCCAGCGAGTAGCCCACGTCATCTTTTCTACTTCTTCTGCAATAGAAGAAGATACAGCAGAGTTTCCGATATTCGCGTTTACCTTCACATGGAAGTTACGCCCGATAATCATCGGTTCAGCTTCTGGATGATTAATATTCGCTGGTAAAATAGCGCGGCCTTCTGCGATTTCCTTACGAACAAACTCCGGCTCTACTCCTTCACGAATTGCAACGTATTCCATCTCAGACGTAATAATGCCATTACGCGCATAATGCATTTGCGTAACATTTGCACCTTGCTTCGCTCTAAGCGGCTGGCGATCCATTTGCGGGAAAACAGGTGTATGTTTCGAAGCCACTTTCACACCATCATCCTCTGGTTTCACCTCGCGCCCTTCATATGCCTCT
This sequence comes from Bacillus sp. CH_70, assembly GCF_038007045.1. Lineage (NCBI taxonomy): Bacteria > Bacillati > Bacillota > Bacilli > Caryophanales > Bacillaceae > Bacillus > Bacillus sp. CH_70. The sequence continues at coordinate 4,988,511 of NZ_JBBOWL010000001.1, forward strand.
ACATCCCCGCGCTCCATGATCCAAGAATGACGCGGCGTTGGAATTCCCTTTTCCAGCTCCACTTTATACGCCGGATCCGTATAAGGACCGCTCGTATCATACACACGGACTGGAGGATTTGGGATGCCGTTCGTTTCGCTTTGTTCAATCTCACGCATCGGCACTTTCATGCCTGCGCGTGGTCCATCCACATATACTTTCTTACTCCCTGGTAAACTCGATTTCAATTCAATTTGCTCAGCTGAAACAGACTGTTTCATAACCTTTGTTGCCTCCCCTGTTCGTGACAAGGACGAGATATGGCCAGCGCATGCCAAAATAAAAAGAGCCAGGTCCATAAAAAAATAAGGACCTGGCTCATAAAAGACATCATTATGTAAAGCCGTTAACTTCCCTACGCTGGTACGAGCCAGATCAGGTCCAAAGGGTTAAGAAGATCACGCGCTTCTCTCTCAGCCTACGCATACGTTAGGCACCCCTAGTTTATCACTGATTTAATTTTCAATACTTTCCCATCATACACGATAATCTGAAAAATGCAAAGGTTATTTCTTTTTCTCTTTATGAAATCATCCACGTTAAATAATATGCTTGAACATACGTCATAATACCAACAATAATTACGAAGAACACCCTATTGTAAAAATAGTTTATGACTTAACATGGGAGTTTAAAAACATCTTCACCACAAAGAGTGTTGAGAATTTCGACCATTGTATTGAGAAAATGAAGAATACTAATATACAAGAGTTTAAGAGCTTTACGAATGGATTAGCCGGGGATATTGAAGCTGTCAGAAATGCGGTAACTTATGAGAATAATAATGGTCTTGCCGAAGGGAGCATAAACAAGTTAAAGCTTATTAAAAGAATCATGTATGGTCGATACAAATTCTCCACATCGCGGACAAAGATTCTACTTTTGGAGAGAATGAGACTTTTCAACTAACTCCGGAAAGAACCATTTTTTACTTGCCAAATACATTCATCAGTCCCGTTTGACAAAGAGCCTTTGTCTCTGCTGCATTTCGCTACAACTGCTACCTGCCATACAACCTGCAATAGAGATAGGTAACAATTTACTATACAAGGAACAAAATTGACCTGCTCCTCCATTTAGTGATTTAACTACCTTTATTATTCAGAGCTAAAACTCAAAGAAAAAGCTCTTACATTTAAAGTAACATTTTCCTTAATACGTTAATTTTTTTTTGTTGTCTTGTTAGTTAAAGGGGTACTTAGTACAAAAAATAACCGTAGATAGTAGCACGAACACTGTTCTTGTTATAATTAATTTTTTTCAGAACGTCTATAATCCTCTTTTAAAAAATATATGTAAATATAATAAAAAACGAATGATTAATAGAAATATTCTACACCACTCGTTTTTTATCGGACTTCTTTTTACTGTACTTTTATTTTCTTTATGAGTTATTAGAAAAATAATTGTCTATATAAGTCTTTATTTTTTCAAAATTCTTTTCCATAAATAAGATTGCTGGTACTTCAATTATTGGAAGATTATTTTCATTATCAAAAGCTGGACACGGTTTGGGAACTACCAAATAGTCAACTGAGTTTTTATCCCTAATATAATTAATTGAAACATCATAATACTTAGAAAAATATTCCTTCAAATCATTCTGATTCCTTAAAAATGGTAGAGAAAATATTGAACCATAATTTATACCAGCGTCGACAATTAATACAAAACATATTTTTTTCATGATACACCCTCCTCTTATAATAAGTTTTAAGTTAATAACTGTTCCTTGAAAATTAAATAGTTTTTATCTTCAAGAGCTACATCAAAAAAATGATGTATGGGTAAAATTTAGTCTTGGATACTGGGGGATTTACCCAGATAATGGAAGTATAGAAATGGACCCATCGGGAATATGCTTACTCCTCCTGTAGTTCGACCACGTTAAAAGACTGTGACCCAGACCAAAATGCACTGCATACGCACAAGCTGTATCGGTTTCCTTCACTTACCTCTCATAGTGGTGGAAGGGCAGCTTAGATGAAGGTAATCATTGAATACTCATACGCGAGGTTGTGGCTATGTTTTGGACTCTAGGGAGATCCCACAGTATCCAAGCTCATTCCAAATACTATTCAAAGAAAGGAGGTCCTTTCTTTGAGATTATTCGTAGCTATTGATGTAAGCTCTGAAAAACTTGATGTATGTTTTCTTGACAGTCATGACACTGTTTTGAAAGAAATTTGTCTTTCAAACGATGTGAATGGTGCCAACGCCATTAAGGAGGATGTTCTCCATTTTCACCAGTTGTACAACTATAAAAAAATTGTCATTGGCATGGAATCTACTTCCGTCTATAGTTTCCATCCTTCCATGTTCCTAACGGAAGATAAGGATTTGAGGGCTTTAGACGTGGAAGTGGTCGTACAAAATCCAAAAGCCATCCATCGGTATAAAAAACTCTTTGAAGAAGATAAGACCGATAAAATAGATGCTTTCCGTATTGCCGATTTTTTACGAATCGGACGGTATAATAAGTTTCTTATCAAGGAGGAAAAATACGTTGCCCTTCAACGTTTAACACGATCTAGATATCAACTCGTTCACCAGCAAACAGAATGTAAGCAACACTTTCTGAAGAACCTTTACTACAAATGTAATACGTTATCGAAAGAGTTAAATACCTCTGTTTTTGGTGCGACGATGATGGAAATACTCTCAGATTCCCTTTCGTTGGATGAAATCGCAGAAATGGATCTAGAAGCACTCGCTACTCTTCTTCAGAAAAAGGGGAAAGGACGCTTTAGCGACCCGGAAGATTTAGCGAAAACCATCAAGAAAGCCATACGTGACTCCTACCGACTAGGTAAGGTCGTTCAAGACTCTGTGGACGTTGTATTAGCCACTTATGCACGATTGATTCAAACATTGAAAAAACAAATCAAAGAGATAGAAAAAAGCATTACTGCTTTATTCTAAGCCATTCCAGAAGCGAGATATTTAACAAGTGTTCCAGGCATTGGAGTCGTATACGCCGCGGGAATCATTGCGGAAGTTGGACAAATTGAACGCTTTGAGAACGAAGCACAATTGGCCAAATACACCGGTCTTTACTAGAAAAAATCGCAATCTGGAAACTTTGAATCGGAACGAACACCCATGACACGAACGGGAAACCAGTATCTTCGTTATTACATGGTTGAAGCTGCCAACTCTGTACAACTTCGTGAAGCTACTTACCGTGCTTATTATTTAAAGAAATATGATGAAGTTCCGAAATACAAACATAAAAGAGCCCTTGTCTAAAGCCGTAACCAGATTCGCTAAATTGTTTTTCAAATATTGAACCAAGCACTTGACTGATTGCTTGTTGAACAACCCTATCCACTACTGTCGGTATTCCCAATTTGCGCATCTTCCATAAAAAGAGCCAGGTCCATAAAAAAATAAGGACCTGGCTCATAAAGACATCATTATGTAAAGCCGTTAACTTCCCTACGCTGGTACGAGCCAGATTAGGTCCAAAGGGTTACGCTTCTCTCTCAGCCTACGCATACGTTAGGCACCCCTAGTTTATCACTGATTTAATTTTCAACACCTTTCCATCATACACCATAATTTGGAAAATTAAAAATTTATTTCTTTTGTTGTTTATGGAATCATCCACGTTAAATAATAAGCCTGAACATAAGTCATAATACCAACAATAATTACGAAGAACAAACTATGCTTCACTGTAAAACGGAACAAATCCGATTCTTTTCCAGCAAGACCAACTGCTGCACAAGCAATCGCAATCGACTGCGGAGAAATCATTTTACCTGTTACACCGCCTGTTGTATTTGCTGCAACAAGAAGCACTTCAGATACGCCGACTTGCTGCGCTGTAATGGCTTGTAAATTCGAGAACAGTGCATTCGCAGACGTATCAGACCCTGTTAAGAATACGCCAATCCAGCCTAAGAAAGGCGAGAAGAACGGGAATAGTCCGCCAGTTCCTGCTAATGCTAACGCTAACGTAGAAGATAGACCAGAATAGTTTGCGATAAATGCAAACCCTAGTACGAATCCGATTGATAGAATTGGCATTTTTAATTCGTTTAACGTTTCTTTAAATGTCACTGCTGCATCTTTTACATTCATTTTCAAAATAAACATGGAAATGATACAAGCAATTAAAATCGCCGTTCCGGTTGCTGATAATACATCAAACTTCAGAATTGCCTCGTAAGGCGTTGGTTTATTTACAATCGGCTCTGCTTTCATTACTAGATTATGCAGACCTGGAATTTCAAACTTAAATACAAGACTTGCTAAAGCCCCTCCTGGAGCGAATAATGCCTTAAAGAAACTTTGGCTCCAAATGACTACCATAACCGTTAATACGATAAATGGAGACCATGCTTTTACTACTTTTCCAAACGTTAATTTCGGCATCGATGCTGCTGTCGTTGTTGTTGCTGCTTCACTATTTGCTTGCTCGGATTGATAGATTTCTTTCGGCTGCCAAACTTTTAAGAACAGCGCTAAACTAATTAAACTTACAAGTGCCGATGTAATATCCGGAAGTTCCGGCCCTAAAAATGTCGCTGTAATGAACTGCGTAATTGCAAATGAACTACCCGCTACAAGTAACGCAGGCCACGTTTGTCTTATCCCTTTAAATCCATCCATTAAAAATACGATAAAGAATGGAACAAATAATGATAGGAACGGTAATTGATGTCCAGCCATTTGTCCAATTTTATGTGGATCAATACCTGTTACTTGTCCAGCAACTGTAATCGGAATTCCCATCGCTCCGAACGCCACTGGTGCAGTATTTGCAATCAAACAAAGACCTGCTGCGTATAAAGGATTTAACCCAAGACCCGCAAGAAGCGCTGCTGTAATCGCTACTGGTGCTCCAAATCCTGCCGCTCCTTCTAAAAATGCTCCAAATGAAAATCCAATTAAAATAACGAGTAGACGATGATCGTTCGTAATCGATAATACCGATGCACGAATCACATCGAATTGACCTGTTTTTACAGAAATTTTATATAAAAATACCGACATAATGATAATCCAAGCAATCGGCCATAATCCGTATAAGAAACCATATCCGGTCGCTGCCATTGCCATCGTGAACGGCATTTTATAAGCGAATAACGCTACTAAAACTGTAAGTACAACTGTAATAAATCCTGCCACATACCCTTTCATGCGGAAAACTGCTAAAGCTAAGAAAAAAAAGATAATCGGAATAAGTGCGACCGCTGCCGAAATCCAAATGTTTCCGAATGGATCATAAACTTGTGTCCATGTGTTCATTGTTCTCTCCCCCTAAAGAATCCCCTTTTAAATAGAATAACCTCATCAATAGACTATCAGGTCATCATACCTTTAAGCCTAAAATAAAAAAACGTTTAAGAAAACGTTTTCAACAACTTCCATTTATACTGTACCATAACAATTTCCATTAAAAAAGATTTTTTTGAAAATTTTATCATTTAACAAAAAAATCTTACAAAATCGTCATGTTCCTGTAATGTTCATCGATAGAAAGCTTGCAAAATTTATTGCATAATAATAGTATAACAACGGACATTATTTATGAGGTGATATATATGAATGGAAACAAAATATTAGCTGCTTTATCGTACTTTAGTGTACTATTTGCCCCTATCTTATTCCCAATTATCGTTTGGATTGTGGGGGACGCTGAAACAAAGCCACATGCAAAACGTGCTCTATGGACACACATCATTCCAAGTATTGCTACATTTATCGGCGTAGCCATTTTAGGAATTATGGGCATGGGATCTGAACAAGCAGATATAACACTTGGAATTGGATCAATGATTGTCTTAGCTATTTGCGGAATCATCAGCTTATACTACTTCATCTGGAACATTGTAAAAGGAATTAAAATACTGAAAGCTTAATTTGAAACAAACGTTTGTTTAAAAAAGGACCCTTGCAAATTGCAAGGGTCCTTTTCCGTTCACTTTATCTTCTGCGTTTCTTCTTTTTTCTCATCATTTTCTTTCGGCGCGTATTCACTTTATCCGCTATAATGTGGAGCGTACTTGCCACAACAATTCCCATTAAGAACGTTACAATTTCAACCTCATGTTTCTTCGCAATTTCTATTAAATTACCATCCAGTGCGATTACATTTAATAGAAATAAAAATGGAGAAAAGACGATTAACATGTACGCAATACGAATCACATCACCAAGTATAATCGTATGCGTAAAGAAAGATCGATGCGGCATTACTTTTTTATAAGGATACCAAAATATACGTAAGAAACCCCATTTGTTATAAGCATTACTGTACGTATCTAAATCCGGTGTTAAAAATGAAGTACCTACTAAAAAACCAATTGCAAAAGTTAATAAAAAATCAAAATTTGTTAATCCATACGAAAAAAGCAAAAACAAAACAACCGGAAGGGATATTAAGTTTATTTTCGTATGCGTTCTTCCTGATGGCATAATGCACTTCCTCGCTTACGTTCGTCCTGTCACCTTATGACAGGTTTCACCTATTGACCTAATTTCTGATCGATAAATGTTGTGTCTATATCCGAACCAAACCATTCTGCCAACTTCACTCGTGCCTTATCTTTCACATCTTCATTGACGTATAACGACACCTGTATTAGTGCGGCCGTTAACGCCCCTAAATCATCCGTATAGCCAATTCCAGCAATGAAATCTGGAATCGCATCAATCGGTGCAATAAAATAAGCAAGTGCTCCAATTACAATAATTTTCACTCGCTTTGGAACATCGGGTCTTTGCAAAACGTAAAACAGTAATAAACTTGTATAAATGACCGACTGCCCTGCTTGCTTTGCAACATGTTTTACTTTCTTCCAAAACGCTTCAACTGAAAATTTTTGTTTCATGTAAAAGCCTCCCTATTTTTAAAAAGAAATAAGCTACAATATGTTATCAGTAAAAGTTCATGGAAATTACACAAAACCTATCAATGAACTTTCATTGTAACAAACAAACTAAAAAAGAACAAGTGTTCGTTAATTTTTACACGATTTCCTTCATATAATAGATTTCTAGATAACCCTTGCCCATCTTCGTTTCTTATTTCTCAACAAAGAAAATTTTCACTTCCACTTAACATTCTGCTCTATCTTTGTTATATTTTCTAGTTGACGGACATATAAACGAATGTTAAAGTTTTCTCTGGTAGTGACAAATCTTATACAAAAAATGTAAAATGTTATAGTGTTTCTCAGAAATGAATTTTGTTGTATAATACAGAAATGACGTTATGCTTATGAGCAACAAAAGAAACCAAAAGGGTATGCATAGTTATAGTCGTATATGGGTGAATATAGAACCTTTAATTATGGCCAAGAAAACTATGTATTTTTTATTTTAGCATTTTTCGCTCCAAAATCGACCAAGCCTGATAGAGAAAGGGTGGAAATGAATGAAAGAAACCTTGAAATCACAATTTCAAAATGTGCGTTTCACTGTATTCGTAGCTTTAGCCTTATGGCTGAAAACTTACATTATTACACGCACAAGCTTTGATTTAAAACTTGAATCTTTCATGCAAGAATTCATTTTATTCCTTAGCCCATTAGCAGCATCATTACTGCTTGTTGGTCTTGCATTATTTGCAAAAGGGAAAAAACGTAACTATATAGCACTAGGAATTAATTTTATCTTAACAATCGTTCTTGTTGGTAACGTAATGTTCTACGGGTTCTACAATGACTTCGTTACTTTACCAGTACTCGGACAAACATCTAACTTCGGAAGTTTAGGTTCTAGTGTGAAAGAATTATTTAACTACAAAATTATTCTTGCATTTGCAGACATTATCATATTCTTCGTTCTGTTGAAGAAAATGAAAAACTTTGCACCTACAGAGCGTGTAGCACGCCCGATGCGTTCTCTATACTTCGTATCAACAGTTGCTATTTTCTTCGCAAACTTAGGACTTGCAGAAGCTGAACGCCCAGAACTATTAACACGTTCATTCGACCGCGTTATGCTTGTTAAAAACTTAGGATTATATGTACACCAAGTATACGATCTTGGCTTACAAGCAAAATCAAGTTCACAAAAAGCATTCGCTGACGGTAGTAAATTACAAGAAACAGAAAACTACGTAAAAACAACACAAAGTAAACCAGATCCAAATATGTTCGGTACTGCAAAAGGGAAAAACGTAATTGTTGTCTCTCTTGAGTCATTACAAACATTCTTAATTGGTGCCACAGTTAACGGACAAGAAGTTACACCATTCTTAAACCAATTTACGAAAGAAAGTTATTACTTTGATAACTTCTTCCATCAAACTGGTCAAGGTAAAACATCTGATGCTGAATTCCTAGTAGATACTTCGTTATATCCACTAGACCGCGGTGCTGTATTCTTCACACACGGTAACAATGAATATACAGCAACTCCAGAAATTTTACGTCAGCAAGGGTATCACACGTCGGTATTCCACGCAAACAACGCAACATTCTGGAACCGTAACATTATGTATCCAGCACTTGGTTATGATCGTTACTACAACGAACTTGATTACAAGATTACGCCGGAAACAAAATTAAACTGGGGATTAAAAGATATCGAATACTTCGATCAATCTATTGATATGTTGAAAGAAGTGAAGCAACCATTCTATACTCGCTTCCTTACTTTAACAAATCATTACCCATTCACTTACGATGACAGTACAAAATTAATCGACGAATATAATTCTGGTGATGGAGTATTTGACCGTTACATGGTAACTGCTCGTTACTTAGACGAAGCAATGAAACACTTTATTGAGCGTCTAAAAGCAGAAGGTATTTACGACAACTCAGTAATCGTATTCTACGGTGACCACTACGGTATTTCTGAAAACCATAACCGTGCAATGGCACAGTTCTTAGGAAAAGAAGAAATCACTGCATTTGACCATATGAACTTACAAAAAACACCGATGTTTATTCACGTTCCAGGTCAAAAAGAAGGTAAAACAATTTCGAAACCAACTGGTGAAATTGACATTAAACCAACTATTCTAAACTTACTTGGTGTAGATTCTACAAATGACGTTCGATTCGGTCATGATGTATTCTCACCTGATAATAAAGGATTTGTTGTTCTTCGTGACGGTAGCTTCGTTACAGATAAATACATGTACACAAACAGTACATTCTACGACCGTGCTACTGGCGAAGTTGTACAATTACCGAAAGAAGAATCTCAACCACTAATTGATCGTGCCCAAAATGAATTGAACATGTCTGATAAAATCATTGAAGGTGACTTACTTCGCTTCTCTGAAAGTAATAAGATCAAAACTGGTGAAGTAAAAACAGCTATTAAAGAAGAAAAGAAGAGCGCTGAGTAATCTCAGCCTCTTTTTTTATTTTCTTCCATACAACTACTTATATTCATTAACTTTAAAATTACATAACCTTTACCAAATATTCACATAGTGTTAATGAAGAATCTCTATAATAAAATATGTAAACAAGGTTCTACATATTTCTTATCTCTCATCTTTCGTAAGATCCCTTAAAGAAATGTGTAAATCTTTTGTTTCTACTTTCTTATAATTGTCTTTCAACATGTTTTGTTTCCATACACAAAGCATTCAACGAGACAATGTCCCTATGAAAGATAGCTACCCTCCTTGTGCAGCATTCCATAAGAATGTTGCTTTTTTTTATTTAAAAGCAGGATTCTCATTCTTATTTTCGAATTTGTATATACAAAATGCTGTAAAGTGAAACTTTAATCAGCCCTCACCAATCGGGCATTTACGGGCATATGTAGAGAATTACTTACATAAAAATTACTATAGTGATTCTTATCTCGCATGAATGAAAGTTTCACGTTACTTACGTACTTACGAAAGGATGGGACGGAAATTGGCATACGAAAAATTTGTACTTTGGAATGATGAAGTTATTGATACAACAAAACAACAAACGTACATAGAACTTGAAGAAAGAGGTTTGCAGTTCGGAGATGGTGTCTACGAGGTTATTCGCCTATATAAAGGGAACTTTCACTTATTAGATCCGCACATAACGAGATTATATCGATCCATGGAAGAAATAGAATTATCGCTCCCTTTCTCAAAAGCTGAACTCATCACTTTACTTTACAAATTAATTGAAAGAAACCATTTCCACGAAGATGGCACAATTTATTTGCAAGTATCTCGCGGTGTACAAGCTCGCACACATATATTTTCATATGACAACCCTCCGACAATTTATGCCTATATTACAAAAAAAGAAAGACCAGCGTTATGGATCGAATATGGTATACGCGCTATATCAGAACCGGATACTCGATGGTTACGCTGTGACATTAAATCATTAAATTTATTACCAAACGTACTAGCTGCTACGAAAGCTGAACGGAAAGGCTGTAAAGAGGCACTTCTCGTAAGGAATGGTATTGTAACGGAAGGAAGTCATTCCAACTTCTTTTTAATTAAAAACGGAACCCTTTACACACATCCAGCCAATCACCTTATTTTAAATGGCATTATTCGTCAATATGTCCTTTCTTTAGCGAATACTCTTCACATACCTGTACAGGAAGAACTTTTCAGCGTTCGTGACGTTTATCAAGCAGATGAATGCTTTTTCACCGGCACAACGATTGAAATTTTACCAATGACCCACCTTGATGGAACCGCGATTCAAGATGGGCAAGTTGGACCTATCACCAAAAAACTGCAAAAATCTTTTAATAAAATCTTGTTACAATCCAATATGTCATCTTCTTAAACACGAATAATTTCTGTCCTTTCATATTCAATATATGCATTTAAATGGAAATCAAGGTGTAAATTTATGCCTTGATTTTTTCTTGTAATCTTTTTGTCATATTCAGATTCCCACATAAGCCTTGACAGTAATCGACATGCTCTTTAGAATTTTTAACAGTTGGTAAATATTTCTTCACTACATTACAGACAGAAAGGAATCGACAAATTATGAAAAAGTATCTTGCCGGTCTTGCGGCAGTGTCTGTAGCAGGAGGAGCAGCACCTACACTTGATAGTGTTCAAGCTGCACCTGAACAAAATACACAAAAAGCTGCTACAACTGTCCAAGCTTCTGCGTCAAACAACTCATCTTATACGGTAAACGCGAGCGTCTTACATGTTCGTGCGGGATCAAGCACTTCTCACGACATCATCTCACGTGTTTATAACGGTCAATCATTAAACGTGATTGGCGAAGAAAATGGTTGGTTCAAAATTAACATTAACGGAAAAACAGGCTTTGTTAGTGGCGAATTTGTATCAAAAAGTGGAGCAGCAAACAACAATGTAAGCACAGGTGGAAACAATAAAGTTACTGCTGATGTATTACGTGTACGTACAGCTCCTAACACTTCTAGTTCTGTTTCTGGACGTGTATATGCAGGACAAACATTAAACGTAATTGGACAAGAAAATGGTTGGGTGAAAATTAACCATAATGGACAAGTAGGTTATGTAAGTGGCGAATTCGTATCTGGCGTTTCTTCTAATGGGGGTTCTTCAAACAACAATACGAATAATAACAACCAAGAAGTAAAACCAGCAAGCGGAAACTATACAGTAAATGTATCTTCCCTTCGCGTTCGTACAGGTCCTAGCACTTCTCACACAACTGTAGGTTCTGTCAAAAAAGGACAAGTAGTACAAGTTGTCGGCGAAGTTCAAGATTGGTTCAAAATCAATTACGCAGGACAAACTGCTTATATAAGCAAAGACTACGTAACAAAAGGCGGTTCTAACGAAAACGTTACAGAAGGCAACAAACAAGAGCAAAACAATAATAATGGAACTATTCAAACTGGTGGTTCTTACGTAGTTAACGCTACATCTTTACGTGTTCGTACAGGCCCTGCCGCTTACCATAGTGTAATTGGTGGCGTTTTAAACGGTACAACATTAAACGTAGTTGGATCTGAAAACGGTTGGTTTAAAGTAAATTACCAAGGAAAAACAGGCTTTGTTAGTAGCGAATTTGTAAAATTCGTTAAAGGTGGCACTACTACTCCTGAGCAACCAAAACAACCTGAAAACCCTAACCAAGGTGCAATTGGCGACTATTACATTAATGCTTCTGCACTAAATGTACGTAGCGGCGAAGGTACAAATTATAGAATCATAGGCGCACTTCCACAAGGTCAGAAGGTTCAAGTAATCTCTGAAAACTCTGGATGGAGCAAAATTAACTACAACGGTCAAAATGGTTATATCGGAACACGTTACCTATCTAAAACACCAGTTGGAGGCGCAGTAGATAATAAGCCTAACAATAACCAAAATAACAATCAAAACAATAACAACAATAATAATACAGGCAATAATAGTGGCGACAGTTCTTCCGTACTTGCATATGCAAAATCAATGCAAGGTGTACCATACGTTTGGGGCGGAACTTCTGCTAACGGCGTAGACTGCAGTGGCTACATCTACCACGTATTTAAGAAATTTGGTCATAACATTAGCCGTCAAAGTGTTGCGGGATATTGGAGTAGCCTACCACAAACTTCAAATCCACAACCAGGTGACTTAATTTATTTCCAAAACACTTATAAATCAGGTCCTTCTCACATGGGTATTTACCTTGGGGGCGGATCATTTATCCAAGCTGGAGATAAAGGTGTAGCAATCGCTTCATTAAGTAACTCTTATTGGAAGAGCCACTTCTTAGGATACACGAAAGCACCTTAATTAATAGTTTCCAAGCCTTCTAGTTTACTAGAAGGCTTTTTGCTATGAGTTCAACATATTACTCCCTTTCTCCTACCTTCTCTCTATAAAAATAATGTATCCATTCTTCCATTTCATACACTTTATTCTGCAAAAATAATCCATAACGTTATCATAATGTATATATTCTCATAAAAAACATAACCTATTTCATGTCCATTCATTTCATATGTGTTTTTTTGAAGAATTTTCTTTTTATTTAAACTTTTCGTTAGACGTTTGACCTCCGATGTCCATTATGATAAGTTACTTAAGATGTATATTCGCAAAAGTATAGACAACTGGTTTATACACTTTTTTTACTATGAGGAAGGAGCATACACTGCATGAATCTTTTATGGGGAATTGGCGGCGTGATTGGAGTATTAGCAATTGCTTTCTTACTATCTTCCAACCGCAAAGCTATTAATTGGCGCACAATTTTAATTGCGCTAGCATTACAAATGTCATTTTCATTTATCGTATTACGATGGGATGCTGGTAAAGCAGGTTTAAAACACGCTGCTGACGGTGTTCAAGGATTAATTAATTTTTCTTACGAGGGAATTAAGTTCGTTGCTGGGGATTTAGTCAACGCAAAAGGACCTTGGGGATTTGTATTCTTTATTCAAGCACTACTTCCAATCGTATTTATTAGTTCATTAGTAGCAATCTTATATCATTTCGGTATTATGCAGAAATTTGTTAGTGTCGTTGGTGGTGCATTAAGTAAACTTCTTGGCACTTCTAAAGCAGAAAGCTTAAACTCAGTAACGACTGTATTTTTAGGACAAACTGAAGCTCCAATTTTAATTAAACCTTACTTAGCACGCTTAACAAATAGTGAATTCTTCACTATTATGGTAAGCGGTATGACAGCTGTTGCTGGATCCGTTCTTGTCGGCTATGCAGCAATGGGTATTCCGTTAGAGCACTTATTAGCAGCTGCAATTATGGCAGCTCCATCAAGCTTATTAATTGCAAAACTAATCATGCCAGAGACAGAAAAAGTAGATAATAACGTTGAACTTTCTACAGAACGTGAAGATGCAAACGTTATCGATGCAGCTGCACGCGGTGCATCTGAAGGTATGCAACTTGTTATTAACGTAGCAGCAATGTTAATGGCTTTCATCGCATTAATCGCTTTATTAAATGGATTATTAGGATGGGTTGGTTCTTGGTTCGATATTAAACTTAGCCTTGATTTAATCTTCGGTTACTTATTATCACCATTTGCAATCTTAATCGGTGTTTCTCCAGGTGAAGCTGTACAAGCAGCAAGCTTTATCGGTCAAAAACTTGCAATCAACGAATTCGTTGCATACGCAAACTTAGGACCACACATGGCAGAGTTCTCTGACAAAACAAATCTAATTTTAACATTCGCAATCTGTGGATTCGCAAACTTCTCTTCTATCGCAATTCAGTTAGGTGTAACAGGAACTTTAGCTCCTACTCGCCGTAAACAAATTGCACAATTAGGGATTAAAGCAGTTATCGCTGGTACATTAGCGAACTTCTTAAACGCAGCAGTTGCAGGTATGATGTTCCTATAAACTTATATAGAGTCTTCTCTTTCTCCAAGAGAAGACTTTTTTCATGCAATCCAAACGTATTATATATATCTATCAACCACCTTATCCCAAATATAAGAACATTATGATACAATAATGTTTAGATCTTTTTATTTTTCTGATGAAAATAGAAATACTACTTGTTGTTGCCCTTCAAAAGAATTTAACGACATAGTCAATTTCTTAATAATTGCGCATACTACAAGTATCTATGGATGAAATAGCTTTAAGGAGGAAAGTTTTGTGAAAGATAAGTTCTATAAAATCCTCTCTATGTGGATTCTACAAATTGTATTTTATTTTACTACTGTACATGTGACGAATTATGAGCATGCGCTCATTTTTACAATAATATACGTAATCGTAAATGTACTATTCTTATTTTTAGCTGACAAAACAGCATTTATTTTCTTCATACTAGGAACCATCATTTCCGTATTTTATTTATTTTATGAAGCATGGCTTCATTTATGGAGTACATCAGTTCAATGGCAATATATGATTACCCACTTCCTGATGGCAGCTAACTTCTTCATTGTATACATAACAACTCACCTATTGAAAAAAGTTATTCATGAAAATAAAACTTTGACTGAGCGTGTGAGAACGTTGGAACAATATATTGGAGAATCAAAATTACTAACAAGACAAGAATTCGAGAGACGCCAAGCGTTATTAACGACTGCAATGAATCGTCGTAATGAAACAGGCTTTATTGTTTACTTTGATTTCACTTCCTTTAGTAAATATACGAAGGAAAGTGTTATGGACCGTGTAGCTTCCTTATTAGTTGAAACGGTAAGGAATGATTTTGACCTTGCTGCTGAATATGATAATAATACGCTAGTTATTTTATTACAAAACACAAATGAAGCTGGTGCTGATATTGTAATGAACCGCCTAAAGCCAAAAATGGAGCAATGGCTTGCAGCTGAAGCAATCCGAGATATAAAAATTTCACGTGAGCAAATTGGAAACAAAGGACAGACATTGTTATGATGACTCTCGTTATACTTCTTTTATTTCTTCTGTTTTGCGTACTCGTTTTTTGGATCAGTATCACATTTTCAATTAAATATGTTCTTATTTTTACGGCCTTTCTATTCTCTGGCTTACTCGTTTACTACTCTTTCTTAACAATTGCGGGCTTAATTCACCGAAATAGTAAACGAAAAGATCGTACATTAGAACATTATCCGAGCGTCGATATTTTCATCCCTGCTCATAATGAAGGGGTCGTTATTAAAGATACTTTAGAGGCAATGGCGAAGATTGAATATCCAGGAAAGCTAACCATTTATTTATTAAATGATAACTCTCAAGATGAAACACCTGAAATCGGCGATGATTTCGACAAAGCTTATGCCCACATTCGTCACATTCGTGTTCCACCCGGTGAACCGAAGGGTAAATCACGTGTACTAAACTATGGCCTTAGTATTTCAGATGGTGAATACTTCTGTGTTTACGATGCAGATAACCAGCCTGAACCACACGCACTGCGAATGCTTGTAGAGCACGCTGAAACAACTGAAGATGCTGTTGGGGCTGTTGGACATGTTCGTACAGTAAATGAAAAAAGAAACTGGCTGACGCGAATGATTTCGCTAGAATTTCAAATCTTCCAGCTCCTTATGCAATCTGGACGCTGGTTACTATTCCAAACAGGCTCACTGACAGGAACAAACATGCTTCTTCGTCGCTCTGCACTAGAAGAGCTTGGTGGCTATGACCCTTATGCAATTGCAGAAGATGCCGAATTAACATTACGAATTACACAAAAAGGTTATCTCTTACCAATCGTCCCAGAATCAGTTACTTGGGAACAAGAACCAGAGCATTTAAAAATTCTTATTAAACAACGTACACGTTGGCTCCAAGGGAATTTATACATTTTAGAAAAAATGTTCTCGTCATTAAGCTTCTTTAAAGGAAAACTGCTCGTTCATTCCTTACAACAAGTTCTAGTGTATGTTGTATTTTGGCTATTCCTAATCATTTCGAACGTTTGGTTTGTAATTGGGCTACTCGGGATATTCCAAATTCAATATAGCATTCCGCTACTATTTATGTGGTATGTCGCATATATTACATATGTTTCTCAATTATTTAGTGCCCAGAGTGTCGAACGAACCTTTACACCGACTAATATTTTTATTAGCGTTATTATGTACTTTACGTACGCACAGCTCTTTACGTACTTATTTATTCGTAGCTTAATCTTATACTTACGTGCAAAGAGTAAGAAACAAGTCATCGGCTGGGATAAGACAGTTCGATTCAAAAAAGATAAATAATAAAAATAAGCACAGAGCGCCGTATGCTCTGTGCTTATTTATTGCCGTATAAATTATATATCAGACAATACCCCTTAGCTGAAAGTAATTTCACGTCCATCCCCCAACGAACGATCGACCTTCATTTATATACGAAAAAGTGATTGCTATTTTTGTAGAACCAATTGCTTCTCTTGCTGTTCTTTGCGCGTTTCAGTCTTAGGTTCCGTGCTTTCTTGGACACTACGATGTGCCACACGTTTCAAACAAATATGCTTCCACTTTCTTTCGTAACGTTTCATTATTCTAGATGTCCCCCTTGAATGCGCTTTAAAACTATTTGAAATCGCTTACAGGAAATAATATAGCACATATATATAAACGTGACAACACATTTCCGACATATTTTTGACAAAAATACGAATAGAATTCGTAAGGTATCGAATATTGTCGAAACCTATCGTTTTTTCTTCGTATAAAAGGCATACTACTTATATGGTAAAGTATTTTATTTCCCCTACCCGCATTTCAAATTCCTTCTATATAAAGTGAAACTTTCATTAGCCATCACCAATCGGGCTTTTACAAGCAGCTCGATTTATTTGCTTTTGCTGAATTTTGAGGTGGGGTTCTTACTGCTCAGCAAATAGAGGGATAAAAAAAGAGCTGATATGAAATCAGCTCTTTTCCTTCTATTATTAATGACGCTTCATACGTCCTTCTTTTTGTAACTCTTTAAATAAGGCTGCCATCATAAAGAAAATAACAAAGACGAACGGGAATGCTGCAATGATAGCTGCTGTTTGTAATGCTTCTAATCCGCCAATATATAATAGCGTAGAAGCTATCGCGGCTAGAACGATACCCCAAATCATTTTAATACGATTTGGTGGGTTTAAACTACCATGTGTCGTTAACATCCCTAAAACGAATGTTGCAGAGTCTGCAGATGTAATAAAGAATGTTGCAATAAGTAAAATACCTAAAACCGATAAAGCTGATCCAAAGCTGCCCATCTGATCAAACATAGCGAATAATCCTACTTCTGTTCCCATTTCTTTCACTTTGTCGAAGATATGTGCATCACCAAACAGCTCCATATGAATACCAGTACCGCCGAACACAGAGAACCAAAGTGCACCAATTACGGTCGGCACAAGTAACACACCGATAACAAACTCACGAATCGTACGACCTCGTGAAACACGAGCAATAAACGTACCTACGAACGGTGACCACGCAATCCACCATGCCCAATAGAAAATTGTCCATGACTGAATCCATTGATTTCCACCTTCATCCAATGGACTTAAACGGAAGCTCATGCTTGGTAATTCCTGAATATAAGAACCGATTGTTGAAGTGAAGTAATTCATAATAAAGTTTGTTGGACCTGCAAATAATACAATGATCATAAGTGCAAAGGCAAAAATAATATTCGTATTACTTAAATATTTAATTCCTTTATCAAGACCTGTTTGCGCAGATAACATAAATAATACTGTTACGATTGCAATAATAACTAACTGTGTCGTTAATGAGTTCGGGATAGATGTTAAATAACTAACACCACCTGCAATTTGTTTTGCACCGAGACCTAACGACGTTGCAACACCAAACACAGTTGCGAAAACAGCTAACACATCAAACGAATGAGCAATACGTCCGTGTTCCCCGCCCTTAAATAACGGACCTACTGTTGCACTAATCGTACTTGCTTTTCCTTTTCTAAAGGTAAAGTAAGCAATACATAACGCTACAAACGCATATAGTCCCCAAGGATGTAATCCCCAATGGAAAAATGAAAAACGCAGTGCAAGGCGCGCACTTTCCTCAGTTGCACTATCTCCAAACGGAGGTGCGTATAAATGGTTTAATGGTTCGGCAACGCCCCAGAAAACTAAGCCAATACCCATACCAGCACTAAATAACATAGCAAACCATGTCATATAACTATAATCAGGTTCGTCATCATCTTTACCTAAACGAATAGAACCGTATTTCGAAACAATTAAAAAGATAGATACACCTAAAATAATAGAAACGGAAATAATATAAAACCAGCCAAACTTACTAACTAATGCAGTTTGAATTGCGGTTGTTACATTTCCTAAGCTACCTTTTCCAATAATAGATTCGGGAATAATCCCCCAAATTGTAAATGCAATACATAATGTTAATGAAACGATGAATGTTTTTGTCAGTTTCCTCATCAAATCCCCCTTCGTAGGTTTCGTTTTTGTAAATAACATAAATTCCGATATGTAAAATCGGATAGAAAACTATAATTTTGCGGTGATTTTCTTACTTTCACCTTCACCAATTCGAATTCTTATGGACAGCCTTACCTTTCGTATAACCTTTTCACTCTGCAAGAGCTACAAGTTAGAAATACTGCTGTCAAATTGTGTGAGAAAAACGCGGATAGGAATGTATTTTCCTAAAAAAGGATGTGTTACATATGTAAAAAAGGGCAAAGTTCTTCCTTGCAACCCTTTCGTTTTGTAACAATTATGCGGTTTTTTTGCTAGTATATAGCACGTGTTTATAGCTTCACAAACAAAATGTTTATGTTTATATAACTATATTACCCATAAAACGGTAAAATACTCAAGGAATGTAATCATTTAGTAAACATCATGTAACATTCCTGTAATATTCTTATTTACGTCGAAAAAAACATGTTGTATTAAATATTTTGAATATAACTAGAAACCTATGAGTCATATAGAATGAAAAACGCTTTCCTATATTTTTTGTTATATTACAGGATGTTAACGACTTATTACGAATGGTTTGTAATTGTGTGTTTTCCCCAAATCCGAAAAAATCTGTTGCTATAATGAGGACACGAAAACAAACGCAATGGAGGCTATCATGAAAAAATTAATTGGTATAGCAACAGCAGCAGTTTTTGGTCTTGGGATTTTCACATCATCTGCTAATGCAGAAACTGTTGTAACAACAGACGTACTAAACGTACGCGAAAACCCTACTACGGAATCAAAAGTTGTCGGTAAATTACTAAACGGTAATAAGATAGATGTTCAAAATACAGAGAACGGATGGTCAAAAGTTACTTTAGACGGTAAAGACGCATTCGTAAGTGCAGAGTTCACAAAAAGCATCTACTACGTAACAGCTAACGTATTAAACGTACGTGCTGAAGCGAACACAAACTCAGAAATTCTTGGAAAGTTGAAGGAAGACGATGTAATCGAAACAACGAACCAAGTACAAAATGAGTGGTTACAATTTGAATATAATGGGAAAACAGCTTATGTTCATGTTCCTTTCTTAACAGGTACAGCACCTGTAATTGAGAAACAAGAAACGACTGTTCCTGCTAAAGCTGAAGCACCAGCTAAGGCTCAAGCACCTGCAGCACAAGCAAAACCAGCTGCTAAGCCTGCTGTGAAAGCTGCTGAAACTAACACACCATCTGGTGGTCGTGAGTTAACAGTTGTAGCTACAGCATATACAGCTCACCCGAGCGAAAACGGTGGCACATATGGCGGCCGTGTATTAACTGCAATGGGTCATGATTTAACTGCGAATCCAAACATGAAAATGATCGCTGTTGACCCGAAAGTAATCCCATTAGGATCTAAAGTATGGGTAGAAGGTTACGGAGAAGCTATCGCTGGAGATACTGGTGGTGCAATTAAAGGTAACCGTATCGACATCTTACTTGGATCAGATAGCGCTGCTCAAAAATGGGGACGCAAAACTGTTAAAGTGAAAATTTTAAAATAACCAATGACTGCTAAATTACAAGCCGGTTCTCTTTATTGAGAGCTGGCTTTTATTTATTTATAATACATATAAGGAGGCTATGCCCATGAATGTACAAGCAAAAGTAGACTGGATTGGTACGCCAAAGCCGTACATATATAAAGATGACGTAACATATAACGCTACTTCTATTGATTTCTCACTCGCTGGCGATGATAATCGCTATAAGTTAATTGTGCTCAAGTCTGAAAACAATACACATTACAAAATTGTGCAATATGGAATAAAACCAGGCTCTCAAAAACCATTTCCTATCGACATTCCATTTGAACAAAATATGTTGCCAATTATAGAGCAAATATTACATGATCCGTATGTACAAGCGATATTAAAGGAAACGCACTCATAATCGTAAAAAAAGATATCCCCTCGCCGGATTTTTCGGCTAAGTGATATCTTTTTTATTTTCCCTTCATGAACAAAATTTAAGAAAAATATATCAACGATTTTTCAATTATATCTATCATAACTTACGATATATCAACGGTTTTTCAATTATATCTATCATAACTTACGATATATCAACGGTTTGACACGAAATATCGATTTAGCTACAAAAAAGAAGCTGTTCAAATATTGAACAGCTTCTCTCATATTAACGAGTTGGACCAGATACATCTTCTGATTTCAACGTATTATTTGCACCAAGAGAATGATACAGCATCTTTCCATTTCCATTCACAGTTACAATATGTTCGTTATTAAAACTTTTGAACTTCACAGATCCATCACCGTAACGAATATGATACTCTTCATATGTCGTTACTTTATATTTCGTATCACTTTGACGCTCTACATTACGAACTTCCATCGTTAACAAGTCTTCTGTAATTCCTTTTTTGTGTAAATACTGTATATAATCACGGTCTTCCTTATACGATTTCCCGCTCTTATCATAATTATTTTCAATTAAACTAAAATCATTTAATGAAATTGCACGTACGTTAGCATAAATATGATTTTTTACAAATTCGCCCACTGCTGAATTTGATGTTTCTTTCGGGAATTTTAAGTAATACGTGCTTTGGTCTCCAATTTTAATACTTTCAGATTTCATCACACCAAAATCAGTAGTTTTCTCTAAATGTACTTCTACTGTTTCATCTGTGGATACAGGACCAAGCTTATAACTTCCATAACTTAATTTTCCACGTTTTTTCCCGTTCACAAATACAGTTGCATCACTTTCATCAGAAGAAATGCTTACATAATTGCCTTCAAGCGATAAATCAATTTTCACTTTCTCGCTCTGTTCATCCGCTAAATCTACTTCTTTCTCTGTTTCTAATTCAGTAAGTTCTGTCTTCGCCGTTGCCTTTACAACATATGTACCTGGGAAGTATGGCCCCAACTCTTTCGAATTTTTATCACTAGAAAGCTCTGTTTCTTTTTTGTCATTCACATATATTTCTGCATTCTTTGCAGTTGTACTTACATTCATATAATAAGATTTCATGCTGAACTTATACTTTGGATATAAGAACCACTCTTTTCCCTCTTCTACTATTTCCCCGTCTTTAAATGCAGGTTTATCTTTTGTTAACTTTTGATCTACTGTCTCTTTCTGTAAATAAGACAACAATTGTTTGTTGTAAGAAGGATTCTCTTTTAAATAACGCATGTACGCTTTAATATCCTCTGTCTTAATCTTTAAGCTTGAATCATTTGCTTTCACAAACTCATCAATTGCGTTAATATCTTTCTTTTGGAATGCTTCAATCATTACATTTACTTGCTTTTCTTTTGAAAACTTATATGCTCCAAATTTATATGCCCCAAATAATAAAATAACAATAATAGCAAAACCAATGATTAAAAATACATTTTTCTTACTTTTCACTGGTTTTGTCTCGCTTTGTAATTCTGTATATGAAGCAGCAGTGTTATCAACGATTACTTCTACTTTACTCCCACACTCAGGACAAAAGTTTAAATGGTCTGCAACGTTCTTTTTACATGTTCCACAAAACTTCAACGTGCTCTCCTCCTATTTTTTAGCTAATTTCATTCCAGCAAATGCTGCTACATATGTCACAATCAAGCTAAACAAAGTTAAATATATAAATGAATTTTGCATAGATAATACCGTTCCACTTGTTCCAAATAAACCTGTTACAGTTCCTGAAACATTAATTTGGAACTTAGAAATCATATTCATTATAATCATCATAATTGTGTAAGAACCACTGCATACCGCTAATGTAATATATATATTGGCAGTCGGTAATTTAGCTAACTTTCTTCCCGCTCTAAACATAAAGAACAATGGAATAATAAGCAGTAATAAACCATAATGGAATACGTTATTCACTTTATCAAATTCTGCAAGGCTTTCCTCATTTGCTCCTTTTGAAATCAATATCTCTCTGAGCTCTACGCCATTTACAGAGACGCCTGATATAAATGAAAACGATAATGTGCTCTCATATGCTTTTGATTTCTTACCAATTCCAGTAAATTCCTTACTAAGTGCTGGACTTGATACTTCTAACGGTGCAAAATGAGCCATACTCCATAATTGAGGTGTTAACTCTAATGCTAATAATGTACTTTCAGATTTTAAAGTTGTTATTTCTTTTAATGGTTCAATACCGTCTTCCTTACTTACTAACGCCATAATACAAACCGCTACCGCTGTTACTAAAAGTCCTTTTATCATAGCTGAAACACCGTAATAAACAGACGCTCCATATGGCATTAACTCTTGAAATGCTGCTGCCATATTGTTTTTGCTTGTATGAGCAATAAATCCTAATAAGGTAAATAATGTCCCACATACAAAACCACTCAATAAACCCTTAATCGCTGAATAGCCAACCGTAATCTTACCTGCATCTGAGAATGGAATTGCAAAAGATTGTGATGCTATAAAACTTATAATGAATAAAAAGACGCCATAAATAATACCAACTGTTGATGCCATAAAAATTTGATCTTTAATCGTTTTCGCAACATGCTGCTTCCCTAACCAAATTCCTGTACCAGCGAAAATAATAAATGGAATGATTAATAGTAATGTAAATGGAGTATGCCAAGATAAAGAAAATATCAATCCACTATCGTCGTTAGCTGTAAAACCCAGTAAATGATAACTTAACATCGTAGAAGTTGCACTCGAATAAAAATTCGGCAACATTTCTAATTCTTTCGCAAATTTGCTAAACATCTCACTTAACATAGAAGCAAATAATAAACTACCAATCCAACCAGCAATTAACATGAGAATACTTGCAACAGCCCCACCAATAAAACCTTTTTGTAAAACGGCTTTATCTGCTTTAAATTCAACTTTAGGAGCACCATCCATTGTAGGCAATTTTACAGATTGTTCTTTTTTCTTCGCAACAAATAAAGAATACCCACACCTTTGACAATATAAATTTTTTTGAGCATTTTCATTGCCACAACCTTTGCAGTATTTTGCAGTATCTTTTTCTAATGTTATTGCATCTATAGCTCCTGCAATCTCCATACTACCTTCATTTGGACAATAATTTACTTCTTCACCATGTTGTTTTCCACATGTGCGACAATACATTTAATTCACTCCCCACTTTGCTTAATTCCACAAACTGGACAGTAAGTAGAGTTTTTATCGATATGCTCATTACATGAAATACAATTTACCGTTTCACCTTCATTTTCTACTGCTAACATTGGGTTAGGCTTTCCACACGAACCACAAAACTTATCATTTATTGATAAAGGTCCACCACATTCACATGTAGCTTTTTCACCTTGTTGTTTTTGCAATTCAACAATGCGTTTTCTTGCTTGATAAATAGCTACATCAAATTCTTGAACTGGAGCAATCATTTCTTTTAAGCTCGCTTCATTTACTCCATTTCCTCTTAATTGAACGTACACTTGCTGTCCAACCTCTAATAGAACCTCTGCTTTTTTCTGCATTTGCACTTGCATTCCCTTTTTCAATTGAGCAATTTCTTGTGCAACTTGCAACTTCATTTTCCCTTGTTCTATTCCTTCTTGTAACTTATTCATTCCACTACCTAACTTCGTCTGTAAATCTGACAAATCATTTCTCCTCCTATATGTATATATTCATATATGAAATTAACATTTTATATATTACCATGATTTTCAAGTTATGTAATCCAAATTTCATTTTTTCTGTTTTGAGCATTTTTTGTTTATAATGGTAAAGGAAAGAAATATGTGTACGGAGGAATATTATGCTGCAACACTCAATTACGAAAGATGAAATTATGATGATTGCGAATGAGTTCGTTCAAGGACTAGATCCACAGCAAACAGCTGATCAGGAACATGTCGCTACAGCTCGGCACCTATATCGTAGTGGTGTTGTCTACAACGTTGACTTTGATGGTTATACACTATCAGGAACTGTAGATGCGGAAGGCAACGTATATAGCGTTCATATTCCGATTCGTAACGTCGCTGAAAGTTATTGTGATTGCTTCGCACCAACACAATGTGAGCATATGCTTGCTGTATTACTATCTGCAGCGTCTAGTTTCGGGCAAGTAGGAGATGTATTAACTTTATTTAAAAATAATACGAAACCTTCCCTTCCTCCTATTCGAACTGCAAGACAAGTATTGCAATCATCAGCTTTTGAAGAAACCGATTATAAAAGTTGGCAATCGTATTTTGAAAAAGAATATGAATCATTTAAAAAAGAACAAGCTCGGCTTACTTATAAACAAATGTATTTTCTTATGAGTATCTTTACAGATTTCTATACGAAACTTGAGCGGAAAGCTCCGCGTGTCATTGCGATACATGAATTATTCAGGTTACACGCAGCACTTTACTGCTTTCAAAAGTTATTAGAAGAAATTCAGGCATTCAACGCAAACAAAACGTATTCTTATCACCAACCTGTTAATGTCATTCGCCTATTTGTAGACAAAGTGGAATCCATCGTTCGGGACTTACAATCAGAAGCGATTCCTTCAGAGTCTGAAATAATTTTACAAGAAACAGCTCGTCTCGTTCATGAAGTATTCTTCTCTACCGACACTTATACGCAAGAGCGATTTTTCATTTATCGTCACATATGGAGTGAACTTTTAAACAATAAAGAGAAAATACAAGAAGAAGAAAAACGAATCGATACGAAAATCAATCCACTATCCAAAGCGTTAGCGTCTTCCCATCTTCTCTTTTTGAATGACGAAGATCTACTAGCGATGGACTTACTAAAAAAACAGCCTGCTTCTGTTGTGAGTCTATACTTCTATTGGTTAGAAGAACTATTAAGTGCCATGCAGTGGGATCGTGCGAAAAATTGGCTTTCCTTTACGTATAAACAAGTAAAGAAAACAATCCAAGATCACGAAAATACGATTTTTATAAAAGATGTCGTTCGCCTATTTGTAATCATGTATGAAACATATGCAACACATACAAATGAACAAGCTGGTTTCGAAATGATCTTACAAGAACTATTACCGTATAGTTTCACAAACTATGAACAGTACGTACTCGCGAAAAAACAGTATCGCACATGGGCAGAGCTTCATCTCCTATATGGATTTGAAGCAATTGAACTGTTAAAAGAGCCACTGAAAGATATTGAAAAAGAAGCGCCAGAAGCGGCACTTCCTCTTTACCATCTTGCTGCTGTAGAGGCAATTGAAGAACGAAATCGCAAATCATATAAACGCGCAGTTCGTTACTTAAAGAAATTACGTACATTATATAAACGATTAAAACGCACCGATGAATGGGATGCTTTCATTATTCACATCGCCAATCTCCATTCACGTCTGCGTGCACTACAAGAGGAATTACGGAAAGGAAAATTAATCGATGATCAATCAAACTGAAGTAACAATTAGGCTCCAGCATGTTAGTCAAGGTTGGTTCCTTTGGGGAGAAGATGACAGCGGTACTCCATTATCCGTAACAAGTTGGAAACGAAATGCATTCACATGGCACTCCACTTCTTTCTACGGTACGTTTCTAAAAGAAGCAACCTTCGAAGGAAAACAAGGTGTTATGCTAACAAACGCACAAGCATTTGAATACATTGCAAACAAACCGATGAATTCATTTGCACATATGCAAATAAACGGACCTATTACAGCCCTTACGAAAGATGCAAATGAATTATGGGATGCCTTTACGAGTGGTAGCTTCGTACCAGATATGAATCATTGGTCCAAACAACCATCTTGGAAAGTTCAAAATACACCAATTGAAGATGACACATTAGCATCTCTTTTCTCAGCAGCAGTTAATGAAAGCATATTACAAGATAATCGCTCAAATGACGGCTGGGAAGATGCCAAAAGACTATATGAACATTACGACTTTACGAAAAGACAATTGGAAACAGCACTACATGAAGAAGATTGGCTTCGAAAAATTGGTTATATTGAAGATGATCTTCCGTTTACAATCGGACTAAGACTGCAAGAACCACAAGAAGAATTTGAAATGTGGAAGCTTGAAACAATTGTGACACCAAAGCGCGGGGCGCATCGCATATATGTATATGAAAACATCGATTCCTTACCGAAAAGATGGCACGATTACGAAGAACGGATTACAGAAACACAAGAAGGTTTTAGTAAGCTCATACCGTGGTTAAAAGAAGAAGATACGTTCCGAAATGAGCTCTTTGAAACCGAAGCGTGGAACTTCTTAACAGAAGCAAGCAATGAATTACTTGCAGCTGGCATTACAATTTTACTACCATCATGGTGGCAAAATTTAAAAGCAACAAAACCGAAATTACGTGTCCAGTTGAAGCAAAATACAGCACAAACACAATCGTTCTTCGGTATGAATACGCTCGTTAATTTTGACTGGCGCATTTCGACAAACGGCATTGATTTATCAGAAAGCGAATTTTTCGAACTCGTTGAACAAAACAAACGTCTATTTAATATAAACGGTCAATGGATGCGACTAGATCCAGCCTTTATCGAAGAAGTAAGGAAACTCATGAACCGTGCCGATAAATACGGACTAGAGATGAAAGATGTCCTGCAGCAACATTTATCAAATACGGCTGAAACGGAAATTGTAGAAGATAATAGCCCGTTTACTGATATTGAAATCGAACTAGATGGATATTATGAAGAACTCTTCCAGAAGCTGCTTCATATTGGAGATATTCCAAAAGTAGATGTCCCTACTTCACTAAACGCAACACTTCGTCCGTATCAACAACACGGTATTGAATGGTTATTATATTTACGAAAGCTTGGATTTGGAGCATTGCTAGCTGACGATATGGGACTCGGGAAAAGTATTCAAACAATCTCTTACTTACTATATATAAAAGAAAACAATCTCAAAACAGGCCCTGCATTAATCGTAGCGCCGACATCTGTTCTTGGAAATTGGCAAAAAGAATTTGAGCGTTTCGCACCGAATTTACGTGTTCAATTACATTACGGAAGTAATAGAGATAAGGGCAATTTATTTGAAGATTTCCTTCAATCGGCAGATGTTGTATTAACATCTTATGCATTGGCTCAGCTCGATGAGGAAGAACTGACTTCATTATGCTGGGATGCTGTTATTTTGGATGAAGCACAAAATATTAAGAACCCACATACGAAACAGTCGAAAGCAGTACGAAACTTGCAAGCAAATCACAAAATCGCTTTAACTGGTACGCCGATGGAAAATCGCCTCGCTGAACTTTGGTCCATTTTCGACTTTATTAATCATGGATATCTCGGAAGCTTAGGGCAATTCCAGCGCCGCTTCGTCACACCGATTGAAAAAGATCGTGATGAAGGAAAAATCCAACAAGTTCAACGGTTTATCTCACCATTTTTACTGCGCCGAACGAAGAAAGATCAAACAGTCGCATTAAATTTACCAGATAAACAAGAACAAAAAGCTTACTGTCCTCTTACTGGTGAACAAGCTTCCTTATATGAACAACTTGTTCAAGATACACTGCAAAATGTCGAAGGATTAAGCGGAATTGAAAGACGCGGTTTTATATTACTTATGCTGAACAAGCTAAAACAAATTTGTAATCATCCTGCTCTTTATTTAAAAGAAGAAGAGCCACAAAATGTCATTGAACGCTCCATGAAAACAAAAACGTTAATGGAGCTCATCGAAAATATAAAGGATCAAGATGAAAGTTGCCTCATCTTCACTCAATACATCGGCATGGGGAACATGCTAAAACGTGTGCTAGAAGAAAAATTCGGCCAGCGTGTCCTCTTCTTAAACGGTAGTGTACCGAAAAAAGATCGTGACAAGATGATTGAGGAATTCCAAAATGGAACGTATGACATTTTCATCTTATCTTTAAAAGCTGGCGGAACAGGACTAAACTTAACCGCTGCCAACCATGTCATTCACTACGACCGTTGGTGGAATCCAGCTGTGGAAAATCAAGCAACGGACCGCGCATATCGCATTGGTCAAAAACGATTTGTTCATGTTCACAAACTCATTACTACAGGAACATTAGAAGAAAAAATCGATGAAATGCTAGAGAGAAAACAATCTCTAAACAATGCGGTCATCACAAGCGATAGTTGGATGACTGAACTATCAACAGACGAACTAAAAGAATTACTTGGTGTATAAACATAAAACAAAAAGAGCTAATCTCAAAATGAGATTAGCTCTTTTTTCTATTCCAAAACCAATTACTTATTATAATCCCGGTTAATCCGCCGCACGTATCAAGCAATGAATCTTGCCACATTGGTGTACGGTCCCCCGTATACCATTGATGGATTTCATCAAATGTTGCATAACCTGCCACGAAAAGAAGGGCATATATAAAACATCTTTTCCTCGAATGACCTGATCGATGAAAAGCGTAATAAATCAATGAACCTAGCATAAAGAACACCATAAAATGAGCACCTTTACGAAGGAAAAACTCAATAAATCCGCCTACACCTTTATTGGCAATACTAACAGGGGTTCCTCCACCATAATCGATAGATACCCATGAAAAATGCTCTTTCACAAATTCAACATTCACATATTGTTCAATATCTGAACGCATATCCTGCTTTTTATATGGTTGTGCCGAAGAATAGAAAATCAGCCCCATCCATAGTAATACAGGAATCCAAAATAACCATTTACGATTCATTATCCAGAATTCTCCTCTCTTAATCTTTTAAGGGTACCAAAAAAAAGAAAAAATTTCACGCCAAAACATGACATTTGTACCCTATTTATAAAGTGAAAGGAGGTGATACACATGGCAATTGAAACAATCGTAATGGATTTAACTTTACGTCTTGTCTTAAACAACGGATTAGATAAGAACGGCAAAACAGTTTTCAAGAGCAAACAATTTAAACGTGTTAAAACAAATGCGAGCTTAGATCAAGTACACAACGTAGCTCATGCTCTCGCTTCCTTACAAGCATCACCACTTCACGCTGTACAACTTGTTAGCACATCAGATCTTTCTAAACTATAAAGTAAAACTCGGATCAGTGGGGATTTTATTCATCCCCGCTGATTATTAGCCGCAATTTAACCAGCAGACCCGAGTCCCGTAAATAGCGGGATAAATACAAAGGAGGGAATAACACATGCAAGTACTAGAGTTAATTTTCGCGAAAGAAGATGGAAAAACAGTCGTTTTTTCTATCGATACGCCCATCACACCAATCGATGCACAAGTCGTAAATCAAGTAATGGATACAATCCTTGCCTCATCTGTATTTTCATCCATTGATGAAAATACAAGAAAAAAGGGAGCTCGCCTTGTAGAAAAAAATGTATCTGAAGTTCCAATTACTCTATAAAATGAAAAAGACGAATCTGCATCATTTTGCAGATTCGTCTTTTTTCTTCGGCATTTCAATCGGAATAAAAATCTTTGAAAAACCGACGCATACGTACTTATAATGTTCTTCACCTATATCAAACTCAGTCGTATATGTTGAGAAGAATATATAATCATTTCGCTTCGTATAATGATCAATTAATAACCCAACTTGTGGCTCAACATACTTTTTCGCTAACTTTTTACCGGCCGATGCCAAGTCGCCAAGGAGACCCTCTTCATTCTCTTTTTGAACTTCATCTAGCTTCTTACTCACATCATTACGCTTCATAAACTGCTTCGCTGCCCATTCTGTATATTCTCCTTTACTCGGATTGCTGTTTGCTAAATATACTAGGAGAACGACAACTAAAGCCATAATAATATACTTTTTCTTCATACTATATCACCGCCTACTCTTTTCTATTTTCATATATATGTACAAGCGATGCAAATTAGAAAGACTATCACCTATTGATTGTAAACGAATAGCCAAAATTTACAATATGAAATAGAATATTAACAATCAATTTACTTAATTTATATATAATTATATTCAGAATGAAAATTATAAGGGAGGATATAGAATTATGGATAATGAAAACAACATTTTTATTTCTAGTTCTACAATGATGCTTGAACCATGTAAACACCCTTATTACCGTACAAAGATTATCGACAGTAGCGGGAACCATCTTTACTCCTGTCAAACTGCTCTCCAACTTATACAGAAATCTTGTCTAACAAATATTCATTCTACTTATCAAGGGAGACGTAATGCCGTAAAAACAAAATTTAAATTTAAACAAAACGTTCCAATTCCGATCAATCATAGAGAATATATTTGTGCTTTCCCAACAGAATCTCCTGCTTCTCCAAATTGTATTTGGCTTTTCTTTAAACATGTTCATACAATAGAGTTTTTCCAAAAAGCTAAACGAGCTAAAATTCATTTTTCAAACGGAGCTACCGTAACGATACAAATTAGTTCCCATAAGCTAAGTCAGCAATTATGGAAAGCTGGATATGTATTATCCCAAATGAACATGCAAGATTCATCACCTTAATAACAAATAGAATGGAAGGTAGTATTTCCTTACCTTCCATTCTATTTGCTATTTTTATCCTCTTACACTATCTCGCATTTTCTCGAGTGCTTGCCGATACATCCATCTTACTTGATAATATGTCATTTCCGTCTCTAAAGCGATTTCTCCCATCGTCTTCCCTACAAAAAAACGTTCAAAAATAATATACTTCTCCTTCTCGTCTAACACACTCATAAAATCCTTCACTCTCATTTCAACATCTTCAAAATGAAAGATGTCCTCATACTCTCCTACACATACACATCTTTCTTGTACAGTAGATTCTTTCTTCAATCTTTCTAATATATAACCACGCACCGTTACAAGTGCATATGCAGGGAAATACCCCTTCTTTGCATCAAATCTTTCATACGCATGCCAAAGACCAATTAAACCACATTGATAATACTCTTCATAATCTTGGCGAATACCTAATTTCTTTATTTGATTTACAATCATCCCTTCATACAAAACAACTGCCTCTGTAAAAGTCGCTGGCTTCACACAGTACCCGTTTCTAAAAGGTATACCTTTCTAGTATTCCGCGGTACCTTCACAATATAAAAATAAAGAAAAGATTTCACTGTAAGTAATTTCAAATACTACCGACGGAATTTGAAATTACACTATGTAGAATTTGAAATTTTATTGGTGGTATTTGAAATAGGGATAAAAATAAAAAAGGTGACTCCCTTGAAGAGTCACCCTTTAATTCAATCATATTATTATACAGGCAAACCAGGTAAGAACTTTGCAATCAATACAACAATCGCAGCTAGGAATCCCGCTTTAATAATGAATAAAACAATAATTGGAATAGCTGCCTTCACTTTACTTACTCCAGCTGTAATTTGTAACCCTAGCCAAATTAAAATGATATTCCATAAATAGAACAATTCAATTGTATTACCAATTCCATATGCAAGTGAACCTTGATCGAATAGTGGTCCTAAACTTGTATACGCAGTTGGTCCAGCACCTAAAATTAAAGCTATAACACCATTAATAAGTCCACCAATAATAACAACAATATCCGCGTATACAATAATCATTACTATTTTTTTATAAGAAGTATCATTTCCATAGAACATCATAAACACCTTATAAATAGCTGCAATAACAAGTGTTGCAATCATAACACCTACTATTCCCCATATCGTACCAGAAATTACCTCTGATACAAGCGAACCCTGTTTTGCAAATTCGCCTCCCAATTTCTTTTGCATTTCAATCATCTCAGGTGATGTATACATAACATACGAATTTAAACCACCTACAAGCCCTTGTAACAATGCGACTAAGAAGAACATACCCCAAACTTTCTCCGTTGTCTTCATTCGCTCAAACTGCAAACCCGGAGAAGTAATCATTCCAAATAATGATGGCTTTTCTCCGCCAACTTTTTGCGTATTCAAATTAGCTTCCATTATAACGCCTCCTTCTATTTATATAACCCGTTCTAACGGGTGGTTCACTTCCTCATATAGAGGCTATGAACCGCCCACTAGAACGGTAATGTGTAGTTCTACTACACTATTAATTACTCATAACGCAATGCTTCAATTGGATCTAATTTCGCAGCTTTGTTTGCTGGAATTAATCCGAAAATAATACCGAGTGTCATCGAGAATAGTACGCCTCCAACGACAACTTCCCATGAAACGAGTGGTGGCCATTTTGCGAATGTAGAAACGATATATGCTCCGCCATACCCAAGACCAATTCCGATTAAACCACCTAGAAGTGTTAACATAACTGCTTCAATTAAAAACTGTAATAAAATTTTACTACGCGTTGCTCCAAGTGCTTTACGTACACCAATTTCACGCGTACGCTCCGTTACAGATACAAGCATGATGTTCATAACACCAATTCCACCAACGACTAATGAAATACCAGCGATACCACCGATGATCATTGTCATAATACCGGTCATCTTCGAAATACCTTCTTGAATTTCTTTTAAATTCATAACTTCATATTTACCAGTTGCATCAGTTGGTTTACGACTATTTAAAACATCTGCAGCTTTTTTACCTGCTTTTTCTAGATTATCTACATTTTTTGCTTGAACAGAAATATTTTGAATTTCATCTTTTCCATACAGTGTCGGCCATAATGAAATTGGAACTAGCGCTTCTGATGGTCCCATTCCCATAAACTCATTATCTGATTTGTAGACACCAATAATTTGCATCGGTTGACCTTTCATTTCAATAATTTTACCGACTGGATTGGTATCCTTAAACACCTTTTCTTCCATTTGTTTACTAATCATAACAACGTTATTACCTTGATCCACATCTGATTCTTGTAAAGAACGTCCCTTTAACAACTTTACTTTATTTACTGCAAAGTACTCACTATCTAATCCAGTAATACTCACCATTTCTTTTTTATCTTCAATATCAAGTGGTTCCATGGTTGAATTTGTTGTTACCACATGTGCGATTTCTGGAATTTTTTTAATTTCAAAAATGTCTTCTTCAGTTATCTTCGGTGCTTCTACCATTCCCATACCGAAAGGATCGTTTATATCTGCACTATAATGAATCGGAACTGTTTGATTACCTGCCCCAACAAACTGCGATTTCAATGCCGCTTCCCCGCCTTGCCCGATTGCAACGACCGTAATAATCGAACCTACCCCGATAATAATACCGAGCATCGTAAGAGCTGAACGTAATTTATGAGCTAAAATAGAAGATAGGGCAATTTTTATACTATCTAGTAAACTCATACCGCACACCTTCTATCTTCTGTAACTTTCCCGTCTCGCAGTACAATGCGGCGGGAAGAATACGCTGCTACTTCCTCTTCATGCGTAACCATAACAATTGTTGTACCTTCTGCATTAAGCTTCGTGAAAATATCCATAACTTGCTCACCAGACTTCGTATCAAGTGCACCAGTCGGTTCATCGGCCATAATGAACGTTGGGTTATTCGCAATCGCTCTTGCAATCGCTACACGCTGCTTCTGTCCACCTGATAACTCATTTGGTAAATGATGCACGCGGTCTGCTAATCCAACTTTACCTAACGCCTCCAAAGCACGCTTGCGACGCTCCGCTTTCTTCACGCCACCGTATACGAGCGGAAGCTCAACATTCTCCACTGCGGAAAGACGAGGCAGTAAATTAAAATGCTGGAATACAAAGCCAATATATTCATTACGAATTAAAGCAAGCTTTGACTCGTCTGCTGTTAAGATATTCACGTCATTTAGCATATATTCGCCTTCTGTTGGACGATCTAAACAACCAATAATATTCATAAGCGTTGACTTACCAGAACCCGACGGTCCCATAATTGAAACGAACTCACCGCTTTGAATCGTTAAACTAATACCGTGCAAAATCGGCACCGCCAATTTCCCCTGATAATACGTTTTAGCAATATTATTTAACGTAATCATTTTTCTTTCACTTCCATTCCGTCATACACATCGTCGGAAGGATTTTTAACCACCTTTTGCCCCACTGTTACGCCTTCTACAACCTCTGTCCAGTCTCCATCAGTAGAACCTTTTTTCACATTTTGTTTACGAAGCTTTCCTTTATCCTCAACATAAACAAATGCATCATCGCCTTTTTCTACAATGCTTTTACTTGGAACAGCAATCATCGTCTTATTCTCTAAGTTTACTTGCAGGGAAACATGATAACCTGGAGATAAACCATCTTGACTATCAAGGCTAGCTTTATATGTATATTGGGACATATTTTGAGTTGCTTCACCCATGCCGCCAGCTTGCGCCATCTCTGCACTTGTTGGGAATTCGCTTACCTCTGTAATCTTACCAGTCCACTTCTTCTTATTATTTGCTTTCGCTGTTACAGTGAATGTTTGATCCTTTTGAATTTGTGACTTCTGAAGCTCAGTTAACGTACCTTGAACTTGGAATGGATCTTTAGAAGCTACTTGTAAAAACGATTTTCCTTGACCACCTAACGCTTGAGATGAACTTTGTGCCGCATCTTTATCTAACTTTTGAACAACACCAGCGAAATTACTATAAATCGTAAGCTCTTTCTGCTTCTTACTTAACTCTTCTTTCTGCAACTTTCCTTTTTCTTTCTCAAGATCAGTTGTCTTTTGAGCTATCTCTAACTCGTTTACTTGCTCGTCCATCGGATCTGTTACTTCTTTCCCAGCTCCGCTATCTTTTGCCTTCTTAATTTCTTTCTTGAGCGAATCAATCTTCTTCTTTCCTTGATCATAACGCATATCCGCCATCTTCTGATCAAGCTCAGCTTGCTTCATTTGAAGGTTAATCTCTTCATTGTCATAAGAGAATAACTTCGTACCTTTTTCTACCTCTTGCCCTTCTTTTACCTCAATATCTTTCACTTTTCCTTTGGCCGGATCTGCATAGAAGCTTTCAATATTACCAGGCTTCACCTGACCAGAAATTAACTTTGTATTATTCAGCTTACGCTCTGTCACTTTCTCAAAACTTACAGCATCAGCATTTGTTGATGCACCCTTCTTCTTACCTTGCATAACAAAAATATTAATTGCCGCTACAATAACAATTAGTGCAATAACCCCAATAATAATCCATTTCTTCTTGTTTGGAGTACGAACCGTATTTGGTAACATATTCTCGCTCCCTTTTATAACTTAATAGTTTAATATAAAAATTGTATAAAACTTTCTGAAAATAGATTACATATTATTACATTATTTTTACAAAGTTTTACACATCCATTTATATTGTAACAAAAATTCCAATGATTAGAAATATGACATTATATCTTTTAAGATAGATTTAAGGAAAGGAAAAAGGGCAATTTTAATTGAATGGAAGCCATTCTTTATTAACAAACTTCTTGCCAAAATGAATCATTAAAATCATTTTCCTAATTGCATCATCGCTATTTTGTCATATATATTTGACATTTCATCTATTCAATTATAAAATGTCACATATAAATGACATTTTGGTACACGAGGTCTACAACCATCAATGGGAGGGTTATATTTGAATAACGTTAAACAATATCGAAAATCTGAAGGTTTATCGCAGCTAGAATTAGCTAAAAAAGTTAACGTAGCGAGACAGACAATAAATTTAATTGAAAACAATAAATATAACCCCTCTTTAGCCTTATGTATCGAATTAGCAAAAGCACTAAAAACAGATTTAAATAGTCTATTTTGGGAGGGAGATTAAATGATGAAAATTGAATGGAAAGAAAGAGTTTATAATAGTTTTGTTGGAACACTAAGTGAGAGAGATGAATACCAAAAACAAGAAATCAATAAAGAGTTATCTGTAGCTGGAATTGGTTTGTGGTGGTTAAATATGTTGGTAATGCTTATTATGTTACTTGTTGATACTATGAATCACACAATATCTATAGGAACTATATTTATTTTTCTATCTAATATGATTTACGCTAATTACTTAGCCTTTAAATTCAAGAAAAAAGGTTTAAGTGATACTGAATGTGCAACAAAAGAAGAATATTTACAGCACAAGAAAAAATTAAGAAAAGCTGGCTTAAAAGCAGGTGTGCTTTGGGGCTTTCAAATGTTTGTTTTTATGAATTATATCCTTCCCTATGTAGGTTCAGAAGAAATCTCTATTTCTTTATTTAAGGTTGTAATTTTCATCTGTGGCGGCGGATTTTTCGGTCTAACTATGTACGTAATTGGTTTATTAAATCTAAAAAAATTATATTAATTAACAAAAATCATTTATATATTAAACTGCAATTTTACATACTGTTTGTTTTTTCTAATATAAAAGCTATCCAATCACACACAATTGGATAGCTTTTTCAAACAAAATATTACGCTACTTTAGGATCTTTTCTCTCATGTCCACGTTGAACAATAAATAAAAAGATTGTTGATAAAACCGCACCTGTTAATAGTAAGATGAAACAACCATCCCAACCAGAACGATCAACAATAACACCAATTGCTGCGTTAGCTACAAGACTTCCGCCTACATAACCGAATAGACCACACATACCAACTGTCGTACCTACTGCAAATTTCGGTACTAATTCCATCGCACTTAAACCGATTAAGAACTGTGGTACATAAATTAAACAACCGATAATAGAAACTGCAATACTTACAACAAGTACGCTAGTTGCTTGCCAATATATAAACGTACCAATAACAACTCCAACCATACTAATAATACATAATGGCATACGTTTTCCTTTAAACAATTTATCACTTAAAAAACCAACGATTAATGAACTTGGAATTGCCATACCTTCAAAGATTGCATATGCCGCATGCGCTTCTGCTTTTGAAAATCCTTTAACTGTCGTTAAATAAAGTGGAACCCAGTTAATAACACCGAAACGAATTAAATAAACAAAAGCATTCGCAATACATAAGAACCATACAAATTTATTTTTCACTACATACTTCATTAAAATTTCTTTTGGTGACATCTTGTTAGCATTATCTGCTTTTTCAAGATTTTCATAGTCATTACGATACTCATCAATTGGAGGAAGACCTTCAGATTCTGGTGTATCCTTCGCATTAATCCAAACAAGAACCGAAATTACCATTGCGATAATTGCAGGGAAAATAAACACGCCGCCTTGCCAATGGTTTTCA
This sequence comes from Bacillus sp. CH_70, assembly GCF_038007045.1. Classification (NCBI taxonomy): domain Bacteria; kingdom Bacillati; phylum Bacillota; class Bacilli; order Caryophanales; family Bacillaceae; genus Bacillus; species Bacillus sp. CH_70. Next base: position 5,026,315 of record NZ_JBBOWL010000001.1, read on the forward strand.
CCAAAAATACCTACACCAATTCCGACAAGTGGTGGCACAAGCATTCCACCAACGTTATGTGAAATATTCCAAAGACCTGTTTTCGTACCGCGTTCTTTCTTCGAGAACCATTTCGTCATAACAATACTACAAGGTGGTGCTCCCATACCTTGTACAATACCGTTAACAACAAGTAATGTAACAATCATCCCAAATGATGATGCAAAGCCGAAGCAAATATTTACAAGCCCTGATAAGAATAAACCGACTGCGATAAAGCGCTGGGCGAAAGCTTTATCTGATAAATTACCCATAAAGAACTTACTAAATCCATAAACAATTGCCATTACTGAACCTAGTAGACCAATTTCAGCTGTACTAAAACCATATTCTTGTACTAAATACGTACTTGATAACGTAAAGTTACTACGAACTAAATAATAAGCAGCATATCCAACTGAAATCCCGATTAACACACGAATACGTAGTAATCGATATACACGGTCGATCATATCCGCTGGCAATCTTTCAATTGCAGGTGCTGGCTTGAGCCATTTAAACATATATTTTCGTCTCCTTTTCTCACTTCAGAGAGAGACGCTGTCTATTCCATATCTCGATTATTCCGCTATTTGATATATTTTGATTCGTCCTTCTAACCGGCTGTCCTTCTATTTCTTTCTCATTCTTCGCAAACATCGTTGGTACGCCAAACGACACTTTTTCTAAAATGTGACCCGCTTCTTCTGATAAACAATAATCAATAAATAAATCCGCAATAATACCACTCGGTGCACGTTTTAGTTTCGAAATCGCATTAACGGATAACCCTGTTTGCTCAGGTTCGTTACTTAAAATCGGAAAGCCTTGTTTTTGAAGCATTCTCTGATCTCCCATAAAGTTGATGCCTATCATATATTCACCACTCGCAACAAGTTCTGCTGGGATGTAACCATTCACTGTTACTTCTCCAACTTGTTCTGCCAGATTTTTCACATATTCCTTCGCTTCCTCTTCACCTAACGTATCAATAAGTGATTGAAAAAACGTATATGCTGTACCTGAAACATTTGGATCGGGCATGACAATCTTTCCCTTATATACTGGATTCAATAAATCTTTCCATCTTAACGGATACGAGAGACCGAGCGGTGCTATTTCCTCGTTCCACCGCTCTTTATTAATCGCAATTGCCAGCTTCTCCACTTCATAACCGTACCAATAACCATCTTTATCTTTAACAGTTTTTGAAATACGATTTGCATGTTGGCTTATCACAGGAATAGAAAGATTTTTTTGCTTCATCATTTGATGCGCATCTACTGTACCGCCAATAATAATATCCGCCTTCGGATTTCCAGCTTCTTCTTCCACTCTACGAAGAAGTTCTTCTGTTGAAAGACGAATAAATTCATACGTACATCCGCGCGGCTTACAAAACGATGAAAGTAACGCTTCACCAACTTCCTCACGAGCCGCTACATACGCAACAATATGACGATCATCCAAAATAGGGAGACCATTTTTACTATATTTAATAGAGGTTGTATCTCGAGAGCAACTAGACATCGCTCCTCCAATTACTAGCAAAAAGAAGAAAAAGGCTATCTTTCTCATGACGCATTCTCCTTTACTAATAACTCTGCTAGAGAGCCTTTCATATACATGACATTTCCGTTATTATCACCGAGATATTGCACAACAAAGTACGATGGATACACAGAAATCGTAAGAATATCTTCACGATCATTCTTTACACGCTTACCTGTTTTATAAGCTGTAATATAAGCAATCGGTTCATTCTGCGATTGTAATAACTTCTGAATTTCTCCGTAATCTGTAATTTGCTTTGCGTATCGAATAGAATCAAGTATGTGCGTAAGATTGATAGTACGTACCACATCGCCTTGACGTACTACGACGTCCTTTGCTGAAGCAAAGAAATCACTAATACGCTCTGGCGTGTAATACAGGCTTAATAAATACGTTTGAAGTGCTGAAATCATCGGATCCATGCCATTCTTTCCGTATACATTTTCCCCATACTGGAACAAGTCACCTACTGCAAAAGTACGCTTATGTCCATTCAAGTACGTTACTTCTCCAGTAAATACTTGTTCTTGACTCTTAACGCCCTCAGGCTCTATTCGAATTCGGTCAAAGAATGAAACAATCGTATGCAAACGAACTTCATCCGTTACAACAATTTCTCCCCACTTTTCATGTCTTACTTTCACTTCAATTGGAAGAGATTCATTCACCCTTTGTAAAACGGCTTGTTTATCATTTACAATGTTAATTCGATTATAGATTTGCTTCTCCATAACATAAAACAAAACAAGAGAAACAATCATACAAATGACAAACATAAGAATTTGAAATGATAGCCTTTTCATTTCTGCCTACCTCCAAGATAAAAAAACGTTGTTTCGAAAATACCGCATAATTGTTTCATAAATGTATCATTTAACCGCTTTCAAGTTTTTTATGTCTTCCATCCTTCTCGGAAGCAAAAATGTAATGAATATTGTAGTACCTATTTCTTCACTACTCTCAATCCGCATGCTTCCGCCCTGTTTATTCATAATCTCCTGACAAATATACAAACCATAACCATTCCCGTAACTAGACGGAAGTGCCTTTCCTTTCGGAGACTCATTCCACTCTGCAAGCACCACTTCATCTATACCGATCCCATCATCATGAACAAAAACCTTTGCCTCATACTCATTCACAATTACATTCATACGAATGTGCGAAGCATCACTATACTTAATTGCATTATCAAGCACATTTAAGAAAATCTGCTTCGTCTTATCAAAATCCGCAACAACATGTACATCCGTTAACTCATTTATCACTTCAATTTCAAACTGATTTAGACGAGGTTTCACAATTGAAACTGCTTCTTCTGCCAATTCCTTTATATTCACAACTGTAGGAGACACTTCAAACGTACTCGTCCCATATTTCGAGGACTTAAGCAGTTCCTCTACAAGTGATAATAAACGCTCACTTTCCACAGCCACATAACGAAGACTTTCCTGTACATCTTCTTTCGAATGTAACTTTGGAATTAAATCAACATAACCGATAATTGCTGTTAGCGGTGTTTTTAGCTCATGCGTAATGCGATCTAGGAAATCTTTCTGCTTCTCTTTCTCCTCCTGCAATTGCTTAATATGCAGTTCAATTCCATCAGCCATCGCGTTAAAAGATGCTGAAAGCTGAGCGATTTCCACGTACTCATTTAACTCAATCTTACTCTTATAATCACCATTCGCAAGCCGCTGTGCCATTTGTCTCAACTGATCAATTGGTTTATGAAGAGACTTCGCCAAACGAATCGCAAAGAAAATACCGATAGCTACTAAACAAAGCGACGTCATTAAGAAAGTCCAGCTCACATTTGTTAAAACTTCCTTCTCACCCGTTAACTCATTTATAAAACGAATACTTCCAATGACATCGTTTCCATAATACACTGGGCTTGAAAACAAAAGAATGGGAGCGGGATCCGCCTCCTCAAAAACATAAGACTTCTTCCCCTTCAAAGAACTCTCAATGTCGACGTTACGGTGAAGCAACGCTCCTTTTTGTGTATCTGCAACAACATCGCCATTCTTTCCAATCATTTGCACACGGACATCCATACGCTTCGCTAAATACGACGCAATTAAAAGTGAATTAGGACCAAGCGTATCCACTTCTGCTTCCTTCTCTAAATAATTCATCGTATAAATTTGTGCTTCTACACTTAATTTTTCTAAAGAATCTGCTGCGTTATGATACATATTCTTTTCTAACGTAATATAAACAACTGCATATAAAAGAACAAAAATCGGAATTAACAGCCCAACTATTCCGAACACCATATTTCGCTTTAAAGACATACCATCACCACTTAACAATCTAGTTTATAGCCAACGCCATAAATTGTCTTAATATATTCTCCGCTCGTCCCAAGCTTCTTTCGAAGTCTCTGTACCATAATATCAACTGCTCTCGTATTTCCGATATACTCAAATCCCCATACTTTCTCAAGCAACTCATCCCTCATAAACACACGCTGCGGATTTGAAACAAACAACTGACATAAATTAAACTCTCGGTACGTTAACTGAATCTCTTGTCCACTCACATGTACCTTTCTTTCCTTAGGACAAATCACTATCTCTCCAGCCTCAATTACTTCATGACTTACAGCCGCCTCCGTCTTCTTTACACGCCGCGCCATATTCTTAACCCGAAGAATAAGCTCCGCATAATTAAACGGCTTCGTCACATAATCATCAGCACCAAGCTGCAATCCAAGCAACTTATCATTCATCTGACTCTTTGCCGTTAACATAAGCACCGGAATATCCCTATCCCTCTCACGGAACAAACGAAGCAACTCATACCCATCCGTATCCGGAAGCATAACATCCAAAATCAATACATCCGGCCCTTCATTCCATCGCTCTAAAGCTTCTCTCCCATCAGCCGCTGCCAATACTTCATAACCTTCCATCTCCAACTGCATCCGAATCAAATTACGAATACTCGATTCATCATCAACCACAAGTATTTTCATTATTTTCCTCCTTCCATCATGTATTATAGTACAGTTTAGTATAGCAAAAATCGTACAAAAAAAGAGAGGGTAATGTCGAACATATTTTGTCGACGATACCCTCTCTTTCACTTATTATATTTATTTAGCATATCCATTCGGTTGCTTTTGATGCCAATTCCAAGCATGTTCAATGATTGTCTTAACATTTACATACTTAGGATCCCATCCTAGCTTCTCTTTCGCTTTCTTAGAAGAAGCAACTAAACGTGCTGGATCGCCCGCACGGCGCGGTGCTACCTCAGCAGGAATTTCATGATTTGTAACTTCTCGAACTGCATCAACGATTTCTTTTACACTGAAACCATTACCATTTCCTAAGTTATAGAAATCACTCTCTCCGCCGTTCTGCAAGTCTTTAAGCCCTAAGAAATGAGCCGCTACTAAATCTTCAACATGAATATAATCACGGATACAAGTACCGTCTGGTGTATTATAATCATCACCAAACATCATAATCTTCTCACGTTGACCTAAAGCCACTTGCAGCACAAGAGGAATTAAATGTGTTTCTGGACGGTGATCTTCCCCAATAATACCATTTGGAGTTGCACCAGCCACGTTAAAGTATCTGAAAATCTTATAACGTAAATTAGAAGCTTGGCTATACCAATGAAGCATCTTCTCGATTGCTAACTTCGTCTCTCCGTACGTATTCGTAGGATTTGTCATCGTTTCCTCAGTAATAAGATCCACATCTACCTCACCATACGTTGCCGCAGTAGAAGAGAAAATGAACTTATCTACCTTAAACTCATCCATTACCTCTAATAAACAAAGTGCACCATACACATTGTTATTATAATATTGAAGGGGCTTTTCCATACTAACTCCAACTAAAGAATCAGCTGCAAAGTGCATAACCGCCTCAATATTTTCTTGTTTAAAAACATCCCTTAAAAATGATTTATCACGAAGGTCGCCATTATAAAACTTCGCGCCTTCCGTAATTGCATCTTCATGACCAGTTTGTAAGTTATCTACTACTACTACAGATAAACCTTCGTCTACTAATTTTTTCACAGCGTGAGAACCGATGTACCCGGCTCCGCCGCAGATTAGGATTGAGTTCATTGTTTTCCTCCTACTATTTTCAAATCTCTTAATTATAAAAAGACAAGGTATACGAGAACTCGTACACCTTTTATCTCTCCTTCATTACTTAGCTACAAAATAATCAGTTACATATTTCGCCCAAACGTCATGTCCTTTTGCACTTGGGAAACCAAATTCTTCTTGTAAATATGGTAGGATAGCCTTTGTTGTCGCATCAGGCCATGCTCCCCAATGATCAATATATGTATAATTATTTTGCGCTGCAAATTGTTTTAATGCTTCAATCGATTTCGGATAATTTTTCGCACCATACACTGGATTTGATGGTTGAATCATAATCGTAGCGCCTTTTGCACTAGTAGAAAGTGCTTGAACAAACTTCTGTGTATTCACAACAGAGTTCCCATTACCAGTTTTACCGTTATCAGTAATGAATGGTGGTTCAAATAAAATCACATCTGGATTGTCTTTCGCAATCTCTTTATCACGCTTATTCGCGATTAACTCTTCTGTGCTTTCACCCTTATATTCCTTTACCGTCACATTCCATAAACCTTTACCGTAAGCTGTTTCTAAATTAGTTGTTAACTTAGCTGCCCAAGCATCTTTTGCAGATGAAGAAGCTTCATCACCAACAATAACAAGGTTTACTGGCTTTTTAGCCTCAGCAGCTTTCTTTAACTTCTCTTTCACTGCATCTGGCAAGTTCTTCGCATATGCTTCATTAAAAGATGACTTTGTATCTTGTTTTTTCTCTTCCTTTTTCTCTTCTTTCTTTGCTCCGCTATCTTTCACTTCAGCCTTTGTTTTCGTTACTTCACTCGTTTGTCCTGTTGCATTCGCAATCTTCTTATTCCAGTACAATTTACCGCTCACAATCGAAGCAACAAACAATACAAAAATAACAAGGACAAGTACTGCTTTCTTATTCATCGATTCACCTCATCTATTAATCTCACAATATATAATACTAATATAAATCCATGCAAAAATAAACCCAACTCCTTCCAAAGGAGTTGGGTTATTACATATTATTTAGTCACTTCAAGATGCGCTCTTAACTTATTCGTTAAATCTTGTTTTGCTGCCTCTGGAACATAGTAGTACCAAATACCATCAGCTGCTATGTGACCGTCACCTGAGATTTGGATATCTTCACTATTCTGCAGACAATCTTTATAATTTTTTTGCATATCAAACATTTGATCTTGCGTTAAGTTTGTCTTCACATTCTTTTGAATCGCTGTAAGTACATCTCCATAGCTTGATAAAGAAGAGAAGCTTGCACCTTTCTTAATAACAGCTTGCATCACTTGACGTTGACGCATTTGACGACCGAAGTCACCTCGTGGGTCTGCTTTACGCATACGTGTGAATGCTAAAGCTTCATCACCTGTTAAGTGTATATTTCCCTTGGCGAAATGGTGCTTATCTTGTGTAAATTCTAAATCATTATTTACATCTACACCACCAACTGCATCTACAATATCTTTAAACCCTTCCATGTTCACTTCAATATAATAGTTAATAGGAATATTCAAGAATTTTTCCACTGTCGCTACAGACATGTCTACGCCACCAAATGCATAAGCATGATTAATTTTATCACTTTTCCCTTTTCCAACGATTTCTGTATATGTATCACGAGGGATACTTACTGTTTTCATTGAATTATTTTTAGGATTTAATGTGATGACCATTAAAGAATCTGAACGTCCTTTGTCTTCACCGCGTTCATCAGCTCCTAATAATAGGATTGAAACTGGTGCTGATTTACTGATTTTCTCTTCTTGTTTATTACCTTCATCACGCTTTAATGGTTTATGAACTTCATCTAACGTTTTTGACACGGAAGAATATATATTATAAGCATAGACTCCTCCGCCTATAATTAGGACTCCTATGATTCCTAATATCCAAAATAGGATTTTCTTTTTCATTTTTTAACCTTCTTTCTTAAAACCACCTTATAGGTTCATCAAAGAATTGATTTTCTTTATTCAACGGTGCCCTATTCGTTACTTAACGCCTAATACAACTATATTTTCGCATAGACTCAATCCTATACAAAATTAACACCATACATTATTGAAAATTTGCAAATTTACTTATCTAATCGCTAATTTTCTATTTCGATGCACTTTATAATATTACTGATTCCATATGAAATAATTATTAACATCCAAAGTTCATTTTTGAAAAAAACACTCTCTGTTAAACCTATTATCATATATGCGAAAATTGAAAAGGACAAAACTTTAGATATAACGTGATTCTTAAAACGCCCTAAGTTTTTAGCGACCATTATTAAAATTATGATAAAAAAGGAGATACCAAAAATGCCAGAATACATAAGAATTTCAAGTAATCCATTATGTGCCTCATACAAATTAATAAAATGTTGGTTAATAATATTATTTCCTCTTCCAAAACCTATAAAATAAGAATCCTGAATAGTATTGAATATTAAGTCCCACACATAAGTTCTTCCCGTAAATGTTATATCTTTATGCAAAACATTTATAATAAAATCCCCAAATAAAAATTCTTGCAATCTAAAAACGACTATGGAGAAGAAAAGTATAACATAAATTAAGAGATAGTTTTTTAAAGACGGGAAGTATCTTTTGTTTACCACTAAAAATAATGTCGTTACTATTGCCACAACAATTCCCGTTCCACTTGCCGATAAATAGATAGATACAATACTTAATATTATCACAATGAGTGGGAATACCTTTAGCTTTTTATACATTATATAAGAGTAAATAAATGTAATCGGTATTGCTGGTAATACTGTCATTGTAATTGCATTTTTTCCTCCCAGTAAATACACGGGAAATCCATTATTATCAATTGTAACTCCACCCATTATTATTGTCAGGAAATTCAAAATAATAATAACTGAAAATAAATAATATACCCCGCTAAAAAACTCTTTAGATTCTTTCATAGCATAAGAAATATAAATACAAAAAGACATAAAAATTACTATAGTAACTGTAATCCCATTAGTCAAATTCCCATTAATAACAGCAGAAAATAGAACTACCATCATATAACACACTATTAGCAGGTTCAAAATATTTATCCGCTTAAATATTAACCAAAAGGCTACTAACACTATTAATGATTTCCACGCAAAAACAAAGCTATTAATATGATCCAAATTAAAAAAATAAATATTCAGATGGGGTAGAAGCAAAAAAATAGCAATCCATCTATTTGAGATATTCATATATAATCCTCCACCGTTAACTCATTACTGAAGTTAATTTTTAATTTCTTTTCAAATTCCCCTTTTATTTTTTAGAGATATCTCCAAGAAGACCGATTGATTTTTAATCCTAATAACCTTTTTGATCTATCATAAAATTCATAAAAAGGCTGTATTAAATAACTTGATCAGTGTTGAAAAATTCTTCAGTAATACTAACCATGTACCCTTTTCTTTTAAATCTACAAAATAAAACCAATATGCCTTCACTGCTAGTCTCTACTAAATAAATCCCTTGTATAAACCTTCTCCTCTACTTCGTATAAATCATCAGTTAATCTATTAGCTACAATTACATTACTTACTTTTTTAAATTCTTCAAAGTCATTAATTACTTTAGAATTATAAAATGTCTCTTCACGAAGTGCTGGTTCATATACAACGACTTCAATTCCTTTTGCTTTAATGCGCTTCATAACTCCCTGAATAGCCGATTGTCTAAAATTATCTGAATCCATTTTCATAGTTAATCTATAGATACCTACAACTTTAGGATTTCTCTTTATAATCATTTCTGCAATATGATCTTTTCTTGTTCTATTTGCATCAACAATTGCTGTCATTATATTATTAGGGACATCCGCATAATTCGCTAAGAGTTGCTTCGTATCTTTAGGTAAACAATAGCCACCATAACCAAAAGATGGATTATTATACTGATCACCAATTCTCGGATCCAATCCAACTCCATCAATAATTTGTTTGGTATCTAGTTCTCGTACTTCTGCATATGAATCTAGTTCATTAAAAAAGGCAACCCTCATGGCTAAATATGTATTGGCAAATAATTTAATTGCTTCAGCCTCAGTTGAATTTGTAAATAATACCGGAATATCTTTTTTGATCGCACCTTGAACTAATAATCCAGCAAATTTCTTTGCTCTATCCGATTTTTCCCCTACAATTATACGTGACGGATATAGATTATCGTACAAAGCTCTACCTTCTCTTAGAAATTCTGGCGAGAAAATAATATTATCCGTTTCAAATTTCTCCTTTATTTTCTCTACATATCCTACTGGAACAGTTGACTTTATTATCATTATAGCTTCTGGATTAATAGATAAAACATTAGCAATTACAGCCTCAACAGTTCTTGTATTAAAATAATTTTTATCTGGATCATAATTTGTCGGTGTTGCAATAATAACATATTCTGCATCCCTAAATGCTCTATAATTATCAGTAGTAGCTATTAAATTAAGTTCTTTTGTTGCTAAAAATTCTTCAATTTCAGTATCTATGATAGGAGATTTTCTATTGTTAATCATATCCACTTTTTCTTGAATAATATCAAGTGCTATTACTTCATTATGCTCAGCTAATAAAATTGCATTAGATAAACCAACATATCCTGTTCCAGCTATTGTAATTTTCATTTATTCGAAACACACCCTTACTTCTTAATATCTATAGAGTTTATTCTTTTAAAACCGCCTCGTATCTTAATTCATCCTAAAACAATAATTTAAAAATGTCACTTCACATCTTCTATCCATTTCTCCCTATTTAATACTAAATGTGCAAGTTCTTTGTTTTGAGTATCATACTTATCCCAATACTTCATTTCCTCTAGAAACTCTATATGATTTTTCTCAAACCTCATTTTAATGACTTTAGCTGGATTACCTACTGCAATAGCGTAAGCTGGGATGTCCTTAGTTACAACTGATCCAGCTCCTATAATTGCACCGTTTCCTATTGATACACCTCGCATTATTATTGCATTGGCACCAATCCAAACATCATTGCCAATTACCGTTTGAATATTTAACTCCTCAAAACTCCCTGGAATATTAAGAATATTATTTTTAGAATATATAAATGGGGACGTACTAATATTTTTAATAGGGTGATTAGGCAAACCTATCATACAATTATAGCTTATAGAACAAAACTTCCCAATATCCGAATTAAACACTATAGAATTATTATTAATATATGAGTATTCGCCGATAGAAACATTCTCGCCAATTATTACACCTTTATTAATTCTAGCTCCCTTAGATATCTTAAGATTACGATTTACCTGAAAAGAATTAATACTAGCTGATTTGTGTTTATATTTTAAAAGTATGAACTTCGCTAATAGCTTAACCTGATTTATCATATATTTCTCCCAGAGACGCTATATAATAGGTAATTATATAAATAGAATAATTTGTATTTATAATTAGGGGCTATTTGTAGTAATAATTTATAATACGCTTTTGCACCTTTAGAGTTTTTTCTGAACAGTTGTTTATTACCAATAGCAGTCAATCCCCCATGTCTATACTCACAAACCTGTAATGCTTCATTGACAGCTAAAACTTCATATTTGAGTGACATTTGGAGTGTTAGTACGCCCTCTGTAACAAATTTCTCTCCTTTATATTCAGGAAATCTATATTCTCTTAATATATCGTGTTTAAATACCCACAGTTTATCTCCCCTCATCCTATACTTATAAATTAATTCAATTAAATTAAATGTTGAGTTACTCTTAGGAAAACTACTTCCTATAACATTATCTTGTGGATCTACACATAAAAAACATATTGCCATTACGTTATTATTTATTTTAGAGTATTTATCAATTTTCTCTAAGGCATAGTCCTTTAAAAAATCATCTGAATCTACACAAACCATAAACTCCCCTTTGGATTCTTCAATTGCCTTATTAAAAGCCCGATGCTTACCTCCATTATTTTGTCTAATATACCTAATAGATATGTTACCTTCTTTTATAAAACCATTAACTTTTTGCTCTGTTTTATCAGTTGATCCATCGTCAATAATTAACCATTCAAAATCTCGAAATGATTGTTTCTTTAAGGAATCGTATAAACTCCCTAACTCCTCTTCCCTATTATATGTTGGAGTAAAAATGGTATATTTCATCTTCTATCCTCTCTAATCTCTATTTTCATATAACCAATTACTATAAAAAATCTAGATAGAAGGAGAATTCTTCGTAATTCTTAGCATTCCTTTTTATCTAGTTGTTCTTAATAAATCTAAAACCTTTATTATAATGTTTTTAAAAATATAAATTAAGATAACCGCTAAAATTAATACAAAAACTATCAGGTATACTCCTTCGTAGTAATAAAACACAAAAGTGGAGATAGTTAAAGTAACTATTCCTCCATACAATGTGGAAGCTTCTAGACTAATATTGTATTGATTCTTTAATTTAATTGTAATTATTAAGCCATTAATGAAGAAAGCTATTGTAAGAGAGAGTGTTGCACCTATTAATCCAAAAATATTAGTTAATACAACTAATCCAATTATATTAACAATCGCACTAATTAGAGTAGGCATTAGTAACTTACTTGATTCCTTCTCTGCTAAAAATAGAGTACTTGCAAAACTTGCATATGAATTAATTAATACCCCTATAAATGTAATAGGAATTATTGTTAGCGCTTCATGATACTGTTCTGCAATCATATATGGAAATATAAGTTTAATAATAATTAGCGAGATTGAACCCACATATAAAATAACTTTTAATATATAATTCAAGCTATTTCTATAATATTCTTTTTTATTTTCCTCTTTCCCCATAGAATATGACATTTCATACCATGCTAATTGAAAAGAGTTAACCACTAATACCATTATGCTAGATAAACGATTAGTAATCCCATATAACCCATTTTCATGCATCCCTAATTTATTACTAATTACGATCCTAATTAGACCACTTAAAAGCCAATACGATATAGTTGTTAAGCAGAGCGGTAAAGAAAAAAGTATTAGCTTCTTTATTAGAGAAAGGGAAATTGTACTCACTTTAAAATTACTTATGATTTTAACTTTTATTTCCAATATCACAATTTGAAGTAACGTTCCGACAATATATGAAATATATAATGCCTCAATTCCCATATCATAAATTACAATTAAAATTATATTAATCAAAATACTAATAATACTATTCAGTAAACCTGTCGCTACTAACAAAGTATTCTTTGAAAAACTTCTAGCCACAAAATTATAATAATACTGAAAAGCAAATAATACCCCTTGAATAAAAATTAAATATTTATAATGGATATTATAATCAATAGCATTAATTATAATAAAAAACGTAATACTATATAAAAATGCTCCAAAAATTTGAATTGTAATTCCATTTGAAATTACAGCATATTTATCTGTTAGTTTCTCATAATCAAAGGTGAAACGAAAAATCCCATCCCACACTTGAAAGAATATGATCGGAATTACTAAATTAATTAAAGAAATAGTTAAATCGTAATACCCAAAAGATTCAGGACTTATTCTTGAGGTGTATAACGGTAACAAAAAAATTCCTATCAATTTAGTCAATGTATTACCTATAAAAAATACTCCTGATGTCCTGATAAATTGTTTTAAATAATTCATTTATGCTCTCAGTCCTTATAATCCAACTATTATAATGTAAATATTTACTAACACTATTAAAGATATTAATCGCACCAATATTTTGTACCCTATGTAGTTTTTGATTTAATAATTCATTTCCCTAAGTACAGTTTTATCATAATCACCTCGAACTTATTTATATAGCTATTTTTTGAGTGTATCCACTATTTGAATAGCCGCAAATTCCACAGATGTTACGTTTGGATTCATACTACTAATCAACTTCTTATTATTGCTATTAGCAAGTAAAAACTTTATTTTTTTTGAAATCTCATTCACATTGTAATTATCGTAAACAATATCATTATCTTCTAAGTGCGGAATTATCGATTTAGCACCTGTTTCCTTAGATACAAGTAAATTACATCCATTAACCAAGGCCTCAATAGGTGCAAGTCCAAAAGTCTCGAAACTACTATTTTGTACAAATAGCTTTGCCCTTTGATAATAATAAGGCATTTCCTCGTGTGGCACCTTTTGATAATATTGAACAAAAGGAAACGAAAGAATTTCTTCAAGATCCTTTCCTTCGTTTCCTATAACAATAAGCTGAAGATTCATTTGATCTTTTTGATTAATTAAATCAATTGCTTTACAAATTGATTTAATATTTTTTAATGGTACCCCTCCCCCAACTGCCATTAAAGTATTTTCTTCTCTTTCTATACTTGTTTTTTTAGCTGCAGTAAGGTTTTCCCAATCGATCCCATTATTGACATAGGTTAGCTTATCTTCATATTGAGGATAATTTTCTTTCATCCAATACATAAAATTTTCGGAAACACAAATAATTATAGGTGCTAATTCTAATACCTTATTTTCGACATCAACATCATTTTGATTATAATTCCCGTTAATTTTTCCTTCTATATTACGACATCCATGCATTAAATACGCAGATTTTATACCTAACAGTTTAGAAATTCTAAATCCTATAATATTTATTTTAGACATTCCAGAAAAGAGAACTGCATCTGCTTTTCTTATTTTAACAACAAGCTCAAAAACCCTACCAATTATTGAACGTTTTTCTAAAAACATAGTACTATTAGGTAAATTTTTCTTTAATGCTTTATTAACATTTGCTGGACCAACATTACCAATAAGATCTCCTACAAATAATAACCTCAAATCACTTCTCTCCCAATTTCCTCTTATATTCTTGATGACCATTGAACATTTCTCTAATTGCTTGAATTACAGTCATATTAGACTTATATTTGTGATAGTGTCTAAATGCAAATTGTAATATAAGTACCGCTGCCCACCTTTGTGATAGAGCACTAAATATTGCGCCCCGGTCATAAAAATATTTTTTGTTAAATCCTGTAAACCAAGAAGATTCACCAATATATAAATCGGCAATCTTAATTGGTTCATATTTAATTTTTAACCCCTTTTTTAAACATTCATATAAAAATATATTTTCTTCTCCCATCCTATAAATGGAACCCGCTCCAAATTGCTCATTAAATTGAATGTTTGCTTTTTTAATTTTTTCGACTCTAAATGCAATTTCGACAGAAGAAGTTTTTAAGGAACTAAGATATCCTAATCTTTTACTTTGATTTTCATATGTTTTGAATGGTCTGTTAATTCCTTCCACCTGAAATCTAATAATATCATAATCTGGATTTTCATCGAATGTCTTCTGGATTAATTCACTATAATTATCAACATATATTAGGTCATCATCCGCTAATAAAACAATACCTTCATCCTGCGAATTAGATATTGCCTTATTGCGACTTTTACTTAATCCTACATCCTCACTGCACACATAAGTTAATTTATGACTTTGTACACATAAAGCTTCTTGTTTTTCATACCCACACTGATTTACTATTACTGCATCCGATGATATATTCATCTTCTCAAACAAACCAACAGGATTTGATCTATTCATTGTAGAAACTAATACCTGAACACACATATTTTCACACCCTAAACTAGATAAATAAAATACTCACTTTATTCCAATAACATATATCCTACAATTGAAAACTTTATCTATCTTGTACTCTCAGCTTTTTCCCAAAACGGTTTTGCTTTTCCAGTCAATATATTATAGACACCGAACCATTGTGCAATTATCGTTACACAATAATAATAAGTTAACGTTACATACTTATTGTTTGTCTTAGTTATTACTTTTATCAGCGCCATGAGATAAAATAGCACTTGTCCAATAAATGTAATTAAATAAAACCAAGATTCTGTTACCAATAATGCATTGGATATTAGTACTATAAGATGTGCAATCCATAGTAAATACCTACATGTTCTATGTCCAAAATAAAAATAAGAGAACCATTTATACTTAAATATATTCAGTATCCTTACATCTGGTAAAATATGTTTCAAAATAATTCGGTTCATTCTTACTTTGCGACCAAATTCATCTTCAATAACCTCACCAGCTTTTTCACAAGCAATCGCATCATGATTCGCAATCGCCCTTTTCCCTTGAAGTGCATACAATGGTGGCATTGCACTATCGTGACATTGTATTGGATTAAAATCATAATAATCCTTAGTTCTACATGCATATAAAGCCCCATTACCAGCTGTTATAGTTTGCATTCGCCCTTCAATTTCACGCATTACCATGTCGCTATCCCAATAACTCGCTTCAGCATTACTTACATCACTAGACCCTTGATTAACAATCATTAATCTTCCCGAAACATATGCAATTTCTTCTGACGTAAATGCTGCCATAAGTTCTTTAACAGATTTTTTATCCATCATAGAGTTTGCATCGGTCATAACTAAATACTCTGTTTTCACATTTTTTTGTGCTTCATTTTGTGCATTTGTTTTCCCTTTTCGAGCTTTCACTTCATAAATTCTTATTTTTCTATCTTGATTTTCTTTAATAAACTCCCTAACAATTTCATTAGTTTTGTCTGTACTATTATCAGAAGCTATTAAGAATTCGATTTTATCTTTAGGATAATCTAACTCTAAAATATTATTAAGTTTATCTAAAATTACTTTTTCCTCATTATGAGCAACTACCATAACAGTTACTGTCGGCTCATGAGAGTAATTCTTTTCCAGATTTCGATTCTTATATAACCTTCCAATTAATTTTAATGATATAGGATAACCAACCATCGCCCAAACTATAATAAATCCACTTATATAAAATAGATATTTGTATAACAGCTCCATTTACCTTCTCCCTTAATTGTTCTATTCGTCCATCCTTTTTGCAGGAACCCCTACATATGTTCCCGCTTCGGCTATATCTCTAATTACTACAGCTCCCGCACCTATTTTACAATCGTTAGTAATATTAATGTTATTAATTACTACACTCCCAATACCTAACCAAGTACCCGATCCAACCCTTACTGTACCAGCTAAATGCGCACCTGGTGATATATGAACATAGTCATCAATTTTATTGTCATGATCTATTGTAGAAGCAGTATTAATAATGCTTCCTTTTCCAATTTTGGTACAACAGTTAATAACAGCACCTGCCATAACTACAGTTCCTGCTCCTAAATAAACTTGTTCTCCAATAATTGCACTTGGATGAATTAAGACTGGTATAATTGCTCCTAAATCCTCAAGTTCTTCCTGGACCTTTTTGCGTACAACATTATTCCCAATGCCAACAAAGATGTCATAATCCTCTATGTATTTCGAAACACTTGTGGATTTATCAATTATTTCTATCCCCATTGAAATTTTCACATTCTCACTATCATCAAGAAAAGCTATATATCCCCATTTTTTCATCTTTAATGCAATGTCAGCTATAACCTTTCCATGACCACCAGCACCTATTATAAGAAGTTTTGTGTTCATAACTCTATGCTTCCTTTACTATTCCCTTTAAATGGCTCCATAGTAGCTGCCGTTTGAGAATTAATCCCCTCTCTAATGAAAACCTTCTTAATAGTTAAGAGAATAATTTTCCAATCCATAATAAAATTCATATTGTCCACATACTCAATATCATAATTAAATTTCTCTTCCCAACTAATAGCATTCCGACCATTGACTTGCGCTAACCCTGACAATCCAGGCCTAACTTCATGACGACGCTTTTGATGTTCATTGTATAGTGGTAAATACTGAACTAATAAAGGCCTTGGTCCTATAATTGACATATCACCTTTAAAAATATTAAACAGCCCCGGTAATTCATCAAGTGATGTCGAACGTAAAAATTTACCGAACTTAGTAAGCCTTACGCTATCAGGTAGTAGCTCACCATTTTCATTTTTTTCATCTGTCATTGTTCTAAATTTATACATTTTAAAAATAGTTCCATTTAATCCCGGTCTCTCTTGTTTAAATAATACTGGACTACCCAATCTTGTTTTTACAAGAAAAGCCACTATAAGGAATACTGGACTAAGCATTATAATAGCAATTAAAGACAGTATAAAATCCATCGGCCTTTTTATAAACCTGCCATAGATGCCAACTTTAGAACTCCTCATTATGCTATCCACAACCCTTTAATAATTTTCACCACTTTTTCTAAATCTGCTTCTGTCATCTTCGTATCGCTTGGTAAACATATACCATTCTCAAAAAGTTTTTCTGATACATCTGTACCAACAAAATCATATTTCTCAAAGAACGGCTGCATATGCATTGGCTTCCAAACCGGTCTAGATTCAATATTTTCTTTTTCAAGGGCTTCCATCACATCTATTGGACGGATCTTACCGTTTAGTGTCATAGAACTTAGCCAATAGTTTGGTTCATTCCACTCATTACTAGGCATAAATTCAATTCCTTCAAGATTTCCTAGTTCTCTCTTATAAAAATCAAATATGTATCTTTTCTTTTGAACCCTTTGATCTAATACTTTAAGTTGCCCTCTACCAATTCCAGCAACTACATTACTCATACGATAGTTAAATCCTAATTCACTGTGTTGATAATGTCTTGCCTGGTCTCTACTTTGGGTAGCCCAAAACCTTACCTTTGAAACTCTTTCTTCATCATTAGAAACAAGCATACCGCCACCAGAAGTAGTAATGATTTTATTACCATTAAAAGAAAAAATACCATACTCTCCAAAACTACCTGTATGTTTACCTTTATAATAAGTTCCCAAAGATTCAGCAGCATCTTCAATTAAAGTAACATCGTATTTTTTACAAAGTTCAACAATCTTATCCATATCTGCCGAAAGACCATAAAGGTGAACTACTATAACTGCCTTTACATTTGGATACTTTTTAAAAGCCTCTTCTAATGCTTTAGGACACATATTCCAAGTTTCATAATCACTATCTATGAAAACAGGAGTAGCATTTTGATAAATGATTGGATTTGCTGTAGCTGAGAATGTAAGTGTTTGACAAAAAACAACATCACCTTCTCCTACTCCAGCTGCTTTTAATGCCATATGAATTGCAGCTGTTCCAGAAGATAGTGCAGCCGCTGCATTAGATCCTACTTTCATAGCTAATTCTCTTTCAAATCCATTTACATTTTCCCCAAGTGGTGCAATCCAATTTGTATCGAAAGCTTCTTTCACATAATGCATTTCATAACCTTCGTCACTCATATGTGGTGATGAAAGAAATATTCTGTCTCCCATTTTTAAAACTTCCTTCCCTTGAATTAATTTTTAAGATTTACTTTATTATTTGCAATATCTAATAGTCGTTCTCTTATTTCTTCTTTACTAATTCCTTCAAAGTCATTCATAAACTGCCTTAAAATCCCTTGATCAATTAAAACAGCCTTTCCTATATGAATTTTAGGGAAAATTTGTTCTGGATGAATTTCACCTTCATTTAATAACTCTTCGTACATTTTTTCACCTGGTCTTAATCCAGTAAATTCAATTCCAATTTCTTCAATAGAAAAACCTGAAAGGGTAATTAAATTTTTAGCTAAATCCACAATCTTTACTGGGGCCCCCATATCTAGCACGAACAATTCTCCGCCCCTAGCCAGTGTACCCGCCTGAATAACTAATCTTGAAGCTTCTGGTATTGTCATAAAGTAACGAATCATATCAGGGTGAGTAACTGTTACAGGTCCACCCTTTTGAATTTGTTTCTTAAACAGAGGAATTACACTTCCCCTACTCCCTAGGACATTACCGAACCTAACCGCAACAAAACGTGTACCAGTACTAACCGATGCCATATGCTGCACAATCATTTCTGCAAATCGTTTTGTAGCTCCCATTACATTTGTTGGATTTACAGCTTTATCTGTAGAAACCATTACAAACGTATTTACTTTAAACGTATCTGCCGCTTCAGCTACATTTTTCGTACCAAAAATGTTATTTTTCACAGCTTCTTCTGGATTACGCTCCATTAAAGGAACATGCTTATGTGCAGCCGCATGGTATACAATATACGGTTGATGCTTTTTCATTATTTCAAAGATTTTATGACGATCTTGAATATCAGCAATTTCTGTTGTAATTTCAACTGTATCTTTATAGGTAACTCTCATTTCCATTTCGATATTATAAATGCTGTTTTCACCATGTCCTAAAAGAACAATTTTAGCTGGTTTATATTTCATCACTTGGCGACAAATTTCTGATCCAATTGATCCACCGGCACCTGTTACTAAAATCGTTTTGTCTGTAATCTTTTCTCCAATGCCTGCATCATCTAGCTTTATTGGTTCTCTCCCTAATAAATCCTCTACTTGTACATCACGGAATTCATTAACAGAGAGTTTTCCATCTAAAAGATCTTCAAGCATTGGTACAATTTGAGTTTTCGCCTTCGTTTTTCTACACTTCTCAAAGATTTCATTTATTTGCCCTCTATTTAATGAAGGGATCGCGATAATAATATGTTCTATATCATTATCTTCTACAATTTCTTGAATATAATTTGTTGTACCAACAACCGGCACATTATAAATTTCTAATTTTTGTTTGTTTCTATCATCATCGACAAACGCAATTGGATATAAATCTGCTTCTTTATTATGTTGCAATTGACGTACTACCATTGTTCCTGCTGAACCTGCACCAATAATTAATGTTCGTTTTTTATCATTTGCTTTTGCAATATATGTATCACGGAACATACGCCATACGAAGCGAGAACCGCCAATCAATAATAAATGTAACATCCATGCGATCGCTAAAATTCGAACATAAATATCATGATTTATAATTTGTTGAACAATTGCTGTTACTAAAATTGATAGCGTAATTGCTTTAAATATTTGTTTTAATTCACCAATACTCGCATATTCCCACGCCTTATTATAAAGCTTATAAATAGCAGCAAAAACATGATGACTACACAATAATGTAATAGAACTAATAACTACTGTCATAGGAATTTTGTTTAATACATTTGGATGTATAAACCAATAACTTAAATACACGGCAGTTAATACGATAAATGAATCTAATAAAATTAATAATGAGAGCCGTTTTCGATAACTCAATATACATGTTCCCTTCTTTATATAATTCTTATCTTACTCATAATAAAAAAGGACATTCTCTTATGAATGTACCTCTTCCTTTTTTACAAGTTCCTTCATATACTTCATTAACTCTACATTTAATTCTTCATTTTGTAGCGCCATCTCAATCGTCGTCTTAATAAATCCAAACTTCTCCCCGACATCGTAACGCGTACCCTCAAAATCATAAGCAAATACACGTTGAACTTCATTTAATCGTTGAATTGCATCTGTTAATTGAATTTCTCCACCCGCACCTGTTTGTTGATTTTCAAGCAACATAAAGATTTCTGGTGTTAATACGTAACGCCCCATAATTGCTAAATTTGATGGTGCCGTACCTTCTGCTGGTTTTTCAACAAATTGACGCACTTGATAACGGCGATCGCTTTGTTCAACTGGATCGATAATACCGTAACGATGTGTTTCGTTTTCAGGTACTGTTTGTACACCAATAACTGACGACTGTGTACATTCATATTGATCCATTAATTGACGTAAACAAGGTGTTTCTGCTTGCACAATATCATCACCAAGTAATACCGCAAATGGTTCATTTCCAATAAACTTACGTGCACACCATACTGCGTGTCCCAGGCCTTTTGGTTCCTTTTGTCTTATGTAATGAATATTAATTTTTGAAGAAGCTTGTACCTTTTCAAGCATTTCATACTTTCCTTTTTCTAAAAGGTTTTGTTCTAGTTCAAATGAATGATCAAAATGATCTTCAATCGCTCGCTTTCCTTTTCCAGTAACAATAATAATATCTTCAATTCCTGATTCTATCGCTTCTTCTACTATGTATTGAATTGTCGGTTTATCAACAATTGGTAACATTTCTTTCGGCATTGCCTTTGTTACCGGTAAAAACCTTGTCCCCAGTCCCGCAGCTGGAATAATTGCTTTTCTTACTTTTTTCAAATCTAGTACCCCCAAACATATTATTATATCCATATGTAACAATAACAAAAACCCTACTTATAGGGTCGTCTTTACAACTCCATAAGTAGAGTTTCTAACATAAATAAATTATGGGCATCTAACCCATCCTCACGTCATACTCCCGACGACAAGCGTCTAAGGTAGGTTCGAAATAAAAATTTCTACCCACAGCACGACCGAGTGCCCCCATTGATAACGGTTAGGAGACATCACCAATTCTTTATTTAAAAAATACCAAACAATTTTTTACGACGAATTTGTTCTGGATCTTCTTTGTAAATTGCCTTCCCGCTAATTAATAAGTACGGATTCTCTTTTAAATCACTCATAACATTCATTCCGAATTCTTTCTCAATTAGTTCATAGCTTTCCGCTAAATGAAATCCTCTTGACGTTATGTTATGTGCATCTGAAGCAACCATATGTGTTAAATTATGTTCTACAAGTTGAAGTGAAAACTTTTTGATTTTTTTACCGAATTTCCCTAATAAACTACCTGCCGTTACTTGCGTTAATGCCCCTTTATTTACAAGGTTATATAACTTATCTGGCCGCTCGATTAACTCGGCATTACGTTCCGGATGAACGATAATTGGAATCATTCCTTTTACGCGCAATTCATATAGTAGTTGTTCTGCATAACGAGGTACATGATTAGATGGAAATTCAATGAATATGTATTTATTTGTTTCGTTTAAAGTAACAATTTTACCAGCTTCATAGTCTTCTAATAAATCCCCATATAATCTGACCTCTTGTCCCGGTAAAATAGTAAGTGGAATATTATGTTGTTGTAGTTCATCATTTAGTTGTTTTACGTGATGAATAATTGAGGTACGTTCATTTACATATTTTCCATTTTGATGGTGTGGTGTTGCAACAATGGTATGTATTCCTTCTGAAACGGCTTGTTGTGCCATCGCTAAACTATCTGTTACTGTCTGTGCACCGTCATCGATACCAGGTAAAATGTGACAATGTAAATCTATCATTTGTTTCATCCTCCCTCTCTCCTATAAAGATCTTTTTTCCCTTGAATATGAGATATCACTCATATTCAAGGGAAAAAAGGAGATATGTTTCAACCATATCTCACTCTTTTAATTAGTTTGCACCGTAATAATAATATAAGCCTTCTTCACGTTCACGGTCGTTTAGAACGACACCTAACAATTTACCTTTTGCAGACTCCAATAGTCCTTTTGCTTTTACTGCCGTTTCTTTTTCTGTTGATTCACTACGAACAACAAGAATAGAAGCATCACATACATTTGCCATAATTTGCGCATCTGTTACAGCTAAAATTGGCGGCATATCAAAAATAACTAGATCGTACATGCTGTATGCTTGTCCAAGAAGTTCTTTCATTGATTTCGAACCTAATAATTCGGCCGGGTTTGGTGGGATTGGACCACAAGCTAAAAAGTGTAGATTTTCTACAGATGTCGTTTGTACACATTTTTCTAAACGTTCACTATTTGTTAGTACGTTCGTAAGTCCAAAAATGTTATCTACTTGGAACATTTGATGCATTGCTGGTTTACGCATATCTGCATCAATTAATAACACTTTTTTTCCTTGTTGAGCAAACACAACTGCCATATTCGCTGTCGTTGTCGTTTTCCCTTCACTTGGATTCGCAGACGTGACCATTAATGAATGTAAATTCGTATCAATGGCTGCAAATTCAATATTCGTTCGAATATTACGATATTGTTCTGAAATTGGTGATTTCGGTTGTTGATGAGCAATTAATTGACGACGTTGACGATGATTCTTTTTCTTTTTAAATAAATTAAGAGCCAATTGTTTGTCCCCTCACTTTTCTTGATGATGGAGCGTGTGATTTCACGTTCATTGTTTCTTCATCCATACGAGCTACAATTCCTAATACTGGTAAGCCAAGTAAGTTCTCTACATCTTCTTCTTTTTTAACCGTGTTATCTAAGTATTCTAATAAGAATGCAAGACCAAATGAAGCCATTAAACCAACAACGAAAGCAATTGCCACATTTAACATTGGAAGTGGTTTAATCGGAGATTGATTTTCTGCAACTTCTGCTTTAGATAATACCGTTACGTTATCAACATTCATAATTTTTGCAACTTCACCTTTAAATACATCTGCAGTTGCATTCGCAATATCACGAGCTAATTTGGGATCCTTATCCTCAGCTGTTACAGAGATTACTTGTGAATCCTTTTCATTCGCAACATTAATCTTTCCTGTTAGCACTTGAGCTGTCATATTTAAATTTAATTTTTCATTTACTTGATCTAAGATTACTGGACTTTTAATAATAACCTTATATGTATTCGTTAATTGAATATTCGTTTGAACTTCACCGGCTTGGAACATTGCCCCTTCTTGCTTCTTCTGATTAACGAGAATTTGCGTCGAAGATTGATAGATTGGTGTCATGAAGAAAAAGCTAATGATAGCACTTACAATAGCTGCACCAAAGGCAATTACGAGGATCATTGCTAAACGTTTTTTTAAGATATGAAATAACTCTTTTAGACTAATTGTTTCTTCCATAGGTTCCTCCAACTTTCTAAAATTTACACATAGGAAAAATTATAACATATAAATCTTACATTTTTTATTTTTAATAATTCAGTTCTATATTTGTTCACAAGAAACAAGTTTAATCTTACAAAATAATCTTAAATATGACAACACATTCCAATCATTTTCCAAATTATTTATCATATCATGTTTTTATGCTATGTAACTTGAGAAATAAATTTCAAAATGAGAAAAAAGCCAACAAGTATTTCTTATTGGCTTTTTTCTATTTTAGTAATAACCATACTGCTCTTTTTCTTCTCTTTTATCGTTTAAAACGACTCCAAGTATTTTTCCAGATGCCTTATCTAGTATTTGTTTCGCTTTTACGATTTTATCTTTTTCCGTCTTTTCACTTCGTACAACGAGTACGATTCCATCACATTTATTCGCAAGTATTTGTGCATCTGTAACCGCAAGGACAGGTGGTGTGTCGATTAATATAATATCAAACATGTTATATGCTTCTATTAATGCCTCGTCCATTGCCTGGCTCCCTAATAGTTCTGCTGGGTTTGGCGGGATTGGACCTGCTGCCATTAAATATACGTTCTCTATATCTGTTTTTTGAATGCATTGCATAAGTTTTGCTTGTCCTGATAATAAGTTCGTTAACCCATTTGAACTATGAATGGCAAATAAGTTTTGTAGCGTCGGCTTACGCAAGTCAGCTCCAATTAATAAAACTTTCTTTCCTTGTTGTCCGAAAACAACTGCTAAGTTTGAGATTGTTGTTGTTTTCCCATCACCTGGATCTGCTGAAGTAACAATAATAGAACGAACATGATTATCTACAGATGTAAACTCAATATTTGTACGAATGTTACGGTATTGTTCTGTAATACGCGATTTAGGCTCTTTATGTGTAATTAATTGTCGTAATGGTTTTCTTTTCTTTCTCCCGAACATATTCATAATCTCCTTTTGTGAAATGCGACATTTCCCTTTTCTCTCTCTTATGCTCGATTTCATACGTCTAATTAATATTCTTGCTGATTTCCCCACATTTCATCATAATCAATAACATTCTACTTTGTCTTATTTAAGTACCTTAACAATATGACAATGCCCTTATTTCTTTATTACCTTTATCACTTATCCTGTTTTCTAGATAAATAATAAAGTAAGTATATGGTAATTGCCATCTATTTACAAGTTATTTTCTGATTAGTTTGTATATTATCGTTTCATCGTTATATAGCAGAAATTAAAAAAATCTCCTTGTCTTTTTACAAGGAGATTTTTTAGTACTATCTATTCTTTTTTATCACCAATCGCAAATGTAATTTCTGCCTCACATGCAACTTCACCATCTACTGTTGCGATTGCTTTTCCTTTTCCAATCGGGCCGCGTACGCGTGTCATTTCTACTTCTAGACGAAGCTGATCACCTGGGCGTACTTGTTTTTTGAAACGGCAATTGTCGATACCTGCAAAGAAAGCAAGTCTTCCGCGGTTTTCTTCTTTCTTTAATACTGCAACTGCTCCGACTTGTGCTAATGCTTCTACAATAAGTACACCAGGCATAACTGCATAGTCAGGGAAGTGTCCGTTAAAGAATTCTTCGTTTGCGGATACATTTTTAATCCCAACCGCTCTTTTACCTTCATCTACTTCTAATATTTTATCAACAAGTAAAAATGGATAGCGGTGAGGAATGATTTCTTTAATTTGTTCTATATTTAGCATGTAACAATCGCCCCTTTTGTAATATTGGTCTTACCACTTGGACATATTGCTATTATCCCATTTTGTTTATTGTTTGTCATTACAAAGTAACATTTTATATTTAGCACGACTTCCTAAAAAAAAATGCACACACTCTATTCCATTAAAATAGTTGCACATTTTTGCAACTGACACGGAGGTGGAAAAGAGTGTATGCCCAAATTAGGGAAAGGCAATATGTATTGAAACATTATTTGCCTTAATGTCGTATTCGACTCATTATATTATAAACGTTTTCAATTAAGGAAATATTAAATTTAACCATATATATGAATATTTTACCTGTTTCCTTCATATTTCTCTATTTTCCTTCCATTTTCGCAAAAAAACAAAATAAAAAAATATAAAAACGAAAAAAAGAACTAAGGCATTAGCCTTAGTTCTTTCAAATTATCTCAAAGCACGCTTTGGTAATCTGTCGATATTCTCTAACATAATACCTGTACCAACCGCAACGCAGTGCATTGGGTTTTCAGCAATTAATACTGGTACTTTTAGTTCTTCTGCTAGAAGCATGTCGATACCGTGTAGTAAAGCTCCACCGCCTGTTAGAATAACACCGCGGTCGATGATATCTGCAGATAATTCTGGTGGTGTGCGCTCTAATACGCCTTTTGCAGCTTGTACAATAACAGCTGCATTTTCTTTTAATGCTTCTGTAATTTCTTCAGAGCATACTGTAATTGTACGTGGTAAGCCTGTTACCATGTCACGTCCGCGAATTTCAAGTTCTTCGCTACGTGCACCTGGGAATACTGTACCAACTTTAATTTTAATATCTTCTGAAGTACGTTCTCCGATTAATAGCTTATACTTACGTTTAATATAGTTTAAGATCTCCATATCAAACTTATCGCCAGCCATTTTGATAGAGGAAGAGGTAACAATATCACCCATAGATAGTACAGCGATATCTGTTGTACCTCCACCAATATCAACAACCATGTTACCGCTTGGTTGGAAGATTTCCATACCAGCACCAACTGCGGCTACTTTTGGTTCTTCTTCTAAAAATACTGTTTTACCACCTGAACGTTCAGCAGCTTCACGAATTGCTTTTTGTTCTACTGATGTAATATTTGTTGGACAACAAATTAAAATACGAGGTTTTGAAAAGAAGCTCTTTACGTCCAATTTGTTAATGAAATACTTTAACATTGCTTCTGTAATTTCGAAATCTGCGATTACACCATCTTTAAGTGGACGAATTGCTACAATATTACCAGGCGTACGTCCCACCATACTTCTCGCTTCTTCACCGACTGCTAATACTTTACCACTATTACGATCAATGGCCACAACAGATGGCTCATTTAATACAATACCCTTACCTTTAACATGAATTAATACGTTAGCCGTACCTAGGTCAATTCCGATATCTCGCGCAAACATTCCCGTTTTTTCCTCCTCGATATTCAAAATCAGGTTACACCCGAATTCTTTTCACCTAATTTCTGATTTTATCATAAATTTAACAGAAACGTAATATTCGCAAAAAGAATTCTTCTGAAAAATATTACCGAATGTGAACGGAATGTTTGCTACTGTAACATTATTGACGTACAGGCTTCTCTACATCTTCTTTTCTATACTTTTGTTTTGTTGCTTCTCCACCTCTTAAATGACGAATAGACTTATGATAATCAAGAATTTCTTTTACTTCATTTGCGAGCTCTGGATTAATCTCTGGTAGACGTTCTGTTAAATCTTTATGGACTGTACTCTTTGATACCCCAAATTCCTTTGCAATGACACGCACTGTCTTTCTTGTCTCCACGATATACTTACCAATCTTGATAGTTCTCTCTTTGATGTAATCGTGCACACCACTCGCCTCCCTAATTTGGATGTGAGAAGGGTGAAATGAGCCTCGCTGCATATGACTAAGAAGTAAGTGTGAGTGCTGTTTGTAAGCGTTAAACATTCTTGGATTTATAATGAAATGATTCACGATTTCTCACCTCAAACACTCTCTTTGCTTTGGTTTATACCATTGTATTGCCCGCACTACTGATATATGCTACATGTTCACTATTTTTGCGGACTAAGTTAAGAAAAATTACGTTTTTTTGTGAGAAATACGTTAAAACTGACTATTATGGCAAAAAAAAATGACACCTTGTATAAAAGGCGTCATTCTTCTCGTTCCAATTCTTCTTCTAACAACTGATGGTGGGGAACCTCTTTCTTACCGGCAATATAATAATATAAAGTGAATAAAACAAACAATAAAATAATAGCAGTCGACAGAACAAACAAAAATGACACAGTATCCCCTCCCTTTTGTAATATATATTCGAGAATCTCGTCATTTTTCCTTGTTTTTACAACTTTTTTCTCGAAATTGAGTATTTTTATATAAAGTGAAACTTTAATCAGTGGGTGCCATTTCCCACTGATTATTAGTTGAACCAATCGGGCTTTTACGGGCAGTTGATCCCCGACCTAACTTCTTAGCTTTCACTGAATTTTGAAGTAGGGGTCTTACTGCCCGTTAATGCGGGATAAAAATAAAAAAATCAATTCTCTTGATGAGAACTGATTTTTTCACTTTCTTATTCTTGTGAAGAAGAATCGTTAGATGATTCTGTAGAACCGTTTGTTGATTTTTCTTCTTTCTTCGGTTCTTCTTTTTTGTCACTAGTTGAACCGCTTGTTGATTTCTCTTCTTTTTGAGACTTGTCTTCTGTTTTATTTTCTGGTTTCGTGCTCGTTGACTTCTCTTCTTTTTGAGATTTGTCATCAGCTTTTTTACCAGAAGCATTCGTAGCCTTTGCAGCACCTGCATCAGCTTTAATTTCTGTTACTGATTTATTTAAGTAACGTTCAGGGTTCACAGCCACATTGTCTTTACGTACTTCAAAGTGAACGTGAGAGCCTGCCTCTTTATTCATTGCACTTAGACCGGATGTTCCTAATACTTCACCTTGTGCAACTCTTGCACCTTTTTCTACTTTCACACTGCCTAAGCTTTGATAAGATACCGCTACACCATTTCCACTATCAACTGTTACAACATAACCAAGAAGTGAATCTTTTTCAGCTTTCGTTACTGTACCACTTAAAGCAGCGGCAACATTGAATTCTTTTCCATTCTTCGCAGCAATGTCAATTCCTTTGTTTGGGGAATATGTGTTGTTATAAAAGACAAGTGCTTTTTCTTGTTCCGCCTCAGTTGCTGCATCTTCATAGAATTTCTTTTGTACGACTACTTCCGCATTCGCGGCAGCTGGCATTTTCACTACTTCTGAAGATTTCGTTACTGGTACTGCTGGATCTTCCGATTGTGTATACGGTGTTGCTTGATCGTGGTTTGGAGTCTTCTTCGGATTAGCTCCTTGGAACCATAGCGCAACCATTAAGATTACCGCTGCACAAGCAATGTATAGTGCCGGAAACACCCATCTTTTTTGAAATAAATGTACTACCTTTTGCGACTTTTTATTATTTCTTCCTCGCATTCCATCATCACCTCAGCAATCATTTTGAACAATATTCACGTATCCTATACAACGTATAACTAATTACTTTTCGACAAAATTTGTAAAAATATGTATAAGAACTGTAAAATTTCCGAGGAAATGATAGAAAAAAGAAAAAACTGAGCGTTTCGGCTCAGTTTTTAGTCCATTTGTTTCTTCTTATATACGATTAAACACGCAATAAGCGCAATAATAAGCCACACTCCAACATTTAATACATGCCCACTAATACTACTAAACCCAGCTCCATCTACTAAGCTTTTGATTGCTTTTACAATATGAGATGTTGGAAGATACTCAATTAGTGTCTTAATTACTTTATTTTCAACCATCGGCTCAAATTGTACAGCTAAATACATCGTCATTAAAATAGGCATACCAATTAAAGATGTTTGTGGTACAGAAGATGCAAGTAATCCAATCATTGTTCCAAGCACGATAAACAAAATAGTTCCACATAAGAATACCAATCCTACCAATGGAAGATTAATATTTAACTGATCTAAAATGAATAAATTTGCAATACAAATGACCATCGTCAGACCCGATGTTAATAAACTCTTTCCAAGAAGAACTTCAACAGAAGATGCTGGGGATAACATCAACACACGCAGTGTATGTTTTTCTTTTTCTTCTGCAATTACCATAGATTGAACAAATCCTGCGACAAATAGGAAGGCCATTATAGTAGTAGTGCCTAACATTTCCTTTCCTACTCCAAATCTGCTAAACAAAAATGAAAGTATAATTGGTAAAAATGCCATTAATAACACTTGTGAATTTGTCTTAAAATCTTGGACTTCTTTCCGAAAAATAGCTGAAAATCTTCTCATTGAAAACGTCATTATAATCCCCTCCCAGTAACTTCAATAAAGATATCGCCTAGCGTTGGTTCGTGTGAATGAATAGATAACAGTTCGCCCTTTTTCATCCATTCTGAAATACGTTTTGCGCCTAATTCATCTTTTTGCACTACTTCTTTTTGTTTATCTTTTAATACGACCTGTATTTGATCCTTAGCGTATTGTAAGCGCAGGTTCTCTGGCGTATCAAGCGCTACAATTTCTCCGCTACAAAGGAAGGCAATGCGGTTACAAAGCGTTTCTGCTTCATCCATGTTGTGAGTCGTTAAGAAAATCGTCGTTCCTTCTTCATTTAAGTCTTTTAAGATTTTATGAATGTTTTGTACGTTTACTGGATCGAGTGCAGATGTTGGTTCGTCTAAGAAGAGAATATCTGGTTTATGAAGGATTGCTCTTGCTAGTGTGACGCGTTGCTTCATTCCCTTTGATAGTTTCTTTACTGGTGTTTTTTTATCATCTAATAAATTTACTTGTGCTAGTACTTCATTGATTCGTTCTTTTTTACAATCGTATAAGTCACAAAATAATAGTAAGTTATCATAAATGCTAAGTCTTTCATATAAGCCGCTGTTATCTGTTAAAATACCAATTCGTTTGTAATCGATGCTACTTGGTCCTGTAATATCTTTCCCTAATACTCTTACCGTTCCAACACTATGAAGCAATTGAGAAGTTAAAATTTTTACTGTTGTCGTCTTACCAGATCCACTCGGTCCGAGGAATCCGAATATCTCTCCTTGCTTCACCTCAATATTTACATTTCGAAGTGCCGTTTTTCCACTGAAACTTTTCATTACATCTTTCATTTCAATTGCCAATGTCATTTCTTCATCCCCTTTGTTTTTCTTCTTTATAGATGAAAGTCGCTTTAGCGCTTTTCGTTCGTTTGTTTCGCTTTTCTTGACTCAATCATATGAAAAACAAAGGGTTTACGCAGTAAAATACCGGTAAAAGGAGTATTTTTACCGGTGAATGAATCGCATGTTGAGCTTATTGGAGCACTTTTTATAGCCCAATCACGCCTTTTAATTCATCCATTCGTCCTTTTGAAAGTGGAATTGAACTTTTTCTTTCGTCGTCTAAAATTAAGCTAAAACTGTTACGAGTCCAAGTAATCACTTCTCGTACTCTTTGTAAATTTACAAGGTACGAGCGATGACATCTAAAGAAACCAAAACCTGTTAATCTCGCTTCTAGTTCACTTAATGTTAAGGCGCATACGAAATCCCCTTCACGAACGTGAATATGTGTTACTCCGTTTTGCGTTTCAATGAAATGAATTTCCATCGGATCAAGTAAAATGATTTTATCGTTCACTTTCGCAGGTATTCTTTCTAACTTCATTTGCGGAATCATTTGAATGACTTTTTCTTCATCGACTTCTTCCACTTCCTCTTGCTCAATTTCTATCTTTTTCACACCATCGTTGTTTAATATGTATACATCCTCTGTTAACGAAAGGGCATCCGATAGAAATGATGACGTAATAAAGATTGCCTTTCCTTGTTCTTTCATTTTCATGATTGCTTTTCGAATAATAACCGTACTCTCTGTATCTACATTTTGCTCTGGCTCTTCCAAAATGACTAGATCCGGATTATGAATCATAATTCGTCCAATATGAAGACGACGCTTCTCTGAAAATGATAGTTTTTCTATCTTAACGTTTAACTTATCTAAAAGACCAACATATTGTACAATTTCTTCCGTACTCATATTCGATTCATAAAGACCTAGTAAAAACTTAAAGTATTCCTTCACCTTCAAACGATCATATGCCTCATCTTTCAAAAAACAAAAGCCGATGCGAGAATAATTTTTCTTTCCAATCGCTTTACCTTCAAATAGCACATTGCCAGTTGAAGCTTCTTCTTCACCAATAATGATACGATGCAACACTTTAGCTGTATGGTTATTGCATTGCAAAACAACACATTGCCCTTTTTCAACCTTTAGCTCTATTGCCGGTAACTGGTTCGTTTTCCCTAACTGTTTCAACTCCAGTAGCGCCATTTCGTCTCCCCCAAATACTTTTTATCCTATTATACCAAACAGTTAATGGAAAATTATGATATTTTAAACAGAAAAAAATAGGTGCCAGAGTTCTGACACCTATTTCTTCACCATCAATTTTCCTTCATAATCATTCATCGTCTTTATTTCAACGCCTTTATAGTAATGGGCGACGATATCTGTATATTTCTTTCCTTCTGCTGCCATGCCGTTCGCCCCGTATTGACTCATACCAACGCCGTGACCGAAGCCTTTCGTCGTAACGATGATTTTATCCCCTTGTTGTTTCCACGTGAAATCAGAAGAACGTAAATCTAACTTTTCACGAACTTCTTTTCCCGTTAATGTTTTTCCTTGAAAAGCTACATCCTTTACGCGCTTTCCTTCCGTAAGGTCTTTAATGTTTCCAACCTTCCCGTCTGCTAGCACTTTCACACCGAGACGTTTTTGAAAATCAGCTACTGTAAATGTTTGCTCGCTCGTAAACTTTGGAGAGGCTTGATCCCACGGACTATCTACACTTTTCAAGTACGGATAATCATTTCCCCAATAGTCAGCTGCATTTTCTGTTCGACCATTACTCGTTGAAAAGAAGGATGCTGAAATTGGTTTTCCATCATACGTTAAAACTTGTCCTGCTGTTTTCGAAACAGCTTCTTCGATTTTCTTCAAATTATTTTCGTAGTTATTGCCCCATTGCTTCTTCAATTCATCTTTGCTTTTGTACACTTGATCTTTCACCGTATCTGTCACGTCTGCATTATTTTTCTTTCCTCCGCTTAGCATACGTTGTACTACAAATGTTCTTGCTGCTAATGCCTGTGCCTTTAGTGCCTCTATTTCAAAACTGGCATTCATCTCAGAAGCTACTACACCGGTCACATACTCCTCCATAGGTAATGATTCTACCTTCTTTTGTTTCTCACGATATACAGCAACTTGAACCGCTGTATCTACTTTTCCTGGAGCTGGTATACTTTCTATCGCTGGAGGAGTTTTAGAGGCCGTTTCTTCCCCTACTTTTGCTTTCGCAAATGGGATAACAAGGGCTGCAGGTACAATGATAACGAGCGCTATTAAGAGCGCTACTGTAATAAAAAGTGGCTTTGAAAATTTCATCCTATTTTTCCCCCAATATAAAAGCTTTACTCCATTCATTCTTATGGAACAACTCTTTCTTTTAGAACACACTTAAGGGGAAGAGCATAAAACGGAAATTTTCTAAATATTTTTACTGGTACGTGCATAAGTATAGAATTTATTGACTATAACAGTAATAACCCAAAAAAAATAGCCCCTATGTCAAAAGACATAGAGACTATTTCAATTAAGCGTGAAGATCAGAAACTTCTTGTTCTTTCACTTCTTCTACTTTTTCGTTTACACGTTCAATAGTTGCACCTAATGCAGCTAATTTCTTATGGAAATCTACATAACCACGGTCAAGATGTTTTAACTCAGTTACACGAGTATAACCTTCTGATACTAAACCAGCTAAGATTAATGCAGCTGCAGCACGTAAATCAGTTGCGCCTACTTCAGCACCTTGTAAGCTGTTTGGACCGTTCATAATAACAGAACGACCTTCAATTTTAATATCAGCATTCATACGACGGAATTCTTCAACGTGCATAAAGCGGTTTTCGAATACCGTTTCTGTAATCATGCTTGTTCCATCAGCTTGTAGTAATAATGCCATCATTTGTGATTGCATGTCTGTTGGGAAACCTGGGTGAGGCATAGTTTTAATATCAACCGCTTTTAACTTATCTGGGCCGATAACACGTACACCTTCGTTTTCCTCAATAATTTTAACACCCATTTCTTCCATTTTCGCTGTAATTGAGCGTAAATGTTCAGGTACAGCATTTTCAATTAAGATGTCTCCACCAGTAATTGCTGCTGCAACCATGAATGTTCCCGCTTCAATACGGTCAGGAATAATAGAGTGGTTTGCACCATATAATTTATCAACGCCTTCGATACGAATCGTTCCAGTTCCAGCTCCGCGTACTTTCGCTCCCATCGCATTTAAGAAGTTAGCTAAGTCAACGATTTCTGGTTCTTTCGCTGCGTTTTCAAGAATTGTTGTCCCTTTTGCTAATGTAGCTGCAGACATAATGTTTTCTGTCGCGCCTACGCTTGGGAAGTCTAAGTAGATTTTAGCTCCTTTTAGTTCTCCCTCAACATATGCCTCAACAAAACCGTTACCAACCTGTACTTTTGCTCCCATTGCTTCGAAGCCTTTTAAATGTTGGTCAATTGGACGTGAACCGATTGCACATCCACCAGGAAGTGCAATACGAGCACGACCATTACGTGCTAATAATGGTCCCATTACTTGAACAGATGCACGCATTTTACGTACATATTCAAATGGTGCTTCAATGTTTAGTTCTTTAGAAGAATCGATTGTTACTTGATTATTTTCAAATACGACTTCAGCATTTAAATGACGTAATACCTCATTAATTGTGTATACATCAGACAAAACTGGTACTTCAGATAGTACATTCTTTCCATCACTCGCTAATAGGGCTGCAGCGATTATAGGTAATACAGCATTTTTTGCGCCCTCAACACGCACTGTGCCGTTTAACCGCTTTCCGCCACGGACGATGATCTTTTCCAAATTATTCCCCTCCGTGTCCTTTTTTCAGTATCTATTCACTCAATACTCAGAAGTTATGATCGGTGTGCCAACCACAATTGTATCTTTGTTGTCTGTAGAACGTATTGCTATTTGCACATTTATTTTCTCTCTATTTGTTGAAAGAGCGTCATCCCACTTTTTATTGTATGCGGAGACTGACACAAATGCTCTTTCTTCTACTTGTTCGATCGCTCTTGCTGAAAGATCTTTCAAAACCTGATTGGTTTTATTTTGCAAAACACCTTCAATCTTATCATTCAGTACACCTTGAACACAAGTGTAAATTATAGGTTTTTCACTAAAAATTTTATTTACTTTTTGAACATACTTCGGGTCCCATTTCGCCCCACTTACTTCAAAGATAATGAAAGTGTTTTCTTTAGTATTTTCTTTACTCCAAGTTACTACTACTCGTTCTTCATGAGAAGCAAACTTTTTATAGGATGTAGCTTTATATCCATCTGGAGATTGCTCTACTTCCCACTTTTGAATATTTGCCTTGTCCTTCACATCGTTTAACAACTTTTGAAACGTATGTATATTAGAAATTGTTTTTGTTTCTCTAGCTAACCATGACCATTTTTCTACTTTAGCATCATTTTTCTCTAAAGCCTTAATCATGCTCTCCATTTTCTGTTCATCGCTTATCGGTTTCATCTCTCTATATCCAACCAAAAATAAAACAACACTAAGTGCAACAATAAGAATGGCTTTAAGCTTCAATTTCATCCCCTCCTATCCCCATTGTTAACGGAGATTTGAGGTTCTATACACTTACTTTACTAAATACGTTAAACTCTTCGAATAGCCTAAATAATCAAGGAAAAAGTTACTTACAGATGTCCCAATTGCAATTGTAATTAAGATGAGTAATACTCGCGTCTGCAGCACTTTTCCGGACTTCATTAAACGCTCAATGTGAATACCTTGCAAAGCCCACCACGTAATGGTAATAAACAATAAATGCGAAACAATGGCAATCAGTGCTTGTTGCCCTAAAAGTTGTGCCAAAAAATCGACCCCTTTTTACTCAGCTACTACTTATGAAAGAATATAAAAACGATACCATAATAAGTAGGAGCCACACTTTTTCAAATGCACATAGACATCTTACATTTTACATCGTGATTTTCTTTCAAAAAACGTATATCTACATTACAAGTTAACACAAAATAAAAAGCGCAGAGTACTGACTCCACACCTTTTATTTTCACTATTGTACCACGTTCCCTAAGAAGAAGAAATCTTTCATTAATGGAAAATATTCATAAAAGAAATTGTACCCAATCATCGGCATAATCCCTAGTATTACAATCGAAATTGCACAAAGGCTCATAACAACCTTTATATTTAATGGTAACCGTATCCTCTCTTCTGTCTCTCCGGTGCGGAAAAACATTTGTTGTAAAATACGGAAATAATATACGAATGAAACAACTGTCGTACCCATCATAATCGAAGCTAGTACGTAATGTGCTGGCTCTACATGAAGCGCGCCTAAAAAGATGTTAATCTTTCCAATGAAGCCAGCCGTCCCTGGTATCCCGGCCAGCGATAAAATAAAGATTGTCATCATGATCGCTGCAAATGGTGATTTCTTATATAATCCGGTGAAAATCGTTATATTTTCCTTATCGTTTTGTAAGATTAAACCGTGGATAATGGCAAACGCGCCTATATTCATAAGCATGTATGCCAACATATAAAACCACATGCTATCCAGCGTAAATGGTGATAATGCCACAAGTGGAACGAGCAAATACCCAGCATGCGCAATGCCTGAATAAGCAAATAAACGTTTTACGTTGTATTGTTTTAACGCGACTACATTCCCAACAATCATCGTAATACTTGCTAGCACCGCAATATATATACTCATATGCCCATATAAAGATTGCATATCTCCTTGTATTAATACACTTGCAAAAACCATAAGGAACAAACGAATAATGAGTAGGAACCCAGCAATTTTAGAAATCGTTCCAAGAAAGGCAGTAACAGGTGTAGTCGCTCCTTCATACACATCAGGTGCCCACATATGAAACGGCACTGTGGCAATTTTAAATGAGAGACCGACTAGCAATAAAAGAAATGCCAGAGCTAGCAATAACTGAATACCACTAGCGAGCTCCCCAGTGAGTACCTTTTGCATATCTACAATGTTAGTTGAACCTGTAATACCGTATAAATAACTCATTCCGAAGAGCGTGATCGCCGTTCCAATTCCTCCGCTAATGACATATTTCATTGCCGCTTCATTTGATGCACGGTTCTTTTTTCGTATTCCTACTAAAATATAAGAAGAAAGTGAAAGTAACTCTAAACCAACGAAAAGGGTGATAAAGTCAACACTAGAAGCCATGAACATCGCACCAAGAAGTGCCATTAAAAATAAGTAATAATATTCGCCCTTATCTTCAATCGGATTCTTCTTATCATCGCTCATTGCGATGCATAAAATGAGAGCTGAGGCGCCTAATAACAACGTTTTAAACCCTTTTGAAAATCCATCTAACACAAACGATCCATTTAAAATATCTCCAGCTGGTTCGCTATATAGCGTAATTAATGACACAATTGCTAATACGATGGCAGCGATCGCACCAAGAGCTACATATCTATGGTTCAGCTTAAAAAACAAATCACATATGGACAGAAGGATGGCGGCCCCGAGAATAATAAATTCTGGCACCATTAGATGCCACGATAAGCTAAGTAACGTATTCATATCCATCCTACTTCACCCCCAATGTTTTCAATGTATTTTGAAGCGGATCCCCTAGTATCTCTGGCATAACTCCAATTGCAATAATACAAAAGATAAGTAGTAAAACAGGGACATACTCCCATCCATGTATATCAGATTTTGCTTCCCACTCTTTCTTTCCGAATGTCACTTGAAGTGTCGCCCTTAATACATATACAGCGGTTAAAATGATGCCAATCACACCGACTGCAGCAATGACGGGCTCTCCTTGAAATAAACCGAGAAAGGCAAGAAATTCACTAACAAACCCAGACATCCCTGGTAATCCAAGCGATGCCATTCCTCCTGCTAAGAAGAAGCCGCTAAGTACTGGGACACTTTTTGCGAGTCCACCAAGCGCTGTAATTTCTGATGTTCCGAAACGTTGTTCTATAACACCGAGTAAGAAAAACAGTAAGGCTGCAATTAAACCGTGCGATACAACCTGGAATAACGCCCCTTGTGTACCCGGTGCATTAAGTGACGCAAGTCCCATTAACACAATTCCCATATGCGAAATACTAGAGTAAGCCAGTACTTTCCTAAAGTCCGTTTGGATGAGCGCTAAAAAGGCACCGTACAATAAATTAATTACACCTAATATCGCAATTAGCGTTGCAACATCGTGAAAATATTCCGGGAATAGCCCTTTTCCGAAGCGAATAATACCGTACGCTCCAATCTTTAGCAAAACACCAGCATGAAGCATAACTACAGCTGGATGCGCTTCTATGTGCACATTGACCATCCAACGGTGCAACGGAAAAACAGGTAGTTTAATTGCAAAGGCAATCATTATGGAAATAAATACACCAAGCTGCAAGCTACTTGGGATGATGAGTTCTCCTTCTGCACTTACACTTCTTAATATCTCTTTCAGCTCCACAATATTTGTTGTACCTGTTTTCGCGAACAAAATTGAGAAAACAATGAGCAAAATAGCTGAGCCAATACCGTTATATATTAAATAACTATACGCAGCCTTTTCGCTCGATAATTTCCCCCACTTCCCAATCAATAAGAACATTGGTGGCAACGTAATTTCAAAGAAGATAAAAAACAACATTAGATTTTGAGCAGCAAAGACGCCGAGCATCCCTATTTCTAGCATGAGTAACAGCATATAAAATGCTTTTAAATTTCTTTTAATAGAAAAGGCTGCAATTGCTGCGAGCATCGCTAGAAGAGCCGTCAGCACCATCATAACAAGCGACAAACCATCAATACCGAGCTCGTAATAAATAGAAAACCACCTTTTATCCACCGCTGTAAAATCTCCGAACTTAATCCATTTCACCTTTTCATCAAATAGTGACAAGCTCTTTCCAGAAGCATATGTACAAGCGAGGACGATAGCGATTCCAAATGGAAGTGCCGTCCCAAATAAGCCAAGCGCCCGCACTGTACGCAATTCCTTTTTCGGTGTTAATACAAGCAATAAAATTCCTAAAAGCGGGGAAAAAATGAAGAACGTTAACAACAAATCATTCATCGTAAATCCCCTCCTGTATAGAGCAAAATAATGACGAGTACAGCGAGCGAAACCGCCGTTACAGTACCGTACACTTGTACATTCCCGTTTTGAAGTTTCGACCCAAGATTACTTGTACCTTTAACTACGCTTCCAATTAAAACTGCAATTCCCTCGACTACATACACTTCAAATAAGCGAAGCACATGAGCGATTCCTTTTGTAATAGGGATCACCGTCATGTTGTATAGTTCATCCACATAATATTTTTCTTTCAAAAGATTATAAAGCGAGGTTTCCGTACCCCCAGCCCAATCTCTAGAAATTGATTTCTTGCCATATATGAAATACGCAAGAGCGATTCCCGCAAATGAAACGAGCGTCGCAACAATCATAATCCAAACTGGCCCATGCGCTTCTTCAACCTTGAACCCTACATCTTTCGTCAACCAATCTCCGAGAAACGTACCGAACCATGGTGTATTTATATATCCTGCCACTACTGCGAGAACGCCGAGAACAATCATTGGATACGTCATAACGCGGGGCGACTCATGAACATCTTCCTTCGTCTTCGTTTCTCCGGTAAAGACAAGAAAGTATAGGCGGAACATATAAAACGCTGTTAAAAACGCCGCAATTACTGCTAAAGTAAATAAAACGTAATTGCCATTCATCCAAGTCGCCGCTAAAATTTCATCTTTGCTGAAAAAACCGGAAAGGAGCGGAACACCGCTAATGGCAAGGGTACCTATTAGAAATAGCGTACCAGTTACTTTCATCTTCTTCTGTAAACCGCCCATTTTATTAATGTTTTGCGTATGCACTGCATGAATTACACTTCCTGCTGCCAAAAATAGTAGTGCTTTAAAAAAAGCATGTGTCGTTAAATGGAAGACAC
Organism: Bacillus sp. CH_70; assembly: GCF_038007045.1. Classification (NCBI taxonomy): domain Bacteria; kingdom Bacillati; phylum Bacillota; class Bacilli; order Caryophanales; family Bacillaceae; genus Bacillus; species Bacillus sp. CH_70. The sequence goes on from NZ_JBBOWL010000001.1 coordinate 5,066,445, forward strand.
CGGCTACATAACCTGCAGAACCTAACGCAAGCATCATATATCCAAGCTGGCTAACTGTAGAATAAGCAAGTACTCTCTTTATATCTGTTTGCACGAGACCGATAGAGGCCGCAAAGATTGCAGTGAAAGCTCCAACGATTGCCACGGTCTGCATCGCCACTGTACTTGCTGAAAATAGAGGGAACATCGTCGCTACTAAATATACGCCTGCTGCAACCATCGTCGCGGCGTGAATAAGTGCCGAAACAGGCGTTGGCCCCTCCATTGCATCTGGCAACCACGTATGAAGCGGGAACTGACCTGATTTCCCCATCGCCCCGATAAAAATTAATATCGCTGTTATCGTAATCATGTAAGGAGGTAAATCCCCTGTATAAATCGCCCTAAATATTGCGTCATATTCAAAACTACCTACGTACCAAAAAATTAAAATCATCCCGATAAATAAACCAACATCTCCAATACGGGTCATAATAAAAGCCTTTTTTGCAGCAGCCTTCGCTTCTTCTTTAAAGAAATAAAAACCGATAAGTAAAAATGAGCCAAGGCCAACTAATTCCCAAAATATATAAAGCTGTAATAAATTCGTTGATATAACAAGCCCTAACATCGCAAATGTAAAGAGTCCTAAATATGCGTAAAAGGTTGGTAATCGTTCATCACCTTTCATATAACCTTTCGAATACACATGTACAAGCAGACTCACAAGCGTAACGATAAATAACATTAAAGTTCCTAATGCAGTCACCTCAAAGCCGAATGATATATCCACATCTCCAGCTCTAAGCCACACCCACTTATGCTTCACGCTTGCTTCTGAAAACCTTTCTATTAACACAAGTACCGCAAGTACAAAGGAGAGAAAGACGAAAAAAATACTAAGTACGCTGCTTCCTTCTCTAATTTTCTTCCCGAATATAATAAGTAACAAAAACGAAACGAGTGGGAAAAGCGGTATGAGCCATGCATAATCGATCATTGTTTCCTTCCCCCTTTTTCGGTCACAATGCTATCCTTTGAGCGTATCCATTTCATCTACCTGAACTGTCGTACGATTACGATACAAAGCAATTAAAATAGCGAGTCCTACCGCCGCTTCTGCTGCCGCTACAGCCATCGTAAACAGTGAGAAAATTTGACCTGTTAAATTCGGAAATAGGCCTAATTTACTAAACGCCACTAAGTTTAAATTGGCAGCATTCAGCATTAATTCGATACAAACTAATACGATTACTGTATTCCGCTTTGTTAAAGCTCCAAATAGACCGATGCAAAACAAAATAATCGCAAGTGTTAAATATGCAGAAGCCGGAACGCTACTCATTGGAATCCTCCTCTTTCTCGTCCTTTTTCGCAAGTATAATCGCGCCAACGAGTGCTACAAGTAAAATAACTGAAGTTAGTTCAAATGGAATAATATATTTTGAATAGAGAAGCGTACCGATTTGAAGTGTGTTGTTTTCATGGAGAGGTAAACTTCCTTGTGTGCTTTCATTTGCAAAATCAACATTATTAACAGCGAAATACATAACCGCTCCAAATACTACAACTGCAAAGAAGATAATCCATTTTCGAAGAGTAAGACGCGATTCATTTTCCGCGTTATGTTTCGTTAACATAATGCCGAAAATCATAATAATTGTGATTGCACCAGAGTAAAGTAAAATTTGTGCAACGCCTATAAATTCAGCTGATAAAAGAAAATACAAACCTGCAATGCTGAGAAATGTCAGAACGAGAGCTAGCATCATGTGCATAACTTTCGTTAAGTTCAACATAAGAACACCGCCGATAATTGCAGACAAGGATAGTATAAAGAATGCTACAAACTCGCCATTCATGCCTTATTCTCCTTCCTGACGTTTTCGTCGTTTTCGTCAAGCCACTGCAAATTTTTAAATAAGTCATCACGTGAATATTCCGCGAGTTCAAAGTTATTTGTCATGACAATTGCCTCTGTCGGGCAAACTTCTGTACATAAATCACAAAGAATACAAATTTCAAAATTAATATCATACGTGTCGATAATTTTTCCTTTTTTCGTAGGATCTGGATGTTTCTTTCCTGTTAACTGAATACAGTCTGTCGGACAAATGTTAGAGCATTGATTACAAACAATACATTTCTCCGGATAAAATTTTTGAATCCCCCGAAAACGGTCTGGCAACGGCAACGGCTGATTTGGATAATCATACGTTACCTTCTTCTTGCTCAAATTACTTAATGTATATTTTAATCCTTTAAATAGTCCTTTCATCTCTTACTGGCACCCCCCTCATAGATTAGAAGAATAACTCCTTAATCAATGCCGTTAAGAAAATATTTGCAAGTGCAATCGGCAATAATACTTTCCACCCAAACTCCATTAACTGGTCACCTCTTATACGCGGGAACGTAACGCGGAACCAAATTAATAGAAAGACTACACTGCTAAATTTCAAAGCAAACCATACGGCACCTGGGATAAATCCAAGAAACATGACTGGATTCCATCCTCCTAAAAAGAGCACTGTAATTAACGATGCCATCCCGAAGAAATATACGTACTCTGAAAGCATGAAAAACGCCCAGCGAAAACCTGAGTATTCCGTATGGTATCCAGAAACAAGTTCTGACTCCGCTTCTGGCAAATCGAATGGCGTCCTATTTAACTCTGCAACTGCTGCGATTAAGAAAACGACGAAGCCAATTGGCTGTACGAAAATGTACCAAACCTTCTCCTGCGCCGCTACAATCTCATTTAAATTCAGGCTACCAGCTAACAAAACGATACCAATTACACTCATTACGAGCGGAATCTCATAAGAAATCATTTGCGCCGCCGCACGCATCCCTCCTAAAAGGGAATATTTATTATTCGATGCCCATCCCCCAGTTACAACACCTATCGTCGTAATACCGGAAACAGCAATATAATAAAGTAGCCCGACTCCAATATCTGCAAATTGAAATTTATCAGTGAACGGGATAACTGCAAGCACCATAAATGCTGGTGCAAATGCAATGACAGGCGCTAATATAAACAGCGGTTTATCTGCTGCTTTCGGAATACTATCTTCTTTCAATAATAGTTTTAAAACATCAGCTACCGTTTGCAGTAAACCGAATCGGCCTCCAACCTGGTTTGGTCCAATCCGCCCTTGCATAAACCCCATCACTTTCCGTTCTGCCAAGATTCCATATGTAACGAAGCCAAGGACTGCAAATAGTAGAAGCACCGCTAATCCGAAAAAAATGAAGAAATTCGTCCAGCTTGAAGGTGATTGTAAGAGCGTCTCAATCATTAGCCATCAACCTCCCCAAGTACAATATCAACTCCACCTAAAATCGTAATTAAATTAGCGATGTTTTCACCTTTTAATAACTTCGGTAAAATTTGCAAGTTATAAAAAGATGGTCTACGAAACTTCAAACGGTACGGCTCTTTCTTTCCATCACTTGCGATATAACAACCAATCTCTCCGCGCGGCGATTCTATACGTACGAACGCTTCTCCCTTAGGTGCCTTAATAATTTTCGGTACTTTTGCCAGCACAGCTCCATCTTTCGGGAACTGTTGAACTGCTTGCTCAACAATCTTTAAAGACTCCTCGATTTCTTGCATTCGGCAAACGTAGCGATCCCAAGCATCTCCCACACTTCCAACAGGAATATCAAAATCAAAACGATCATAAATCGAATATGGCTCATCTTTGCGAAGATCCCAGTTTACTCCAGTGCACCGCAAATTTGCTCCGCTTAAAGAATACGAAATCGCTTCTTCCGCGCTATATATACCAACGCCTTTCACACGATTTAAGAAAATCTCATTACCGCTAACAAGATCATGATAACCTGCCAATTGCTCTCTCATATACGGAACAAACTCTTCCACCTTTTCAATCCAACCATCTGGCGCATCCCACTTCACACCACCAACTCTCATATAGTTAAAAGTAAGCCGTGCCCCGCATAATTCATTTAATAAATTTATAATCATCTCTCGTTCACGAAACGCGTACAGAAACGGGCTGACCGCTCCTATATCAAGAAGATTCGTCCCCCACCAAACGAGATGGCTTGCAATTCTTCCTAGCTCCATCGCAAGTACTCGCAAGTATTCGGCACGCTCTGGAATTTCAAGCCCCATCATCGTCTCTACAGCATGGCAAATGACGTAATTATTCGTCATGGCTGATAAATAGTCCATTCGATCTGTATAAGGAATAATTTGCGTATACTGTAAGCTCTCAGCAATCTTTTCCGTCCCGCGATGCAAATACCCAATAACCGGTGTAGCTTCTTTAATAATTTCCCCGTCAATCTTAATTACGAGCCTGAACACACCATGTGTACTCGGATGCTGAGGTCCTACATTCAAAAGCATCTCTTCCGTGCGGATCATAGCTACACCTCCACATCATACGGTTCATAGTCTTTTCTAAGCGGATATCCTACCCAATCATCTGGCATTAAAATACGCGTTAAATTCGGATGCCCTTTAAATACAATGCCTAGCAAATCGTACGCTTCTCTCTCCGGCCAGTCAGCCCCTTTCCAAAGCGCTGTCACAGACTCGACTTGCGGCGCTTCCCGGTCTAGTTTTACCTTCACCGCTACCGATTGTTTCTTGCCATATGAAAACAAATGAACATACACTTCCATATGTGTCACAAAATCCGTCGCATGTAGCTCTGACATATAATCAAAAGCAAGTCCCTCATGGAATCGCAGTGACTCCATCACTTCATAATATTTTGCGGGATCCACCACAAGAGTTGGCACATCCTTTGACAATTTATTAATATAGGAATCTACTAATGCACCCTCTCCTAACTTCTCCCTAATAGCCTCAACATACTGATTTAAATGCGGTTGATTTACGGACGGTTCTTCCTGCTTCGGCTCCTCCTCTTTCTTACCTTCAGCTCCCTTTGTCTTCGCTCTTGCAGCCGCTGCTGCTTTCGCTTTTGCCGCTGCAATTGCCTTGGCCTTTTCATCTCCCGAATCCCCATCACCTTGCGAGGCTTTCTGCTTCGCTAATGCTGCCGCTTTTGCCTTGGCCGCCGCCACCGCCTTCGCCTTGGCTTTCGCTTTTTCTTCTTCCGTTACTTCTTCTGTCCCTTCTCTTTTCTGTTTCGCTAACGCTGCCGCTTTTGCTTTTGCAGCTGCTGCCGCCTTCGCCTTGGCTTTCGCTTTTTCTTCTTTTGTTACTTCTTCTGTTCCTTCTCTTTTCTGCTTCGCTAACGCTGCCGCTTTTGCTTTTGCTGCCGCTGCTGCCTTCGCTTTCGCTTTTTCTTCTTCCGTTACTTCTTCTGTCCCTTCTCTTTTCTGTTTCGCTAACGCTGCCGCTTTTGCTTTTGCTGCCGCTGCTGCCTTCGCCTTCACTTTCGCTTTCGCTTTTTCTTCTTCCGTTACTTCTTCTGTTCCTTCTCTTTTCTGCTTCGCTAACGCTGCCGCACGTCGCTTTGCTTCTTCTATAGTAATATCTTCATTTTTTGGTAGCGCTTTCTCTTTTTCTTGATCTTCTGCCTCAAGCTCACTTATTTCCGCCCCGTGTTTCTCTACAAGGCGTTTTCTCGCTTCTTCTTTTGCACGCCTAGCTGCTTCTTTTTTCAAATCCTCTAAATCTTTGTTTGGATTACTCATTTATTCGTCACCTGCTTCCCGGTCTTTGCTTCGTAACGAATTTTTTCTTTTAATTTATTAATTCCATAAATTAAAGCAGCCGGATTTGGGGGACAACCAGGAATATACACATCAACTGGTACGATTTGGTCTACACCTTTCACAACAGCATATGAATTTACATACGGACCACCTGCTGTCGCACAAGATCCCATCGCAATAACCCATTTCGGTTCAGGCATTTGATCATATAAACGCCGAACAATAGGAGCCATCTTCTTCGTTACTGTTCCCGATACAATCATGACGTCCGATTGCCTTGGTGAAGTTCGAAAAAATGACCCAAATCGATCTAAATCATAATGTGATGAGCCTACTCCCATCATTTCAATTGCACAGCACGCCAGTCCGAATGTCATCGGCCATAAAGAATTGCTCCTCGCCCATCCTTTCAACTGTTCCAATGTAGAAAAAAAGATATTTCGTTCTAATTCTGCTCGCTCATTTGGATGTAATTCCTCAAAATTTATAACCATTGTAACACCTTCTTTTTCCAAGCATACGCTAATCCAACTAGCAACATTACAACAAAGATGAGCATCTCAATTAATGCAAATAAACCTAGCTTGTCATACGCAACAGCCCAAGGATATAAAAATAAAGTTTCTACATCAAAGATCACAAACAATAAAGCGAAAATATAATAACGAGCATGAAACCGAATATTTGCATCGTGAAAAGGCTCAATTCCACTCTCATACGTCGTCGCCTTTGCTGCACTTGGTTTATTTGGGCGCAGCATCCTTCCTAATGTAAGAGCCACTACCGGCAGCAATATACCTAATAGCAAGAAAATCAAAACGATCATATAACTATTTTCATATACACTTGCCATTGTGAAACCCTCCCCCCCTAAATTAAGAACAAGTTCACATAGTAAACAATATGTCCTAGTTGCAGTAATTATTATTTTTAAATTTTTCTAAATAATGCAACTATTCTAATCATTATAGCAAACTTCAAATTCCTATGTCGATATGTTGGGAGACAGAAACAAGAATTATTAAAATCTATCTTTACAACTTGCTATAATTGTGCAAAATAAATATAAAACTTATATATGCTTTTCAAGGAACCGTAGGTGATATAAATGAAAAAACAAACACATGTAAGTATTCTTATAAGCATTGTATTGCTGTCCATAACGCTTCACTACGTAGCGATGCCTTTTCTATATGAATACTCATTTCCTTTTCAGCTATTAATCGGAACGAGTACCCTATTAATTGATATTATCGCTTGTAGTTATATTCTTTACTTTTCAAACATGAAAGAAGGGCTACCTCGTTTATTTTGGATCATATTATCTGTTGGAGCTCTCTCTTATTTTATCGGTGATATAGTCGTTGCCTATCAGCGTTTAATTGTAAAGGACTTCTATACGTTCGTTGATCCGTCTGATTTTTTTTACTTACTTTTTTTAGTTAGTTTTGCCTTTGCCTTTCTATACGAAATCATTTACAACCGAGATTTATTAGAAAAACTTTTTATGCTATGTGATATTTGTATTATCGTTACAGCCCAATTTACTTTAAGTTACTACTTACTTATTGAACGAACCATTCACATCTTTACAACATCCTATATCGACATATTTGTTCAACTTACCTATCCAATGGCTGATTTACTCTTTCTCTTAATAGGAATCAATCTTTTATTCAAACCACTATCCTTATTACCTAAAAAGGTTGGTGCGCTTCTTGGCAGTGCTTTAATTTTATATGCTACTACCGATGCGATTTATGCTTATATAAAATACTTCATACCAGAGTATTCTATGTTTACAGTTACTCCTTTCTATCAAGTAACCTTAGTACTAGTAGCAATTGCCTGTATTCTCCATACAAAAGAACCTGAAAAACAAGAACAAGTACTACTAACACTTAAAATTGGTGAAGCAATCCGATTATCATTACCGTATATTTCGGTAGTAATGCTTATTGTTTTTATATTAGTCGAATACGTTTTTGCGCCTATTATAGTAATCGGACTGATAATAACTTTCTCTTTCGTTCTCATACGTCATAGTTTAGTTCGAAAACAAAATAAAATATTATTGCTAGCTCAAATGCAATTCAACTCAGAACTCGAGAAACAAATTGAACTACGTACAGAAGATTTAGTAGAACAGAAAAATGAACTCTATCATAATCAACAAATGTTTAAATCTTTATACGAGCATCATCCAGATCCAATCTTCACATTAGATTTGTACGGTAATTTTCTCAAAGTAAATAACGCTGGTACTACTTTACTCGGTTATCAAACGAATGAATTATTAAACCAGCCTTACTACTCACTCATATACGAAGAAGATTTAGAAGAAATGATTAACGCCTTTCATCGTGTAAAAAAGGGATATTCTATCTCTTTAGAAATACGGGCGTACCATAAAAACAGAGATATTTACTACTTGCACGTTACCGCCGTACCGATCTTTTTAAAGGAGAAAATTTCTGGAGTTTATTTAATGATTAAAGATATTACGGAAAGCAAACAACAACAAGAACAAATTAATTTCCTAGCATACCATGATACTTTAACAGAGCTTGCAAATCGTCGTGCATTTCATAAACATTTAGAACAGGCAATTGCACGAGCAAAAGTATCGAAAAAGTCTTTTGCTGTTATGTTTCTCGACCTAGACCGTTTTAAAGTTATTAATGATACCCTCGGTCATCGAGTAGGAGACCTATTGCTTATCGCAGTAGCAAAAAGGCTCGAAAGAATATCAACATCAAATATGAAACTCGCGCGGCTAGCTGGAGATGAGTTCACAATCCTTATCGAGAATTACAAAAAAAAGCCAGATGTCCAAAAAATAGCTGATATGATTGTAGCGGCCATGAATGAGCCATTTGAAATCGAAAATCAACATTTACAAATCTCACCGAGTATCGGAATTGCAATATATCCTGAAGCAGGTGAAGATCCACTATCCATTTTGCAGCATGCTGATATGGCCATGTACGAAGCAAAGAATAAAGGAAAAAACGGTAGCTCTCTTTACACGAAAGAACTATATAAAAAAATGGAGCGAAAAGCTCGAATTGAAAAAGATTTGCCAATCGCTTTAGTAAACAAAGAATTTTATCTCGTTTATCAACCACAAATTGATACGACAACAAATAAAATTATCGGTGCTGAAGCTTTAATACGGTGGAAACACCCGCTATTAGGTGACATTTCACCATGTGAGTTTATTCCAATTGTAGAAGAGACGCCACAAGTAGTCCCACTTGGACATTGGGTATTACAAGAAGCTTGTCTCCAATTAAAAATATGGCATACCTTTGGCTACCAAAATTTAAAAATAAGTGTTAATTTATCTGCAAAAGAGTTCCGGCAAGATCAATTAATCGAAAACATTTCACAAATATTAAACGACGTGCAAGTCGATCCAAAATATGTAACCCTTGAGTTAACAGAAAGAATTGCAATGATTGACGAGAAAGAAACGTTATTAAGACTGAAGCAATTAAAAGAATACGGTATCCAAACTTCCATTGATGACTTCGGTACTGGGTATTCTTCTCTTGCTTATTTATCAATTTTTCCAATCGACACATTAAAAGTACCGAGAGAATTTACACAATTAGCTGATCATCGTCCTGAAGAACGAGCCATCGTTTCTACAATCCTTTCCCTCGCAAATACTTTAAATCTTTCAGTCGTTGCCGAAGGAATTGAAACCGAAAAACAGCTTAAGTTTCTGCAAAAACATAAATGTAAATATATGCAAGGTTACTATTTCAGTAAACCACTTACTAGCAATCAATTTATAAAGTTTCTACAAAAAAACCCCAGTATGAACAAATAATTCATACTGGGGGTTTTTTAGTGCTAAATATTTTTCTCATAATATTCTTCTGCGATCTCTTCGTAAAAAGCCGCAGATGTTGTGTAGAAATATGGAATTAACCATAAGAATCCAATCCCTAATGTAATACAACTTAATATAAACCAACCGATAAAACTTAAACATAAAATAAAATACTCCATCTTATGTCCATCCATCATACGACGACTTTCTGTAATAGCTTGGTTCAGTGAATATTCAGGATGATCGTTTATAATAAAGTATGTCATCGCATAAGAAAATGATTTAATAATACCTGGAATAATGAACAATAACGTCCATAAGAAAAGATAAAGATTTACTAATAAATATAATAAAAATGATTTTAGAAATCTCTTTCCCTCTGAAAACCAAATGAATACATTACCGATACTAGCTTGATTTTCACGAAGGATATTTAAACCAAGGTAATATCCACCTAAAGTTAACGGCCCAGTAACAAAAAATGTAAGAATATTCGTTGAAAGTGAACCATTTGTTTTTTGCCAACCGAAAATTAAAGAAAATCCCCAATCAACACTAAAACTAAAAGCCGTGATAAGAATTGAAATGAGCAGTGTAGCTCCAACAGCTAATCCCCACTTCCCTTCTAATGAATCTAGTGCTTCTCCTTTTAGATCACTAATCATGCGTAGCCTCGCCTCCTATACACAATAATTCTATTAGTATAGCATGTTCCTATTGAAATTCACCTTTTGAAATGTAGCGATAAAAGTGTGCTGTCGTTGTACTCATATACGGACTAAGCCAAAGAAATCCTATTCCAAAAGTAAGAAGCGCTAAAACAACCCAACCTATGAAGCTCAGCCATAAAAGAAACAAATCTAACTTATGACCCCTCATAAGATTCTTACTTTCCTTCATCGCCTGCGAAACACTATATTCTGGATTTTCAATCATCACATAGTACGTCAGTGCATAAGAAAAATACATCACAATCATACCAACAATTGAAATTGCTAATAGTACGAAGAAAGCTATTGCAAATGACGTATTCCCTTCTTCACCTAACAATGCAAATAAGCCTATTAACAGCATCGGAATCCATGTACCCGTATATAACAAAATCGCAAGCATTGCCCACATTGTTTTCATCATTCTTTTAAAGCCACGAAATCCTTCGAATAAGTAATCTACTTTAGCATCTTCTCGTTTACTAATTTGTAGAAACACATTCGTGTAACCGTATGAGGTAATACCATAAGATGCATTACTCAAAATAATCATTATGCAATAGAAAATCCCAAATGTAATAGCTGCTCCAATTGACATCGTTTCCGCCTCAACTGACCCAGCTAAGCTAACAACTAAGAAAAATATAATAATTCCTGGAATTAATAATATAAGCATTGCAGCCATCGAAACGACATAACTTAAAATAAAATATAAAATCGTTGATCCAACACCTAGTCCCCATTTCCCCTTTAAAGAGTACAATGCTTCTCGTTTCATTTCACCGATCATTGATTCATCCCCTTCATAAAATATAAATTGTTGTACACTTCTACTTATACAAGCATCAATATAATTATACCAGTTTTGTAAAATTATCCATAAAATACACAAAAAAAATCCGTAAAGGCAAGGCCCTTACGGATTTTTTTACTTCATATCAGAAACATTTAAACGGTTCACAGCACGTTGTAATGCCATTTCTGCACGTCTAAAGTCAACATGTGCTTGTTTGTCTTGCATACGTTGCTCAGCGCGACGCTTCGCTTCATTTGCACGATGGATATCGATATGGTTTGCTTCTTCAGCAGATGATGATAATACAGTTACTTTATCTGGACGAACTTCGATAAAGCCACCACTTACTGCTACATAATCAGTGTGTCCACCATTTTTCAGACGAACTGCACTAATTTTTAATGGTGCAACAGTTGGAATGTGACCTGGTAAGATCCCCATTTCCCCACTCTCTGCTTTTACACTTACCATTTCTACTTCTTTTTCGTAAACCGGTCCATCAGGAGTTACAATACTGACTGGAAATGTCTTCATACTTCGTCCCTCCTAAGGCCTTACGCCATCATTTTCTTCGCGTTCTCAATAACTTCTTCAATGCTACCAACTAAGCGGAATGCATCTTCTGGAAGGTCATCATATTTTCCTTCTAGAATTTCTTTGAAGCCACTAACTGTATTTTTTACAGGTACGTAAGAACCTTTTTGACCTGTAAACTGCTCAGCTACGTGGAAGTTTTGAGATAAGAAGAATTGAATACGACGAGCACGATGTACAACTAACTTATCTTCTTCAGATAACTCATCCATACCTAAGATAGCGATGATATCTTGAAGTTCTTTGTAACGTTGTAAAGTTTGCTGCACTTGACGTGCTACTTCATAATGCTCTTCTCCTACGATTTCTGGAGAAAGTGCACGAGATGTAGATGCTAATGGATCTACGGCTGGGTAAATACCCATTTGTGTTAAACGACGCTCTAAGTTTGTTGTTGCATCTAAGTGAGCGAATGTTGTAGCTGGTGCTGGGTCAGTATAGTCATCGGCTGGTACATATACCGCTTGGATAGACGTGATAGACCCTTTATTTGTAGATGTAATACGCTCTTGTAATTGACCCATTTCTGTTGCAAGTGTTGGTTGGTAACCTACCGCAGATGGCATACGACCAAGAAGGGCAGATACTTCAGAACCAGCTTGCGTGAAACGGAAGATGTTATCGATGAACAGAAGTACGTCTTGTCCTTGCTCATCACGGAAATGCTCAGCCATTGTTAAACCTGTTAATGCAACACGTTGACGTGCTCCAGGTGGCTCATTCATTTGTCCGAATACCATCGCAGTTTTCTTGATTACGCCAGAATCGCTCATTTCATGGTATAAGTCATTACCCTCACGAGTACGCTCACCTACACCAGCGAATACAGAGATACCACCGTGCTCTTGTGCGATGTTGTTAATTAATTCCTGAATTAATACTGTTTTACCTACGCCGGCACCACCGAATAGGCCGATCTTACCACCCTTAATGTAAGGAGCAAGTAAGTCTACTACTTTAATACCAGTTTCAAGAATTTCTACTTTAGTAGATAATTCTTCGAATGCAGGTGCTTGACGGTGAATTGGATCACGGTGTACATCCGCAGGAAGTTCACCATCTAAGTCAATTGCATCACCTAATACGTTGAATACACGACCAAGTGTTGCATCACCAACTGGTACAGAGATTGCTTTACCAGTATCTTCTACTTCTGTGCCACGAACAAGTCCATCTGTGGAAGACATCGCAACTGTACGAACTGTATCATCACCTAAATGAAGTGCAACTTCAAATGTTAAGTTCATGCTTCCGTTTTCGTTGCTTTGTTTTACCGTAAGGGCGTTGTAGATTTCTGGTAGCTTTCCGCCATCAAACTTAACGTCTACAACCGGACCCATGATTTGCGTAACGCGCCCTTTATTCATCGGGTTCCCTCCTAGCTTTCTTTTAATTAGCCAGCTCTCTAAGCGAAGTCGGCTTTTAATTTTTTATTAGTTTAGCTTACGCGACTCTTTTGAAAGAGCCGCTTCCACTTTTTATTGAATCTAGTTCCAGCGGCTAGAACAGTCGGTCATTTCGCGCCTTCCTGTGAGGCAAACTACGCCTCTTCGTCAGGAGCTCCAATGCCCTCCTGTTCTGGACGAGCCGCTTCCACTTTTTATTACTATTCTAACGCTGCTGCTCCACCAACGATTTCCGTAATTTCTTGCGTAATCGCTGCCTGACGCGCACGGTTGAATGAAAGTGTAAGTGAATCGATAACTTCCATTGCGTTGTCTGTAGCACTCTTCATTGCTGTCATACGCGCTGCGTGCTCACTTGCTTTACCATCTAGTAATGCACCGTACACTAAGCTTTCTGCGTATTGTGGCAATAATACTTTTAAAATTTCTTCTTCAGAAGGTTCAAATTCATAAGCTGTCGTCGGTTTGTCAGACGCCACATCAGTAAGCGGTAAAATTTTATTTTCCGTTACTTCTTGTGAAATTTTACTTACGTAATGGTTGTAGTAAATATACAGCTCATCATAAGCACCATCTGCGAACATCGCAATTGCTCGAGAAGCAAGATCTTTAATATCAGTAAATGATGGGTGGTCAGATAATCCAACTACTTCATCAATGATGTTAAAGCCGCGACGTTTTAAATAATCACGTCCTAGTCGTCCAAGTACAATAATTGAATATTGATTTGAATCCATATTATGACGTTCACGAATTACGTTACTTACTGTACGTAATACGTTACTGTTATAACCACCTGCTAGTCCGCGATCAGATGTAATAACGATGTATCCTGTACGCTTTACAGGACGCGCATTTAGCATTGGATGATTAATTCCTTTACTTCCTTGCGCAATGCTCGCTACTACTTCTTGAATCTTTTCCATATACGGAACGAAAGATTTAGCATTTTGCTCTGCACGGTTTAACTTAGATGCAGATACCATCTCCATCGCCTTCGTAATTTGACTCGTTTTCTTTGTCGAGGTAATCTTCGCTTTTATATCGCGTAAAGATGCCACAGGTTTTCACCACCTTTTTTCCGGAAGTTGGCACGATTAGTAAGAATCCTCTTCCTAATCTACGTTGCAAGATATTCTTGCTCATGATTGAAGGAAAAGAATAGGTGCACCTACTCTTTTCCTTTACATAACCGTCAGCAATCTCAGAGGCTGAGATGCCTTATATATTATCTAGCGTCGGCGGCTTGTACGAGCCGCTTCCGCTTTTATTAATCTAGTTCCGCCTCTTAGCCGATGGGGCTGAACAGTCGGCTTCACTTTTATTATTATTCAGAAGCTACGAATACTTTTTTAAATCCGTTAATTGCTGCTGCAAATTTGTCGTCATCCGCAAGTTTCTTAGTTGTGCGGATTTCTTCTAATAAGTCAGTCGCATTAGAATCTAACCAAGCATGGAATTCTTCTTCGAAACGAGTGATATCTACTACTGGGATATCATCTAGGAATCCACGTGTTAAAGCGTAAAGAATGATAACTTGTTTCTCTACACGTAACGGTTTGTGTAATCCTTGTTTTAATACCTCAACAGTACGAGCACCACGGTTTAATTTCGCTTGAGTTGCTTTATCAAGGTCAGAACCGAACTGAGCGAACGCTTCTAACTCACGGTAAGATGCAAGGTCAAGACGAAGTGTACCTGATACTTTACTCATTGCTTTAATCTGAGCAGATCCACCTACACGAGATACAGAAGTACCCGCATCAATCGCTGGACGTACGCCAGAGAAGAATAGGTCAGATTGTAAGAAGATTTGTCCATCCGTAATAGAAATTACGTTTGTTGGGATGTATGCTGATACGTCCCCTGCTTGTGTTTCGATGAAAGGTAGTGCAGTTAAAGAACCGCCGCCTCTTGCATCACTTAATTTTGCTGCACGCTCTAATAAGCGAGAATGTAAGTAGAATACATCCCCTGGATAAGCTTCACGACCTGGAGGACGACGTAATAGTAATGACAGCTCACGGTAAGCCGCTGCTTGTTTTGATAAGTCATCATATACTACTAATACGTGTTTACCATTGTACATGAACTCTTCACCCATTGTTACACCAGCATAAGGAGCTAAGTATAATAATGGAGCTGGTTGAGAAGCAGATGCAGTTACAACGATTGTGTACTCTAATGCACCGTGCTTACGTAGTGTTTCTACTACGTTACGTACAGTTGATTCTTTTTGTCCGATAGCTACATAGATACAAATCATATCTTCATCTTTTTGGTTAATGATTGTATCAAGTGCAACTGCTGTTTTACCAGTTTGACGGTCACCGATAATTAACTCACGTTGACCACGGCCAATTGGTACAAGAGCGTCGATCGCTTTAATACCTGTTTGAAGTGGCTCATGAACAGATTTACGATCCATTACACCTGGTGCTGGACTTTCGATTGGACGAGTGTTTGTTGTATTGATTGGGCCTAAACCATCAACTGGTTGACCTAATGGGTTTACAACACGACCAATTAGTTCTTTTCCTACTGGTACTTGCATGATGCGACCAGTACGACGAACTTCGTCACCTTCACGGATTTCTGTGTAAGGTCCTAAAATGATAATACCTACGTTGTTTTCCTCTAAGTTTTGTGCTAGTCCCATAACGCCGTTAGAGAACTCTACAAGCTCACCAGCCATAACGTTATCAAGACCATGAGCACGCGCAATACCGTCACCAACTTGGATAACTGTACCAACATCACTAACTTCGATTTCAGACTGATAGTTCTCGATTTGTTGCTTTATCAGTGCGCTAATTTCTTCAGCTCTGATGCTCATGTGCTTCACCCCTATCTATTCTTCATTAATTCACGCTGAATACGTGCTAATTTTCCTTGTAAACTTCCGTCATAAATGCGATTTCCAATGCGTACTTTAATTCCGCCTAGTAAATCTTCATCTACAACATTTTTCACGCGAATTGCATCTTTTCCCGTTCTCTTTGCAAATGCTTCTGCAATGTTAAGCTTCTCTTCTTCAGATAGAAGACGAATAGAATATACAGTTGCATCCGCTACGTTACGTTCTTCATTAGCAAGAACAACATATTCATCTGCAATTTCAGGTAAGATATCAATACGCTTGTTATCAATTAAAATATATAACGTATTTAAAATTGATTCAGAAACAGATCCGAATACGTTTGCAAGAAACGTTTTCTTCTGCTCTTTTGAAATGTTCGGTTGCGTTAAAAAGCTATGTAGTTCTCCGTTCTTTACATAAACGTTTTGTACAAGGCGTAATTCTTCTTCAAACATTTCTAATACGTGTTTTTCTTTTGCAATTTTAAAAAGAGCGACAGCATAACGTTTTGCTACAATCCCATTGCTCATCGCGCTTCTCCTACTTCTTTAATATAATCGCGAATTAACTTAACTTGATCTTCTTCTTTTAATTCTTTTTCAATTACTTTAGAAGCAATTTGAACAGATAAAGAAGCGACTTGTTCTTGTAAAGCAGCAATCGCTTGCTCTTTTTCGCGTTGAATTTCTTGTACAGCAGATGCTTTAATTGATTCTGCTTCTTCTTTCGCAGCAGCAACAATAACATCCTTTTGATCTACAGCTTGTTTTTTCGCTCTTTCGATTAACTCTTGTGCTTCAACACGTGATTGTTTTAACATTTCACGTTGTTCTTCTACTAACTTCTTCGCTTCAGCGTTACTTCTTTCTGCAGCGTCGATTTCATTAGTAACATGCTCTTCACGTTCTTTCATAATTCCCATTAAAGGACCCCACGCAAATTTGCGTAGCATTACTAATAGAATTAAGAAAATGAACAATGTATAAGCAATCGTTCCAAATGGAATGGCAGCTCCTAATAATAAAGTTGGCACAAGGATTCACTCCCTTCAAAATATCTAAATTGATCATATGAAAAAAAAAGACATACGTTTCGTTCATAAAGCAATGGCGAAGAAAGTTCGGAAAAACACTCTTCGCCATCTATGTAAGGGGAGTCTCCCTTATTTGTTCATTACGATGAATGCAATAACTACACCGATGATTGGAAGTGCCTCAACTAAAGCAACCCCGATGAACATAATTGTTTGAAGTGCGCCTTTTAATTCTGGTTGACGAGCAACACCTTCGATTGTACGTGATACGATAAGACCGTTACCAATACCTGCACCTAATGCTGATAAACCAATTGCAATTGCAGCTGCGATTACACCTAAACTCATTTAATTTGTCCTCCTTTGTATTATAAAAAAATAAATTTTTTCTTACTTAAATTATATTAATGGTCATGACTTACTTTATGAGCCATATAAACCATCGTTAACATAACGAAAATAAATGCTTGGATTGATCCAACGAATACACTGAATCCCATCCATGCTAACATTGGTACAAGCGCACCTAATGCTCCAAGGAATGATGCCCCGCCTAACTTAGCAAGTAATCCTAATAAGATCTCACCTGCATAAATGTTACCGAATAAACGAAGACCTAACGTTAATGTGTTAGCAAACTCCTCAATAACCTTTAATGGGAATAAGAATTTCATAGGTTGGAAATAACCTTTAACATACTCTTTCGTACCCTTCATCTTAATTCCATAATAATGGGTGAGGGTAACTACCATCACGGCTAATGTTAATGTAACTGCTGGATCAGACGTTGGTGACCTCCACCATGCAATATGTTCGCCAGCTTCAGTTGCTGAATACATGAATGGTAAACCAAGGAAGTTCGATACGATGATAAACATGATAAGCGTAACGCCAAGCGTTAAGAAACGTCCACCTGTTTTCCAGTCCATCGTACTATTGATAATCCCTTTCACGAAGTCAAACACCCATTCCATGAAGTTTTGCATCCCGGTTGGGCGAAGGGCTAAGCTGCGAGTTCCGATAACAGCGATTAAGAAAACAATAACTGCTGCTACAGTAACCATCATAACTGATGACAAATCGAACGTTAAACCTAGAAATTCAACTAATTTACCGTGTTCCACTAGTAATTCACCTCTCTTCCCTGCTCTTATACTCTAAATAAAGAAAATCTATGATCATGACAAGGTATCCTGTCAGCAATCCTACACCTAAGCCCCACATCGCAATTAACTCTTGATATTTGGCTGCAAATAAAATTAATAACCCAATCGTGGCGAATCTTGAATATGTACTTACAGCTGTCGCCTTAAACTTCACGTTTTCTCCATTTGTTACGCGATCTAACAGCTTGTCTGTTCTACGTGCAATGATGCGCAAACTAAGAAAACTGAAAATCGTTCCGATAATCAGCCCAAGAAATACATCCTTGTAAGAGGTAAATCCCCATCCTAGCACTAGAAGCGCAAGCAAGTAGTACATATATTTCTTTTGTCTTTGGACAAGTCCATGTACGTCTATCATCATTGCTCTCCCGAATAGTAATGTCGAATGAGTCGAATCATTGCGTATACCCCTGTTCCTAACCCGAGTAATAACCCTATAATAAGAAACAATGGAAACGTTCCAACCTTATTATCAATCCACTGCCCACCAAAGATTCCAACAAGTATAGAACCGACTAACTGAGCAAGAATTCCTGACATTAAAGCATATGCTTTTATATGGCTGCGATCGTTTTTTTGCAAGGATTCATCCCTCCAATATGTAACCCTCATTCACGATGTGTTAATAATAACTCATTTTTTTGCATAAATCCTATACAAAACAAAAAGTTTACATTTTCGTCACGGAATAGATGTAATTTTGTCACTGAAAGCCCTACCATCTATCCCCGTTGTTAGCATACAATAGGGTATTAACAGTGTCAACGAGAAATCGTAAAAAATCTAAAAATTTGAGTATTAGGCATTTCCTCCCAAAAATGAAAACGTTCCCCTTCTAAATACTGGTTACATATATGCAATTTCTAACAGTTTTCTCTTTATAATAGAAGGAAATGTTCACAAGTTTGTCACTATTATATTTTCGAGATATAACGCTTTCCTTCCATAATATAGTGTTCCTCAGACGTAAGACTTCTATATTATATGTGATGTGTATGCAACTTATGTTGTATATACGATGTATATTTATCCTCCCCCTCCCCTACTTGCTTGCAGCAAAAAAAAAACGAGCAGGGGAATCTCCCCTGCTCGTCAGTTGTCTTACTTCGTTCCGAATAAACGGTCACCAGCATCACCAAGACCTGGTACTACATATCCGTGGTCATTTAATTTCTCATCTAATGCTGCTACATAAATATCAACATCAGGATGTTCTTCTTGTACTACTTTTACCCCTTCTGGAGCTGCAACGATACACATTAATTTAATTTGTTTCGCACCGCGCTTTTTC
The DNA here is from genome assembly GCF_038007045.1 of Bacillus sp. CH_70. NCBI lineage: Bacteria > Bacillati > Bacillota > Bacilli > Caryophanales > Bacillaceae > Bacillus > Bacillus sp. CH_70. Next base: position 5,085,791 of record NZ_JBBOWL010000001.1, read on the forward strand.
AGAGAGTTAATCGCTTCAGCCGCAGAACCACCTGTTGCTAGCATCGGATCTAGTACGATAAAGTCGCGCTCTTCTACATCCGTTGGAAGTTTCACATAGTATTCTACCGGTTGCAATGTTTTAGGGTCACGGTATAAACCAACGTGTCCTACTTTTGCTGCTGGAATTAATTTCAGAATTCCATCAACCATTCCTAAACCTGCACGTAAAATCGGAATTAAACCAAGTTTTTTACCAGCGATCACTTTTGTTGTCGCTTTGCTTACAGGCGTTTCAATTTCGATGTCCTTAAGCGGAAGGTCGCGAGTAATTTCGAAAGCCATTAAGCTTGCTACTTCGTCCACTAATTCACGAAAATCTTTCGTACCTGTATTCTTATCGCGAATATATGTAATCTTATGTTGAATTAACGGGTGATCAAATACATACAGTTTTCCCATGTGAATCTCTCCTTTAGATGATATTCATGCGTTTGCACGCTTTTTTACACTATTTACGATTGTAAAGAAAACGCTACTAATATTCAAGGGCAAATTTGGCAAAATCATGATTTTACGATGAATCTATCTAGTATCTTTACCAATTATGGGAGCTGTATCCTTCATTATATCGCCAAAATTTATTCATCATTTGTATACATACTTTAAAAATAATATATGTCCACAAAAAAGACCGCCAAAACAATTAAGTCTCGGCAGTCTTCTTCAATCTATTATAGATTTGGATACATTGGGAATTTGCTAGTTAACGCTTCTACACGCTTACGTACTTCTTCTAATGCAGCTTCATTTTCATGATTTTTTAATGTATAAGCAATAAGTGACGCAATTTCATCCATTTCTTCTAAACCGAAACCACGAGATGTTACAGCTGCTGTACCGATACGTACACCACTTGTTACAAATGGGCTTGCTGTTTCAAATGGAATTGTATTTTTGTTCACTGTAATACCAACTTCATCTAATACGTGCTCTGCTACTTTACCTGTGATTTCTAAGTTACGAACATCAATCAAGATTAAGTGATTGTCTGTTCCGCCAGAAACAAGTGTAAGTCCTTCTTTTTGAAGACCTTCAGCTAAGCGGTTCGCATTGTTAATGATATTTTGTGCATATGTTTTGAAATCATCTTGAAGTGCTTCACCAAACGCAACAGCTTTTGCAGCGATTACGTGCATAAGTGGACCACCTTGAATACCAGGGAAGATTGATTTATCAATTTGTTTTGCAAATTGCTCTTCACATAAAATCATACCACCACGCGGGCCACGTAACGTTTTATGTGTTGTCGTTGTAACGAAATGTGCATGTGGTACTGGATTCGGATGTAAACCAGCAGCTACTAAACCAGCGATATGTGCCATATCAACCATTAAATAAGCGCCCACTTCATCTGCAATCTCACGGAATCGCTTGAAATCGATAACACGAGGGTATGCACTTGCACCTGCAACGATTAATTTTGGTTTATGTTCTTTCGCTTTTGCTAATACATCATCGTAATTAATACGGTGAGAGTCAGCATCCACGCCATATTCTACGAAATTATATTGTACTCCACTGAAGTTAACAGGGCTTCCGTGTGTTAAGTGACCACCATGAGATAAATTCATACCAAGTACTGTATCGCCTTGCTCTAAAATCGTGAAGTATACTGCCATGTTCGCTTGTGCACCAGAGTGTGGTTGAACATTTACGTGCTCTGCGCCGAAAATTTCTTTCACGCGATCACGTGCGATATCTTCTACTACGTCTACGTGTTCACAGCCACCATAATAACGTTTTCCAGGATATCCTTCAGCATACTTATTCGTTAAAACAGAACCTTGCGCCTCCATTACTGCTTCACTTACGAAGTTTTCCGAAGCAATTAACTCAATCTTCGAACGCTGTCTTCCTAGTTCTGCCTCAATTGCAGCAAATACCTTTTCATCTTGACGTTTTAAATGATCCACCAAAATCCCCCTTTTCTGAACGAATTACATCAATTCCCAACAGTTTTTTCTTATTTATTCAGAAAAAACGAAAATTCAGGTTGTAATTCTTTCGAACCTTCATGTTTTCAACTACATTCTAACATGACTTTCTATATCATAAAAGAAAAAAAAGACCGAAAATCGGTCTTTTCTTTCTTCTACTATAAAGTCAGACAACATACCTTTTATCTTATGATAAACAGCTACTATATGACTTCCTAATTTCTCATATTTAACTGCAAGTGGTAGTCTCTTCCGCCACCGCGTAAACAGCACGTGCTCCACCTATTAGTTTTCCACGTGTTTTGGCCATCGTTACATGTGCACTTCCAATTGCCTTCACACTTGTACGAACCGGAACAGCTACATGTTTTAAATGCATACCAATAAACGTATCACCAATATCCATTCCTGCATCTGCTTTAATAAACTCAACTACTACCGGATCTTTCAAATTGTGATACGCATATGTCCCCAATGCACCACCTGCTGATCTAACAGGCGTAACTGTTACAATTTCAAATTGATATTTTATCGCTACTTCTCTCTCAACCACTAAAGCACGGTTTAAATGCTCACAACATTGAAACGCTAATTCAATACCTGTTTGCTCTTGAAATTGTTTTAACTCAGAAAAAATCGCCTCTGCTACTTCCATCGTTCCTGATGTTCCAATTCTTTCGCCTAGCACTTCACTCGTGCTACAACCCACTACAAAAATTTGACCGCTTTGTAATGAAGCTTGTTCTTGGAAATCAGAAAGCGACATTTGTAGCTGTTCTCTTATCTTTACGATTTCTGTCATTACGCCTCTTCCTTTCACAGGTTGGTTCACCAAATTATATTTCACACTACTGATAGTTAGAATGTATTACTTTGTTTCGTATGTTTTAATTTTTCCTACGCGGTTTTCGTGACGACCACCTTCATAGTCAGTTGTTAACCAGATTTTCGCGATATCACGCGCTAGACCAGCACCAATTACACGCTCGCCCATTGCTAGCATGTTAGTGTCATTATGCTCTCTCGTTGCTTTCGCGCTGAAAGTATCATGCACTAACGCACAACGGATACCATTTACTTTGTTTGCTGCGATTGACATACCAATGCCTGTCCCACAAACTAAAATACCACGATCCACTTCACCATTCGCTACCATTTCAGCTGCTGGAAACGCAAAGTCAGGGTAATCAACAGAACCAGCTTCACATTCACAACCTAAATCAACATATTCAATATTTAACTCTTCTAATAAATTTACAAGTTCTTTGCGGATATTCATACCGCCGTGATCAGATGCTATTACTACTTTCATTTTTACCCCTCCAAAGTTTCAATCAATTATCTTCATTTCACACTCGCTACCTCAATAGGACGAAGTGATCTCCAATATCGTATTATACACGAAACATCAACCTACCGAATGTTTTTTCAGTAAAGTTTGTACAAGTTTTTCCATCTCATCTAACGTTTCTTTATAAATAGAAAGCGAGCCTCCAAATGGATCTGAAATGTCCTTGCCTATACCTTCAGTTAATCCATATAACGTATTCAATTTCTTTTCAACACTCGGATAATGCCCAAGTACAATTTGTTTATGATTTTCTGTCATCGTTACGACAATATCAGCCCAATCAAGCAAAGTTTCGTTTACTTGCTGCGCGGTATGGTCAATTGAAATCCCTTTTTCAGCTAAAGCTTCCTTCGCATGTACCGATGCATCGCTCCCAGGATAGGCGAAAACACCGGCAGATTGTACTTCAAACCTATCTCCTCCGTGATGACGAAGCAACGCCTCAGCCATTGGACTACGACATGTATTGCCAGTACAAACAAATAATACTCGTTTCATCCAAACCCACCCCTATATTCGATTTCTTACCACTCATCATAACTTACATTAGAATAGAACAAAAGAAATGTGAATATACAAAAGGCGCATTTCTCTTATATTTTTTCTAAGAAAAATGCGCCTTATCCACATATATGTGAAACCCTATTTCCAAGTGCCCAGAGTATTTTAACATACCTACTGAATATGCAACAAAAATAAGGAATCCATTTCATACGAAACGGATTCCTCTTATACAGCAATTATTTCATTGTAACTTTCATTACTTCTGTTGAACCTTTTGTAGCTGTTACGCCTACAGTTGTCTTAATAGACTCAGCTGCATCTGTGTTTGTAATAACGATTGGAGTAATTGTGCTTTTCGCTTTTTCACGGATTAATTCTAAGTCGAATGAGATTAATTTATCTCCAGCTTTTACAGCTTGGCCTTCAGAAACGTGAGCTTCGAAACCTTCGCCTTCCATTTTTACAGTTTCTAATCCAACGTGGATTAAAATTTCTGTGCCATTTTTCGCTTTAATTCCGATAGCATGTTTTGTGTGGAATAATTGTACGATTTCACCATCAACTGGAGATACAACTACACCTTCAGTAGGATCGATTGCAACACCGTCACCCATCATACGACCAGCGAATACTGGATCTGGTACTTCTTCAATATTTTTCACTGCTCCAGTTAATGGAGCTACGATTGTTTCTTCATTTGTTTTTGAACCAAGACCGAATAATTTTTTAAACATAGGATAGTCCTCCTTATAATTTACCTAAAAGTTTATAGGGCAATCCCTAGTAAAGCTCGGGATACATGTAAGACTTCATACTTCGAATATTATACTGTAAAAACGCTTTCGAAATAAATTACGTCATTACTAATAGACTCTTATTGTAGCGCTTCACAAAATTCCAGTCAATTCTGATTGTCTGAATAACAATAAGAAGTTAACTTCTATTTATATTTTCTCTTTTTTTGCCCAACTTGTCTAGAGGTCTTTACCACATTTTATTTTTTGTTGTTAATTTGTAAAATTTAATTCAAACTTTTTTCAAAATCAACTTGACTAAAGTAAGTAACTATTTTATTATTACTTACGTAAGGTAAGTTAATAACTTTTAGGAGGTTTTTAAAAATGATGGATTTCGGTCTACTTATTATTCGTCTTATTATAGGAATTACATTCATGGGTCATGGCGCTCAAAAATTATTTGGTTGGTTCGGCGGTTACGGTTTAAAAGGAACAGGTGGCTGGATGGAGTCAATCGGTTTACGCCCTGGTGTATTTATGGCATTTATGGCTGGCGCAACTGAATTACTAGGTGGTTTCTTATTCGCATCAGGTATTTTCATTGTAGTTGGTTCATTATTTATCGTTGGAACAATGTTAATGGCTATCTTCACTGTTCACGGAAAAAATGGTTACTGGGTAACACAAAATGGATATGAATATAACTTAATGTTAATCGCTGTTGCTGTTGGTGTAGCTTTAATCGGACCTGGCGCATACGTTTTACTTTAATTTTTATCTCAGATTTGAGATTCTTGAAAAAGAACTTACTTCATTACAATTGAAGTAAGTTCTTTTTATGAAACAAAATATTATTTCCAGCAGGATTTTCTCATCGTTATCTTGTAAACAAACAATAAGTATTCATATTTAGAAAGGGGATTACAAGCATGTTATCCATTAATCCAAATGAACAAACTGAAAAAGATAATTACAAATTACTTACTGGAAGTATCATCCCTCGCCCTGTCGCATTCGTTACTTCTTTAACAAAAGACGGTGTATTAAACGGCGCACCATATAGTTATTTTAATATTGTCGCTGCTAATCCACCACTTATCTCAGTATCTGTACAACGAAAAGCCGGAGAAAGAAAGGACACTTCCCGAAACGCAATTGAAAAAGGTGAATTTGTCGTACATATTTCTGACGAATCATATGTAGCAGCAATTAATGAAACAGCAGCTAATCTCCCGCCAAATGAAAGTGAAATTGAACTAGCAAAACTAACACCAATTGAAAGTGAAGTCATCTCCGTTCCAGGTGTAAAAGAAGCAAATATTCGAATGGAATGCGTATTAGAACGTGCAATTCCACTTGGTGGAACAGAAGGCTCACCAGCTTGTGATCTACTAATTGGACGCGTCGTTCGTTTCCACGTTGCCGAACATCTATATGAAAAAGGGCGCATTCACGCAGAAGGACTCAAACCAATAAGCCGCCTAGCAGGACACAACTATGCAAAATTAGGAGAACAATTTGAATTGGTTAGGCCAGTTTAAAAGTGGAAGTGGCCCGTTTAGCTCTGACCAGCTAAGGTTCTCTCGCACAAAAGGTGCTTTTTACCTTTCGTGCGGGAGGTTCTTAGATGCGAAGAGCTGGCCACTGGAACTGGATAATATCTAAAAGCGAAAGCGGCTCGCTCAGAATCGCAGGGCATTGGAGCTCTCGACCTTGAAGCGCTTTTTGCTTCATGCGAGAGAGCGAAATGACCGGAGATTCTAGCCGCTGGAACTGGATAATATCTAAAAGCGGAAGCGGCTCGCTCAGAATCGATTCCTGCCATCACTTAAACATAAAAATCCCCTGCTTTTTAGCAGGGGATTTTTATCATTGTAATTCTTCCTTCTTTTCCTCTAAAGTAGGCAGTTTTTCTTTTTTCGGTTTCCCTAGCTTAATTACGAAGAAGTATAGGGAAAGCAGTGTAATAAGAAAAACAATTAAAAACGGGTACGGAGAGTAAAAGGCACGCGCCGCCTCAGTCTTTCCCGCAACAAATTTCAATGACTCAATATCTAAAAACTCAGCAAACATTTGTACACCGAGCATACTAAACCAAAAAACAAAAAAACTAATAATAACACCAAAAACTTGCTTCAATCTCGTCATTCATCTCATCCTTTCTATATCTGTAATTTTTAGTGCAATAAATATAGTACAAACAAAATATTCACAGAAAGGAACCATCTCACCATTCACGAATTAACTTAATCCAACCTAACATCGAAATTTGCAAAATAATACCCCAAATTATAAGTATTCTTAGCCATCGAGGAAAGAAGGTTAAAAACTTAACATACCATTCCAATAGCTTGTTCATAATTCCCTCCTACATAAAATTATATAGGAAAAAGGATATATAATCCAAATCCAACCAAAATGATACCACCTACTATCTCACCATATGTACCGAGCATATCTTTCGCATGTCTCCCAATTAATAAACCAATCCACGCTAATAACATGCTAACAAAGCCAAAAAGTAATATTGTAATGATTGTTTGTGCCCCATAAATACCAAGACTAAGCCCTACTGAGAAACTATCTATACTAACGCCAAATGCAAATACGAATAAGCTAATTCCAATAGGGGCAGTTCTAGTCTCTTCATTTTGTAAAATGGTCGAATATACGATATAAAAACCTAGTCCGATTAATAAAATAGCACCCGCAAAATGTGCAATATCTCCATATTTCTCTGATAAAAAACGACCTAGTACCATTCCTATAAACGGCATAATAATATGAAATATCCCTATCGTCATACCAATATACAGGATTTGTCTTAACTTTAGGGGCATCATCCCCATACCAAGACTCACCGAGAACGCATCCATCCCTAAGGCGAATGCCATAATTATTAAAGGTATTAGCTGTTCAAACGTCATTCATGCCCCTCCTTGGACGTGCTACTTCACAATATGCTTATCCAAGGAGAAATATTCTGTTTGCTAATCGTACCTTATCATTCAATAATAATATGATGTCCTGCCGCTTTTGTTAATCGATTCATAATAGCATTTCCTATTCCTTCATTAGGGAACGATTCACTAAAAATAACATCCACTTCACTTGCATCAAATGTTCTAAGTACATCATATAATTTAGTCGCAACGCTAGCTAAGTCACTTCGAACACCACAAGATAATATAACATCTGCGCTATATACATGCTGATACTCTTCTGTCGTTAATACGCCTACTTTAAATCCTTCTTCCTTTTTCTCATCTACAAGATGCTGAATAAACTCACGTGAGCCCTCAACAATACTAAGTGGTGCTTTCGGCGCATAATGTGTGTATTTCATTCCAGGTGATTTCGGTTTTTCCTTCTCATCCTTTAAAGCTGGATCTAAAGAAACGGTACCTATCACTGCTTCTAATTGTTCTTTCGTAATCCCACCTGGACGTAATATTGTTGGAACCGTGCTTGTACAATCAATTACAGTTGATTCAACGCCTACTCCAGTTGCACCACCATCAACAATACCTGCGATCTTCCCGTTCAAATCTTCATATACGTGAGAAGCTAGTGTTGGACTTGGACGCCCTGAACGATTCGCACTTGGTGCCGCAACAGGTACATTCGCCTCTTCAATAAGAGCAAGTGCAACTGGATGATCAGGCATTCTTACCCCAACCGTGTTAAGTCCTGCTGTCACCCTCTCTGAAATCCCTTCTTTTCTCGGCAAAATAATTGTTAATGGTCCTGGCCAAAAATGCGCCATTAACTTCTCTGCAACTGGTGGAATTTCTTTCACAATCCCATCTAACTGAGATTTTGTACCTATGTGGACAATGAGTGGATTATCACTCGGTCTTCCTTTCGCTTCGAAAATTTTCGCGATTGCTTCATCATCCATCGCGTTTGCACCTAACCCATATACTGTTTCCGTAGGGAAAGCAACCGCCTCATTTTCTCTTAATAATTTTGCTGCTTCTTGTAACTGTGGATAATATTTTTTTCTTTCCACAACATTATCCACAACCCACATATTTGTATGCATTTTTTTCCACGTCCTTTTCTACCCTTAAATACTTGTCTATTTTTAGTTTACTATGAGATTTATCCAAAAGACAAACAAGGTTTATCCACAAAATGTGGATAAACCTAATTAATCCGTGGATAACTTTGTGAATAGCTGACAATTTAGTATTATTGCATTCTGCTCTTTTATATTTTTACAAAAATGTTCTAACTGTTGAATTCCCTCTGGAACCTCATCCTTTTCTATAGTAAAAAAGTCAAAGAACTGAAAGATTGGTACAGATTGTGGATGGTTTGTTAGTAAGTACAATTGTTGAACATTTTTTTCTTTCATATACTGCAAAAACATTTCAAAAAAATATAAGAAAGTCTGTTTATCCACATGAGGTGTGAATAAACAAGAACGAATAAGTACATCTTCCCCACCTTGTTCATAACCAATTACAGCTCGTATTTCTTCCGCCTCTTCCAAAATCATAAATTGTGCGTACAACTCATTTATTTTATCATCTTTTTTATTAGCTTGTCCGAAAAAAGAATGTAATCTTTCCACATCTGCTTTCGTAGCAAAATACACTTTCTTCATAATAAATCCCTCCTCATTTTTATATATGAGGAGGGATTTATTAATAGTACTATTTAGAGAATAAAGATGTAAAAGCTTCTACAATAAACAATTTAACTTCTGGCTTTTCTTCTTCCTCTTCTACTTTTACATACTCATTTTGCTTTTCTTGTTTTTTCTCCACAGGTTTCTCCACTTTTTCCACAGTTTTTGTTTCTTCTTTGCTTACAGGCTGCTCTTCGACTTTTGTTTCATTTTTTACTACTTTCTTTTCAGAAGATGTTACTTTTTTTACTACTTCCTGTTTTACAACTTTCGTTTCTTTTACCTTATCCACTTTCTTCTCTTCTGTATTTACTACTTCCTCATCTAGTTGTTTCACCTGCTCCTCTTCAGGAGATTCCGCCTTCACAACGTGCTCTTCTTTTCTTACAGCTGTCCCACTCGAAAAATCTAAGAAACACATTGGTGGAAATAATACACACCACCAGTTCGCCCCTTCACCTTCTCCAATTGTAATCAATACCGCTTCATATTCTCCTGCTGGATAAATAAAATTCCCATATACCTTTGTAGGAAACTTTACATTCTTACTAAATTTCACTTGAAATGATTCTTTACTTCCTTCTTTTTTTAACGTATTTTCCACCGTTTTCTCGATTTCTGGAATATGACTTTGAATTACTTTGCGTGCCTCTTCAAATGAAGTTAAATCCGCTACCCAGCCATCAATTTGTGCTTTTACTTCATCACGCACTTTACGCTTTAATGCCTGATCTTTATCTGAATCACTATTTGCTAAAATTCGTAATCGAACGGCCTCTTTCGGAATAACTGAAGGCCCTTTTGCATCAGCTTTCATATATCCAAACTGCACAAGTAACTGTGCACCAATTAATAGTATAAGAAGATAAGCAATAACTTGTTTTTTCATTTCCTCCACCGTCCCCTCTACAAACAGTGTGGACAGACTTTCATATTTCTAAACTATTAAATTCAAAATCTATATGAATTTTCCCACAAAAAAATGGAGTAAGGTGTGAACCTTACTCCATCTCTGCAAATACCATACGGTCTTTTCCGTTAATATCAAAAACAACCTCAACATGGGCATGTGGAAAAGCTTGTTGTAACAATCTTTTTACATCCTCACCTTGTCCTACTCCAATTTCAAACGCTACAATTGCTTTCTCCTGCAACACATTCGGCAATTCTTCCATAAAACGGCGATAAAAATCTAATCCGTCTTCTCCACCAACAAGCGCTCTCTTCGGCTCATGCTCTTTCACAACAGGAGAAAGACCACGCCAATCCTCTTCCGGTATATATGGAGGATTTGAAACAACAACATCTAGCTTTTGACCCGTTTTATCAAATGGTGACAATAAATCACCGTGATAGAACGTTACTTCTGCACCTAAAGCTTTTGCATTTTCTTTTGCAACTTCAATCGACTCTTGTGCAATATCTACTGTATACACGTGGAGATTTTTATTTTCTAAAGCAAGCGTAATAGAAATCGCTCCACTACCTGTGCCTATATCTGCTACATGTAGTTCCTTGTCGCCAAAATGGCGCTCAATTCTTTCTAATACTCCTACTATAAGCTCTTCTGTTTCCGGTCTTGGTATTAATACTTCTTCATTCACAAAGAACGACCGGCCATAAAACATTTCATAACCAATCATATATTGAATAGGAATACCTTCTACATGCTTGTGGATAAACTCCGTAAAGCTTGCCTCTTGTTCCTCATTTATTTCTTCACGCATATTCATAAGTAATCCTGTTCTGTTCATCTTTAATACATGACAAAGGACAATTTCTCCCGCATTTTCATCTCGTCCATTTTCCTGTAAAAAAGAAGAAGCCCATTTCAGGGCTTCATAGACACGCATTACTCAGCTGCCTCCATCCTTTGAGCCTGATCTTCCATCACTAAGGCATTGATGAAATCATCTAACTTACCTTGTAAGATTTGATCTAGCTTTTGAATCGTTAAACCGATTCGATGGTCTGTAACACGGTTTTGCGGGAAGTTATACGTACGAATACGCTCTGAACGATCACCCGTACCAACAGCTTGTTTACGGTTTTGATCATATTCAGCTTGTGCTTCTTGTCTAAACTTATCATAAACACGTGCGCGTAATACTTTCATCGCTTTTTCTTTATTCTTAATTTGTGATTTCTCATCCTGACAAGATACAACTACACCAGTCGGTAAATGCGTTAAACGTACCGCTGACATCGTTGTATTAACACTTTGTCCTCCAGGACCACTAGAAGCGAATGTATCAACACGAACATCTTTCTCGTGAATGTCGATTTCTACTTCTTCTGCCTCTGGTAATACAGCTACAGTTGCTGTAGATGTATGAATACGTCCACCAGATTCCGTTTCAGGAACACGTTGTACACGGTGAGCACCATTCTCGAATTTCAGCTTCGCGAAAGCACCTTTACCGTTAATCATAAAGATAATCTCTTTATATCCACCTAACTCTGTATAGCTAGCCTCGATAATTTCTGTTTTCCAACCTTGAACCTCAGCATAACGGCTATACATGCGGTATAAGTCACCAGCAAATAAAGCGGCCTCGTCGCCACCAGCAGCCCCACGAACCTCAACGATAACGTTCTTATCATCATTAGGGTCCTTTGGAACTAGTAAAATTTTCAGACGTTCTGATAACGTTTTTTCTTGTGATTCTAACTCAGAAACCTCTTCTTTTACCATGTCACGCATTTCTGCGTCTAACTTCTCTTCTAACATTGCTTTCGCATCTTTTAATTGCTCACGAACATCCTTATACTCACGATACACCTCTACCGTTTCCTGTATATCAGACTGTTCCTTTGAATATTCACGAAGTTTATTTGTATCGCTAATAACCTCTGGGTCACTTAACAATTCATTTAACTTCTCATAACGATTTTCTACAGCTTGCAAACGATCTAACACATCATTCACCTCTACATCCTAGTATCTAATACAAATAGTATATGGTACTTACTCAAAAAAACGCAAATTATATTTAAAAGTGGAGGTGGCTCGTCCAGCTCTGACCAGCTAAGGTTCTCTCGCACAAAAGGTGCTTTTTACCTTTCGTGCGGGAGGTTCTTAGATGCGAAGAGCTAGCCACCGGAACTAGATATATTTAAAAGCGTAAGCGGCTCACACCAACCACACTCTCTATTCTGAAAAAAACCCGCCTTGCGCAGCGAGTTTTACTTATCTTTGTTTGTAGGAACTGCATGACAATGACGACAGCGTGGCTCATACGATTCTGAAGCCCCAACTAAAATAATCGGATCATCAAATGCCGCTGGTTCTCCATCAATTAATCGTTGTGTACGACTTGCCGGAGATCCACATGCAGAACATACTGCTTGTAGCTTTGTTACATGTTCAGCAATCGCCATCAGCTGAGGAACTTGTCCAAATGGTAGACCACGGAAATCTTGGTCTAAACCAGCTACAATGACACGATAGCCACGATTTGCCAATACTTGCACCACTTCCACAATGTCCCCATCAAAGAATTGTACCTCATCGATTGCAATTACATCCATATCTTCAGTGATATGTTCAAATATATCTTTTGAAGCTGAAACAGGAACTGCTTTTACCTTTAATCCGTTATGTGATACAACGTCTTCTTCACTATAGCGATTATCAATACATGGTTTAAATACAATTGCATGTTGTTTCGCAAATTGCGTACGGCGCACACGGCGGATTAACTCTTCTGATTTACCAGAAAACATACTACCGCAAATCACTTCAATCCAGCCATTTTGATTTATTAAGTACATGAAGCTCTCCTTTCATCTACTTTTTAGTTAAAAGTAGGGTAAAGGTATAATATTTTCACAAAAAAAACAGACAAGCGAATACATACACTTGCCTGTTTTATGTTTTTATTACTTGATACCGTATTTCTTATTGAAGCGATCAACGCGTCCGTCTGCAGTAGCAAACTTCTGACGTCCAGTGTAGAATGGGTGAGAATCAGAACTGATCTCAACTTTTAGTAATGGATAAGTGTTACCATCTTCCCACTCAACAGTTTCGCTAGAGCCTTTAGTAGACCCGCTTAAGAATTTGAAGCCTGTGTTTGTGTCCATGAATACAACTTTCTTGTAATCTGGGTGAATTCCTGCTTTCATTCTTTTCATCTCCTTCCGCCCTGAATCATTTTCGAAACAGAGTTTTTCATCTTCAGCTGCATACACAACTATATTGATGAAACACATATGATGAAATTATAACAAGGCTAACTTCATTTTGCAACTACCTGTTTTTGTCTTTTGAAATTAAAAGTGTAGACGGCTCGTTTAGCTCTGACTGGCTAAGGTTCTCTCGCACAAAAGGTGCTTTTTACCTTTAGTGCGGGAGGTTCTTAGACACGAAGAGCTAGCCGTCGGAACTAGATACAATTTAAAAGCAGAAGCGGCTCGTTCAGAATGGGAGGGGGATGGAGCTTCTGACGTAGAGGTGCTTTTTACCTCGTAGGAAGACGCGAAGCCACCGACCATTCTAGCCGCTGGAGCTGGATATCACCTTAAAAGTGGCGGGGGCTCGCTCAGCTCTGACCAGCTAAGGTTCTCCCACTTATTTCTCTCTTTAATATCACCTAAAAGGCATAAAAAACTCGCTTACTATAAAATAAGCGAGTCCCAATCTTTTCCCTTTACTTAGTTGTTACATATCTTTTCGAGTCTGCAACAATGTTTTGTAAAAATTCTTCGTTTGTCTTCGTTTGACGAAGCTTACGTAAGAAACTTTCAACAAAGTCTGGTGTATCACGCATTGTTTTACGAATGCCCCATAACTTGTCTAAATGCTCTTTTGGAATTAATAGATCTTCTTTACGTGTACCAGAACGACGAATATCAATCGCTGGGAAGATACGACGTTCAGCTAACGATCGATCTAAGTGAAGTTCCATATTTCCAGTTCCTTTAAATTCCTCGTAAATAACATCGTCCATACGAGATCCTGTATCAACAAGGGCTGTTGCTAAAATCGTTAAGCTACCGCCTTCTTCAATATTACGTGCAGCTCCAAAGAAACGCTTCGGTCTATGGAAAGCCGCTGGGTCGATACCACCCGATAATGTTCTACCACTTGGCGGAATAACGAGGTTGTAAGCTCGCGCTAAACGGGTAATACTATCCATTAAAATGATAACATCTTTTTTGTGCTCTACAAGACGCATTGCACGTTCTAACACAAGTTCAGCTACTTTAATATGATTTTCTGGTACTTCATCAAAAGTAGAACTTACAACGTCGCCCTTAACAGAACGTTCAATGTCTGTTACTTCCTCTGGACGCTCATCAATTAAAAGCACAATTAATTCTGCTTCTGGATGATTTGTTGTAACACTGTGTGCAATTTCTTTTAATAGACTTGTTTTACCAGCCTTTGGAGGCGCAACAATTAAACCACGTTGTCCAAATCCAACTGGTGCGATTAAATCCATGATACGTGTCGGTAACTTTTTCGGTTCCGTTTCCAATTTCATTTGGCGATCTGGGTATAATGGTGTTAATGCAGGGAAATGCACACGCTCTTTTGCTGAATCTGGATCATCTCCGTTTACAGCTTCAACTTGTAATAACCCAAAATAGCGTTCATTTTCTTTCGGAGGTCGTACTTTACCAGAAACTTTGTCTCCATTACGTAAATCGAAACGACGAATTTGCGAAGCTGAGATATAAATATCTTCTGAGCTTGGAGAATAGTTGATAGGACGTAGGAATCCAAATCCTTCTGATTGAATAATTTCTAATACGCCTTCCATGAAAAAGAAACCTTCTTTTTCTGCTCGAGCTTTCAAAATAGAAAAGATTAACTCTTTTTTCGTTAACTTGCTATAATACGAAATCTTAAATTCTTTGGCAAGCTCGTATAACTCTTTTAATTTCATGTTTTCTAATGCTGCAATTGACAAATTCATTCAGACACCACACTTTAACGTTATTCTCTTTTTTCATGGGTAAAGGGAAAAAATACGGAAGGCAAATAATTAATAATGAAAGGCAATAAGTTCAAGTAGGGTAATATTCACTATTGTAACCCTTTTATCTAGTTTTAATCAATACGTTGGAACACAAATACAAGAAGCGAAGACAAGAAAATTTGTCTTCGCTTCTTATTTAATTTAGTTCCGGCTCCGATAGTTAAAAAAATCGACCATTTTAACCTTTCTGAACGAGCCGCTTACGCTTTTTACTTAATCCAGCTTCAGCAGCTAGAATGGTCGGTGGCTTCACTTCTTTCTGCGAGGCAAAAAGCGCCTCTACGTCAGAAGCTCCATCCCCCTCCCATTCTGAACAAGCTGCTTACGCTTTTTACTTAAATCCAGTTCCAGCGGCTAGAATCTCCAGTCATTTCACTCTCTCACTCGAAGCAAAGAGCGCTTCAAGGTCGAGAGTTCCAATGTCCTGCGATTCTGAGCGAGCCGCTTCCACCTTTTACTTAATAACCAAGTTCGGTTTTTTATTTAAGCTATGACGACCATCTACGAAGCGAACTGTGCCTGATTTTGCACGCATAACAAGAGATTGTGTTGTTCCTACGCTACCTTTAAATTGAACACCACGTAATAGTTCACCATCTGTTACACCTGTTGCTGCAAAGATTGCATCGTCACCTTTTACTAAGTCCTCCATACGAAGGATACGATTAATGTCTTCTATGCCCATTTTTTTACAACGTGCTAATTCAGCTTCGTTTTGTGGCAATAGTTTTCCGTGAATTTCTCCACCTAAACATTTTAAAGCAACTGCTGCTAATACACCTTCAGGTGCTCCACCAGATCCAAATAGAATATCTACACCTGTACGGTCAAACGCTGTATTAATTGCTCCAGCTACATCTCCATCGTTAATTAATTTAATACGAGCACCAGCCTTACGAATTTCTTCGATAATTGCTTGGTGACGTGGACGGTTTAAAACTGTTGCTACAACATCTTCAATGTCTTTATTTTTCGCTTTCGCAACTGCACGTAAGTTATCAATAATAGGCGCATCAATGTCGACCGCCCCAACTGCTTCTGGGCCAACCGCGATTTTATCCATGTACATGTCAGGAGCATGTAACAAATTACCGTGGTCTGCAATTGCAATAACAGCAAGAGCATTCCAGCCACCAGCTGCTACGATGTTTGTCCCTTCTAAAGGATCAACCGCAACGTCTACACGTGGTCCATATCCTGTACCTAATTTCTCTCCGATATATAGCATTGGTGCTTCATCCATCTCACCTTCACCAATTACGACTGTACCTTTCATCGGAATTGTATCAAATACATCACGCATAGCTGATGTTGCTGCACCGTCTGCTTCATCTTTTTTCCCGCGCCCCATCCAACGCGCTGATGATAATGCTGCAGCCTCTGTTACACGTACTAACTCCATAGATAAACTTCTTTCCACAATAATCCCTCTCCTTTAAGTCTTTATATTTCTGCCGTATTTTGTGAACCGTGTTTTTCTATAAAGTGTACTTCCGCAAGTAGTGATGCTTCGCTTCCCCCTTACGGAAGTATCACTTATGCGTTCTTCATCTCTTCAATTTCTTGTTTTGTCATTTGTTCTCGCCAAATGTTTGCTCCAAGCCCTTTAAGCTTGTCCACTATATTCTCATAACCTCGATCAATATGCTCAAGTCCTGTTACTTCTGTAATTCCATCTGCCATTAACCCTGCAATAACAAGTGCTGCTCCCGCTCGTAAATCACTCGCCTTCACTTTTGCACCTTGCAGTAACACAGGACCAGTTACAATTGCCGAACGACCTTCTACTTTAATTTGAGCATTCATACGACGTAATTCATCAATGTGTTTGAAACGGGCACCGTAAATTGTATCTGTTACAACTCCCGTCCCGTGTGCTTTTGTTAAAAGCGTCGTAAACGGCTGTTGTAAATCTGTTGGAAAACCTGGATATACAAGCGTTTTGATATCAACTACTTTTAACTTTCTATTACCGTTCACTGTAATTTGATCATCATTCGTTTCAACTTGAACACCAGCTTCTCTTAGCTTTGCAGTAACTGATTCTAAATGCTGAGGAATAACGTTATCAACCGTTACTTCTCCTCCTGATGCAGCTCCTAGAATCATATACGTACCAGCTTCAATACGATCTGGGATGATAGTATGGTGACAACCATGTAAAGAGTCCACACCATCTATTCGGATTACATCTGTACCGGCACCTTTAATACGTGCTCCCATGCTTGTTAACAATGTAGCTACATCAATAATCTCGGGCTCTTTCGCTGCATTTTCAATAACAGTTCTACCTTTTGCTCGTACAGCTGCTAGCATAATATTAATCGTAGCCCCCACACTAACAACATCTAAATAAATACGTGCTCCATGTAGTTCATCTGCTCTTAAATAGATAGCACCTTGTTCATTTGTAACATGTGCACCTAGCGCTTCAAACCCTTTAATATGCTGATCAATCGGCCTCGGTCCTAAGTGACATCCACCCGGAAGCCCAATAACAGCTTTTTTAAAACGGCCAAGCATCGCACCCATTAAATAATAAGAAGCGCGCAATTTTTTCACTTTTCCATTTGGCAAAGGCATTGCAACCATGTTAGAAGGATCGACTACCATCTCTTCCTCCTGTCCATAAGTTACTTTCCCTCCAATTTCCTCTAGTAAGTCGCCTAACATTTTCACGTCCGAAATATTAGGGACACCACCAATAGTTACTGGAGTATCTGCTAAAATTGTCGCTGGAATTAATGCAACGGCACTGTTCTTTGCACCGCTTACTCGAATTGTTCCATTTAAAGCTCTTCCGCCTTCAATTAGCAATTTTTCCATATTGAGCTCCCTTCTTGTGAATGTATTTACTTTCTATCTTTTCATAGAAAGCTCCCCTTAAGAATCTCAATTACTCTTTCCATCCCAAAACTCAATAAATAGGAAACCATTATCTCCATTTCTCCTGTAGCACGAATAGATAAAGATCAACTATTCATCGAATTCACTTTATCAATTTAGATACGTTATCACATTTATTAATAGGACTATGCACATTATTTTCTATTTAAAAACCAAAAATGATAAAATCTTTCGACTTGTTCACGCTTTCATTATACAACGAAAGGAAACCGTCTAAAAGACTAGACGGTTTCCAAAACGGAATTTTATTCTTACGCTTTACCGTTAGAACCGAACTCACGCATTTTACCAGCAACAGTTGCTTTAATAGCGTCGCGGCCAGGTCCAATAAATTTACGAGGATCGTAAACTTCTTGGTCTTTGTTTAATACTTCACGAACAGCTTTTGTAAACTCGATTTGGTTCTCAGTGTTTACGTTGATTTTTGAAGTACCTAAAGAGATAGCTTTTACGATATCAGCAGTTGGGATACCAGTACCACCGTGTAATACTAAAGGTACGCCAGTGAAGTCACGAACTTGTTCCATTTCAGCGAATCCTAAGTTAGGCTCACCTTTGTAAGGACCGTGTACAGAACCTAAAGCTGGAGCTAGGCAATCGATACCTGTTGCTTCAACAAGGTGCTTACACTCTGCTGGGTCAGCGTAAATTACGCCTTCAGCGATTACGTCGTCTTCTTGTCCGCCAACTGTTCCAAGCTCAGCTTCAACAGATACGTTACGAGCGTGTGCGTATTCTACTACTTGTTTAGTAGTTTCAACGTTTTCTTCGAATGGGTGGTGAGAAGCGTCGATCATTACAGATGTGAAACCTGCATCGATTGCTTCTTTACATTTTTCGAAGCTTGAACCATGGTCAAGGTGAATCGCTACAGGAACAGTGATGTTCATTTCTTCGATTAAAGCTTTAACCATAGCTACAACTGTTTTGAAACCAGTCATATGACGAGCTGCACCCTCAGATACACCTAGGATTACAGGAGATTTTTCTTCTTCCGCAGCAGCTAAGATAGCTTGAGTCCACTCTAAGTTGTTCATGTTGAATTGACCAACTGCGTATTTTCCTTCTAGTGCTTTGTTTAGCATTTCTTTCATAGAAACTAAAGGCATGGTGAATCCTCCTAAAAAACGTTTTTTGTATCCGATAAGTTCTTATCGCTGGTAGTATGACCAGAATAAGGTAAAATATGTATATCTACATACCGGACTTTTTTCTACACTCAATAGGATAACAACTTGTACTCAAAAACTCAACCGTATTCACCTGCACAATAGTCCATGTAAACGCTTTTTTCCATATTTTTTATAAAAAATTCATTTTTACGCCTCTACAGCGAGCTCATTTCTCACAGCTTGACGAATTTCATCAATATCAAATGGTTTAGCAAAATGCATTAAAGCTCCTAAATCTTTTGCTTCTTGGATCATATCAAGCTCTCCATAAGCAGTCATTAAAATGACTTTAATACTCTCATCAATCTCTTTTACATGCTTTAAAATCTCTATACCATCCATGCCTGGAATTTTCATATCTAACACTACTAAATCTGGATTATCTTTTTTCACGATATCTAAAGCTTGAAATCCATTCGCTGCTTGGAATGTCTGATAACCTTCTTTTTGGAACACTTCATGTAATAACACACGAATCCCATATTGATCATCAACAATTAAAATTTTACCTTCCATAATTCCCAACCTTTCTGTGTAAGTACAAGATTTAAAGCTTCTTATATCTTAACGATTTATTTTCGCTATTCTTTGGCAAATTCCTTCCTATTCTTTCTTATTTTACCGTTTCCTATTTTGTTATGCTACCCTACGATTTCACCTTTCTAAAAAAATAAATTATAATGAAAGCCGGCAAACACGTACGAAGGGAGTAACATTATGTTAAAAATTTTTTCAACTCAATTAAGTGGTTATTTCTCCAGAGTTTCTCAAAAAGAAGAAATGAATATAGAAGATAGCGCTCGTTTACTTGCTCAAGCATTAGTTGGCGATGGTTTCATTTATTTACATGGTACAAATGAAATGGAGGGCGTTGTTGCCGAGGCACTATTCGGTGCTGAACCAATGAAGCAAGCAAAACGCTTATTTGAAAATGGTAAAGAAGCAGAAGTAACCTCTGCGGATCGTGTACTTCTTATTAGCCGTTTTTCAACAGATGAAGCGGTTGTAGAAATTGCAAAAAAACTACAAGAAGAGGGACACTCTATTGTCGGCATTTCTGCTCTTCAAGAAGGTACGGAATCACTGGAACAATATACAGACGTACATATTGATACAAAATTGTTAAAAGGTCTTATTCCAGACGATGAAGGTAATCGCTACGGGTTCCCGAGCTTAATAGTAGCTTTATTTGCTTATCATGGAATCAAATTTACAATTGATGAAATGTTAAATGAATATTAAAAAAAGCGCCTTATTTCAGGCGCTTTTTTTATTACTTGCTCTCTTTATTCGTAATAGAAGCTCTTACGAAGTCATGGAACAATGGTTGTGGACGGTTTGGACGAGAAACAAGTTCTGGGTGGAACTGTGCTGCTACGAACCAAGGGTGGTCTTTTAATTCAATGATTTCAACTAGACGGCCGTCTGGGCTTGTACCAGAGAATACAAATCCTTCTTTTTCCATATCCGGACGGAACTGATTGTTGAACTCATAACGATGACGATGACGCTCATATACAACCGGCTCATTATAAGCATTGTAAGCATTTGTTTCTTCAGCAAGCTTACATGGGTATAGACCAAGACGAAGTGTACCACCTAAGTCCTCTACATCTTTTTGTTCTGGTAATAAGTCAATGATTGCATATGGCGTATCAGGATTGATCTCAGAAGAGTTAGCACCTTCTAAACCTAATACATTACGTGCGAATTCGATTGATGCAAGTTGCATACCTAAGCAAATTCCTAAGAATGGAACTTTGTTTTCACGAGCATATTGAATCGCAACGATTTTACCTTCTACACCACGATCGCCGAAGCCACCTGGTACAAGGATACCATCTGTGTCTCCTACTAATTCTTGTACATTTTCTGCTGTTACGTGCTCAGCATTTACCCATTTTACTTCTACATCTGTGTCGAATGAGTAACCAGCATGACGAAGTGCTTCTACAACAGAAATATATGCATCTTGAAGTTCTACATATTTACCAACAAGAGCGATTTTTGTTTTCTTAGAAAGGTTACGTACTTTGTTAACTAGCGCAGTCCACTCTGTCATATCTGCAGCTGGATTGTCTAATTTTAAGTGGTCACAAACGATTTGGTCCATGTTTTGTTCTTGAAGAGATAATGGAACCGCATATAAAGTATCTGCATCGCGAGCTTCGATAACTGCTTTTGTATCGATGTCACAGAATAATGCAAGCTTGTCTTTCATATCTTGAGAAACAGGCATTTCTGTACGAACAACGATGATGTTTGGTTGAATACCTAAGCTACGAAGTTCTTTAACGCTATGTTGTGTTGGTTTTGTTTTCATTTCACCCGCTGCTTTTAAGTACGGGATTAACGTACAGTGAATGTACATTACATTGTCACGACCGATGTCGCTCTTAATTTGACGGATTGCTTCTAAGAATGGTAGAGACTCGATGTCACCAACAGTTCCACCGATTTCTGTAATAACAACATCCGCATTTGTTTCACGACCAGAACGATATACGCGTTCTTTAATTTCGTTAGTAATGTGAGGAATAACTTGAACCGTTCCTCCTAAATATTCACCGCGACGCTCTTTTTGAAGAACTGAAGAGTAAATTTTACCTGTTGTTACGTTGCTGTATTTGTTTAAGTTAATGTCGATGAAACGCTCATAGTGACCAAGGTCTAAGTCAGTTTCTGCGCCATCATCTGTTACGAATACCTCACCGTGTTGATATGGGCTCATAGTCCCTGGGTCTACGTTAATGTATGGATCAAACTTTTGAATCGTTACGTTTAAACCACGATTTTTTAAAAGTCTTCCAAGAGATGCTGCTGTAATACCTTTTCCTAAAGACGATACTACACCGCCTGTTACAAAAATATACTTAGTCATGAAAAAGCTCCCTTCTATTTTGCTGTTATATAATCACCGTTGCAAAGCGCAACGTATGTAGATAACACTGTATCCATCTTATTGTTAGACTCTTTTTATTTTCTAAACAAAAAACAAAAAAGAAAATTGCTCCCCTCATCACATAAAGTAATAAGTAGGGAGCAATTTTCTTTTATATTTACACTTTAAAAGTATTATCGTCCTTTTTTAAAGAGCCCAAAAATGATTCTACATGGACGATAATGAAAAGTCAAGAACTACAGTTCTTCCTCTTCTTCTTCTTCAGTTTCATCATACTCAAGTTCTTCTTCAGCGAAGTCGTCGTCTTCATCTTCTTCTAAATCATCAAGATCGTCGTCATCTCCGTCTTCATCTTCAAGAACCTTGTCCAAATCTTCTACATCATCTTCGTCGTCTGCATTTCCGTCTGCATCGTCAAAGTCATCTTCATCTTCTTCAATGTAGTCGTCAAAACCGTCTTCCTCAACTTTACGTTTCTTCTTCGGTTTTGGCTGCGGTAAGATTTCTTCATCAATTTGCTCATATGGGTACCAGCTGCGTAGTCCCCAACGATTTTCTCCTAAATTAATGAAACGTCCATCGATGTTTAAGTCTGTATAAAATTGTGCGAGTTTCGCATTAACTTGCTCTTGAGATAGTCCCAGCACTTGAGCGATTTCTTGAACCAACTCGTTGAATGTCGTTGCTTGTTTTTTATCCCCTAAAACGCTATGTACAACTTCAATCATTGAACATTCTTTTAGCTCTTCTGGTGAATATTGCTTAAAATCCACTTATGCGGCACTTCCTTTCATCAAATATAACCTTATATATAACGGCCTGCTTAAAAAAATCCATACTATTCATTATAAACAAAAGTCGCACAAATATGCTACAAAAAAAAACGGGAAACTTTTATATGGTAATAAAATTAATAATTTGTCTGTCCCTTATTTCGGAAGCATATGGGCCCCTTGCAATACATACCTAATTTGCATTTCTGTATATTCTTCGAGCGTATACAGTTTTTGCAGCGCCCAGCGTCTAAATCCCCACATCTGTCCTTGTATAAAAATATTATGGGCAAGAAGCTGTATTTCTTTTTTATTTAATGTAAATGTTCCATTTTCCGTACACTGTTCTAAAATATTCTCGAACATTCCTACCATTTGAAACTCCTTTTCTAATACATACGGAAGTGATTCTTTCGGTAAAAAGCGTACCTCTTGATACATTATCAATACTTCTTCCTGCAATTCGTCCATCACTTTAAAGTAATTCGTTATTGCTATCTTTAAACTTTCTATACTCCCTTTTTCTGTACACACTACTTCCTCTAATCGTTCTTTTACATGTTCATATATACTATCACAAACTAAATACAACACATCATCTTTTGTACGAATGTACTCATAAAGTGTCCCTATACTAAATCCAGCCGCTTTTGCAATTTCTCTCGTTGTTGTACGCGGAAATCCTTTTTGTTTAAACAGTTGCACCGCACCTTTAATCATTTGTTCACGTCTTAACGCAACTAATTTTTCATCTTTCACCGATGCATGTACATTATGTTTAACCATTCCCTTCACCTCTCTCTATTATTTTTTGGAAGGAAAAAGCGTAGGAAAATACCTACGCTTTCGTCCCTACTTCGTTAACATACGAGAAATTACAAGCCTCTGAATCTCTTGTGTTCCTTCGTATATTTGTGTAATCTTTGCATCTCGCATATAACGCTCTACTGGATAATCTTTCGTATAACCGTAACCACCAAATACTTGCACCGCTTCAGTCGTCACCTTCATCGCTGTATCCCCTGCAAATACTTTTGACATCGCTGATTCTTTTCCATACGGAAGCCCTTCTGATTCAAGCCAAGCCGCTTGATATGTTAAAAGGCGTGCCGCTTCTACATCTGTTGCCATATCCGCAAGTTTAAAGCCAATCCCTTGCTGCGCCGCAATTGGTTTTCCAAATTGATGGCGCTCCCTTGCATATTCTACAGAAGCATCTAAAGCCCCTTGTGCAATACCAACAGCTTGCGCCGCAATACCGTTACGACCTCCATCTAATGTTTGCATCGCAACTTTAAATCCTTGCCCCTCTTCTCCAAGTAGATTCTCTACCGGAATACGGCAATCTTCAAACATAATTTCAGTCGTTGGTGAAGAGCGAATCCCTAGCTTGCTCTCCTTCTTCCCAACTGAAAATCCCGGTGTATCACTTTCTACAATAAATGCACTCGTACCGCGCTGCTTCGATTCAGGATCAGTTAGCGCAAAAACAACATAAATATCAGCAATACCGCCATTTGTAATGAAAATTTTTGATCCATTTAAAATATAATGGTCGCCATCTCTCTTTGCGATTGTCTTCATTCCACCAGCATCCGATCCAGATCCTGGCTCCGTTAAGCCGTATGCACCAATTTTCTTCCCTTCAGCCATCGGTCGTAAAAACTTTTGCTTTTGTTCTTCTGTCCCAAATTTAAAAATTGGCCATCCCGCAAGTGAAGTATGCGCAGATAGTGTTACACCTGTTGAAGCACAAACTCGAGATAATTCTTCAATCGCAATTACGTAAGCTAAGTAATCGCTTCCAATTCCACCGTACTCTTCAGGCCACGGAATACCGGTTAAACCAAGCTCTGCCATTTGATCAAATAATTCTCGATCAAATCGCTCTTCCTCATCACGCTCAGCTGCTGTTGGTGCCACTTCATTTTTAGCAAAATCTCGAACCATTTTTCTTATCATTTCATGTTCTTCTGATAGTTTAAAATGCATCTCCGTCTCCCCCTCGCCCTTTTATAAAGCACGGCTAATAACAAGTTTCTGTATTTCACTTGTTCCTTCATATATTTGCGTGATTTTCGCATCCCGGAAAAATCGTTCTACTGGATATTCTTTCGTATAACCGTAACCACCAAATACTTGCACCGCCTCAATCGCGACTTCAACCGCTGTCTTAGAAGCAAATAATTTCGCAATAGATGCTTCTTTACCGCATGGTAATCCTTGTGCCCTAAGAGACGCCGCTCTATATACGAGTAACCTTGCCGCTTCGACACTTGTTGCCATATCTGCAAGCTTGAAGCCAATCCCTTGCTGCGCCGCAATTGGTTTCCCAAATTGTTCTCGTTCTTTTGCATAATCAATCGCACATGCAAGCGCCGCTTCAGCAATTCCTAACGCCTGTGCACCGATTCCAATTCGCCCAACATCTAAATTCGCCATCGCCACCTTGAATCCTTGTCCTTCTTCCCCAAGTAAATTCTCCGCTGGCACTTTCATATCTTCAAAAGTAAGTTGTACTGTACGAGAACCAAGGAGCCCCATCTTATGTTCATCTTTTCCGATGATTAAACCAGGTGTATCTTTCTCTACTATAAATGCAGAAATACCACTTTTTCCTGCCTCTGGATTTGTAGAAGCGAATACAATGTATGTACTTGCTTCACCACCATTTGTAATAAACACTTTCGATCCATTAATAATATAATGATCACCTTTTTTGACAGCTCTTGATTTCAAACTCCCTGCATCTGATCCTGCATTTGGCTCTGTTAAAGCAAATGCGCCTAAATATTCCCCGGTTGCAAGTTTAGAAACATATTTTTTCTTCTGTTCTTCTGTTCCGAAATATAAAATCGGATTCATTCCAACTGACGTATGTACAGCTAAAATTACACCAACTGTTGCACTTACCTTTGAGATTTCCTCAATTGCTAGAATATAAGAAATAAAATCCATTTCTGCCCCGCCGTATTTTGCAGGTGCTGGAATACCCATTAATCCAAGATCACCCATCTTTTGCAAAATCTCTTTCGGGAACACCCCTTGTTCCATACTAGGAACAAAGGGAGCTATTTCCTTCTGTGCAAAATCTCGAACCATTTTCCTCATCATTTGCTGCTCTTCATTAAAACGAAAGTTCATATATTCCGCCTCCATTTGCTATATATCCTTTAAATAATTTGGTAAGACCACTATTTTGTAACAAAAGGGGCATTTATTCGTAAACGTAGAATCCACGACCTGTTTTACGCCCTAACCATCCTGCATTCACATACTTACGTAATAACGGACATGGGCGATATTTACTATCTCCTAATCCTTCATGCAACACTTCCATAATGTATAAACACGTATCTAAACCGATAAAATCAGCGAGTGTCAAAGGCCCCATCGGATGGTTCATACCAAGCTTCATGACCTCATCAATTGCTTCTTTCGTCGCTACACCTTCATATAACGTATAAATTGCTTCGTTAATCATCGGTAGCAAAATGCGGTTTGATACAAAACCTGGGAAATCATTTACTTCAACTGGTACTTTCCCAATTTTTTTCGTAATATCTTCAATTGCTTCATATACTGCATCATCTGTAGCCAAACCACGAATAATCTCAACAAGCTTCATAACTGGAACTGGATTCATAAAGTGCATGCCGATTACTTTTTCCGGACGCTTCGTTACCGCTGCAATTTCTGTAATTGGCAGAGATGACGTATTTGTCGCTAAAATTGCGTGTTCTGGAGCAATTTCATCTAGATTCGCAAAGATTTTCTTTTTAATATCCATTTTCTCAACAGCTGCTTCAATAATAAGATCCGCTTCTTTCACACAATCTAAATCAAGCGTTACTGTAAGACGATTTAATGTCGCTTCCTTCTCTTCTTCCTTCATGCGTCCTTTTTCTACTTGGCGCGCTAAGTTTTTCGTAATGATAGCCAATCCTCTATCTAATTGCTCTTGTTTTAAATCTTGTACCTTCACGTCATATCCTGCCATTGCACATACTTGTGCAATTCCTGATCCCATTTGCCCTGCACCAATTACAACAATGTTTTGTACACCCATTTTTTCTTCCCCCTTAATTGTTAATAAATTTTATACCCTCGAAATTTAATTAGTGAACTTCAATCATCACTGCGTCTCCTTGACCGCCACCGCTACAAATCGAAGCAATTCCAATTCCGCCGCCGCGCTGCTTAAGTGCATGGATTAGTGTTACGATAATGCGCGCTCCGCTTGCTCCAATTGGATGTCCCATCGCCACTGCGCCGCCATTTACATTCAATTTTTCTGGATCGATTCCTGCGATTTCTGTACTTGCAATTGCTACTGCTGCAAATGCTTCATTAATCTCGAATAAATCGATGTCTTCAATTGTCTTGCCTGTTTTTTCAAGCAATGCGTTAATTGCATAACCTGGCGTTCTTGGGAAATCTTTAGATTCCACTGCAATTGCTGTATGCGCCAAAATTGTCGCTAATGGCTTTCTTCCTTCTTGCTTCGCTCTGTCTTCGCTCATTAACACAAGTGCGGCACCACCATCGTTTAGTCCTGGCGCATTACCAGCTGTCACTGCCGCTTCCTTATCAAATACAGGTTTTAACTTTGCTAACTTTTCAATCGTTGTATCTTCACGTGGCGCCTCATCCTTTGCAACGACAATAGGATCGCCTTTTCTTTGCGGGATCGTTACTGGCACGATCTCCTCTTCAAAACGTCCTTCTTTATGCGCTGAAACCGCACGCTGATGGCTACGATATGCCCATTCATCTTGTGCTTCGCGAGAAATTCCATCTTCCTTCGCAACTTCTCCGCCATAAACACCCATGTGTGTACCTGAAAATGCGCATGTTAAACCGTCAGCAACGTTTAAATCAATAACTTCGTTGTTGCCCATTCTGTATCCCCATCTTGCTCCGCGTAAAATGTAAGGACTGTTACTCATCGACTCCATACCGCCAGCTACAATCAGTGATTGATCGCCAGTACGAATAATTTGATCCGCTAACGTAACCGCACGAAGTCCTGATGCACAAACTTTATTCACTGTTTCCGTCTGCACTTCCCAAGGGATTCCAGCAGCCCTTGCAGCTTGACGCGATGGAATTTGCCCCTGTCCCCCCTGAATAACCGTTCCAAATATAACTTCTTCAACATCACTAGCCGCAACATTTGCTCTTTCAAGCGCTGCTTTAATTGCAATTCCTCCAAGTTCCGTCGCTTTTACATCTTTTAAAGATCCTCCAAATTTTCCAACTGGTGTTCTTGCAGCACTTAAAATAACTGTTTTACTCATGTTTCTTTCCCCCATTTCTTTTTTTAACACTGAGCGCTCGCTCGGTATCCCTACGTTGAGAAGAGGTGCAATCATTGCACCTCTTTCTAAAGTTGTATACATTCTTATAAACTACATCGCTTCTTTTTTCTGTCCGATAACAGATCGTTCTAAAATCTCTGTCACATCAAGAGTTTGAACTTTCTCTTCTACCTCTTTCGCTTTCGTTCCATCACTGATCATCGTTAAGCAATATGGACAACCTGTACCGATAATGGATGGCTGTACAGCTAATGCTTGTTCTGTACGAGCAACGTTAATACGAGAACCTGTTGTTTCTTCCATCCACATTAAGCCACCACCTGCGCCACAGCACATTCCAGTTTCACGGTTACGTGCCATTTCTACAAGATTCACTCCAGGAATCGCTTTCAAAATATCACGTGGCGCTTCGTACACTTCGTTGTATCTTCCTAAATAACAGGAATCATGGTACGTAACTGTTTCTTCAATAGCGTGAACAGGCTTTAAGCGTCCTTCTTTCACCCACTGAGCTAACAATTCTGTATGATGATAGACTTCTGCTTGCAAGCCAAAGTCCGGATACTCATTTTTAAATGTGTTATAAGCATGAGGATCAATCGTAACGATTTTCTTCACTCCTGCCTTTTCAAATTCTTCGATATTCTTTGTCGCCATCTCTTGGAATACAAATTCATTTCCAAGGCGGCGTGGTGTATCTCCAGAATTCTTTTCTTTATTACCGAGAATTGCGAATGAAATGCCTGCTTCGTTCATTAACTTCGCAAATGATATTGCAATCTTCTGACTACGGTTGTCGTATGATCCCATTGAACCAACCCAGAATAAATACTCGAATTCCTCACCAGCTTTTGATTTTTCTTTTACAGTCGGAACTGTTACTTCTTCATCACCTTGGCGCCATGTTTCACGCTCTTTACGGTTCAGACCCCACGGATTCCCTTGACGCTCGATATTTGTCATCGCGCGTTGTGCTTCCGCGTCCATTTTTCCTTCTGTTAAAACGAGATATCGACGTAAATCAATAATTTTGTCAACATGCTCATTCATAACTGGACATTGATCTTCACAGTTACGACACGTTGTACATGCCCAAATCTCTTCTTCTGTAATAACATCTCCGATTAAACTCGGATCGTAAGCGAGAGTTGTAGCCGCTGATTCTTGTTGTCCTTTTCCAGCTGCCATCATCGCTAAC
The DNA here is from genome assembly GCF_038007045.1 of Bacillus sp. CH_70. NCBI lineage: Bacteria > Bacillati > Bacillota > Bacilli > Caryophanales > Bacillaceae > Bacillus > Bacillus sp. CH_70. The sequence continues at coordinate 5,115,257 of NZ_JBBOWL010000001.1, forward strand.
TGATTTCCTTGTGTATTATTGAAGGCAACTACTGGAACCCACGGTGCTTTTGATGTTACCGCAGCTCCTTTATCAGTTAAATGATCACGAAGTTTTAAAATTAAGTCCATCGGCGATAACATTTTTCCTGTTCCTGTTGCCGGACACATATTTGTACAACGACCACACTCTACACAAGCGTATAAGTCAATAAGTTGATTTTGTCTAAAGTCTTCAATTTTACCAACACCAAATGTTTCTTGCGTTTCATCTTCAAAATCAATCTTTTCAAGCTTCCCTGGGTTTGAAAGACGACCGAAGAATACATTAGCTGGTCCCGCAATTAAATGCGCATGTTTTGATTGTGGAACATAGACTAAAAACGTTAACAAAATTAGTAAATGCACCCACCAAGAAAAATAGAACACTGAAATGGCTACGGTTTCATTTATCCCGCTAAAAACGTAAGCGATTGCAGAAGCGATTGGTTCACTCCATGAAAGCTCCTCGCCATGCCATATAAGTCCCATACCGTTACCAAGTAGCACAGAAATCATTAAGCCACCGATAAAGATAAGAACAAGACCTGATTTGAAGTTACGTTTTAAACGAACAAGCTTTTCTACATAACGTCTATGAAAAGCCCAAAATACTGCAATTAAAATAACAAGTGTGACAATTTCCTGGAAGAATGTAAATGCAGGGTATAGTGGTCCAAGTGGAAGATGTGATCCTGGTGCGAGTCCTTTCCAAACGAAGTCAATTGCTCCAAATTGGACAAGAATAAATCCGTAAAAGAACATAACGTGAATGATGCCGCTTTTCTTATCTTTCAGCAGCTTTTTCTGACCGAAAACATTGACCTTAAGGAGATCCCAACGCTCTTTAAAACGACGGTCAAATTCAATTTTTTTTCCTAATTGTATGTAGGCCATTCTCGTCCGTATAAGATATACAAACAAATATCCTGCATAAGCAATAACAGCAATGGCAGCCAGCCAATTAATGATCAGTAAGCTATTCATTTTTATGCTACCCCTCTCTTTGTAAGCCCTCTTTCTTTTTTGAATCTTCAAAAATATATAATTTTCTGAATTATATCCCCTATCCCCATTATATAATGAGTGAGCATTCAGTCAACAGTTTTTTGTTATAGAACAACACATTTTTTCATAAAGCTGTTTATTTCGGTGAAACTATAAAGTGAAACTTTAATCAGTAGGGCTTTTACGGGCAGTTGATTTCCGAACTAACTTCTACTTATTCATCAGTTTTTGAAGTAGGAAGCTTACTGCCCGTTAAAGTGGGGTAAAGTGAAACTTTAATCAGTGCAACATACTATCATCTGATGAAATTTATAATTAACAGCCGTGCTACCCGTATCATTTGTAACACACTGAAGGTGAAAAGAATGCGAAGGAGGGAATTCACTGATGCTCTACTTATCTCTTTTGTTAATATCCGTTGCTCTTTGGATTACAATTGATCTTTCATACGGGAGATTTCTTCATTTAAAACGGGTAAGCTCTCGCACTTTCCCTTTACGTCAAAGTGATTTTCACCTTTATACATACGGTAAAGATTTATATGACGCTTTATTTACTGATATAAAACAAGCACAGCACCACATTCATATTTTATTCTTCATTGTAAAAAACGATAAAATCAGTCGCGAATTTTTAAAGTTGTTGATTGATAAGGCTCAGGAAGGAATTGAAGTACGAATTTTACTTGATCGATTTGGCAGCCATTATTTATCAAACGAAGCTATTCGCTCCCTGCGAAAACACGGTGTATCTTTTTCATTTTGTCATAAGGTAAAATTTCCTCTGCTTTTCTTTTCTGCCAATCAAAGAAACCATAGAAAAATTACAGTGATTGATGGGAAAACTGGCTATATCGGGGGATTTAATATCGGCGAAGAGTATCTGGGGCATAATGAATATTTAGGATTATGGCGAGACTATCATTTACGTCTTACAGGAGAAGGGGTTCAAGATTTACAAAAGCAATTTTTGCATGACTGGTTTGATGATACGAAACAGAATTTATTGGATGCTTCTCTTTATTTTCCAAAACAAAACCCAGGTACCATACTGCATCAATTTATTCCGACTGATGGTGCTTATTTACAGCATACTTTTTTACATTTAATTAACGGAGCAAAAAAAGAAATCTGTATCGGTACACCATATTTCATTCCTGGAAAAAAAATTATGAATGCCTTATTAAAAGCAAGAGAAAGAGGGGTTCAAATCACAATTCTTGTTCCAGAAAAAGCTGATCACCCTCTCGTTCGAGAAGCAAAATTCCCGTACTGCCGAAAATTAATACAGGCTGGTTGCAATATTTATGCATTTCAACAAGGTTTTTTTCACGCCAAAATTATTATAGTGGATGATGATATTTGTGATATCGGAACAGCAAACTTTGATATGAGAAGTTTATATATTAACCATGAAATAAACTGCCTGTTATATAGTAAACATTTCGTTCAAACAGTAAAAAATAAATTCCATGAAGACCTAAAGAATGCATCCATACTTTCCTATAGCGATGTAAACCCAACTTCTCTTATCGATAGAGGAAAGGAATGGATTGGAACAATGCTTGCTTTCTTTTTATAGGAAAGACAATGAATAAAAGAGGTGTATCTTATATGATTATGCGGTTTGGATATGTCTCACATGCAATGGCACTCTGGGACTGTTCTCCTGCCAAAACAATGACGTTTACAAGCTTTAAGAAACTCAGCAAGCAAGAGCGAGAAGACAAACTGTACCATGTTATAAGGCAAAATTTAGAGCACACAATACGTATCCTACATTACAATATAGCGCATGAAATCCCACTATATCGCCTATCGTCTTCAATCGTCCCACTTGCAACACATCCCGAAGTCGAGTTTGACTATATTGGGGTATTTACACCACTTTGGCGTAAAATAGGAGCTTTAATTAAAGAACACAATTTACGAATAAGTTTTCATCCAAATCAATTTACGCTATTTACAAGCGACAAGCCACATATTACTACTAACGCTATTACGGATATGACTTATCATTATAAAGTATTAGATGCAATAGGCATTGCAGATTCCTCTTACATTAATATTCATGTAGGTGGAGCCTATGGAAATAAAGAAAAGGCAATTGAGCGCTTCCATGAAAACATAAAAAAACTTCCTGCACATATAAAAAAACAAATGACTCTTGAAAACGATGATAAAACTTATACAACTTCTGAAACTTTATCAATTTGCCAAAAAGAAAATATCCCATTTGTATTTGATTATCATCATCATATGGCCAATCTTTGCGAGGAACCACTAGAAGAGTTGCTCCCTGCAATTTTTGAAACTTGGTCACATACAAATATCTCTCCTAAAGTTCACATTTCCTCTCCGAGATCGGAAAAAGAATTTAGGGCTCATGCTGAATATATCGATTTAGAGTTTATCAAGCCCTTCTTACACGTTGCAAAAAAAAACAATCATAATTTCGATATTATGATTGAAAGTAAACAAAAAGACTTAGCACTATTCCAATTAATAAATGAACTTTCTGCTATAAGAGGAATTAAAAGAATAAGTGGTGCAAAGTTACAGTGGTAAATTGTAACTTTGCACCATTTTTTCAAAAAAGTAATTTTTATAGTAAAAAACATCCTATTTTATATGCTATTATTTAAATTAGCATTCCCCCGAGATTCAACTTTATTGAAACGGAGTCATAATATGATTAGTCAAAAAAAGTATGTACAATTTGTCATAATATACATATCTATATTTGCTCTTTGGATACTCTTTATTCCAAATGAGTCGCATATAAAGGAAATTGGGATTCTTTTCTTATTCTGTTTCGCTGCACTTTTTTCTTGCCACTGTTTATATAAAGCTATTAAGAAAATGAAACGCAGTGATAAACTATTTTGGATTTTATTACTATGTACTTGCCTATGTGGATTAGTTATGGAGATAACCCTATTTCTTAGTTCACTTTCCATACATGATCAATCTATATTTTCATATAAAGCATTGCCTTTTTTTATCATACAATATATTTTGCTCTTTGTTGGATTTGCTATAAAGTTTATAAAGAATTACTCTATTAAGGGGCTTTCGCAATTTTCATTCGATAGCATCTTTATTATTATTATGAACATTTATTTCACCTTAACTTTTATCTTAGATCTTTCAAGTTTCCGCATGTTAACAAAGGATACTTGGATTTTAATTGGGTATTTCATTGCACAATCATTAGTAATTTACGCCGTTATTAGCCTATATAGAAGAGAACAATATTCTTCTAGTAGAATCGCATTAATTATTGGTTTCACTATTATACTCGTATACGGTTATATTCATCTATTTCAATTGAATTTTGGGATGAAAACTTCTGCTGAAATTAATTATTTAATACACACTGCTTCTATTTTATTAATTGGACTTTCTTCCATACTATATATTTTAGATAAACCAATGCAGCATGAAACGAAAGCAAAATATTATCGATTCGATTATGTACGTTTTATACTACCTTATTTTAGTATAATTATTACTTTTTCTTTTATTATCATTCAACCTTGGGATGATAAGTTCATGTTAATCGGTCTCGTATTATCACTTATTTTGTTATTCTTGCGGCAACTTTACATGTGGAAAGATAATCAAGCACTAATCCATACATATGAACAGTTGACTACACAACTAGAGGATGAAGTTGAAGAAGGTGCATTTGCATTATCAAAAAGTGAACAACGTTATAAATCTTTATTCGAAGATCATCCCGATGCCGTTTTCTCTTTAAATATGAATGGCATTTTTCAACAATCTAATAAGGCATGCGAAAGCTTATTTACTGCCTATTATTGCGAAGTGGCAAGCTATTCTCTGGTACACTTCATTGATTCAAAAGACCACGAACTACTAAAGAAGGCTTTACAAATTACAAAGGAAGGTAGGCCACAAACGTTAGAAGTTCGTACAAAAGAACAAGAAGGCTATTATTATTATCTCCATATTACACTTATCCCTACTTTTATAAACAAAGAAGTGGTCGGAATGTTTGGGATAGCGCGTGATATTACCACTTTATATGAAAAACAAAAACAAGTAGAACATTTAGCCTTTCACGACGCACTTACTGGATTACCAAATCGCCGAAAGTTCGAAAAAGATTTAAAAGCCATTTTAAATACAGCTCAAACTAACGCCAATGATGTCGCCGTCATATTTCTTGATTTAGATCGATTTAAAAAAATTAACGATAGACTTGGTCATGACGTCGGAGATTTATTATTAATTGAAGTAGCAAAAAGATTACGCGGTTGCTTGCGTTCAAAAGATGTCGTCGCTCGCCAAGGTGGAGATGAGTTTACAATTCTATTACCAGAAATGTACTCAGAAAAAAGTGCAATTTTTATAGCTGAACAGATTTTAACTATTTTAAACAAACCATTCTTCATTCAAGGCGAAGAACTCTCTATTACACCAAGTATCGGAATTGCGATGTACCCTGATTATGGAACTGATGTAAATGAGTTAATGAAAAATGCTGATATGGCTATGTACCGTGCGAAAGCAAATGGAAAAAACAGATTTGTTTTCTTCTCAAAAGAAATGAGTATCGCTCAAAATGAAATTCAATTCTTAGAAGGTGAACTTTCAAAAGCATTACAACAAAATGAATTTTTCCTTGAATACCAGCCACAAGTAAGCACAAAAACAAAACAAATTATCGGTTTTGAAGCATTAATACGTTGGAAGCATCCAAAACTCGGTATCGTATCTCCGGCCCAATTTATCCCCCTAGCAGAGGAAACTGGTTTTATTATTGAACTTGGTAATTGGATTTTACGTACTGCCTGTTTAGAGGCAAAAAGATGGCATAATCAAGGTTTTTCTCACTTAAAAGTTGGTGTGAATTTATCTGTTGTTCAATTTAACCATGCAGATTTAATCCCAACTATTTCAAAGGTGTTGGAAGAAACAGAACTGAAACCAGAAGCACTAGATATTGAAATTACGGAAAGCATCGCAATTAATCAAAATCAATCTGTAGTTGCAAAACTAGAACAACTTCAAAATCTCGGTATTCAAATTTCAATCGATGACTTTGGAACTGGTTATAGTTCTTTAGCTTATTTAACAAAATATCCAATCAACACATTAAAAATTGCTCGAGAGTTTATTTGTGGAATTACAACTAGCCCTTTAGAAGAAGCAATTGTCTCTTCCATTATTACACTATCAAAAGAACTAAATTTAGAAGTGATTGCAGAAGGTGTAGAAACGGAAGAAGAATGGGAATTTTTACATAGACAAAATTGTGATCACATTCAAGGATTCTTTATTAGCAAACCTGTCTCTAGTAAAGACGTTTGGATGTTACTCCATAAAAAAACAACCGTCTAAGTAAGACGGTTGTTTTTTAGAACTCAAAAGGTACTTCATTAGCTAATTGTACCTCTTGATTATTATGAGAAATTATTTGGTTTTTCTCTAATGCTGTATCTCCTAATGAAATACCCCATGCCATCGCTAACGTTAGTAAACTACCAATAAGTAGTTTTTTCATATTCCATCACCCGCATTTTTTTCTTTAAATATATCATGAAAAATTATCCAGACTTTATGCAATTATGCATATTTGTTCTTTATGTCTTTTTTATTTCTTCATTTTTTTTATAAGTGATTCTTTTAATTCATGGTTTCCTAATATATCAAAAAAGAAGCATGCTTTTTCGTAAGCATCTTCAATTTCTGCTCTATCACACCCAAGTTTTGCTAGGCATTCACCTTTTCGAAAGTATAACTGTCCAATTAATGTCATACTATTAATTTGACAAGATAGTTCAATAGCTTTATTTGCGTGACAAAGCGCTTCTTCGTATTGATTGTCTATGTATAATGCTTTTGCATGATTATGTCTCACCTTCACATCAAACTCTTTATTATCATGCAATGCCTCTAATTGTTTTAATATATTTTCAAACAAATCAATACCCTGCTTCAAATAGCCGTTTTCAGCATAAATGTTTGCAATTGCATTTTCAATATAAAGGTTCTGATATACATCTATTCCTACCAGTTGTTGATTGAGCAATTTCTTTAATTCTAAAATGCAATATTCGTAATCGATTTTTTTCAATACGTAAGCAGCTACATAATATTGCCATTGAAGAAATTGCTGAAGCTCGGGATGATATTCTTCCTTTTTCAATTCATTGCATACTCTATTATAAATTTCTTTATATTTTTTTTGCTTACAAAGTAGAATAATTTGATCTTTTAACTGCTTATTCCTCTCAATATCAGAATAAATGAGTACCTCATAAAAATGAATGATGGGAACTTGTAATTTTGCTGCAATACCTTGCAATATATCCATACTTGGGTATACCGCGCCCGATTCAATTCGACTTACTTCCGATTGATGACATATGTTCTCGGATAACTGTTTTTGTGTTAATCCTCTCATCACCCTAATTTTCTTAATTTCACTTCCTAATTTTTCTGCGTGCATACTTACTCACCATCCCATTATAACAATCTAGTTTTTTAAGTTGTCATACCACTACAATAATGTGAATTCGACAATTTTTGATATGAAATAATGCATAATATATATATAATTCGGCAAATTTTTCATACAATTCATCTCACATACAATAATAGATTAGGAGTGTTATAGATGAATTATAGAAAATTTGCTAGTGCTTTCGTTACGTTCGGTCTTCTTTGCCCTTTATCAACAGAAGCTATTCATGCTCAAGAATTAGACAAAAGTGCAGTCAAAGTTGAAATCGCTCAGCCTGGTTTAACAATCGGGAAATTAACACAACCTCAAAATGATACGAAAGAAAATATTGCTAAAAAGTATTTAAAAGGTGAGGTAAACGGGGCTAAAGCTCAACAAGAACAAGTCACTACTGAAAAAAATGTAGATTTCCAACCTACAAATAAAGAAACCAAAGAAAATCAAACCGAAGTTCGCCTTGCACAAACATATAAAAACTATAAAGTATATGGCCAAGATCTCATTGTAAAAGTAGATAAAAATGGAGTGATCACAACTGTTAGTGGTAAAGTTGTTCAAAATTTAAATCAACAACCTAATCTTACTATAACAAATTTTTTGTCGAAAAATGAAGTAAAATCTAAATTACGCGATATAGTTCAAATTCCAAGTGATGCAGCTGAGACGGAATTCTCTAGCGAAACCGTTGTTTATAAGAAAAAAGATGGCTATTATACATTCGCAACTGTTATTACATTTACTTATGAAAACAATGAACAGATTATAAACGGCAATGCTATCGTTGATCTAAAAACTGGCGAAGTACTTTTCCAAGAAAAATTCATTAAAAACAAAGAGAATAAGACTATAAATCAAGTAACATCACCTAGATTATCCCCTGCAAGTGAGCAAGGAACTGGGAAAAATGCACTTCAAGAAAACATCTCTTTCAATATTGCCAAAGGAACTGATGGAAAATTTTATTTAGCCGATTTATCACGCGGAAATGGTATTTATATTTATAATGCAAACTACGCCGATTCCCTCGGGGGATATAGTCAAGCTGGTTATCCAGGGACACTAATTTCAAGTAGCACTCCTAATTTTGCAGATAAAGAAGCCGCGGGCGCTATGAAGAACATGAGTGATATTTATGATTACTTTAAGAAAGAACATAATCTAAAAAGTTACGACAATAAAGATTCAAAAGTTGTTGCTAGTGTACACGGTTTTGATTCTACTGAAGTTAGTGATGGTGTAAAAGAAGACTATGTAAATGCGTTTTGGCATCCTGCTTGGAACCAAATGGTATTTGGTGATGGTTTAGACGGAAAACTAACATCAGCTCTTGATGTAACAGCTCATGAATTTGGACATGCTGTATTCAGTGGCACGACGAAAAATAAAGTCGTGAGATATCCAAGCGCTGAAACATCTGCACTAAACGAGGGATTAGCGGATTTCTGGGGTACACAAATCGAATATTACGTAAAGAAAGATAAGGGAAACTGGATTATGGGCGATACATTAGGCGGCCTAACAATTCGTGATATCCCAAGGGAAATTGGTGACGGCGGCCATAAACTATATACAAATTTACAAGATTTCTATAACGATGGTAATAATCAAGAATCACACGTGAATTCTGGTATTATTAGTCACGTATTATATCAATTAGCTGAAGGTAAAACATATAACGGTGTTGCTGTTCAAAAACAAGGTAATGAAAAAGTAAGTAAAGTTGTTATGCGTGCATTGCAAAATTACGCAACTTCCGCTGAAGACTTTGAATCACTTCAATCTCACATCGTACAAGCTGCAAAAGATCTATATGGCACTGCCGTATCAAATGAATTTGCAAAGGCATTTGAAGCACATGGTTACAAGTCATTACAAAAAGTAAATCAAGTAATAGAAGTAAAATAAGTATAAAAAGAAGGTCACCTCTCATAGGTAACCTTCTTTTTATATCCAACCCTTTTCTTCCGCAATTGTAATTGCCTCAATTCTATTTTTCGCATCGAGCTTCGTTAATACTTCAGAAATATAATTACGTACTGTACCCGGTGAAAGATAAAGTGCCTTCGCAATTTCGTTTGCCGTCTTTCCTTCTTTCGCAAGCAACAATACTTCCTTTTCGCGATCTGACAACGGATTTTGCTCCTGCCATAGGCCGAACATTAAATCTTGGGAGACCTCTCGTTTCCCCTTCATTACATTACGAATTGCTGCTGCTAAATCTTCACTTGGGCTATCCTTTAACAAATAGCCGTGCACACCAGCTTTCATTGCTCTTTCAAAATATCCCGGCCGTGCAAATGTTGTTAAAATCATTACTTTACATAATGATTTTTCTTTTTTTAACGCTTCAGCAACATCTAATCCACTTTGAATCGGCATTTCAATATCCATAATACTTATATCCGGTTTTAACGATTCAATTAATTTTAGCGCCTCTTCCCCGTTTGCCGCTTGCCCAATTACTTCGATATCATCTTCTAGATCAAGTAGGGCCCCTAATGCACCACGAAGCATCCGTTGATCTTCTGCAATAATAATTCGAATCATGCCCTCACCTCATCTTTTCCTGTTCTAATTACAACTGGAACTTTTACTGTTAACAACGTCCCTGGATTGATTGTACCTAGTTCAACAAATCCATCAATAAGAGCAATTCGTTCTTTCATGCCGCGGATACCATTTCCATCATGATTTTGATCTGTTAAACCGATTCCGTTATCTTTTACTTTCAAAATCAGCTCACCTTGCGATTCTAATACAGAAACTGTGCACCGCGTTGCCTTGCTATGTTTTACAACATTCGTAACAGCCTCACGTAAACACATCCCGACAATATTTTGTTCAATTGGTGATAACGAACTCGAGCTGGCTTCTTGCCTCACTTCTAATTCAATATTAGCTGCTTGTAAGATCGCTTTTATTTGCTCTAGCTCTTCTTCTACCGTAATCATACGCATATCAGAAATTAATTCTCTCAGCTGTTTTAAGGCTGTACGAGACGTTTGTGTAATTTCCTTCGCTTCCGCACTTGCACGCTCTGGATTTTTCACAATTAACTTCTCTACAAGCTGGCTTTTCAAAGTAATAAGAGATAACGTATGCCCTAATGTGTCATGAAGATCTCTTGCAATCCGCTGCCGTTCTTCACGTTTTACTAAGTCTTTAATTTGCTCGTTTGCTTCATTCAGTTGGTTCTTCAACATCTTTTTCTGATTAAAATTACGCATACCAAATGGCGTAAGAAGCATTAAAATAAACATCGGAACAATATTTACTAAACTTGTAGTTGTTAGTTGATTCATATTTACAAATAAAAATGCTCCAAGCATGATAACTAACGAACATAACAGCACTCGAAATACTTTCTTATTTGGCGCAAATCCCATCGCACTTGCTGTGAAAAAGCCAAAAAATATCATAAAAGGATTATAAAATAAAGCAAATAAAAAGATGAGTACCATTTGAATACACGCCCAAAAAACAAACGTCCTCTGAACAAAATAAAGCTGACGGTATGTGACGATAAAAATTATCAACATACCGCTTCCTATTACAAGCTTCCATCCTGATGCCTGCGCTAAGTGATAAATTGGAAATAATAGATAAACAAACCACATATACGGGAAGAATCCCATATGTTTCGGAAAAATCTCAATCCTCTTCTTCTCTATCATTTATACCGCTTCCTGTCTTTTTCTTATATATATTGATACTACAACAAATATAAGGAAATAACCTCCTAATACCGCGATATTTTCCCATCCAATTGATTTTCCAGCTACAATATCCCACGCACCACTTCCGAAATGGTATGTCGGTGTCCATTCACCAATCGTTCTTAACATTTTGGGGAATACTTCAATCGGCATCCATAACCCGCCAACTATAGCTAAACTCATATTTAAAATATTTGCTAAGCCAGCAGCTGCGTCCGCCTTCTTAATGGAACCTATTACTGTTCCTAATGCTAAAAATGGTGTTACCCCTAACAATAACCATAATCCCGCACCAATCCATTGCCCTATCGTTAACTCAACATGATTAATTAGTATCCCTGCAATAAAGATAACTAATATTGAAAAAGCATTTACTACTGTTTGTGCAATAATTTTAGCAGTTATATACGCACCCTCTGGAAGTGGTGTGATTTTCAAAAGATGTGTCCATCCTTGTCCTCTTTCCTGAGAAAGTCTCACACCGAAACTAAAGAGTGCAGTCCCTACAATACTGAAAGTTGCCATCGAAATTAAATAGTGTGCTTTCCACGCATCTCCGTTTTGTGGTACTTGAACAACATTTGTAAAAATGTAGTAAAACATAACAGGCATTAATAATGAGAAAAAGATAAATAATTTATTGCGGAATGTACGTAAAATTTCTATTTTGCATTGCATCCATAATGCTCTCATGCGATTTCCTCCTTCTGATTTGCGACAAACTGTTCAAATGCTTCATCAAGGCTTCCACGTTCAACTGAAACATCTATTACAGGTAAATTCCTTTGATAAATGGCTTTTAAAGTTGCATCCGTATCCTCCGTTGTTAAAATGAATCGTCCTTCGCTTGACTTTACTTCTGTTACATTTGGTAATTCCTTTAATAATTTTGTAGGAATGCTTTCCTTCGAGTAAAATGTGATTGTTTTTCTCGAAATCGTTGCTTTCATTTCGTCTGGTGTACCATCTGCGATAATCTTTCCGTTCGCAAATAATAAGATACGATTTGCTAAAGCATCTGCTTCTTCTAAATAATGCGTCGTTAAAATAATCGTTTTCCCTTCACTTGCTAACTTTCGAATCGTTTCCCAAAACGTTCTTCGAGACGTAATATCCATTCCGACTGTCGGCTCATCTAAAAATAACAAATCCGGATTTCCCGCAAGTGCAAGCGCAAAATTCAACCTTCTTTTTTGCCCACCTGATAATTTCTCACATCTTTGCTTTCGCTCTGATTCTAAATTTGATAACTGCAGTAACGTTTCTTTCGCTATAGGATTCGTATAATAACTACGGAATAACTCGATTGCCTCTTCCACCGTAATACTATCAATGACACTTACTTCTTGTAGCATCGCACCGAGGCTATTACGAACATCTCTATGCTTTGGACTCTTTCCAAATATAAAGACCTTACCTTCTGTCGGGTCCTTTAATCCAAGCATCATCGACATCGTCGTTGTTTTCCCCGCACCATTCGGACCAAGTAACGCTACTATTTCCCCTTTATTTACATGAAATGAAACATTATTTACTGCGTTTTTATGTTTAAATGTTTTAGAAACACCATTTACTTCAATAATCTTTTCCATCTCTCCACCCCCGCTGTTTCTTATATTTACATTGTATTACTTGGAAAACTTAGGAAACAGTATGATGCGTCATGACATCGATATGACAATTGTCATGTATTCTTTATGAGAGGAATCAAGCTGCATACCGCAAGCGAGTAGCAGGACGAAAATAAACATGATACAATCGGTTAAGATATATATTCGAGGAAGGACAGTGGTTTTCATGATTATTCGTAATGAACAAGATTTAGAAGGCTTACGAAAAATCGGCCGCATCGTTGCGCTTGCACGTGAAGAAATGAAAAAAGAAGCGAAGCCAGGTATGACAACGAAAGAGCTTGATTTGATCGGTAAAAAAGTATTAGATGAGCATGGTGCTATTTCTGCACCTGAAAAAGAATATGATTTCCCAGGTGTAACTTGCATTAGTGTAAATGAGGAAGTTGCTCATGGTATTCCAGGAGATCGCGTATTAAAAGAAGGCGACTTAGTAAACGTCGATGTATCTGCTGCACTTGATGGCTATTATGCAGATACAGGTATCTCATTTGTTCTTGGAGAAGACGAAGCAAAAGAAAAGCTTTGCCAAGCAGCGGTTGATGCATTTTGGGCAGCAATGAAAAAGGTTAGAGCTGGCTCAAAACAAAATCAAATTGGTCGTGCTGTTTCAAACTTTGCACATAAAAGTGGATACAATGTTATTCAAAACTTAACTGGTCACGGCATTGGTCTTAGCTTACATGAAGCACCAAATCACATTTTAAGTTACTATGATCCAATGGATAATGCGCTTCTAAAAGACGGTCTTGTTATCGCTGTAGAACCGTTCATCTCTATGAAAGCTGATCATATTATTGAACGTGGTGACGACGGCTGGACATTCGTTACACCTGATAAAAGTCTTGTTGCACAATGTGAACATACCGTTGTCGTAACGCGCGGCGAACCAATAATTTTAACAGAAATCTAATACCAAAAACGGCTGTTTTGTAGATTTATTCCACATAAAACAGCCGTTTTTATTTTTGGGAAAATATGTGAACTACTGTTGAACTCTTTATCATTTAAGTATATAATCTTTAGCGGAGGTTACTTAAGCTTATCTTTACTAAAAAGATATTGTAACTAAGGAGTAAAACACCTTCTTTCTTATTGTTTAAACAGTCTCAAAAATGACCGTAGTAACGTGTTAGTCGAATATTCTGTAATTCTTATATTCCTCTAACAATGTAAGAAACTATCATCTTTCAACTTCGGTCCACTAATCGCACAACTCTCTTTAGACAAAATAAATGACTATTTTCAAAGTACATATTGTCTTCATTCTGACCAAAACCAACCCTATCTAGCTTTTTATCTCCACATAACTTTAAGGCAAAAATAAGCCTTCACAAAGGGATACACTACATTGGTTAGTATGTATCGTAAAACTTACCTTTATAACCATTCTTTTTTACTAGATATACATGAAAACTATCTCACATATAAAGGTCTGATATCATTCTTTAATATCAGTATTTTTTTCGACATTTTTTGTCGAATTGTGTATATTTCCACAGAACTGTGTAAATATACATTTTGTTTTACGTTAAATAATATTACTTTGAACATAATCCTACTTGTCTGAGAACGCGTATAGAAACGGAGGGATAGCAAAAAGGAAATAGCTTATAAAAAATACTTTTTATATTCCATTTGTTCATGTGGAATAAGTCCCCAATGGACAAATGAATGTTCAGAGGAGGAAAAATGAAAAAACTTTTCAATGTATGTTTAATTGTATTCGTACTATTTTCGCAACTTGCTAGTTTTCCATACAATCAAGTAAAAGCGGAAACCTTAACAGGAGATTCCTTATTTGACACTGTTGAAATGAAAGATGCAACGAATCATATTATTGACGAAGCATTAAATCCTAAAAACTTAATAAATGCAGGATCAATCATTCACCTAGAATATGCTTGGTCAATAAAAGATCATCAAATTGCACAAGAAAAAGATGCAACAGTTCTTCAAATACCTAACGCATTAAAAGTAAAAAATGACCAACAAGGAAACTTGATGGCAGATCAACAAATTATTGGTCAATATTTTGTTACGGCAAACGATAACAAAATGAAAATAGTCTTTAACGATTCAGTAAAAGATTCAAAAGGTGTTAAGGGAAAAATTAAATTTGACACTGTATTCAATCCAGATTTAAAACCTGGCATAAAAGCCGTCCCACTCACTTTCCCTCTAGGTACAGTAGCTAAGACTATCTCAGTTCCTGTTCAAGTAGATAACCCTACTTCACCTACTATTAATAGTGATGATGCTAAGCAGACTACCGAAGAGCAAAAGAACGGTGACGCACAGCAACCTACTGAACAGCCAAAAGATGGTGAAACACAGCAGAAACCTGCGGAACAACCAAAAGACGGGAATCCTCAGCAGCCTGCGAAACAGTCAAAAGATGGTGAGACACAGCAGAAACCTGCGGAACAACCAAAAGACGGGAACACTCAGCAACCTGCGGAACAGCCGAAAGACGGGAATCCTCAGCAGCCTACTGAACAGCCAAAAGATGGCGGGACACAGCAACCTACTGAGAACCCTGGTGATAACACAACAGGGCAACCTGTTGAAAATCCAGACCCATCACCTAAGCAAATTAAAGAAAATATTTTAACAAGCGTAAAATTAACAGATAAAGACGGAAAACCATTTAATGATACAGATAATCGTCCAAATCCTGATTCTGCTGCCAATATCGATTTTACATGGGAAGTTTTAGAATCATTAAAAGTAAAAAAGGGAGATTACTATATTTTCCAACTCCCGGAATATTTTATCGTCCACAACACCATTACACAGCCTTTAGTTGATGGAACAGGACATGAAATTGGGACGTTCGTTGTTGACTTAAACGGAAAAGTAACTATGACTTTTAACGAGTACGTTGAAGACAATCCTAATATAGATGGTCATTTAAAAGTTGGTACGGAATTCAATAAAACAAAAATTAAAGGGACTACGGAACAAAAAATTCCTTTCCCAATTAAAGAACAAGACGTTATTATCGAGCTTGATTTCAAACCTAATGTAAAGAAATCTATGAATAAAAAAGGTATACCTGATAGACCGATTAATACGAATCAAATCAATTGGACAGTCGAAATGAACAAAACAAAAGACATTCTTACAAACGCTGTCTTCCAAGACAATATTCCAAATGGATCCAGTCTCAATGAAGATTCTATTAAGGTTTATGAGTTAGAAGTAGATATTAACGGGAAAACGACTCGTGGAGCCGAAGTTAGTAAAGAAGAATATACACTCACTTCATCCTCCGATAAATTAAATATCGCTTTTAAAAATGAAACAAAAAAAGCATATCAAATTGAATATGCGACAAAAATTACTGACGAAAGTGTTACTAGTTTCAAAAATGAAGCAAAAGTATCCAGCAAGAATCAAGGAGATGTATCCGCAAATGCAACTGTAACTGTTTCACGCGGTACACATCTAGAGAAAACTAATAAATATAATCCAAAAACACAAACAATTGAATGGACAATTACTTTCAACGGTGATCAAAGAGATATTAAACAATCTGATGCGCTTTTAAAAGACATCTTGGACAAATCTCATAAAGTTGATGCAAGTTCTATCGTGGTTAAAAATGCTTCTTATGATAATAACGGAAAACTTGTTACAGGTGACAACGCCACAAACTTTACTGTAAAAGAAACCGATGAGGGATTTGATTTACAATTTAATGAAGATATTAATAGTGCCTATGTGATTACTTATACATCGAAAGCCAAGAATGATGTTATACAAGATGGCGAAATCGAAAATACAATTATTGCAGATGGAAAATGGAGTAAAACAAACAAAGTTACATTACAACAACAAAACATCATAAAGAAACATAATAAAAATGCAAACGATACAGATTACAATAAGAAAACAACGAAATGGACAATTATTGTAAATGATAACAATTACGTGTTAAATGATGCTGTTATCACTGATACGTTTGACTATAGTGGACTTACATTACAAAAAGATAGTTTCAAAATTACTGATGGATCAACTGAACTGAAATTAGACTCTGATTACACACTTGATGTAACAGCTGACGGATTCAAAGTAACACTAGCTGGTAGTTATAAGTCTAATATGGATAAAACTTTAACCATCACGTACACAACAGACTTTAATTACGAGACTCTATCTAAAAAGGATGATAATAAATCATTCAAAAATACAGCTGAGTTATCATGGAAAGATATAAATGGGAACGATAAAAATAGTAAATCTCATGATAGATTCAATCCTGACGGCTATACAAAAGGAAACGGATTTAAATACGGTTCTTACAATGCCCAAACGAAAGAAATCAAATGGGACATAGGGTTTAACTATAATAACAGGACTATTAAAGACCCTTCTATCGTTGACGTACTAGAAAACAATCAAAAACTTATACCAGACTCCATTGAGATTCATCATATGGAATTAACTGGTGGTGCAGACGGTTATAAATTAGGGGCACTTGTTTCCCCTGACGAATATACGGTAGAAAATGCAATGAAAGATAATAAAAATACATTAACGATTCATTTTAAAAATGAAATTAAAACAGCGTACCATATCAGCTTTAAAACTTCACTTGCAGGTGAAGAAATTAATAAGCGCTATGATAATTACGCCAAATTAAAAGATGGATCGGAAACTATCGCCAATATTCATGGTGCATTCGAGATCAAAAATGGTGGTAGCGGCGTTACGAAAAAAGCAAAACAAAATGACAAGTACATTGATTGGAGCGTTTCTATTAATGCAAGTCAATCAACGATTGAAAATGCTGTCGTAACAGACGATCCGACAGACAATCAAATTCTCGATGAAAAGTCATTCCACCTATATGGGACAACAGTAGCCGTGGATGGCACTTTAACGAAAGATACAACAAACGAATTAAAAGAAGGAAAAGACTATAAACTCAAAATAACAACAGACAACAATACGGGGAAACAACAATTTACAATTGAATTTCTTCATACTATTGATCGAGCTTATATTTTAGAATACCGTTCACTCATTAATGCAGACAATAATGAAAAGGTAAGCAATAAAGCGAAGATTACTGGTAATAGTTTAAAATTAACAGAAACTGAAAAAATTGAAGAAATAGTAGTTAAAGTATCTTCTGGATCTGGAGGCGGTTCTGCTACTAAGGGACGCGGAAACCTTCAAATTAAAAAAGTAGATAATGCAGATCCAAATAAAATTTTATCTGGCGTAGTATTTACTTTATTCGATCGCACAGGTACAACTGCTATTCGAACAATTACAACAGACGACAATGGTATCGCTCAGTTTAACAACTTAAAACGCGATGAATATCTGCTTAGAGAAATGAAAACTCTTGATGGCTATGTCATTAGTAAAGAATTAAAAGCAGGTAAACTTGTTAAGCTTGGTGCAGAAGAAACTACAACATATACTCTTAAAAACGAGAAATTTGTTGGAAAAGTAGTACTTACAAAGACTGATGCTCATAACAAAGAAAAGCTTAAAAATGCAGTTTTCTCTCTGCTTGATCAAAACCATAATGTCATTCCTGAACATAAAGAATTAATAACAAATGATAAAGGACAAATTACTGTAGATAATTTAAAACCAGGAACTTACTACTTAAAAGAAATAAAGGCTCCTGAACATTATCAATTAGATGATCGACTTATTGAATTTACAATCGAGGAAGATCAAACAACAGTAATTAATAAAGAGGCCCAAAACAACTTGATTAGAGGCTCAGTTATCCTAACAAAAGTTGATAAAGAGGGTAATACTTTAGAAGGTGCAGTATTTAGTGTACGGGACCGAAATAACAAAAGAATTCCTGGTTATACCAAATTAACGACAAATGGTAACGGACAAATCGAAGCGAAAAATTTACTTCCTGGAGAGTACCAATTTGTTGAAGAGAAAGCTCCTGAACATTATGAAATAGATAAAAAACCACTTAAATTTACAATTGATAAGAGCCAACAGAAAGCACTTACTGTTACAGCGACAAATCACCTCATTAAAGGTGGTGTCACTTTAACGAAAGTCGATGATGTCGATGGCACTGCCCTTGAAGGTGCTGTATTTAAAATTGTCGATGCGAATGACGAGAAACAAGTAATTCGTGAAAATATAAAAACAGGTTCAGATGGAAAAGTTACCGTTAAAGATTTAGAGCCTGGTGCTTATAAATTTATCGAAACAGAAGCTCCTAAGGATTATACGTTAAGTACAAACCCTATCGAGTTTACAATTGATAAAAGCCAACAAGCTCTTGCTACTGTTACGGCAAATAACAGCTTAAAAACGGGCGAGGTTGAATTATTAAAAGTTGATGAGTTTGGTGAGAAAAAACCACTAGAAGGTGCTGTATTCAAACTTGTCGATACAAATAATAATGACGTTTCCCCTCACACTAACTTAACTACTGATAAACACGGTAAAGTTAAAGTTAGTAACCTACGTCCTGGTACGTATAAATTTATTGAAATAGCTGCTCCTGAACATTACGTTTTACAAGCAGAACCTATTGAATTTACAATCGATAGAAGTCAGAAAGAAACTCTACTTGTGAAAGCTGAAAATGCTTTAAAACCAGGAGATGTTGAATTAACAAAAGTTGATGATATCGATGGTACAGCTCTTGAAGGTGCTGTATTTAAAATTGTTGATGCAAATGATGAAAAGAAAGTTATTCGCGAAAATGTAAAAACTGGTGCGGATGGTAAAGCTATCGCTACTGGCTTACGCCCTGGCGATTATAAATTTATCGAAGTAACAGCACCGAAGTATTACGACAAAAATACAAAACCAATTAAATTTACGATTACAGAAAGTCAAACAACTCAGGCTACTGTTACCGCTAAAAACAGCTTAACAAAAGGCGGTATTGAGTTAACAAAAGTGAATGCTGCAGATGAAAAGGAAACACTTGAAGGTGCAGTATTTAAAATCGTTAATAGAGATACTAATGAAGATGTTCGTACGGACCTTGTTACGAATAGTAAAGGAATGCTAGTTGTAGATGACTTACGTCCTGGTAACTATAAGCTTATCGAGACAAAGGCTCCAACTTATTACGATGTAAATGTAGAACCAATTGAATTTACAATCGAAAAAGGACAACAAAAACTCCTTCCACTTACATTTAAAAATAGTTTAACGAAAGGAAAAGTTAAACTTATTAAAGAAGATGATGTGGAAAGTAGTAAAGCTCTTGCCGGCGCTGTATTCACATTGCAAGATGCAACTGGCAAAGAAATTATGAAAGATTTAACAACAGATGATTACGGAGTATTAGTTATTCCTGATTTAGCACCAGGGGATTATCAATTTATCGAAACAAAAGCCCCTGAACATTATAAATTAGACAAAACACCTATTAAGTTCACAATTAAAAAAGGTAGTAAGGAAGATCTTCCTATCCCCGTTACTGTAAAAAATAGTTTACTTACAGGTGGCGTCACTTTAACAAAAGTTGATGATGTTGATGGCACTACTCTTGAAGGTGCAGAATTTATAATCGTTGACGCTCATGATACTAAAAAGGTAATTCGCAAAGGTTTAACAACTGATAAAAACGGTAAAATTTCTGCTTCTGATTTACGTCCTGGAGACTATCAATTTATTGAAGTAAAAGCTCCAAAAGACTATACCTTAAGCAAAGACCCTATTCCGTTCACTATCGAAAAAAGTCAAAAAGAGAATATTACTGTTACTGCTACTAACAGTTTAAAGAAAGGTGCAGTAACATTAACAAAAATTGATGACATCGATCGTACGATGCTCGAAGGTGCAATCTTTAAGATTGTGGATATGAATGGTAAGGAAGTTCATACGAATCTTGTTACAGATAAAAACGGTAAAATTTCTGTTTCTGATTTACGCCCTGGAGACTATCAGTTCATTGAAACAAAAGCTCCTGAGCACTATGTATTAGATGAAACAACGATTCCATTTACAATTGAAAGAAGTCAAACGAAAGAGATCAATGTTACAGGCAAAAATGCTTTGAAAAAAGGTAGCGTTGAACTAACAAAGATTGACGATATTGATGTAAATACAAAACTTGCTAACGCCGTATTTAATTTATTAGATGCAGACGGGGAGCTAGTTGAAGAAGGCTTAAAAACAAATGCTGAAGGTAAAATTGTTGTTGAAAATCTACGTCCTGGTACGTATCAATTCGTTGAAACAATTGCTCCTGAACATTACGATTTATATAAAAAACCTATCGTATTTACAATTAAAAAGAGCCAAACTGAAACTCTTCATATCACTGCTACAAATGCTTTAACAAAGGGTGCAGTTAAACTTTCTAAAGTAGACGATGTTGATGGCACTGTTCTTAAAGATGCAGTATTTAAAATTGTTAATATGAACGGTGATGTAGTTCATAAAGACCTTGTTACAAATGAACAAGGAATAATCGAAATTAACGACCTACGTCCTGGTGATTACCAATTTATCGAAACGAAAGCTCCTAAGCATTACGTTTTAGATGAAACACCAATCAAATTCACTATTGAAAAAGGACAGAAGAAAGCTATTTCTTTAACTGCTACAAATAGCTTAAAACAAGGTAGTATCGAATTACTTAAAGTTGATGATTTAAACACTCAAACAAAACTTGCTGATGCGGTATTTAATTTACTGGATCAAGATGGCAAAGTACTTAAAACAGATTTAAAAACAAACAGCGAAGGTAAAATCGTTATCGAAAACTTACGTCCTGGTACGTATCAATTCGTTGAAATAACGGCTCCTGAACACTATGATTTAGACAAAAAACCAATTATATTTACAATTGAAAAAAGCCAAAAAGATATTGCTACCGTTACTATGAAAAATAGTTTAACAAAAGGCGGCGTGGAACTTTCTAAAGTGGATGACGTCGATGGCACTACTCTTGAAGGCGCAGTATTTAAAATTGTGGATATGAATGGTACTGTAATTCGCAAAAATCTTGTTACGAATCAACAAGGTAAAATTAGCGTTTCTGACCTACGTCCTGGTGATTATCAATTCATCGAGACAACGGCTCCGAAACACTACGATTTAAACAAAGAGCCAATTCCATTCACAATTACAAAGAGCCAAGCTGATCCTATCTCCGTTACAGCTACAAATAGCTTAACGAAAGGCGCTGTGGAACTTTCTAAAGTGGATGATGTAGATGGTACTGCTCTTAAAGATGCGGTATTTAAAATTACTGATCTGAATGGTAACGACATTCGTACTGAGCTTACAACAGATGTACACGGAAAAATTTCTGTTTCTGATTTACGTCCTGGGGACTATCAGTTTGTTGAAACGAAAGCTCCTGAACACTATAAATTAGATAGTACACCTATTAAGTTTACAATTAAGAAAAGCCAAAAAGAAAAGCTCCAAGTTACTGCTACAAATAGCTTAACTGAGGGTGCTGTAGAATTAGTAAAAGTGGATGATATAAATCCAGATACAAAACTTTCTGATGCAGTGTTTAACATCATCGATGCGAAAGGTAAAATTGTTCGCACTGATTTAACTACTGATAAAGATGGTAAGATTACTGCTACGAACTTACGCCCAGGAGACTATCAATTCATTGAAACGAAAGCTCCTAAGCATTACGATTTAAATAAAACACCTATTAGCTTCACTATCGAAAGAAGTCAACTAACTCACGCTTCTGTTACTGCTAAGAATGGCCTAACAAAAGGTGGCGTGGAATTAACGAAAGTTGACTCTATAGATAAGAAAGAAATGCTAGAAGGTGCGGTATTTAAAATTACTGATCTGAACGGTAACGACATTCGTACGAATTTAGTTACCAATAAAGACGGAAAAATCATCGCTAAAGACTTACAACCAGGAGACTATCAATTTATTGAAACAAAAGCTCCTAAACATTACGACTTAAATGAAGAACCAATTAAGTTCACAATCGAAAGAAGTCAAACAAAGCATGTCTTCGTTACAGCTATTAATAGCTTAACGAAAGGTAGTGTTGAGTTAATTAAAGTTGATGATGCCAAGCAAAACACAACACTTGAAGGTGCAGTATTTAAAATTGTTAATAAGGATGGACACGATGTTCGTACCGATTTAACTACTGATAAAAACGGCCGTTTAGTTGTGGATGAATTACCGCCAGGAGACTATGAGTTTATCGAAACAAAAGCTCCTGAACACTATGACTTAAACAAAACACCTATTAAGTTCACAGTTAAAAAAGGCCAAGAAAAAATCGCCTCTGTTACTGCTACGAATAGCTTAACTAAAGGCGCAGTTGAATTAACTAAAGTTGATGACATCGATGGTACTACTCTTGAAGGAGCAATCTTTAAAATTGTAGATATGGACGGCAAGGATGTTCGTTCTGATTTAACTACCGATAAAGATGGGAAGATTTCTGTTTCTGATTTACGTCCGGGAGATTATCAGTTCATTGAAACGAAAGCTCCTAAGCATTATGACTTAAATCAAAATCCTATCAAGTTTACTATTGAAAAGAGTCAAACTGCTAAAGCTTCTGTTACTGCTACTAACAGCTTAACTAAAGGCGCAGTTGAATTAACTAAAGTTGATGACATCGATGGTACTACTCTTGCAGGGGCTATCTTTAAAATTGTAGATATGAACGGTAAAGATGTTCATTCTGATTTAACTACTGATAAAGATGGGAAGATTTCTGTTTCTGATTTACGTCCAGGAGATTATCAGTTCATTGAAACGAAAGCTCCAACTGGCTATGATTTAAACATTAAACCAATTCCTTTCACAATTACGAAAGGACAATCTCAGATTACCTCTGTTACAGCTTTAAATAGTTTAACAACAGGTTCAATTGAGTTAACTAAAGTTGATATTGATCACCATGGAACACTTGAAGGTGCCATTTTCAATATTTTAGACCAAGATGGAAAAATCATCCGAGAAGGTTTAAAAACAGACCAACACGGAAAAGTAATCGTAAATGATTTGAAACCTGGTAATTATCAATTAGTAGAAACACAGGCTCCTAAAGGCTATCAATTAGATGCATCACCAATAAACTTTACAATTGATAAAGCCCAAGCTACACCACTACAAATTACAGTTTCAAATAAAAAGATTGAATCTTCGTCAGGTGGAGATGACAAGCCAGTTACTCCTCCAAATAAAGAAGAAAACAAAGGCAATGAAACATCTGAGAAACACAAAAACGGAACTTCCGAAGAAACATCAAATGAAACAGATAACAAACAGCAAGATGATCGAAATACGGATAAACACCTTCCAAATACAGGTCATAAAGAAGACCCTACACAAACAGTAGGTATCGTCCTTCTACTAGCTGGATTATTAAGTATTTTAGCTACAAAACGCAAAAAACATTATTAATAATGTTTTTACATCCAATCAATCTCTCAATTGATTGGATGTTTTTTTATACAAAAAGGACGATACATAAAGTATCGTCCTTTTAACGGGGTGAGGCTGCCCAAAAGTACGGAAAACCTTTGAACAGCCTCTTATTTTCATATGGATGCCTTACATATATCACTGATAATAATTATGAAATGCGGAAACATAATTACCATCAACTGATTCAAACATGAGAAATGAAACCCTACAGTGGTTCCATTTCTCTACATAATCTAAAGTTTGGGTACACTAGATTCATGCAATGTAGGAGCTTTCAGAGTAGAAAGCGAACCTTCGTTTAAAATAATAGCATACATATCTTCCTCAAAAATATGCAAATATGCATATATTGTTTTTATTTCTCAATGTCAGAATATTGAAAAATAAAAGACGCGAAGGTAAAATAAAGTCATTATCCGTCTTCTTTTGTCAGTCACAGAGAATAGAAGAATAGGAGAGGAAAAAATGAGAAAATCATTGAAACAAAAAATAGTAAGCTCTTTGCTTGCTGTATCACTCGCTGTTAGCTTAGCTCCAATTGGGCAAGCAAAAGCGGATTCCACGTCAGAGGTTACACAAACTCCATCTATTACAAAACAGATTGATCCAAACCGGGCAATTGAACATGTTCGTTTCTTATCTGAAACAATTGGTCCTCGACCCGGTGGAACAAAATCCGAAGAATGGGCTTCTCGTTACATTGGTATGCAGCTTAAATCGATGGGCTATGAAGTAGAATATCAGCCATTTCAGGTGCCCGATCAGTACGTTGGATTCATTGAATCACCACTATCAATAAAACGTAATTGGCAAGCTGGTGCTGCTCCTAATTCACTAATTTCTACAGAAGCTGTTACAGCTCCCCTTATCTTTGTTCAAGGTGGGACAAAATTAGAAGATATTCCAAACGAAGTAAACGGTAAAATTGTTTTATTTGAAAGAGGAACGACAATTACAGACTATAATAAACAAGTTGAAAATGCTGTTAGCAAAGGTGCAAAAGGTGTTCTTTTATACAGTTTAATTGGCGGACGCGGAAATTATGGACAAACCTTCAATCCCCGCCTAACGAAAAAGCAATCTATCCCTGTCTTTGGTCTTGCTTATGCGCAAGGAAATGCATTTAAAGAAGAAATCGCTAAAAAAGGGACAACAATTCTTTCCCTAAAAGCGAGACATGAATCTAAATTAACATCTCTAAATGTTATCGCCAAAAAGAAACCAAAAAAGAGTACCGGTAATGAAAAAGCAGTCGTTGTAAGTTCGCACTATGATAGTGTTGTCGGAGCACCTGGCGCAAATGAT
This sequence comes from Bacillus sp. CH_70, assembly GCF_038007045.1. NCBI lineage: Bacteria > Bacillati > Bacillota > Bacilli > Caryophanales > Bacillaceae > Bacillus > Bacillus sp. CH_70. The sequence continues at coordinate 5,140,826 of NZ_JBBOWL010000001.1, forward strand.
AATGCTTCTGGAACTGGATTAGTATTAGAACTAGCTCGTGCTTTTCAAAATGTAGAAACTGATAAGGAAATTCGGTTTATTACCTTTGGTTCTGAAGAGACTGGCTTACTTGGCTCCGATTATTACGTTAATAGTCTATCCCAAAAAGAACGCAATCGAATTTTAGGTGTCTTTAACGCAGACATGGTTGCAACAAATTATGATAAAGCAAAGAATTTATACGCTATGACACCTGATGGCTCTACAAACTTTGTAACAGATGCTGCCTTGCAAGCAGGTAAACAACTAAATAATGACCTCGTCCTACAAGGTAAATTCGGTTCTAGTGATCATGTTCCATTTGCTGAAGCTGGTATTCCTGCTGCTCTATTTATTTGGATGGGTGTCGATAGTTGGAATCCATTAATCTATCATATTGAGAAGGTATACCATACACCTCAAGATAACGTATTAGAAAATATTTCACCTGAACGAATGAAAATGGCATTAGACGTTATCGGAACAGGGGTTTATAACTCGCTTCAAAAACCTGTTACTCAAACTGAACAGAAAGCTGCTTAATCAATAAAAGACCACTGATTTTTATCAGTGGTCTTTTATTGAGAAAAAATATATATGCATAAAAGCATATTTTATCCTACTCATTATCGTATACAATATTAACTGTAACAATATCGATTACAACTTATAAGGAGGCTTTTTCTATTATGAAAAAAATGATTTTAGCAGGTGCGTTAACTTTAGCAGGAATTACCGGCGCTACCGCGTTTATTCCTGAAACAAAAGTCGCTGCTGCCGCTCAAGAACAAAGCTTTACAAAATTTTATTCTTTGCAAACTGGAGGTAGTTCTGAACAAGAACCTGTTTTCCTTCAAAAGGGACAAGAGTTAACAATTCAACCTAACAGCAAAACTCCTAGTTACAGTGTTTATGACTCAAATCATAACCTTATTGGACGTTATTCTGATGGTTACGGCCGAATTTTCACTGCAAAAACAGATGGAAATATGTACGTTCAATTTCATGCACCTTACGTTTACTATAGTCCTGTTAGTTTTTCTGTTACTTATACAATCCAATAAAATAAAGGGCCTTTCTCAAGGGCCCTTTATTTTGCTTCCCAATTCACTTTTACAAAACCATCTTTCACCATTAAACCACTTATATTAAATACATACTTTTCATTTGCTTTTAATGTAGCTTTAAAAGTACCTTTTTTCGATTCACAGATTTCTTTTAACTCTCTTATACCTTCTCCTTCTCCTTTCCTTTCATATAAGCTAAAGCATAAGTTACCAAGTTTTGCATCTGTTTCATAAGAAAATGTTACTTCTGTATCTTTTGCATACTCAAGTTCAATACCTTTCCCAGCAATATCCCATGATGAGAATTTTGCCTCGTAACTTGTCTCCCCTCGCTTCTCATTTTCTAAATATATATCACCAGCTCTCCACATATCATCTAGCGTTTGAACAAAAGCAAAGCCGCTAAGTAATACAAACATCGCACTTGCAAATATGACAACTAATTTTATCTTTTGTTTTTTCATAACCTTCATCGTATGTTCGCCTTCTATTTTCTTGTTACTTCTTCGTATCATATATAACAAAACTCCAATAAAAAATGGCAATACAATCGCTATAACACTCCACCACTTACTTATTCCACACGTTTTCGCATCTGTATACACCCATGATGCTACACATACTAAAAGTGCTATAAAAGCCAAAAACATTGTAATCCCAGCTATCTCAAATACTACAAATGGATTAGCGAACTCTATCATGTAATTTATACTCCTTCTTTAAAAATGACTGTATGACAACGTATATAGGAATGTATAGGTGCATCATAATAACTATCGTTATAATGACAGATATTTTATGATCCAAATGACTAACAAACTGCTCTAGGATGACTGTTAATACAATCATCCAAATAGCATGAATGAAAACAACCCATCTCTTTTCTAATTTCCGAGCATTTCGCACGCTCTGTTTCGTATGATTTATCAGCTCTTCGCTAGGAATCATCTCTCCCGCTAAACTGCTCTTTATTTTCTGTTCAAATTTATCTTCCTTCATGCACGAAACCCTCCAAATGTTCTCGCATTTTCTTTTTCGCATAATTGAGACGATACTTCACCGTACCAATCGGTATATTTAATATTTCACTCATTTCCTTGTAAGAATATTGTTCATAGTAATAGAGTACGAGTACCGTTTTATATTTTTCATTTAATAACTGTATTACTTCCCGTATCATTTCCGCTTCCACTTTTTGAATAAATTCTTCTGATATATTCACTTCATCTGCGAAATCTATTTCTCCACCATCTTCTTTATGAAACAAATCCAATATTCGATCTTTCCACCTTTTTTTCTTACGATAAAAATCATAAAACGTACGAACACAAATTGTAGTAATCCACTTTTTATAATTATCCACATAAGAAAGTTGGTGCCTTGATGAAAAAACCTTTATCCACGTCTCTTGAAAAATATCTTCCGCATCTTCTTTCGTTTTCGCTAACTTATAGCATAAGGAATATATTTGCTGCTTATATATATCAATTAATTCTTCTACCTTTTCTTCCATCATAAGCCTCCTGTCATTTATATAAGACGACGCAAATTATCCTTTTGTTTGATAAAATTTTATTTTTTTATTATCTCCATACAAAAAGGCAATCACAACATCGTGTGATTGCCTTTTACTGAAAGCGAAAAATCGGCTCCGCTTTGCTAGAATACTCGGTGGCTTCGCGCCTTCCTCCGAGGCAAAGTACGCCTCTCTGTCAGGAGCTCCATCCCCCTCCTATTCTAAACGAGCCGCTTTCGCTTTTCTTAATTACATTTTTTCTGGTGCAGATACTCCTACGATTGCTAATGCATTTTGAAGTGTAGTGCGTACTGCTTTCATTAACTCGTAACGAGCTTTACTTAATTCTAAGTTATCTTGGTTCAATACTTTTTCTGCATTGTAGAAGCTGTGTAATGCTGCTGCTAATTCAAATGCATAGCTTGTAATGCGGTGTGGCAGACGTTTTTGTGCTGCATCCGCAACTACAGCTGGGAATTCACCAAGTTTTTTCAGTAACTCTACTTCTTTCTCAGAAGTAACAAGTTTGTAATTCACGTCTCCATCTGCAGCTAATCCTAACTCTTCACCTTGACGAAGGATACTGCATACACGAGCATGAGCATATTGTGCATAGTATACTGGGTTTTCATTAGATTTTGATACAGCTAAGTCCATATCGAAGTCTAAATGAGAATCACCGCTACGCATCGCGAAGAAGTATCTCATTGCGTCCACGCCTACTTCTTCCATAAGCTCACGAAGTGTAACTGCTTTACCTGTACGCTTACTCATTTTCATTTTTTCACCATTTTGGTACAGTTGTACCATTTGGATGATTTCTACTTCAAGTGTTTCTTTATCGTAACCTAGCGCTTGAATAGCAGCTTTCATACGAGGAATGTAACCGTGGTGGTCAGCACCCCAAATGTTGATTAACTTATCGAAACCACGCTCTAATTTATCACGGTGATAAGCGATATCTGGCGTTAAGTATGTGTAAGAACCGTCATTTTTAATTAATACACGGTTTTTGTCGTCACCGTAAGTCATTGAACGGAACCAAGTTGCTCCGCCTTCTTCAAAGATTTCGTCACGCTCTTTTAATACAGTAAGTGCAGCATCGATTTTTCCGTTTTTGTATAATGATGTTTCTGAGAACCATACATCAAATTTAACACGGAAGCTCTCTAAGTCTTTTTGAAGTTTTGCTAACTCATATTTCAAACCATATTCACGGTAGAATTCATAGCTTTCTTTTTCATCAGCTTTTGCGTAACGATCACCAAACTCTTCAGCTAAACGTTTACCGATTCCAATGATATCCGCACCATGGTAACCGTCTTCTGGCATTTCTTTCTCTAAACCTAATGCTTGCATGTAACGAGCTTCAACAGAAAGAGCTAAGTTATGAATTTGGTTACCAGCATCATTAATATAGTACTCACGAGATACATCGTATCCTGCTTTTGCTAATACGTTACATAAAGTGTCACCTACTGCCGCACCACGTGCATGTCCTAAGTGAAGGTCACCTGTTGGATTCGCAGATACGAACTCAACTTGTACTTTTTCACCTTTACCAGTGTTCGTTTCACCGTAAGCTTCACCAGCGTTTACGATTGTTGGAATTAAATCTGTTAAGTAGCTATTATCCATATAGAAGTTAATAAAACCAGGACCAGCGATTTCGATTTTTTCAATAGAAGCTTTTGCTTTATCGAAGTTTGCAACTAGTTCTTCTGCAATCATACGAGGTGCTTTTTTCGCAACGCGTGCAAGTTGCATTGCCATATTTGTAGAGAAGTCACCATTTGTTTTATCTTTTGGAGATTCTAATACAACGTTTGGAATCTGTTCTTCTGTCGCTAATTCTGCCTTTAATACAGCAGCTTGAATTTCTTCTTTAATCAATCCTTTTACCTGTTCTAAGGAATTCATTATTTTGCCTCCTTCAAATTAATTGTAATTGTATATCTGCCAGCTTCTTGTTCACTTAGAAGCAATGCGTACGTTAAGAAGAGTTGTCCTTTTTTCTTTTCATCCGACCATTTAAAAAGAACGTTATCAGTTTTCGTTTGCAGTGCAAACGTACCAAGTTCACTCGTATACGTACCCGTTGTCCATTCACCTTTCACATGCGTCTGACGCATAGAAATAGCACCTGAACGCATAATGAGAACTTGTTCATCTTGAATTTTAATAATTGTTTTCACTTCGCCTTGTTCGTTCGGCTCCTGGAATGTTACATATGTACCTTGACCTTTTACATAGTATTGACCATTTGCTTCAAAAGCAACGGTTTCCTTCCTCGCCCCTTCACGGATTTCTGTTACGAAATGAACGTGTACCGGCAAGCCTGCAAGTTGTTTCTTCACGTCTTGCACACCTTTCAAATGTTATAGATATTAAATACTACTTATAATAAATCACTTTTCCTATCATATCAAAAAAAGACGCTGTCTGTCTGCTGAAAAATCAGGAAAACTCCATTTCAAAAAATAATTCACTTCTACTTTATTTCATGTGATAAAATATTTTTTAAATCTAAATATTCTTTTAATTATAGAGGTGAATTCAGTGATACCAACAAAGTTAAAAAAGGGTGATGAAATACGCGTGATTTCACCATCCTGTAGTTTAAGTATTGTTTCAAATGAAAATAGAAAACTTGCTATAAAAAGATTAACTGACATGGGCTTTCAAGTTACATTCTCAAAATATGCCGATGAGATAGATCAATTTGCTTCCTCTTCTATTTCTTCCCGCATTCAAGACCTCCATGAAGCATTTGGAGACCCTAATGTAAAAGCTATTTTGACGACACTTGGCGGATACAACTCCAATGGTTTATTGAAACATCTCGATTATGATCTAATTCGTAAAAACCCGAAATTTTTCTGTGGTTATTCTGATATTACTGCCTTAAATAATGCAATTTACACAAAAACAGGGCTTGTTACATATTCGGGTCCCCACTTCTCTTCATTTGGAATGGAGAAAGGGCTCGAGTATACAAACGATTACTTTTTACAATGCTTAACCACTAATGAGCCTATTGAAATCATTCCGGCGGAAACGTGGAGCGATGATTCTTGGTATATGGATCAGGAAAATCGAGAATTTATAAAAAATGAAGGGTATGTTCCAATTCAAGAGGGAGAAGCGACAGGAGAAATTATCGGTGGCAATATGAGCACACTTAATTTACTACAAGGCACACCATATATGCCAAACTTAAAGGGCAAAATTTTATTCCTTGAAGAAGACAGTTTAACAGGAAAATCAACGCTTAAAACTTTTGATCGCTATCTACATTCCCTTATGCAGCAACCTGATTTTGAACATATAACAGGTATTGTAATAGGAAGAATGCAAAAAGAAGCAGAATGTACGATAGCGGACATTCAAGAAATGATTTCTTCAAAACCTGAACTTGCACATATTCCTATCATTGCAAATGCAAATTTTGGACATACAACTCCAATTTTTACTTTTCCAATTGGTGGACATGCCAAAATCATTTCTAACAAAAAAAATACATCTATCACTATTTTAACGCACTAAAAAAGGAGCGAACGATTCGCTCCTTTTATGATTTTTCTATTTTTTGCAACGCTTTTTGCGGGATTGATTCTTTCGTTATTTCAGCCCATCCTTTTCCTTGCATACCTTTTGCATAAATTTTTATAAAAGCACCTGCATGCAATTCACGATTTACCATTCTTTTAATAATTTGTTGCTTTCCGTCCTCTGTATACCCTTTAAATGTATACAAATATTCACCGTCTTTTTTCTCACCTTTATCTACAACCGCATAATAATCTTGTATTTCTTTATTTGAAAAGAAGTTGTCTACAAAAGCATGTACACCTTCTGTTTTTGTGTTTAAATAATATGCTGTTCCCCCTAAAATGATGGCGAATACAGCTAAAACTTTAATTACCAATTTCATACATGCGCCTCCTGTTTGCACTTCTTTCTCACTAGTATTATATCTATACTTGTATTATACGGAAAAGAGCATACTATACTCTATCTAAAAGTCTTACACTTTCCTTACATTATTGTAAGGGATTTTTTCTTACAGCAAGTTCCCAAGAAAAAATTTTTCCGTTTCATACACTTTTATATTATTATTGAATGATACGAATTTTTATTACAAAAATCAAAGGAGACAGTTTTCAAATGGCTATCTTGCAAGGTTTAGCACTATTACTTGTTGTACTTTGTCTATTTACACTTTTCAGTTACCGTGCGCCTTACGGAATGAAGGCGATGGGCGCTTTAGCTAATGCAGCAATCGCAAGTTTTCTTATTGAAGCATTTCACCGTTATATAGGTGGAGAAATGTTTCATAATGACTTTTTACAATCAGTAGGAGAAGCTTCTGGTAGTATGAGCGGTGTCGCAGCAGCGATTTTAGTCGCATTAGCAATCGGTGTTTCCCCCGTATACGCTGTTTTAATTGGTATCGCTACTAGTGGATTCGGTATTTTACCAGGATTTTTCGCCGGATACGTTTGTGCCTTCGTCGTGAAATTTCTCGAAAAGAAATTACCGGCTGGTGTGGAATTTTTAGCAATCCTATTTATCGCTGCACCAATCTCACGTGGAATGGCAATGCTTATGGATCCGCTCGTTAACGCAACACTTGGTAAAATCGGTTCTATGATATCAGTTGCAACTACAGAAAGTCCTATCATTATGGGTATTATGCTTGGTGGATTAATAACAGTTATTTCTACCTCTCCACTGAGTTCTATGGCACTAACTGCAATGCTTGGATTAACAGGTTTACCAATGGCAATTGGTAGTCTTGCCGTAGCAGCCTCAGCCCCGATGAACTTTATTTTCTTTAAGCGACTAAAAATTTGCTCAAAGAAAGACACAATCGCTGTAGCAATCGAGCCTTTAACACAAGCAGATGTTGTTTCAGCAAATCCAATTCCAATTTATGCAACAAACTTCGTTGGCGGTGCACTTGCCGGTATTATTACATCGCTATTCCAGCTTGTTAATAATGCACCAGGAACAGCATCACCAATTCCAGGTCTTCTTGTCCTATTCGGATTTAATGACGTTATAAAAGTAACGATTGCTGCTGTACTATGTGGAATCGTTACCACTATTGTCGGATACATCGGGTCTATTGTGTTCCGTAAATATCCGATCCGCTCTGCTGATGAAATTCGTGGAGTTACTTCGGAAGAGAAGGTTGCATAAGAAAAAGAGCTATTCCCATCGTTTGAGAATAGCTTTTTTTGTGTCGCGTAACGGTAAATGAAATTATACCGGCGATTTTTTTAATATATCGACTTACCGACACATAACGACAAAATAAGAGCCCTCTAATCATATAGAGGGCTCTTACTTTATCTAGCTGCAGCGGCTAGAATGATCGGTGGCTTCGCTTCTTCCTTCGAGGCAAAAAGAGCCTCTACGTCTGAAGCTCCATCCCCCTCACATTCTGAGCGAGCCGCTTCCGCTTTTATTTTACCCAACCGAGCAGCATTTCCCGCACGAATTTGCTTGCTGCGACTGGTGTTTGATCACTATGGTCGTAGACTGGGGCTACTTCTACTAAGTCTGCTCCAACTACATTTATATTTGAATTTGCAATTGCTACGATGGAATCTAATAATTCTTTAGATGTGATACCGCCAGCTTCTAACGTTCCTGTTCCTGGAGCGTGAGCTGGGTCTAATACATCAATGTCGATTGTGACATAGACTGGGCGTCCAGCAAGTTTCGGTAATACTTCTTTTAAAGGTTCTAATACGTCAAATTTATATAAGTTCATACCTACTTCTTTCGCCCATTCAAATTCTTCCTTCATTCCAGAACGAATTCCGAAAGAATATACGTTTTCCGGACCAATTAAATCACACACTTTACGAATTGGTGTAGAGTGGGATAAAGGCTCCCCTTCATACGATTCACGTAAATCAGTATGAGCATCCATGTGGATGATTGCTAAATCCGGATATTTTTTTGCCATTGCCTTAAAAATTGGCCAAGACACTAGGTGCTCACCGCCGAGACCTAGTGGAAACTTATCGGCATCTAAAAGTTTTGATACATACTCTTCAATCATGTCTAAGCTGCGTTGTGCGTTTCCGAATGGTAATGGGATATCACCCGCATCAAAATATTTTACCTCTTCTAATTCACGATCTAAATACGGACTATATTCTTCAAGACCGATTGATACTTCACGAATACGTGCAGGGCCAAAACGAGATCCTGGACGGTAACTTACTGTCCAATCCATAGGCATCCCATAAATAACTACCTTTGACTCTTCAAAACTTGGATGACTTTTAATAAATACTTTACCTGAATAAGCTTCATCAAAACGCATATTCTTTTCCTCCTTATGTGGAACTTAAGGTATCCCAACCTTTCACTATTTCTCAAATTTGGAGCGAATTGCTCCTCTTTCTCGATTTACCGGGTCTTCTTTTTAACAACAAGAAGACGATTTTCTCTACAGAAGTGTAAGTAGCTAGCATGTTCAAGTCTTCTGGACAAACACCTTAAATGAGCTACTCACACTTTATTTGTTCAAGCTCGATTTTCTTACTTAATTAAATCGCCAACAAATTTCGGTAATGCGAATGCTGCGTTGTGTAATTCTTTTGTGTAGTATTTCGTTTCGATTTCGTGGAAACGCTCTTCACTTACTTCTAATGGATCATGTTTTTTAGATCCAATTGTGAACGTCCAAAGACCACTTGGGTATGTTGGAATATTAGCTGTGTATAAACGAGTAATTGGGAAAATTTCTTTTACATCTTTAAACACAGTCGTAATTAACTCTGGTGTGAACCAAGGGTTGTCCGTTTGTGCAACGAAAATACCATCTTCTTTTAACGCTTTTGAAATTCCAGCGTAAAAGCCTTTTGTAAATAGGTTTACTGCTGGTCCTACTGGCTCAGTAGAATCTACCATAATTACATCGTATTCATTTTCGCTTTCTGCGATATGTAGGAAACCGTCTCCTACTTTTACTTCTACACGCTCATTATCTAATGCGCCTGCAATTGATGGTAAGTATTGTTTAGAGTACTCAATTACTTTTCCATCGATTTCAACAAGAGTTGCTTTCTTTACACTTGGGTGTTTTAACACTTCACGAATAACACCACCATCACCGCCACCAACAACTAATACGTTTTCAGGGTTTGGATGTGTAAATAAAGGTACGTGCGCTACCATTTCATGATAAACGAACTCATCTTTTTCTGTTGTCATAACCATGCCATCTAAAATAAGCATGTTTCCGAACTCTTCTGTTTCAACCATATCAAGTTTTTGGAATTCTGTTTGCTCCGTATGTAATGTGCGGTTAATACGCGCCGTAATCCCAAAATGTTTTGTTTGTTTTTCAGTGAACCATAGTTCCATCGTACAATCACGCCTTTCAATGCAAATTTATAATAGGGACATCATTAATGTCCCCTAACAAAAATAAAACAAAACATCCAAAATGTATAGTTAAAAGTACAAAAATACCGAAAATATATTTTAGTCAGAGGGTTCTAACATATATGTATAAAGAAAACCCTTTCTTAAGAAAGGGCTTTTGTCTCTATTTCTACTGGTTTACGAATTGGAATTAGGATCATAATACAACCAACTAACACCACAATTCCACCTACTAAAAACGGACTTTGTGGTGAAACAGTATGACCGATAATTCCTGATAAAATCGGAGCAATTGCGCCCCCTAACCAACGAACAAAGTTATAAACACCCGACGTAACAGATCTTTCATAAGGTGAAATATCCATTACATAACTTGTATATAATGCATTGTTTAAGCCAGATGCTAATCCTGATAAAACGATAAGAGTAATTTGTAACCACATAATTTTCATAAAGAATAGTGCAATTAAGAAAATCGCAAATACAAGTAAACTACCCTTCAATAATGTTTTTGGTTCATATTTCCCTTCTAGCTTATGTGCTAAAATTGCAGAACCATAAGCTAACGCTAATCCCCATCCGCAAAATACAAAGCCTAATTGAATAGCTGATAAATGCATAATAAGTGGTGAATATGCTAACACAACGAAAAATCCGTAGTAGTATAACATTCCTGAAATCGCACCTTGCATAAACGGTTTATATTTCACCAGGTTAAGTAATTCTCCTACGCCAGCAGCCTTACGTTTCACTTTTCGCTCCGGTTCTTTTACAAAAAAGAATACTAAAATAAATGCTAAGAAGATTAAAATACTCGTCGCGAAAAACGGATAACGCCAAGAATGTCCACCTAGTATTCCACCCAATAACGGCCCCCCAGCCATACCTAAGCCGATCGCTGCTTCGTATAATCCTACTGCTTCATGAACTTCTTTACTTAATGCTATTAACAGCGTCATTGCTGTAGCAAAAAACATCGCATTTCCTAATCCCCATCCAGCACGGAAAAGAGATAATTGAGCAATCGTTTGCGATATACCACATATAAACGCAAATACAGTCACAATCGCAAGACCGATTGTCATCATCCGTTTATCACCAAATCTTGATGCAAATATACCAGCTGGTAACATCATGATTGCCATCGTTAAAATATAAGCAGTAAATAACATTTCAACTTGCCAATGCGTTGCACCAATTTTCTCTGCAATAATCGGCAAAATTGGGTCGACTACTCCTATACCCGAAAAGGCAAGGAAGGTAGCCACCACTGTAATCAATCTCCCTAGTTTTTGTTTGCTCTCCATTTTGATTACTCTCCTTTTGTGCTCTCTAAAAATGTTACTGCACGATGTAAACTATCTTCAAGTTCTGCCTTTACACGTTGCATTTGCTCCATTTTTTCGTCTAACGTTTGCACTTGTTTTTCAAGCATATCTTTAATTTCTTGAATCACTTCACGATCACGAGGGTTCTCGCTATTTCTTCTTTTCTCCATTCTTTCTTTTAGTGATAAGAAATGCTGCATTTCTTGAAGTGTGATTCCTAGCACTTCTTTCGCTTCTACAATTCTTTTAATTCTGGCAATATCCTCATCCGTATACAGACGAATATTCCCCTCACTACGTTCTGGGGGATGAATTAAACCAATTTCCTCATAATAACGAAGTGTACGTTTTGTTAAACCGACTTGCTTTGTTACTTCATCAATTTTATACATGTTTATTCCTCCCTTCACTTGATTATTACATTTTACGTTAACGTTAACTTTTCTGCAACTGTTAGACTTTTGTAAATGTTTGTCATATTCAATTGTATTTTCCCTAAAGCAGTTTCATAATGAAAGAAAAGAGATAATAAGGAGAATTTCACATGAGTAAACCACTTATTTTCGCTCACCGCGGAGTAAAAGGTACACATCCCGAAAATACGATGATTGCCTTCCAAGAAGCAGAACGCATTGGCGCTCACGGAATTGAACTCGATGTCCACTTATCAAAAGATGGTGAACTTGTCGTAATTCACGATGAAACCGTCGATCGTACAACAAATGGCGTTGGACTTATTTCGGAAAAAACGGTAGAGGAATTACAATCATTGGACGCTGGTAGCTATAAAGACCCTTCTTTCCATGAAGCAAAAATCCCAACGTTGCGTGAGGTTTTCATTTGGCTTTCCACAACGAACTTACAACTAAATATTGAATTAAAGACAGATGTTATTCATTACCCAAATATTGAGGAAAAAGCTGTTGCACTTGTGCGCGAATATCATCTTTCTAATCAAATTGTATTTTCATCATTTAACCATGACTCTGTTTCATTATTAGCAGAAATTGCTCCTGAAATCCCAAGAGCAATTTTATATGATACACCGATTGCTGATCCAATTGCCGAAGCAAAACAGAGAAAAGCAAGTGGATTACATCCAAACTTCCAGCTATTAACGAAAGAATTTGTGCAATTAGCACAAGAGCAAGGATATGTTTTCCGTCCATATACAATTAACGAATACAAAGATTTACAAACTATGATTGATTATGGTGTAGATGTCATCATTACCGATTGGCCAGCACGTGCCTTTGAGCTCCTTTCTTAATGGAAGGAGCTTTTTATTTTCGAAATTTCATTGTTTAAAATAAATGAAAACCCTCAATACTAATACAATAACGCTTGTATTAATGAGGGGCTGAAAAAAGATGGATCAGACTATGAATCCAAAACTTAAAAAATATAAACGTCTTTTCTTCACCGCAATGTTTTCTTGCGTCCTTTTCTTCGTTTTTTCTTTTTTTGTTATTATTATAGTCGCAAAAATTATGGGACCTCCTCCTGTTGCGGTCCCACAAACAAGCGTCTTTTACGCAAACGATGATACTGTTATTGGACAAAGTAATGAAATTCAAAAACGTTACAATGTATCTCTCAATGAAATTTCTCCTTATGTAAAAGAGGCGACACTATCTATCGAAGACCAACGATTCTACAAACATCACGGCTTCGATGTGAAACGGATTGCAGGTGCAATTGTTGCTGATTTAAAAGCGATGGCAAAGGTACAAGGAGCTAGTACAATTACACAACAATACGCGCGTAATCTGTATTTAGATCATGATAAAACGTGGAAACGGAAATTATTAGAGGCAATGTACACTGTCCGCCTTGAAGTAAACTATAATAAAAATCATATTTTAGAAGGATATTTAAATACAATTTATTACGGACATGGCGCTTATGGAATCGAAGCTGCGTCCCGTCTATATTTCGATAAAACAGCAAAAGATTTAACATTAGCAGAAGCTAGTATGCTCGCAGGTATCCCGAAAGGGCCAAGTGTCTATTCTCCCTTTTTGAAAGAGGATCGTGCTAAAGGACGACAAGCTCTCATATTAGATGAAATGGTCGAACAAGGATATATTACGAAGCAACAAGCAGCCTTAGCGAAGAAAGAGCCACTAACTTTTGCCTCATTAGATACGAAAAAAGTAGCAGAGGTCGCACCATATTTCCAAGATGCTGTACAAGCTTCGCTTCTTCGTGATGTTGGATTAGACGAACAAGCTTTACAACGGGGTGGCTTGCGAATTTATACAACGCTAGACCCTAAACTACAAGCTGTAGCAGAGCAAGCTGTAAAAGATCATATACCTGACACAACAAACATACAAACTGCTCTCGTCTCTATGAATCCAACGACAGGTGAAGTGGCTGCTCTTGTTGGCGGAACTGATTATACTACGAGTCAATTTAACAGGGCTACACAAGCCGTTCGTCAGCCTGGTTCTACATTTAAGCCATTTCTATATTATGCAGCATTAGAACGAGGATTCACGCCTGCTACGCGCTTAAAAAGCGAATATACTGTATTTACTTTAGGTGACGGCGTTTCAAAGTATAAACCAAAAAACTATAAAGATTATTATGCAGATGATTTTGTAACGATGGCACAAGCTCTCGCAGTCTCTGATAACATATATGCTGTAAAAACGAATTTATTTTTAGGAGATGACGCACTCGCAAAAACAGCAAAACAATTTGGAATTACAAGTGCATTAAAAGATGTGCCTTCTCTAGCTCTCGGCACATCACCCGTAAAACCAATTGAAATGGTTAACGCTTATAGCATGTTCGCAAACGGTGGAAAAGAAGTAAAACCTACTTTCATTCGCCGCATTATGGATCATGAAGGAAATATATTATACGATGCTCATTTAGAGAGTAAACAAGTTCTCGACAAGAGCAAAGCGTTTGTAATGGAAGAAATGATGACCGGTATGTTTAATAAGAAACTAAGCAGTTATGCTGCTGTAACTGGCCAATCGATGTTATCAAAATTATCAAGAACATATGCCGGAAAATCTGGTTCTACTGAAACGGATAGTTGGATGATCGGATTTACTCCGCAAATCGTAACAGGTGTATGGGTCGGATATGATCAACCCAAATCTATTTCAAACGTAGCAGAACAAGGATATGCGAAGAAAATATGGACTGATACGATGGAGAAAGGCTTAGATGGACAGCCCAAAAAAGAATTTAAACAACCAGGTGACGTCGTAGCGGTTAGTATCAACCCAGAGAACGGTAAAATTGCTACAAAAAATTGTCCTATTTCTGTGAAAATGTATTTCGCTAAAGGTACCGAACCGACTGAATATTGTATGGATCACGTCGATGATAAAGAAGAATTTGAAAAAACGACTGAAGAAAAGAAAAAAACAAGTTGGTGGAAAAAATATCTTCCTTGGTAAAAAAAATAGCTGACGGGCATCCGTCAGCTATTTTTTATTCACTTAATAATGCACGACGCAATTCTTCACTAGATTCGTTCCAAATCGCTTCATTATGTTCTTTCAAGAACGTACCAAGTACTTTTTTAGATGATTCATCCATATGGTCAACCATAATGTGACGCTTCATTGATTTATCCATTTTGTTTACGTGTTCTGGAAGTGATTTATATCCGCGACGAATTTCACGGTCTACTGTCATTTCACAAGCTGTTACACCTGCGTAATAAGCACCAGTTGCAGTTCTTTCAATCGTTACCCAAACAAGCCA
Source organism: Bacillus sp. CH_70 (assembly GCF_038007045.1). Lineage (NCBI taxonomy): Bacteria > Bacillati > Bacillota > Bacilli > Caryophanales > Bacillaceae > Bacillus > Bacillus sp. CH_70. The sequence continues at coordinate 5,155,897 of NZ_JBBOWL010000001.1, forward strand.
AAATGGTTTTCCGTTTGGAACTTCATCTTTATTTGTTAAAAACTTAATACCTTTTTCTACTGTACTACGCGCATGCATCGCACCGATATCAACGAATGCGGTTTTCTCTAGTACATCAACAAATACAGGTGAAATGTTTTCTAGGCTTAATGCCCCAACACCAAATCCACCATGTCCATCTGTTGAATCATTTTTCACGATATTAAAACCGATTTTTTTCTTTTTCTCTGTCATATGTAAAATCCTCCTCACTTAAAAATTATAAAAGGCCAAAAATAGGCGCAATGATACTTTGTAAAAACATTAATACATGCGGAATAACTACCTGGAAAATAGGTTGAATTGTGTAATTACTAAGCGGTGTAATAACGAGAATTAATAACGCAATCGCTCCATATTTTTCATACTGTGTCATTTTCGCGCGAATATTTGCTGGTGCTAAATCTTCCACTACACGATACCCATCAAGTGGCGGGATCGGTAATAAATTAAATACAAGTAAAACAATATTTAACATAATAAAGAGCTCAAAAAACTTTCCTAATGTTTCAGCTACTGCAACTGGAACTGCATCTAACACTCCAAATACTGCTAAGCTATACAAAATAATTAAACCAATTGCACTTAAAATTAAGTTACTAATCGGCCCTGCAATTGAAACTAATATGCCTGCAAGACGCGGTCTTTTAAAGTTATATGGGTTAACAGGAACCGGTCTTGCCCAACCGAATCCAAGAATTAATACTGCAATCAAACCGATAGGGTCTAAATGAGCCATCGGTGATAACGTTAAACGCCCTTGTCTCTTTGCTGTATCGTCCCCAAATTTATATGCAACATATGCATGTGCAAATTCATGAACGGATAATGCAATAATAATCGCCATTGCTACCAACGGAATTTCGTGCAATGGATATCTAAATAACTGATCCATACTTCATCTCCTCTTCCATATGTCAAAAAAAGAAATTATTTGTTTTTTCGATTGTTCTTCCCCATAATCCGCTATAATAAGAGTGTAACTTACATAAAAGGAGCGATTGTACATGCCATACGTAACAGTGAAAATGCTAGAAGGACGCACAGAAGAACAAAAGAAAGCTCTTGCTGAGAAAGTAACAGCAGCAGTAAGCGAAACAACTGGTGCTCCTGAAGAAAACATCGTTGTTTTCATCGAAGAAATGTCTAAGAATCATTATGCAGTTGGCGGAAAACGCTTAAGCGACAAATAATTTCAAGTTTTTCATAAGAAGCAGCCACTAGCTGCTTCTTATTTCTTTCCTTCTAACAACTCAATAATTCTCTCTTTATATTTTCCTTTTCTTCCATCTTCATAGATTAAATCATGTGGATAGAATAGCTTTTGGTCCGTTCTTTTCTTACCTGTAATCGCCTCAACAATATCCGATTCACGTGAAAGCTCTCTAAGCTCTCCGTTTGGCATAAGAAGTAGGATTGGCAAACGCTCTTCTTCTTCTCCTGCACGATAAAAGTCATACGGTAAGTCTGATGTTGAATCAACTACTAAATAATACTCCGGATCAAGTCCAATCTTTTTAAATAAACTACTTAATTCCATCCAATTATCTAAACCATGTTTATCTGTAAACTCTACATATTTAAATAGATTTCGATTCATAAAACGGCGGCATAGATCGCTTAAAATTGGATCTTCTTCTTCCTGCCATACTTGGAAGTAGTAATACATAACGTTCTCGTCTAACTTTAAATAATCCTCTACTGTTACTTCTTCTTCAAATAAAGAATAGAAATGAACAGGATGATTTTTAAATGTATAATACTTCTCGTGCAATGATTTAGCACGGTGTAAAATCTTCGTTAAAATAACTTCTGCACTTCGCGTTACCGGATGGAAATATACTTGCCAATACATTTGATAACGACTCATAATGTAATGCTCAACAGCATGCATACCACTATTTTTAATGACTACTTGATCCCCATACGGGCGCATTACACGCAGTATACGTTCCATATCGAAGTTTCCATACTTTACGCCTGTAAAATAAGCATCTCTTAATAAATAATCCATACGATCCGCATCAATTTGGCTCGAAATCATACTAATTGCTAATTTATTAGTAGACGTTTTTGCAATTACATCTGCTACCTTTTGTGGAAACTCCTTATCAACACGACTTAATACATCATTAATCTCCGTATTGCCAACAATAATCTTTTGCGTAAATTTCTCATGATCTAATGAAAATACTTTTTCAAACGAGTGAGAAAATGGGCCGTGACCGACATCATGAAGTAATGCCGCACATAAACATAACAATCTATCTTCAGCATTCCAATTTGGTCTGCCATCAAACACATCATCAATCATACGACGAATAATTTCGTATACACCTAACGAATGAGTAAAGCGACTATGCTCTGCACCGTGAAATGTAAAAAATGTCGTTCCAAGCTGCTTAATACGGCGCAAGCGTTGAAATTCTTTCGTTCCGATTAAATCCCAAATAACACGATCACGCACGTGCACATATTTATGTACTGGGTCTTTAAACACTTTTGTTTCGCTGAGTTTGTCGTTTAAATATACCACTTTCCGACATCCCCCTTTCTTTACTACATTCTTACTTTATATTATAAACGAAATGAGAAACAGAAAGAAATGAAAGACTGTATTAATTACCTTTATAAAAAGAAAAAATCACCTTTACCGAAGTAAAAGTGATTTCCTTTATACATTATTTACCTAAAACGAATTCAGCAACTTCGTCTAAGATCATATCTTTCCCTAGTGGGAAGTAACCTTTGTTTAAGTCTTCATTTTTAATTGTAAATACGTGGTTGTTTTTAACAGCGTTCATGTTTTTCCAAATTGATTCTTCTTGGAATTCTTTTAAGCGCTGAGAACCGTCACCAGTTGTAAATACGAATAAGTAATCTGGGTTGTAATCGATTAAAGCTTCTTTTTGTACTTGTACTAGTGGTTTATCAGTTGGTGTACCTTTAACTGCTGGTAGTTTTAAATCATTAAAGATTACGCTACCGTAACCGTAGTCACCGTATACGCGGAAAGCATTTGGATACGCAGCCATTTTCATGAATGTTGCTTCACCAGTTTTAGCGACGATTTTGTCATGTAATTTGCTTGCTTTTTCATCATACTTTTTGAACCATTCTTTTGTTTCTTTTTCTTTACCGAAGATTTGACCTACTTCTTCGAATTTTGGACGCCATTGATCTAATGGAGTGTTTAACATAACTGTTGGTGCAATTTTAGATAATTGATCATAAATCTTTTCTTGACGATTATTTACAAGAATTAAATCTGGTTTTGCAGCAGCTACTGCTTCGATGTTAATTTTATCGCCCCAAGCAGAACCAACTGGTTTAACGTCTTTTAGTTTCTTTTCAATATGTGCATCAATTTTTTCTTGAGATGTATTAGCAGTAATAACCGGTTTCATACCGAAAATTAATAATTCTTCTGTTGAACCACTAAGGTCAGCAATTTTCTTTGGGTTTGCAGGAATTTTAATTTCCCCTTTTGCATGTTTTACAGTGCGCTCTTCAGTCTTTGCATCTGCTTTCTTTTCTTCTTCTTTGTTAGAACAAGCAGCAAATAGTACAGAAGTCACAACTAATACCATTGCTAATAGTGCCATTTTAAAATTCTTCATGTTCCCACTCCTTCTAGCTGTATTTATCTTATAAGTTGCAATGAACTATAAGAAACGAAGATAACAATTAATCAATATATTTTTATTAATTGTTGTTAATACCCCATTCTAACGGGCGTTCAACTTCCCATTCTTATATAAGAAGCTCAACGTCCATTAGAAGTCCCCCCTCTTCACGAGGGGGTTCTACTTATGCTTTTTTACGCAATTGATTACTAATCATCGCTAAATCATATGTTAAGCAAATTGGCTTACAGTTTACTGGACATGGAACGATTTGAGCTTCAATCTCAAATACGTTACGAAGTGTTTCACTTGTCATAACTTCATCTGGCGTTCCTTGTTTCATTAACTTACCTGCTTTTAATGCAATCATATGATCTGAGAAACGAGAAGCGTGGTTTAAGTCATGGATAACCATAACAATCGTTCTACCTTCTTCTTCATTTAACTTTTTCAATAAGTTTAATACTTCTAATTGATGAGCCATATCTAAGTACGTTGTTGGTTCATCCAATACAAGTAATTCTGTTCCTTGTGCAAGAGCCATTGCAATCCAAACACGTTGACGTTGACCACCAGATAGCGCTTCTGCTGGACGATTCGCAAATTCTTTCATTCCTGTCACTTCAAGTGCCCAGTTAATGTAGCGATAATCCTCTTCTTTCAACGTGCCAAACCCTTTTTGATGAGGGAATCTTCCGTATGACACAAGCTCAAATACAGTAAGACCCGTTGGTACTTCTGCAGTTTGTGGTAAAATCGCCATTTTCTTTGCAATTTCTTTCGTTGGCTGTTTCTCAATTGCTTTTCCGTCAAGATAAACAGTACCTTGTTTTGCCTTCAAAATACGAGACGCCGTTTTTAATAATGTGGACTTCCCACAACCATTTGGCCCAATAATTGTTGTAATTTTCCCTTCCGGAATTTCAACTGTTAATCCATCAATAATTAAACCTTCATTATAGCCAACAGATACCGCATCAACCGCTAAAGTTGCCATACGAAAAGCCTCCCTTTATTTTGTCCTCATAAGTAAATAAATGAAATACGGGGCACCAATTACAGAAATAACAAGACCGACTGGTATTTCTGAAGTTGTTAGTACACTTCTTGAAATTACGTCTGCGAATAAAAGTAAAAACGTTCCTATTAGCGCAGCTGTGGGCAACATGATTTGATGTTTGCCACCAACAAGGCGCCTTGCTAAATGCGGGGCCATTAAACCGATAAAGCCAATTCCACCGGCAACAGCAACAGATGCACCCGCTAAACAAACTGCAATAAATAATAATTTACGTCTTTCTTTTTCTACATTTACACCAAGGCCAACTGCTGTAGAATCGCCTAGGTTCATTACATTTAATATGTGTGCTTTACTTATAGCAAGCGGTAAGAAAATAACCATCCATGGAAGTACACTTAATACGAATTTCCAATCTGTACCCCATAGACTTCCCGCCAGCCAAATCGTAGCAAAACGAAAATCGTTAGATGTCATCTTCATAGAGAAAATTAAACTAACAGCTCCAAATCCAGCTGCAACGGCAATACCGACTAGTATTAATCGAGTCGATGAAACGCCGTCTTTCCATGCTAATAAATAAATAATTACCGCTGCTAATATCGCTCCAACTAGTGCGAAAAATGGAAGAATGAATACAGATAAAAATGTACCAGTCCCTACTTTCCCGAAGAAGAAGTAGACGAATATAACAACTGTTAATCCCGCTCCAGCATTAATCCCTATAATACCTGGATCAGCAAGTGGATTTCGTGATAAACCTTGCAAAATCGCACCTGACATAGCTAAAGCAGATCCGACTAGTATAGCAATTACCATACGCGGCATACGGAATTCAAATAAAATAACAGACTGATCTTCAGCCCCTAGTCCAACCAATGACTTTAATACGTCCATTGGGGGTATTTTAAAAGTTCCTGTATTTAAACTAATAAGAAATATAGAAACGATTAGCCCTACTAAAATCGTTAATATAGAAATGTTCTTTTTTGTTAAGACACTCGTCCTCACATCTTTCCTCTCCCTTCATTACGTGCTAAGTAGAGGAAGAATGGAACCCCAATTAGCGCTGTAATTGCTCCAATTGGCGTTTCAAATGGCGGGTTAATAACGCGAGATAACATATCTGCACATTCAATTAACAGCCCACCTAAGACCGCAGAACATGGAATAACCCATCTATAGTCCGAGCCTACAAGGAAACGAGTCATATGCGGGATTACAAGACCAACAAACCCTACTGATCCTGCCATGGAAACTGCGGAACCCGTTAAAACAAGAACAAGTACTGTTCCGATAAATTTAATTAATGTCGTATTTTGACCAAGTCCAATTGCAATTTCTTCACCGAAGCTCAAAATTGTAATATATCTCGACATCATAATTGCGATAAAAAGACAAACAAGGCCAATTGGCACTAACATATTAATACTTTGCCATTTCACTCCAGCAACTCCGCCTGCATTCCACATGCTCACCTCTTGGGCAAGATTAAAATACAATGCGATTCCAGATGAAATTGCCCCTAATAAAGCACTAATAGCTGCACCTGCTAAAGCTAATTTCACAGGTGTTAATCCACCTGGTGAAGAAGACCCAATTCCATATACAATGCTTGCACCAAACGCAGCTCCAATAAAAGATGCGATAACAAACATTAAATAAGGTGAATTAGGGAAAAATGCATACATAATTGCAATTCCAAATACAGCCCCATCTGTAATTCCCATTAACGATGGTGAAGCAAGTGGATTTCGCGTCATGCCTTGCATAATTGCTCCTGATACCGCTAAAAAGGCACCTGCAACTACGCCCCCTATTGCTCTAGGCATGCGAAGCTCTTGAATTACGTTATGATGTGTAATAGATCCATCAAACTGAAATACAGCTTGCCATACAGTCTTTAAACTAATATCTGCAGCCCCAAAAGAAATAGAAACTGCCATGCTTAAAGCTAACAAAACTGTACCCGCTACTAAAATAATAGAAGCGATGAGCGGTCTGCTCTTAATCTCTTTAACATTCTCTTCTTGCTGTTCTATACTGCTTGCGCTCGCTTCCATCCCTCAACCATCCTAACCAACAACATATATTTATTAAAATGAAATTTATTCTCAAATAGTAATAAAAAAATTAGGTGAATTGTTATTTTCCTGATAATGATTCTCAGAATCAGACACTTCTATTCTACCTATCGCTTTAAAAGACTGTCAACCATTATTTTGAAATATAAATTTATATAAATTGGAACTTTAATACAAAAGTTATATCCATCCTTTAGAAAACGTTCGTCCACACAAGAGTACTTTCGCAGAATAAATCTTTCCTCTTATGGGCATAAAAAAAGAAGAGTAATCTTTTCACTCTTCTTTTTCTTACTTATTTAACTTTGCTTCAATTTTTACGATTAACTCATCTTCTGTTGGAGCCGCAACTGGACGGTTATTTACAAATGCGAATGATTTTTTACGACCAGGACCACAGTAAGACTGACATCCAACTTCAATCGTTGCACATGAATCTACTTTTTTTAACTTCGGAACTAACGTTTTAACGTTCGTTGCCTGACAGTCATCGCACACGCGAAATTCGTTTCCCATTATATAACACTTCCTCTATTTTAAACTTTTCTCAAGTACGTTTAAAAATAAACACTAAATGGTATTTTACCGCTCTTTGAAGCTCGTTGCAAGTTTCCCTACAAAGCCTATTCTCTACATAATGCTACATATTTATATGCTCTCCTACAGAAGCGCTCACCATTCATGGGAAAATTTTTACCTTTCATCGAAATCTACCATATTTTTAAAAGCTTTGTATAAAAGTTTATTTTTTTGCCCATTATAAAAATAGGAAGTTCATAAAAAGAAAGGGAGTTGAATCTATGAAAGTAAGACAAGATGCTTGGACAGATGAGGATGATTTATTACTTGCTGAAACGGTACTTCGTCATGTTCGAGAAGGAAGTACGCAATTAAATGCATTTGAGGAAGTAGGAGATCAGTTAAATCGTACATCTGCTGCTTGTGGTTTCCGCTGGAATGCTGTCGTTCGCTATAGCTATGAACAAGCTCTTCAACTAGCAAAAAAACATCGTAAAGATAAAATGCGTGCTGCAAGCGGTGAACAAGCGAAAAAACGTTTACTTTATACACCACCAGCTTCAGATTCGATAACTGATTATGAAGAATTAGCACAAGAGGAATCAATCGTACAATATAAAGAAGCTATTCCATATCAAGAATCTACTGCTCCTGCTGCAAGAAGCTCTATGACAATGCAAGATGTTATTTATTTTTTACAAACAGTCGGATCTTCAAATATAAAAGTGACAGCTCTTGAAAACGAGAATACGAGATTGAAACAAGAAATTAAAGCACAAATCCTTCGGAGTGAGGAACTAGAAAAGAAACTAGAAAAGTTAGAAAAGCAATCTCATACTGTACAAGAAGATTACGAAACACTTATGAACATTATGAACCGAGCTCGTAAATTGGCAGTCATGGATGACGAAGAACGTTCTCAAACATCTTTCCGAATGGACCGAAACGGTAATTTAGAAAAAATTGCAGAATAAAAAGGATGCATGTAATGCATCCTTTTTATTATTTCACCTTTAAGCTCCCCCTTTATATGTGAGAAAACTCCATTCTTCATTTTTTGCTATAATAGAGATTGTCATTTTAAAGATAAGGGGTTAGTTATATGAGCAATTCCCGTTCCATTTTATCTCAGCCAGAGTGGCGCATTGTAGATCAGTCTAGTTTGGGACCAACATTCCATGCACTTCAGTCATTCGCAATGGATGACACATTATGCACAAGCATTGGAAATGGCAAGTCAGCCGCAACAATGCGTTCTTGGGTTCATCACAATACAATTGTCCTTGGCATTCAAGATTCACGCCTTCCGCATTTAGAAGAAGGTATTTCTTTTTTAAAACAACACAACTTCAATGTTATTGTTCGTAATTCTGGCGGGCTTGCAGTCGTGCTTGATGAAGGTGTTTTAAACGTATCACTTTTATTCCAAGAAACAGAAAAAGGTATCGATATTGATCTTGGATACGATACGATGTGGCATTTAATTAAGGAGATGTTAAAGGATTACAACGTTACTATCGAGGCAAAAGAAATTGTTGGCTCTTACTGTCCTGGTAGTTATGACTTAAGTATTCGCGATCAAAAATTCGCTGGTATTTCACAACGTCGTATTCGCGGTGGTGTCGCTGTCCAAATTTATCTCTGTGCTACCGGAAGTGGCTCTGAGCGTGCCGCACTCGTTCGTGATTTCTACAACCTAGCAATTCAAGGAAAAGAAACACGCTTTACGTACCCTGAAATTGTACCAAGTACGATGGCCTCACTCTCAGAATTACTTGGCGAAACCATTACAGTACAAGATTTAATGATGCGTCTTTTAAAAACATTGCAGCAATTCGCTCCAAAGTTAACACCATCTCAATTAACAATAGATGAGATTCCTTTATATGAGACGAATTTACAACGTATTATTGATCGTAATAATAAAGCACTTAGCTTAGAAAAATAAAAATGACCACCCTAAGGGTGGTCATTTTCCATACTAATTCATTTTAGAATTAAAGTGCTTGAGCTGCTGTAATTAAAGCTAACTTGTACACTTCTTCTTCGTTACATCCACGAGATAGGTCATTTACAGGCATGTTTAAACCTTGTAAGATTGGTCCTACTGCTTCGAAGTTACCTAAACGTTGAGCGATTTTGTAGCCGATATTACCAGCTTCTAAGCTTGGGAATACGAATACGTTAGCATCACCTTTAATTGTAGAACCTGGAGCTTTTTTCTCAGCTACAGATGGTACGAATGCAGCATCGAATTGGAATTCTCCATCTAAAGTTAACTCAGGAGCCATTTCTTTTGCAATGCGAGTTGCTTCTACAACTTTTTCTGTTTCTGGAGATTTCGCAGAACCTTTTGTAGAGAAGCTTAACATAGCAACGCGTGGATCAATGCCGAATAACTCAGCAGTTTTCGCACTTTCGATACCGATTTCAGCTAAATCTTGGCTGTTTGGTGCAATGTTAATTGCGCAATCAGCGAATACATATTTCTCTTCTTCACGTACCATGATGAATACGCCAGAAGTTTTTGTAACGCCTGGTTTTGTTTTAATAATTTGAAGTGCCGGACGAACTGTATCAGCTGTAGAGTGAGCTGCACCACTTACTAAACCGTGTGCTTTGCCCATGTATACAAGCATTGTACCGAAGTAGTTTTCGTCTTTAAGGATTTTGCGAGCGTCTTCTTCAGTTGCTTTACCTTTACGGCGTTCAACGAAAGATGCTACCATTGCATCCATTTCTTCGTATGTAGCTGGGTCGTAAATATCAACGCCTGCTAATGTTAAATTCATGCTAGCAGCTTTTGCGCTAATTTCTTCCTTATTACCAACTAAGATTGGTTTTACTAACTCTTCTTTTGCTAAACGCTCTGCAGCGCCTAAAATTCTTTCATCAGTTCCTTCAGGAAGTACGATAGAAATGCCTTTTCCTTGAACTTTTTCTTTTACTGTTGTAAATAAGTTGCTCACGAATAAACCCTCCTACATATGTTAAAAAACTCTATCTTTAAGAATACTGCTTTTCTTCTATATTTTAAACTTATAGCTCCCAAAAAATAGATAAAATAAAAATGATTATATTTTCATAAAATTCAGCCGTTAAATTCACCTCGCTTAAACACTTAAATGTGACAATTTTATGCGCCAAGGTTTTATATAGATGATTTTAAAACTATATATGCTATAGTTAACGTGTAAAACTATCATTAACTGAGGTGAATAGAATGAGTGAAGCAACAACAACGTTAGATGGCTGGTATTGTTTACATGATTTACGTTCTATTGATTGGGCTGCATGGAAAACATTATCTAGCGACGAACGCGGACAAGCAGTGTCTGAATTTTTAAATGTCGTTGAAAAATGGAACGAAGTAGCTACTGCGAAAAAAGGTAGTCACGCAATGTATACAGTTGTTGGTCAAAAAGCTGATATTATGCTTATGATTTTACGTCCAACAATGGAAGAGTTAAATGAAATTGAGACAGAATTGAATAAAACAACATTAGCTGAATATATGGTTCCTGCATATTCTTACGTATCTGTTGTTGAACTAAGCAACTACCTTCCAGCTGATGAGGATCCATATCAAAATCCACAAATTTTAGCTCGCTTATATCCTGAATTACCGAAAGCAAATCATATTTGCTTCTATCCAATGGATAAGCGTCGCCAAGGTGATGACAACTGGTACATGCTTCCTATGGAAGAGCGTAAAAAAATGATGTACAGTCATAGTAAGATTGGTCGCCAATACGCAGGGAAAGTACGCCAAGTTATTTCAGGATCTGTTGGATTCGATGATTTCGAGTGGGGCGTAACATTATTCGCTGACGATGTTCTTCAATTTAAGAAACTTATATATGAAATGCGATTTGATGAAGTAAGTGCTCGTTATGGTGAATTCGGAACATTCTTCGTTGGAAACATCTTACCAGACGAAAAAGTAGAGGAATTTTTACACATATAATATTGAAAAAGGGACGAAATTCGTTCCTTTTTTTATTTCCCTCTATATTTCTTCTCAAAAAACTCCTTTTTCCCGCAAATTCGAACAAAAACCGACAAATTCCTTACAAAATTGTAACTTTTCTATATCCAAATTCATGCTAAAATGGTACGAGCTATATGCTAATAACGATGCGAAGGTGATAATTTATATGAAGAAAATCTTGTCTATTTTACTAGCGCTTCTATTGTCAATTTCTTCCTTAGGAGTAACAACATCCCATGCGGAAGAAAAAATACGAATAGAAGCTGCTGCTGCACTTCTATTTGATGCAGATACAGGGAAAATACTGCATGAACAAAACCCAGACGAACTGCTAGCTATTGCTAGTATGTCAAAATTAATTGTTGTTTACGCTGTTTTAGAAGCAATTAAAGAAGGGAAAATTACTTGGGATACGAAAGTAAATATTTCCGATTACGCTTATGAAGTCTCACGTAATAATGAATTCTCTAACGTACCATTTGAGAAAGGACGTCAATATACTGTAAAAGAATTATATCATTCTATTGTTATCTTCTCTGCAAACGGGTCTAGTATTGCTTTAGCAGAGCTACTTGCAGGAAGTGAGAAAAACTTCTTAAATCTTGCAAATGAACATGCAAAAAAACTAGGGTTAAAGAAATATAAATTTGTAAACGCTACTGGTTTAAATAACGCTGACTTAAAAGGGAAACATCCCGAGGGTACTGATCCAAATGCAGAAAACTCTATGTCAGCTCGCGATATGGGTATACTTTCAAAAGTAATGATTACAAAGTATCCAGAAATGCTAGAGGATACAAAACAAAGATTTAGAAACTTCCCAGACAATCATCCAAAACCAATTCGTATGGAAAACTGGAACTGGATGTTACCAGGAGCTGCCTTCGCTTATGAAGGTACTGATGGTTTAAAAACAGGAAGTTCTGATACAGCTGGATATGGATTTACTATTACTGCGAAACGCGGTGATTTACGTCTTATCTCGGTTATTATTAAAACGAAATCAATGGACGAGCGCTTCACAGAATCTCGTGAATTAATCGAATATGGATTTAATAACTTTGAAAAACAAAAGCTCAAGGTTGATAAAAATAACACAATCTCTGTAGTAAAAGGGAAAGAAGATCAAGTAACGGTTGCACCTGAAAAAGAAATAACAGTAATTGCGAAAAAAGGTAGCAAAGATCCTTATAAAATTGGGACTGAATTAGATAAATCTCTTGCTGAAGATGGACATTTAGTTGCTCCTGTTAAGAAAGATGCTAAAGTAGGCTCAATTACTTTAGCATCAACTGATAAATATGGTTTCTTAGACGGTAGTAAAAGTATGAAAGTTACTGCAAAAACAACAGAGGAAGTTGAAAAAGCAAATTGGTTTGTGCTAACAATGCGCTCTATTGGAGATTTCTTCTCAAACTTATGGTCTAAAGTATTTTAATGATGAAAAGCTAGCTCACGCTAGCTTTTTTTATTTTCCTCTCTCAATGTAAAACTTCGTTTGGTTGTCATATCTGAGTCCTTTTTCTCATACGTATGAACTAGTAATTGTTCCACACTTCATCTAGAAATAAACCTCTTTCCAAAAGGTATTACAAAAAGAGAGGTGACACATAATGGGTGTTATTGCTTATAACGAAGCAGATGTAAAGTTGTTAGCTAGACTGATGCGTGCTGAAGCCGAAGGAGAAGGGCAACAAGGAATGTTAATGGTCGGAAACGTTGGGGTAAATCGTGTCCGCGGAAATTGTTTAGACTTTAAAAGTATTCGTAATTTACGTCAAATGGTGTATCAAAATCCTGGTGGTTTTGAGGCAACACAAAAAGGATATTTTTATCAAAGAGCCCGTGAACAAGATATCGCCTTAGCAAGGCGAACTATTCAAGGACAACGTTTTTGGCCCGCTAACTTTGCCTTATGGTTCTTTAGACCTGAAGGTCCTTGTCCACCAACTTGGTATAACCAACAAAACTCTGGTCGCTTCAAAAAGCACTGCTTCTTCCAACCATCTGGTGAAGACTGTCCTAGCGTATATTAAGAGATGAAAATGAGGAGGGATTTTTGAATGGCACAGCAACAAAATCCGTACTATGGAACAGGTTTTTATCAACCATCTGGAACTTATGTCCAACCACAACAAATGACTCAACAACAACAGCAAGCAATGCAACAACAAACAGCTCAAGCTGCGCAAGCTCAATATGCAATTTCTCAAGGCATGTTACCTCTAGAGCAATCCTATATTGAAAATATCCTTCGTTTAAACAAAGGTAAGCAAGCTACAGTTGTAATGACTTATGAACGTGGCAGTTCCCTTGGTACACAATCTTATACAGGTATTATTGAAGCAGCTGGCCGTGACCATATCGTTATTAGTGAACCGCAATCAGGAAAACGCTATTTACTATTAATGATCTACTTAGATTACGTAGAATTTCCAGAAGAAATTACGTATTTACCTAGTCAACAAGCAACTTATACTCCAAGACCATAAAAAAAGCTGGCAAATGCCAGCTTTTGTTTTTTATAATCCTTTTACAACTGCAGTCCCTACTAGAATCCACGCCACAATAAACGCTACACCACCAAGAGGTGTAATTGGACCAAAGAACTTAATGCCTGTCGTACTTAATGCATACAAACTACCTGAGAACATAATAATCCCAGCTACCATTAGCCAACCAGCAGTAGTTAAAAGTGATGATTGAACCTTATCCATCAATAAAGCAACTACGAATAATCCACCTGCATGAAACATCTGATATGTAACGCCTGTTTTCCAAACTTCTAACATTTTCGCAGAAATTTTATTTTCTAAACCGTGTGCTCCAAAGGCCCCTAACGCAACAGATAGCCCCGCTGCAATACAACCTAGTAAAAAGAAAATTTTCATCTTAATTCCCCTTTTTTACCTTTATCATAAGCAATTTTTTCATATAAGCCAAACGATTTAATTCTTAAAAATCAAATAAAGAATTACCATTTGCACCTTCTTCTTTTATATACACAGGTTCTCCAGAAACTGGTATAACTGGTTGAACTGTTGTTATAGGCTGTGATCCAATTACTTGCGATTGAATTTGCGGCTCCCTATACGTAGAAGATTCAACCTGTTCATCTAATAGTAAATCGCATAAAGCACGCACAACTAATAAATGTTCTTTTGACTTTTGTCCTTCGCTACTTTTTGCCTTCGCAATTTCATTCGCCATTTTATTTAAAATCTTGTCACTAGATATTTGCATTCCTTATCACCTCGTACTTTGTAATTCTTTCTCAAATTGTCCCAGTTTCTCTACTGAACCAAATACTATTATCATATCATGTTCTTGTAGTTTTTCCTGCCCTGTTGGATTATGTATAATATTCCCATTTCTTGAAATCGCTAATATCGTTACATCAAACTGATTCCTTACATTACTCTCTAGTAACGATTTACCGACTAGTATTGAATCTTTGCCAACTAGAATTTCTTCAATGACAAATGACTGTTCTACTCCATACAACACTGTATCAATATAATGAACGGTTAATGGATTTGCAATACCTTTTGCTATATGAATACCTGCCATACTAGATGGATTAATAACCTTATTTGCACCAGCACGCCTTAATTTCTCTTCAGTTTCTGGCTTTTCAGATCTCGCCACAATTTTAATTGTATCGTTTAATCCTCTTGCTGTTAATGTAATAAATACATTTTCGGCATCATTTGCAACAATAGCAACTAAACCAGCTGCTTTTAAAATTCCGGCATTATGTAATACTTGATCTTCCGTTGCATCTCCATGTACAAATAAAAGCTTTTCCTGCTCCAATATGCTTTCATCTTTATCAACAACGACAAATGGAATATTCTTTTCTTGCAATTCATGTACAACTTGAAGCCCCACTCTACCGCAACCACATACTATAATATGATTTTTCAACTGCGCTATTTGTTTATCCATCTTCTTCCTCCGTACTGCATGAAATAAATTCCCTTCAATAATCATAGCTGCCACTACCCCAATTGCATACGTAACAATACCTACACCAACAGGAATAATAAGGAGCGCAAATACTTTCCCTGCTTGCGTTACAGGAACGGCATCTCCGTATCCAACAGTCAATACAGTAATCATCGTCATCCAAAATGCTTGAAACAAACTAATCTCTTCAATTGTCATAAATCCTATTGTTCCTAGAATTACAACAAAAGTCATACATATAACTGCTATCCATAATTGCTTACGTGCATTCATACCGTGTTTCAACTCTTTTCTCTATCTACAATCTTTGCCAGTGGAAATAAAATACGTATATACTAGATACGGAATCTATGAAAGAGGTTGATATAATGAAGACATTTCTTTCCGCCTTACAATGGGCACTATTTATTTTAGCTGGAAGCCTTATTGTACCAATTAGTGTCGCAACTAGTTATGGTCTTGATGGCGCTGAAGCCATTGCATTCGTACAAAGAACATTATTTGTTCTAGGCTTTGCTGGTCTCTTGCAAGCTATATTTGGGCATAAACTTCCTATTCAAGAAGGTCCTGCTGGCCTTTGGTGGGGAATTTTCTCCCTTTACGCAAGTTTAGGCGTCGTATTATTTGGATCAAGCAATGAGACACTTAAAGTTCTTCAATATGCTTTCTTATTAAGCGGTATTATTTGTATTATTCTTAGCGTTTTTGGACTTATTGATAAACTCGTTCGCTATTTTACACCGACAGTCATTGGAACGTATTTATTTCTTCTTGTCGCGCAACTCAGTGGCTCCTTCTTAAAGGGAATGTTTGGCCTTGATGGAAAACATACAGAAGTACAACCTAACGTATTTATTCTTTCACTCATTGTTATTTTACTATCCTTTTTCATCATGAAGCTACCTATTATTGGACAATATTCCGTTCTTTTCAGTATCATATGCGGCTGGATATTATTCGCATGCTTCGGATTATCTAATCCAATAACACCAGTGACAGACATAATTCGTTTTCCGTCCTTATTTGTTTTCGGCATGCCTCGTGTTGAATGGAACATGGTAATTACGGTCATATTTGTTACACTCTTACTTCTAACAAATATGTTAGCAAGTATTCGCGTTGTACAAAAGGTTGTCTCTAAATATGAAGAAAATGCTGCATCAGATCGTTTTAAACAAGCCGGCATTATAACAGGAATCAACCAATTGCTAGGCGGCCTGTTTTCAGCTATTGGACCTGTCGCTATTTCTGGATCAGCAGGTTTTATTGCAACGACTAATATTTATAAACGTCTCCCTTTTATATTAGGGTCAAGCTTTATTATTGTCGTTAGTATATTCCCAAAGATTACTTCATTCTTTGCAGCAATCCCTGTTGCAGTTGGTTATGCCGCTATTTATCCTGTATTCGCAAGCATGATTGGCCTCGCCTTTCGAGAATACGAAACTGCCCAGGATAAGGAACAATTATTTAAAGTAGCCGGTCTTTCAATCTTCACAGGAGTCGGAGTTATGTTTGTTCCAGCAGGAGCATATTCCACACTTCCACCATTTCTAGCATCGTTTTTAAGTAACGGTCTCGTTCTTGGATCTGTAATGGCCATTTTGCTAGAAATACTATTTTCTCGTTCCACAGCAAAACAAATATCGTAAATTGGAAAACTTCCATTATTGCACTCTACCTTTAGAGTTGTTACGATAAAATCAAACTTGAATCATTGGGGCTTTATCCATCCCCAATGATTATTAACCGATATTATGAGCAACACACTCATAATGATTTATCTACTTCTTTTCAAAGAGGTTTGATGTCTTACTATTATTCCTCAACATCTTCATGAACATGTATTTTGATTTCAATTAAAGAAAGGAATTTTCTATATGACTTATAAAATGATTGTTTTAGATTTAGATGATACTTTATTACGTGATGACCATACTATTTCACCTCGTACGAAAGAAGCGTTAATGACTGCACAAGAGCAAGGGGTAAAGGTTGTACTTGCTTCTGGACGTCCAACGTTTGGTATGCGCAATGTAGCTAAAGAACTTCGCTTAGAAGAATACGGCAGTTTCATTCTATCTTTTAATGGCGCAAAAATTATTAACTGTAAAACAAACGAAGAAATCTTTAGTAGTACACTATCTCCTGAAATCGTTCACAACCTATTTAAAATTAGTAAAACTGAAGATGTATGGATTCATACTTATATGGGCGATGATATCGTAACGGAAGAAAATAATCCTTATACTGAAATTGAGGGCGATATTACTGGTATGCCAATTGTTGTAGTAGATGACTTTAAAGCCGCAGTTAAAGAGCCTGTAGTAAAAGTATTAATGAATAAAGAAGCTGAACACCTTGTTGAAGTTGAAAAGAAACTACAAAAACAACTAGAAGGCCAATTAAGTGTGATGCGTTCGAAACCATTCTTCTTAGAATTTACTGAAGCCGGTGTTACAAAAGGAACGAGCTTAAACAAACTGATTCAAAAGCTTGGCATTAAGCGTGAAGAAGTTATCGCAATGGGCGATAGCTATAACGACCAAGCAATGATTGAATTTGCTGGTCTTGGCGTTGCAATGGGCAATGCACCTGATGATATTAAAAAAATTGCAAACTACGTAACAGATACAAATATGAATGATGGTGTTGCAAAAGTTGTAGAGAAATTCGTTTTAAAAACGGATGTACTTGTTTAATATTTTCATTCACAAAACCTATTTGAAGTCAAATACTTCAAATAGGTTTTTATTTAAATTCTCATGCTTTTGTGACTATATTTTGAACTTTGCACTATTCTCGTAGTGTAAACTTTCTTTTTGTATATAATGAAACAAAATAGACTATTTTATTTTGAAAAAGAATACAAATTTACTATATACAAGCATACGTTAAAGGAGGCTACTTTATGTTATCTACACCAATCGGACGATTAAGAGCAATTGGACTAGTTGAGGGTATTTCTTTCCTATTACTATTATTTGTAGCAATGCCATTGAAATATTTCGCAGGATTTGCAACAGCTGTTAAAATTACAGGCATGGCTCATGGTGTTCTGTTTATTCTATTCATCTTTGCAGTAATTCAAGTAACAATCGTACACCGTAAATCAATTTTATGGGCACTTGGAGCATTTGTTTCATCAGTTATCCCATTTGGTACTTTTGTACTAGATGCAAAATTAAAGAATGAGCAACAATAATAAAAAGGTAGTTAACGACTGTTAACTACCTTTTCTATTTATAAATTTGGAATTTCCCAATCAATTTCTCTTTCTCCCATATTAGCTAAAATCGTATTTACTTTAGAGTATGGCTTACTACCAAAGAAACCACGTCTTGCCGATAATGGGCTTGGATGTACAGATTCGATAATATGATGATTCGGATTCGTAATTAACTTCTTCTTCGCCTGCGCATGGCGCCCCCACAATATGAAAACAACTGGCTTTGCACGTTCGTTCAACAGTTCAATCACACGATCTGTGAAGTGCTCCCATCCTTTTCCCTTATGAGAATTTGCTTCGCCTTGACGAACTGTTAATACGGTATTTAGTAGTAATACTCCTTGTTCCGCCCATTTTACTAAATAACCGTTATTCGGGATTTCATAACCATATTCATCTCGAAGTTCTTTATACATATTTAACAATGATGGTGGTGTTTTAACATCAGGTTGTACAGAAAAACTTAAACCATGCGCTTGATTCGGTCCATGATATGGATCTTGTCCTAAAATAACAACCTTTGTATTTTCATAACTTGTATACTGAAGAGCGTTAAAAATATCTTCTACCTTCGGATAAACAACATGCGTGCTGTACTCTTCTGTCAAAAAACTGGATAGAGTACGATAATACTCTTTCTCAAATTCTGGTGCCAATAATAGTCCCCAATCATTCTTTAAAACATTTTCCATACTGTCACTTCCTGTCTAATTAATTCAACATATCCTGTTTTATAAATACTAAGAACGAAATAATAAGGGAAACAACTGCCCAAACAGTTAAATTCATCAAAGAAAATCCCATTGATAAGCCTTGTAATGCAGGTAATTTTCCTGATAAATAATCCGTTAATGATAAATTCACGCTAAAAATATATTTCGCACCTTCCCAAGATGTTGCGAACGAGCTTAAGATACCGCCTGCAATTAATGCAGCTAGCATAACGCCCATACCAGCTGGTGTATTACGAATTAAAACAGAGACCATAAATGATATAGTTCCGACAACGATAGCAACAAACCAGGCTAGTCCATACGCCATTAAGATGTATTGCCACTGCGGAATCAGATGCACAAAGTTCGTATTTAACGTTTCCTTATCAATGACGAATCCTGTTAAAACAGGTAAATTCCATCCCGAGTATCCAAATACAAGCCCTGATAATATGTAAGCAAACAAACCTACAAGAAACAGTATGAGCGAAATGAAAAATAACATCGTCACGTATTTACTAAGGAGTATTTTCCAGCGCCGAATCGGCCGCGTAAGTAACATCTTCATTGTCCCATCACTTCGTTCTCCTGAAACGATATCAATAGCGACAATCATTACGAGAAGCGGAATAAACAATGTAATTCCTTGTTCAATAAATGCTCTGACAAAAGTCGGTGCACCCGGTGCCATCGGGTTAATATCATGATCTAAATAATATTGTTGTTGCTCAACTCTTACCTTTAACCAATCACGCCATTCTTCTGGCAACCTAGAATTGTTCAACCGGTTCTGAGAATCAACAATTTGCTGTTGCAATGAAACCTTCCAATCAGTTGTACCGAGTCTTTTTTGTGTCGTTTCTATTTCACGATACTGCGCGTACACAAAAAGCGGGATCAAGATTGCTAAAATAAGCATGACAACAAAAATACGTTTCTTACGGTAAATCTTTTCTGATTCATTTAAAACTAGATTCGCAAATTCACGCATGCTGCTCACCCCTTGTGAGTTCAATAAATAAATCTTCTAGCGTAAATACAAGCTCCTTAACGCTATGTACATCTATTTCATTTTCTACAAATTTTTTATTCCAACTACTTATAGATGCAATATCCATGCGGCATAGTAATCGCTCGCCTTTTACACTCACTTCTCTTATTTCCTCGGCCGCTTCTAGCATATCTTTCGCCTTAGAAATTGGTGTAACAATCCATTCTACACGATCACTTGCTGTTTTAATTAATTCTTCAACCTTGGCAACTGTTATCATCTTTCCTTTATGAATAATAGCAACGCGATCGCATATCATTTGCACTTCACTTAGCAAGTGACTTGAAATAAACACGCTCATATTTTCTTCTTTCACAAGCTTATGTATAAATTCCCTAAGTTCTCTAATCCCTGCTGGATCTAAACCATTCGTTGGCTCATCTAATATAAGCAATTTAGGATTCCCAAGGAGCGCCTGTGCAATTCCAAGGCGTTGTTTCATACCAAGTGAGTACGTTTTTACCTTGTCATGAATTCTTTCATCTAAATGAACCATTTCAGCAATTTCAATAATACGTTCATCTGATATATCACCTAACATACGAGCAAATTGCTTTAAATTTTCCCATCCTGTTAAATATGTATACAACTCTGGGTTTTCAACGATACTCCCAATTTGACGCATCGCTTCTCTGAAATTTTCCTTAATCGAATAACCACCGATAGAAATCTTACCTTCTGTCGCCTTAATCAATCCGACTAACATTCGAATGGTAGTCGTCTTTCCAGCACCGTTTGGTCCTAGGAACCCGAATACTTCTCCTTGCTTTACATCAAAGGAAATATTCTCTACAAGAGTCTTCTTTCCAATTACCTTCTTCAAGTCTCGTACGGAAAGTATCGTCGTCATTTTACCCCTCCTTGTTCTAGTTTTAATTTACTTACAACATTTTGAACTAAACGTTCTGCCATATACGTATAACCTACTTCATTCGGATGAAAATGATCAGAGTATAATAAATCTTTCCCGCGGTTTTGGAATAAATCAAATGTCGGTGTAATATACACATTTTTATCGTTTAGCGCTAACTTCTCTAAAGATGCATTCCAGTCCACAACAATGTTTGAAGACCCTTTTAAATCTTCTACATCTTCAAAAGGATTGTATAAACCAAGCCAAAAAATCGGACTATTTGCATTTAATTTACGAATTTCTTCTATAATTTTCTTTGCTTCATTTTGAAACGTTTCTGTATCAGGACGATACGTCTCAAAATCTATTTTCCCGAGCGATTCCCAGCCTGGGAACAAATCATTCCCGCCGATCGTTAACACGATTACATCTGCTTGCTTAATTGAATATTGAGCGCCACTACTTTCAATTTGTTTTAATAAATCGGGCATTTTTGCACCACTAACTGCTAAATTTGTTAATGCAATTTTTTGCTTATAATCTTTTTGTAAATCCTCTTTCATTCGCCCAACATAGCCAATTCCTTCTTTATCACCAACGCCACGCGTTAATGAATCACCTAAACTAACGATTTGTAACGTTCCCGTTTTCTTTTTCTCTTTTGCCACTACATCGGTCTTTTTAATTAAATTTGAAGCTTTCGGATTTAATACATCATTTACACCTGAAACAAAGCCATATGCAAATAAACAGAAAGATGCAATTGTAATGAGTAGAATTACTTTTACTACTTTTGATCTCATATCAAAACCCCTTTTAGCCCTCATAGATTGTCCATAATTATACCAAACGAAATTTTGAAAAGCGATTTTCACACCTTCTCAATTATGTCGTTTCTCTATCTACTAACTCTGGTAATAACTCTATATGCTTCACATCTAATTTCTCTTCATTAATCTTTTCATATAATAATTCAAACGCTTTCACTCCAACGTTTTTACTAGAATGCGAAATCGTCGTTATACCCAATATATCTGCCACCTCTTGATCATCACACCCGATAATCGTAATATCCTCTGGAATACGAAATCCTTGTTTTTTTGCTTCTGTAACCATCCCCGCTGCAATATGGTTACAAGATACAAGGAACGCCGTCGGTTTTACTGACATATGAGCCCATTCTCTAATTACATTGCGTCCATCTTCCACTGTAAAACAACCCTCAAATTTCCAGGTCTCTAACGATGTTACGATACTCTGTTGAAGCGAATCTTCGTACGCCTTCTTTCGTCTTTGGCTATTAACGCTATTACTTCTTCCAATACAATATCCAATACGTGTATGACCGGCATCTATTAAGCTTTTCATCCCACGTGAAAATACTTTGTAGTAATCGATATGGACACTTGAAATATACTTCGAATCTATTTCTTCACACATAACAATCGGGCCGAATTTCGTATATTCTTCAAGCTTCTCCTTACTATTTGTCCGAGAACAAATAATAACCCCATCAAGCTTTTTCATTTTTAACATATTTAAAATTTCTAGTTCTCTTTCTTCGCTATAATTTGTCTGGCAAAGCATCATATTATAATTATTCTTTGCTGTTTCTTTTGATATCCCCTCGATAATAGCACTATAATATTGATCATTTACGTGTGGCAATAAAACGCCAATTACATTCGTTTTTCCTTTCACTAAATGAATTGCATTCACGTTTTGCGTGTAATTTAATTCTTCTATAATTGCTAAAATTTCTTTTCGTTTCTGTTCATTTACGTACGGATGATTATTTAGTACACGTGAAACAGTTGAAACAGATACTCCAGCAAGTTCAGCAATCTTTCTTATATTTGTCATCTCATTTTCCCCTTCTCACAAAAATTCTCCCTTGACCTGGTAAGCTTTCCACAATATATCCTTTCCTAGCAAATACATTTAGAAAGGATATACAACTATGCTTCGATTCAAATTAGAATATATATTTTTCATTGGCGGTTTACTCATTCTTGCCATCGGTATTAATATGATGACAACAATTACTTCCTTTGGACTTAGTCCTTATGATTCCTTCTTTATTGCACTATATCAAAATTTTGGGATAAGCATTGGTTTTTGGATTTTCATGATTAACTTTGCCTTTACACTTATCGTACTCTTTTGGAATAAAAAACAAATTACAATCGGTACAATTGTAACGATGGTTCTTATTTCTCTTTTTGTTGATTGGATTGGTTCCATTACAACTATTATGGACGCTATCCGCTCTCTTCCAAAATATATAACACTTATTTGCGGAAATCTATTCGTTGGAGCTGGAATTGGTCTTTACGTCTCTACAAACCTTTGCGCGGCGCCTCAAGAAGCTTTCGTTTTAACGGTTGCTGAAAAGAAAAAATGGACGTTTAGAAGAACAGAGATTTCATTAGCCTTTTTATTTTTAACGTTAAGCTTTTTATTAGATGGACCTATCTATTTTGGAACAATCATCTTATCCTTTACAACAGGCTGGATTATCCAAGCATTTATTCAAGTTGGTACGCAGATTTTAAATAGAAAAGAGCCTATTAAGCAAGCTGCTTAATAGGCTCTTTCTGTTTTATGGTAAGAGATACTACTTAGCATCCCCTTCAATTCGATAGTTCGCTTTCAAACAATCGATTTCTTCATACCCTTGCAACGTATGTAGAATATAATCATAATCAGCAAGAGACGCACGATGCGTTACAATTACAATTTCAGCCTTTCCTTTCTCTTCAAGCGGCATTTGAATAATCTTTTCAAAGCTAACGCCACGCTCAGAGAACAATGAAGTAATTTTTGCAAATACACCAATTTCGTCTTTTACATGCAGTCTTAAAAACTTTTTCACGACAATTTCGTCTGGCTCTTTTAATACTTTTTGATATTGTGGGACTACAGCACTATTTCCTGTTACCCCTAATCTAATATTTTGCATTACAGCAACTAAATCCGAAACAACAGCTGTCGCTGTCGGTAAACTTCCTGCGCCTGGTCCATAAAACATCGTTTCTCCAACTGCTTCACCGTACACATACACAGCGTTATATTCATTTTGTACTGCCGCAAGAGGATGTGTATTTGGAAGTAAAGTTGGTTCAACTGTAACCTCCAATTTTTCACCATCTCGTTTTGCAAGACCGATTAATTTAATTGTATAACCTAAGCTCTTACTGTATTCAATATCTTCCTCTGTAATAGAGGTAATCCCTTTTACTTTCACATCTCCAAGCTCTACATTTGTAGAGAAACCGAGAGTAGCTAAAATCGTCATTTTTCTTGCTGCATCTAAACCTTCTACGTCTGATGTTGGATCTGCTTCTGCAAATCCAAGTTGTTGGGCTTCTTTTAACACGTCGTTATATGCTCTCCCTTCGTCTGACATTTTCGTCAAAATAAAATTTGTCGTTCCATTTACAATTCCCATTACTTTCGTAATAAGATCTGAAGAAAGTCCTTCTACGATACTGCGTAAAATTGGAATTCCTCCTGCCACACTCGCCTCATAGAATAAATCAGCCTTATTATCTTTTGCTGTCGCTAATAATTCAGCTCCATGTAATGCCATTAAGTCTTTATTTGCAGTTACAACATGCTTTCCGCTTTTTAAAGCTTGTAAAATATATGATTTTGCATCATCAATGCCACCCATCACTTCGATGACAACATCAATATTTGGATTATCTAAAATTTCATTTGCATCTTGTGTTAATAGAGTAGAAGGTACCTCTACCTCTCTCTCTTTCTCAATGTTTTGCACTAATACTTTCGTTACCTTAACTGGACAACCTACTTGGTGTATGAGTCGTTCTTGATGATCTGTAATAATACGAACCACACCACTGCCAACTGTCCCAAGACCTAATAACCCAACTTGAATTTCTTTCATAGTACTGTCCACCCCTCAAAAATTGTGTTTAGATGAAATTATATGAGTAAAAAATCTGAAAAACAATGTATTTTGAACATTCGGAAAAATATAAGTTAATCTTTACAAGGAAAACGTTGCCACGTGTTACACAATCTTTCTTTACAATATATAAGGGGTTTCTTGATACACGTAATAATTCAACCAATTAGAAAACAATAAATTACCATGACTCCTCCACCTAACAAGCGGCTTTTCATCTGGATTATTATGTTTAAAATAGTTTTTTGGCACATCAATATTTAATCCCTTGTCACGATCTCGTTCGTATTCTTGTTTTAACGTCTCACAACTATATTCGCTATGTCCAAGGGCAAAAACTTGCCTTCCTTCTGGCCCAATAACAAGGTGAACACCTGCTTCTTCAGAGTTTGCTAACAATGTTAATTCTTTCACTTCTCTAATATCATTCTCTCGTACTTCTGTATGACGAGAATGCGGAGCAAAAAACAATTCATCAAATCCTTGTAACAATTTCACATGTTGCTCGCAAACCTCATGTTCAAATACACCGAACATTTTTTCCTTAAGGGGATACTTTGGAACACCATAATGATAGTACAAACCAGCCTGTGCCCCCCAGCAAATATGGAGCGTAGATGTTACATTCGTTTTTGAATACTCCATAATACGTTTAAGCTCTTCCCAATAATCTACTTCTTCAAAAGAAAGAGTTTCAACTGGTGCTCCTGTAATAATGAGCCCATCAAATTTTTCATTTTCAATATCACGAAACGTTTTATAAAAGCTCGTTAAATGGTCCTGCGCTACATTACGAGACAGATGTGATTCCATATGAAGTAAATGAACATCTAATTGCAACGGTGTGTTTCCAATTAAGCGAAGTAATTGTGCCTCTGTATCTTGCTTCGTTGGCATTAAATTTAATATAGCAATTTTCAAAGCGCGTATATCTTGTGTTTCTGCCCGCTCCTTCGTCATTACAAAAATATTTTCTTTTTGCAACACTTTGCGAGCCGGTAAATCTTTATCAATTATGATCGGCATGTGTTTTGCCTCCAACTAGAGCTGCTTCCAAATCTGCAATAATATCAGAAACATCTTCTATACCAACCGATAAACGAATTAAATCAGATGTAACACCAGCTAAACGCTGATCTTCAGCATTTAATTGTCTATGCGTCGTACTAGCGGGATGTATAACGCAAGTTCGTGCATCAGCTACGTGCGTTACAAGAGTTGCTAGTTTTACATTTGCGATAAATTCTTTTGCTGCTTCTAATCCCCCTTTAATACCAAATGTTAAAACCCCACTAGCACCTTTTTTCAAATACTTTTGTGCTAACGAGTAATTTTCATTACTATCTAATCCCGGATAATTCACCCATTCAATACGTTCATGATTAGCAAGCCACTTAGCAACTGCCAGAGCATTTTCGCTATGACGCTCCATTCGTAAATGCAAAGTCTCTAAGCCAATATTGCTAATATATGCATTGAATGGGCTCATACAATTTCCATAATCTCTTAATAGTTGAACACGTGCTTTCACAATATATGCTGCTGCACCAAAGTTTTGAACGTAACTTACACCGTGATAACTTGGATCTGGTTCAACAAGCTCAGGATATTTTCCATTTGTCCAATCAAAGTTTCCACCGTCAATTACAATACCACCTAAAGAGCTCGCATGCCCATCGATATATTTAGTCGTAGAATGAACAATAATATTTGCCCCATATTCAAACGCTTGGCATAAATAAGGAGTTGCTAATGTATTATCAACGATAAAAGGTACCTCTAATTCTTTAGCGGCAGCTGAAAATTCTTTGAAATTTAAAACATTCATCGCTGGATTTCCTAATGATTCTGCATAGATAAGTTTCGTCTTATCGTTAGCAAGTGCCGTAATTTCATCTGCCGTTAAATTTGGATTAAAGAACGTAACATCAATGCCAAGCTTACGTAAACTCACCCCAAATAAATTAAACGTTCCCCCGTAAACAGTTGAAGAGCAAAGTAAATGATCCCCACTACTACAAATATTTAAAACTGCGAGCATAATAGCTGCTTGCCCAGAAGCCGTTGCAACAGCTCCTACACCGCCTTCTAAATCTGATAACTTCTGCTCAAATGCGGCTAGAGTAGGGTTTCCAATACGCGTATAAATATATCCTTCTGCCTCTAAGTTAAATAGAGCTGCTAAATCATCCGAAGTATCGTATTTATACGTTGTGCTTTGATAAAGTGGTAAAACACGTGGTTCACCATTCTTTGGCGTATAGCCACCTTGCACACAAATCGTTCCTTTTCCCCATGATTCTCCCATCTCTCATTCTCCTTTCTTTTATACAAAATAAAAAACTGCCCCTTTCCTGAAAACAAGAAAGGAGCAGTTTGAAAACACGCTCTAAAGGCTCTTTCTTATCTCTCAGGATTACTACCTGCAGGATTTGGCACAATTCCGTTATACGGCTGTTGCCAAGGTTTCATCGGGCCTGTCCCTCCACCTTTTCTTGATAAGACTATGCAATTACCGTTGATTTTATAGCAATAATTTCCTAATGTCAAACAGTTTTTCTGAATGTTCTAAAATAAATGTTAACAGTTTCATATAAAGCAACAAAAGAAATATATTCTAGTCTATTTCAAAAAAGACCTTTAAAAAACTCAAATCAGTCTATAAAATTAAATAAGTAATTTAACCTATAAATTCAAATTCTCTAAAATTCAGCCTATATGTTGAATAGGCGGTCCTCTCAAAAAGATACTATATATATTCAATCCATTTTCCACTAGTATATTTCACTTTTTCCCTACTGAGATTTACATAACGGAGGTATAACATGACAAATAAAAAAGATATGCAGTACATACTTGCTCTATATGGCATTCTTCTAGGATCTATAGTAGGAGCTACAGTCTGGTTATTTTTAGTCACAATAAATATTGGAATCCACTTTATTTGGGGATACTTGCCTGAAGTTCTCTCTTATCCCTCTTATTACACCCTTTGCGTAACAATAATTGGCGGGGTCCTCGTTGGTCTATCACAAAAATATTTCGGTATATATCCACGCCTTATGCCTGAAGTGATGACTGAATATCAAAAAACTGGTCGAATCGAATATCGCTTTGTCCATCAGGCTACTTTAACAGCGATTATTGTTTTAATTTTCGGAGCTAGTCTTGGTCCAGAAGCCGCACTAGTTGGAATTATAGGCGGACTGTGCACATGGGTAGGGGATCGCTTTAAATTTGCCTTAAAGGGTATGAATGAGCTAACCGAGATTGGAATTGGCGCTACTTTAAGTGTCATTTTTAACGCACCATTATTCGGTTATTTAGCACCGAATGAAAATGAGGGGGAACAAATTGCTGCTTTTTCTAAAGGAAAAAAGGCAATTGTATACTTAGCTACTACTTTCGCAGGTTTTTCTGTTTATTTACTACTGAGTAAACTCGATAATCGTGGATCCTTTATTGTTGATTTCGGGGAAGGTGCACTTTCTTTCAATGAATGGATCGCATTTCTTCCACTTGCTAGTATCGGTGCTATAGTTGGTTTCTTTTATTTCAAGTTAGAATTCACTTTAGAGAAGTTAATTCACCCTTTTAGGGAATACAAGCTGACACTCGGAATTATCGGTGGCATTTTATTAGGAATTGCAGGAACTTTTCTTCCGTACACATTATTTTCAGGGGAACATCAATTAAAAGAGTTAGTTGTTGAATGGAGCCATTTATCTTTTTGGATACTACTTCTTTCAGGGATTTTAAAGTTGTGTATTACTGCCGTTTGTTTGAACACAGGGTGGCGGGGTGGACATATATTCCCAATTATATTTTCCGGATCAAGTATTGGATACGCTATAGCATCTATTCTTCCTATAGATCCAGTAGCATCCGTTGCTATCGTAACGACAGCAATTTCGAGCTATGCGTTACGAAAGCCAATAGCTATTACATTGCTATTACTTATGTTTTTCCCGCTTAATTTACTATTGCCAATGCTTGGTGCAGCTGCTATTGGGAATGCCTTTCCACTCCCAAAACATAACGAAAATAAAAATTAATAAAAATAGGCAGTGGGGACGAAAGCTCCACTGCCTATTTTTTTATTACACATGCTGCTTTAATAACGCTTCTAACTCCTCAAAATTATGCACTTCATATGTCGGTATAATCCCACTATCATTTAATTTCCTTTCTGGATTAAACCAACAAGTATCAATTCCCGCTACATATCCACCTTTAATATCAGCGCTTAATGAATCACCAATAATCAGCCCTTCTTCAGGTGCAAAGTTAGGAATCCGTTCAAAAACATAATCAAAATACTCTTTCATCGGCTTTTGAAAACCTGTATCTTCTGAAACAAAAACATCTTTAAACAATGAATGTAACCCTGCATTACGCAAACGTTTATCTTGCGTCTTAGAAACACCATTTGTCACTATATACAACTCATACTCCCCTTGAATTTGATTTATAAATTCAAACGCACCTTGCATGAGTTGATTTCCTTCTTCTAAGTAGTTACGGTAATTATTTTCGAATAATATTCCGTCTACTTCTTCTCCATACTCTTGAAACAACAGAGAGAATCGTGTATTTATAACTTCATTGCGTGATAGTTCACCTTTTTCAAAAGCATCCCAAAGACCTTTATTTATTTTTTTATAACGAGCCTCTATCTCGTCTGTTAAAGAGATTCCCTTCTCTTCAAAAAGCACCCGTAAAGCCATTTTTTCAGCCTTTTGGAAATCTAATAATGTATCATCTACATCAAATAGCAATGTTTTATATTTTTTCATAAATTCATCACACTCTCTTTTCTACAAAAACAAATTTACATAAATCGTATCATTCCTTCTTGTAAAGATAATAGGAGATATCTCATACTATACATAGGGGTGAAAATATGAAAATCAGCAAAAATGAGGAAGAAATTTATCAATACATGCAAATCCATCAATTCCATACCCTATTTTCATTTCATGTCTTGCCATATGTAGAGCTGCATTCTTTTCAAACGAAAGAGATGATATGTAGCGAAGGAAATGCTCTCCCTTATCTCTATTACTTAATTTCTGGGAAGGCAAAAATATATATGAGTCATAAAAACGGGAAGGTTTCATTAATTAATTTTATTCAAGCACCATCATTTATCGGGGAATTAGGATTAATAGGAGTAGAAAATATTACTAAGTCCGTTGAAGTACTAGAAGATTGTGTTTGTTTGGCACTTCCTCTTAAAGATTGTCAGCAAATTTTATTACAAGATGCAACGTTTTTACAGCACTTATGCAAATTTATTGGAGAAAAGACAATTACTCGCACTGAAAATTACGCAAAAAACTATAGTTATCCTTTTGAAAATCGATTAGCTGCTTTTATTTTATTAACAGAACAAAATAATTGTTATATAGAAAAGCATACTGAGGCCTCGGAATATTTAAATATCAGCTACCGTCATCTTTTATATGTATTAAATCAGTTTTGCCAACAAAATTACTTAAAAAAAGACGGAAGAACCTATTACATACGAGATCGAATTCAATTAAAAAAACTTGCTGATGAACTAAAAATATAAAAAAAACAGCATTAACGTTTACATGTTAATGCTGTTTTTTCGAGTGACGATTATAATTTTAATTAAAATTTACTTGCTACTTTAGCTGCTTCTTCAAGACCTGTAGCAATGATTTCTTCTGCTTTATCTGGGAATTGGTTATGTCCTTCAATAATTACTGTTTCCATGTTTGTTGCGCCGAAGAAGCCCATCATACTTGCTACATATTTAACAGCCATTTCTACCTCAGCTGCTGGACCTTCTGAATATACGCCGCCTCGTGCATTTAATAATGCAATCTTCTTATCACCGATTAGGCCAACTGGACCCTCTGGCGTGTATTTGAACGTTTTACCAGCACGGTTTAAATAATCAATATATGTGTGTAGCACCGCTGGAATCGTTAAGTTCCATAATGGGAAGCCGAAAACAACTTTATCAGCTTCTAGGAATTGATTTAAATACTTATCAGCAACTGCTACTGCTTTTGCCTCTTCTTCTGTTAAATCAAATCCTTTACCTGCCTTGAATGTACCATTGATCATGTCTACACCTACATATGGTAATTCTTCTTTATATAAATCCAGTTCTACTACTGTATCATTTGGGTGTGCTTCTTTATAGTTTGCTAAAAATGCCTCATATAATTTTACACTAACTGCTTGTTCCGCTGGACGGTTGTTTGCTTTAACGAATAAAACTGTTGCCATTATTTCTTCCTCCTAGTACTCACTCTTATGTTGTTATATGCTTTCAAAAAAGGTATCCCTTGTAATTGTTGTTTTGTTGCTTACAAACATATTTTATCTTTATATCAAGACAATTTCGTCCTCACATAGACGTATTTTTCCATAAAAAAAGTCCACCTTCTAAAGGCGAACTAGGTCTTACGACTTTTGTCTTATACAATTCCATTTTTCACTGCATATAACGCCGCTTGCGTACGATCGGATAAATTTAATTTACTCAAAATGCTACTTACATGCGCCTTAACCGTCTTTTCTGTAATAACTAAAACAGATGCAATTTCCTTATTGCTCATCCCTTTTGCTAATAGTTGCAACACCTCATTTTCTCTCGCTGTTAGCACATCCACTTGAATAGAATGTTCTTCTTCCTTTTCTTCTACAGGTAATGTTTGAGAGAGAAGAGCATTTGCTATATCCGGATGTAATTGAATATTACCTTTATATGCACTTCGAATAGCCTCAACAAGCTGATCCGGTTCTACATCTTTTAAAATATACCCACTTGCTCCAGCCCGTAATGCAGGTAACACATGCGCCTGATCAGAAAAGCTAGTTAATACAATTACTTTCACATTTGGATACTCTTTTTTAATATATGCCGTCGCCTCAACACCATCCATTTCAGGCATATATAAATCCATTAATATAACATCAGGATTTGTTTCTCCTACTTTCACTAACGCTTCTTTCCCATTATTCGCTTCTCCAACTAAATCTAAATCTTCCTGTGTACTTAAGAAAAACGCTAATCCTTTTAAAACAACTGTATGATCATCAACTAACAATACTTTTATTTTCACAAACTTCCCTCATTTTCACATCATAATGGTACATTTACTTTTACGCTCGTTCGTTTATTACTACTTACAATTTTAATTGTTCCACCAACTAATTCTACTCTTTCACGCATCGTAGTCATACCTAGTGATTTCTTTTCTTTTATATTCTTTTCCACAAAGCCCTTTCCTTGATCAACTATTTCTAATGATACATTTTTCTCATTCACTGTAAAATAAATCGTCGCTTCTTTTACACCTGCATGCTTACTTACATTGTTCAGTGCTTCTTGGCCAATGCGCCATAAAGCTTCTTCTACTACACGAGGTAAATCACGAACACCCGTAACTTGCTCCCTAATTTTCAGCCCCAAATTTTCACCGTACTGCTTTAGAGCTGGCAATAATCCTTTTTCTAATCCTGCCGGACGAAGCTGCCAAATTAATGTCCTCATTTCTTTCAAAGCTCCTTGTGCAAGTTCACGCATCTCATGCAAAGATTGATCTACCTTTTCATTTTTACCTTTTAAAACTGCCTCGGCGCCTTTTGTCATGAAGGTTAATGAAAATAATTTTTGCGAAACAGAATCATGTAAATCTCTTGCTAATCGGTTTCTTTCTTCCATTCGTACAAGTTCACGGCGCTGCTCGTTTAACCTCAAATTCTCTATTATTAACGAAACATGGTTTGATAGCGCTTGAATTACATCTATTGTATTAGCATCAAACTCTCCATTATTCAAGCTAACACATAAAACACCAAATATATGGTTTTGAATATGTATTGGCGTAGCAATAACAGTTTGATTTAGATGCACATTATGCCCTATTTGATGTTTTATTAGAACTGGTTCATCTTGCTCTAACGCCTTGTTGGCCGCCTCTTTTACATCCTCTTGTAACTCTTCCTGAACGTAAGACGCTCGCAGAGATAATTCTTTTTCCTCCCTAATAAAAAGCGCTACTTGATTCCATTGAAATACTTCACCTACGTGATTTACCACCTTTTCAGGTAATACATTAAACTTATGAATCGTTTTTAAATCTTGAATGAAACGCTCTAATTTCACATAATAATGTGCTCTTCTTTTTTCATTTTCATATAATTTTGTTCGCTTTAAAGCCGTACCAATTTGGAAAGCAACCGATTGGAGTAATACTAATTCTTCTTCCGAAAAATGTGTTTTACCCGGACTTGCAACATTTAACAACCCAAATTTTTCTCCTCCAGCTTTTAAAGGAACCGTAGCATGATGAAGAATGCCCTCCGTATCTCCCCAATTATATTCAATTGCATTATTAATTCTTTTACATTCAATAATATTAACGGCTCTCTCTAATTTCCCATCTACAAAACCTCGTAAACACCAACACTCACCTTCGCACATCGGGCGTTTATTTTCATATGTAAGTGCCTCTGGTAATTGGTAATCAATCAACTTCGTATACTTCCCATTTTCATCTGCAAGAAAAATCCATCCTGTCGTTAAGCCTGTCACACTTAGTAATTTCTCTAGGACAGCTTGCAATACATGATACGTATCATTTGATGTATTTAATGTTTCTGCAATTTCCTTTAATATAACTAATTCATTTGTACGATTATCTCGAAACATACCCAGTCTCCTGCATACAAGATTTTAAATAGCTCTTAAAATAAATCATCTACTTTTCACTTTGTACTTATTCGTAACATTGATATAATGGTGAAAACATAGTTTTCATTATATCACTTGAGGGGGCTTTCATAATGACATTAAATAAAGCACTTACTATCGCTGGTTCTGACACAAGTGGCGGTGCTGGTATACAAGCAGATTTAAAAACATTCCAAGAACTTGGCGTATACGGAATGACATCTCTTACAACAATCGTAACGATGGATCCACATAACGGTTGGGCACATAACGTATTTCCAATCCCAGCTTCTACATTAAAACCACAATTAGAAACAACAATTGAAGGTGTTGGCGTAGATGCTTTAAAAACAGGTATGCTTGGATCAGTAGAAATTATTGAAATGGTTGCAGAAACAATCGAAAAGCACAATTTCAAAAATGTAGTAGTTGACCCTGTTATGGTATGTAAAGGTGCAGATGAAGCATTACATCCTGAAACGAACGATTGCTTACGTGACGTTCTTGTGCCAAAGGCATTAGTTGTAACGCCAAACTTATTTGAAGCTTACCAATTAAGCGGTGTGAAAATTAATTCTCTTGAGGACATGAAAGAAGCAGCGAAGAAAATCCACGCTTTAGGTGCCAAATACGTACTAATTAAAGGCGGAAGCAAACTTGGTACGGAAACTGCAATCGACGTCCTATATGATGGAGAAACATTCGAACTTCTAGAATCAGAAAAAATCGATACAACCAATACACACGGTGCAGGTTGTACATATTCTGCTGCAATTACAGCAGAACTTGCAAAAGGAAAACCTGTGAAAGAAGCAGTAAAAACTGCTAAAGAATTCATCACAGCTGCTATTCGTTACTCATTCAAAATTAACGAATACGTAGGTCCAACTCACCATGGTGCATATCGTAAATTCGTTGTATCAAAAGAACTTGTCTAATATATAAATAAAAACACTCACAAGGTTCATACATTGACTCTGTGAGTGTTTTTTATAAGCTTTATGTCTTCTGGTCATCTTATCTTTAAGATGCAGAGCTGACCTTATTTCTACCATTTCGTTTCGAGTAGTATAACGCATCATCCGCCGCTTGAATAAATTGCTCTGATGACCCTTCATACTCTGAAACCCCTACCGAAACCGTAATTTTTATTTTTGTTCCATCTAACAATTGAAATGGGTGACTTTCAACAGCTGTACGAATTTGCTCGCCCATACAAATTCCGTAAGCTAATCCCTTATTCGGTATCAAAAGCGCAAACTCCTCTCCCCCCTTTCGAAAAGCCAAATCTGGAAATTGTGAAGTTTCTCGTAAAATACATCCTACTTGTTTTAACACTTCGTCCCCTGCAGGATGCCCGTACGTATCATTTACATACTTAAAGTGATCAATATCTATAAGGAGTAAACAAAGCGAATCATTTTTCATGTTCTTATTACTAATATGATGATTCATCTCTAAATCAAACTGTCTTACGTTTCCTAGACCTGTCAATGCATCTATCGTTGCGTATTGTTTCATCTTTTGAAATAACTCATTGGATTGTAAAACATAGTTTGTACTTACGAATGTTATGTAACCTGTAGTAATACTTGAAATTAAATATAGTACAACTACAGATATATCATTAAATAATATATACATCGGTACTATCAAAATAGAAAGGCAGTATACGTGTAACCATACTAACTTTAACGTAATCGAAGTTTGTATTCTCGCAATAAAGATAACACCAATTCCACTTAGTAAAATTGTATAGCAAGCCAATTCGGAAGCTAAAGAGTACTCAGTAAAAATTAGCCGAGTAATTAAAATTATAGTAACTGTTATACTACTAGCTACCGGACCTCCAACTATAATTGCCAAAATAACGGCTAAATAACGTAAATCCAACATAATATCTTCAATGTGTACCCCAAAATGCATTAACAGTACACCTAATATTCCAGTAAAAATACCGATTACACACTTCTGCAAAAAAGAGAATTCTTCTTTTAACGGTTTATCCCTTAAAAGCTGACCTCCAACAAAAATAAAGGAAATAATAATTGTTGTATTTACAAATAAGTCCCTTAACATAAAATAATCTCCCTACTTTTCCATCTATCCCCTTCCTCACTTTATTGTATACGAAATCCCTATAATTCCCAAAGTTTTTTGTTTATTTTTTTGCTGTTCCACGTGAAACAGCAAAAAAAATAAAAAGGGCGAAAACTCGCCCTTTTTCATTAACAACAGCGTGATATTTTTCCACCCTTTGCATTAAATCTTGCTTCTTGTGCCTCAGCAAAAAATTGCTTTTGACATACAACCTCTTCTTCAGGATGATGCTTTTTCATATGCTCTACGTATACTTCATAACTTGGTACCCCAACGAGCAAACTAATAAAGCGCTTCCTTTTCCCCCATACTTGCCACAGCTTTTTAAGCATAGTTCCTCGACTCACTTTCATCTCTAGGAATATATGGTGCCTCTTTTAACGGCATTGGCTTATTTCTCAATACTTGTATCCAAATTCGAAGTGCTGAAATTAACACAGCGATTACAACTATCATAAAAATCCCACAAAGCGCTGCATCGATATAATCATTAAAAATAATTTGCTTCATTTGAGCAACATTTTTAGCTGGTGCTAACACTTTCCCTTCATCTAGCGCTCCCTGAAACACCTTTGCGTGAGATAGAAATCCGATTTTAGGATTTTCATGAAATAGCTTTTGATAACCAGCTGTCATTGTTACAATAAGCAATCCCACAGTTGGAATAAGTGTTACCCAAACGTACGCCTTTTTCCCCATTTTGAACAAAATTGTCGTTCCAAGTAATAATGCGATACCCGCTAACATTTGATTTGCAATACCGAAAAGCGGCCATAATGTATTAATTCCACCGAGCGGATCTATTACCCCTTGGTATAGGAAATATCCCCACCCTAATACACATAACGTTGTAGCTATTACATTCGCTAATGTAGAATCTGTTTTCGCAAAAGGCTTATATACATGCCCTAAAATATCTTGAATCATAAATCGTCCTACACGCGTTCCTGCGTCAATCGTTGTTAAAATAAATAGGGCTTCAAAAAGAATGGCAAAATGATACCAGAATGCCATCATCGCCGTCCCACCTATTACTTGTGAGAAAATATATGCCATACCTATTGCTAACGTCGGTGCGCCACCTGTACGTGATAAAATTGTTTGCTCTCCAACATTTACAGCAAGTTCTTTTAGTTCATTTGGTGTAATAGCAAATCCCCATGAAGAAATAACTTGAGCTGCCTGTGATACATCCGTACCAATAAGTGCCGCAGGACTATTAATCGCAAAATAAGTTCCTGGCGTTAATACACAAGCTGCAATCATTGCCATCGCCGCTACAAACGACTCCATTAACATTGCTCCGTAACCGATTGGCTGTGCGTGTCCCTCTTGCTCAATCATTTTTGGAGTTGTACCAGATGAAACGAGAGCATGGAATCCAGAGACCGCACCACAGGCAATCGTAATAAATAAGAACGGGAATAAATTACCGGAGAAAACAGGACCAGTTCCATCAATAAATTGCGAAACTGCTGGCATTTGTAAATTGGGTGCTACAATTAAAATACCAATCGCCAATCCAACGATTGTTCCAACTTTTAAAAATGTACTTAAATAATCACGTGGTGCTAATAGCATCCAAACTGGTAATGCAGATGCAATAAATCCATATACAATAAGCATAATAGCAATTGTTTCACCACTAAATGTGAACATACTTGCAAGTGTTGGATTTTCTGCTACATACTGTCCTCCAACAAGAGATAAAATAAGTAGGATAATACCAATTACTGACCCTTCTCCAACACGACCAGGCCTAATATAGCGCATATAAACTCCCATTAAAATAGCGATAGGAATCGTTGCTGCTATCGTAAACATTCCCCAAGGACTTCCGATCAGTGCCTTTACTACGACTAACGCTAATACTGCTAATAAAATAATCATAATTCCTAAAATACCTATCATTGCAATTAGTCCTGTAACAGGTCCAATCTCATCCTTAATCATTTCTCCTAACGATTTACCATTACGTCTCATCGAAGCAAATAAAATGACAAAATCTTGGACAGCCCCCGCAACAACTACCCCAACAATAATCCAAATGGTCCCTGGTAAATATCCCATTTGTGCTGCTAAAATCGGTCCTACTAAAGGTCCCGCCCCAGCAATCGCTGCAAAGTGATGTCCAAATAATACCCACTTATTTGTCGGAACATAGTCTTTCCCATCGTTTAATGTATGGGCTGGTGTTTGCCGATTATCATCTAAATTAAAAACCTTTCTCGCTATAAATCTACTATAAAAACGATAAGCAACTGCATATACACATACGGCAGCTACTAAGAGCCATACAGCATTAATGGTTTCACCTTGTGATAAAGCTATTACCCCAAAAGCACCTGCTCCTACTGCTGTAATAACGCCCCAAAGTAAGATTGATTTCAATGTCTTCACATACAATTCCCCCAATACTATTTCTTAGTGGAGATTGTACTAAATTTTCTGAATATTTAACTTGAATCCTCCTTATCATGAAGGATTTTCAGTTTATCATGTTAAAATACTCTCATTACCTACTATAATTCAATGTTATTTCGAAGGCGTTTTACATAATTACGACTGACTGGAATCGGTTGCTCATCATACCTATCTAAATACAAATTATACGTGCCATTATAATAAGGTTTCAGTTCTTTTACATATGACATATTAATTAAATAGCTTTTATGCACACGTAAAAAATCATATGCATTTAGCTTATTTTCTAATTCCTGAAGTGTATATGTTGAAATATACTGATTATTCGTTGTGTAAATTGAAACAGTTTTATTTTCTTTATTTTTACTTACATATACGATATCTTCTGGAAGCATATATCGTATACCTTCTTGACTTTCTATCGGTAGTTTCCGCAAATAACTCTTTGCTTTCTCACCTTGTTCTTTACCTATTTTATATAAAAGAAATTGTAAATCTTCTTCACGAAATGGTCGTAATAAATAATAAAATGCTTGGAAACGAAAAGCTGTAATAGATTCCTCTATGTTTTCACCTACAAAAATAAATTTTGTATAGCAATTTATTTCTCGTAATAAACTTGCATATTCAAAACCAGTACCATCTAGTAATTTGGAACTTAAAAAAACAAAGTCTGGTATATGTTTTTTCATCATAAATAAAGATTCTGTTCCTGTCTTTGCTTCAAAACATTCTACATTTCTCATATTTTCAGTGAAATTTTCAGCTAACTCTCTTCTCTCTTCTGCCTCTTCCATGATCAGTAAAATTTTCATTTCTTCAACCACCTAATTCTTTGTCCATATGTCCTGCTGTATACATTCGCTTTTATAAGAAATAATCCCTTTTTCTTACTATACCATTATTTATCTAAAAAAACAGAAAAAAGGAAACCCCTTCGGTTTCCTCTCCCCCTTTATCCTACATTAACTGCCTAGAAAGAACCAAGTAGTGTAGGGTAATAAACGATCAGGCATACATTTAAAATTTCACTTTATACTAATTCTCGTTGCTTCGTTTCTTGTCCAAGTATTACTACAGCGAATACACCAATTAAAATTGATCCGCAGAAAATCGTAAATATTAATGATAGTGAAGCTTCTGAGGCAACTAAATACCCCACTAATAGTGGTCCAAGAATACCACCAATACGCCCAAACGCTGCTGCCATTCCTGCACCTGTACCACGAATAACGGTTGGATACTGCTCAGGTGTATAGGCGTATAATGCTCCCCAAGCACCTAAGTTAAAGAAGGATAGTAACATACCTGCCACGATTAATACTGTTAATGAATCCGCAACCCCAAACAAATAGGCACTGCAAGCTGTCCCGATTAAATACGTAACCAAAACAAATTTACGACCGAGACGTTCAATAAACCAAGCAGCGGTGAAATACCCTGGAAGTTGAGCTAACGTCATAATAAGTACGTATTGGAAACTTTTTATTAAACTAAACCCTTTTAGCACCATTACACTCGGTAACCAAAGGAACATTCCATAATAGGAAAAGACAACACAAAACCATAGAATCCATAGCATAATTGTTGCTTTACGATATTCCTCAGACCAAACTGATTTTATATTTTCAATAACAGATGGTCTTTTTTCAACTTTTTGGAACCTTGGGGAATCTGGTAAATTCCATCTTAAATATAAAGCATATAGTGCTGGAACTGCACTCAATACCATCGCAATTTCCCAACCATATTTCGGAATAACAAAATACGAGATAAGAGCTGCAATTAACCATCCACCTGCCCAAAAACTTTCTAATAACACAACAATTTTCCCACGCTCATGTGCTTCAACACTCTCTGATACTAGTGTAGAGGCAACCGGAAGCTCTCCGCCAAGCCCCATACCAATTACAAAGCGTAAAACGAGAAACATCGCGAGTGTCGTCGTTAACGCAGTTAAACCACTACCGATAGAAAATAATAATAATGTAATAATAAAGACTGATTTTCGCCCTATTTTATCTGATAGTATCCCAAAAATAAGCGCTCCTACTGCCATACCGATTGAGTTAATACTACCTATCCAGCCCATTTCCTGGCTCGTTAATCCCCAATCCTTTTGCAAGGCTACCATTACAAATGAAAGCATTCCAACATCCATTGCATCAAATAGCCATCCAAGCCCAGCTATACCAAGTAGTTTGCGCTTCGAAATTTCTTTTACCTTACCCACTAGAAGTCCTCCTTACACAGGTGTCTTTACACATCATTTTACATGTGTGAATTGTATAAGTAAAATACTTTTGTGTAAAAAATTTCTCCTTCATCATTCCCAAAAAGTAAAACGTCTATCCCGATTGGTGAGGGCTAATAATCAGTAGGGATGCCTCACTGATTAAAGTTTCAATTTATTAAAAATGAACAAATAAAAAAAGCAGCGATATTTCGCTACTTTTTCGAACGCATTACTTCTTTTAAAAATTCCGCTAATACTAACTGACGACGCCAGCGTGTTGGATTACTGCATAATCTATAAAACCACTCTAAATGAATCGCTTGAATCCATTTTGGTGCACGTTTTACTTCTCCAGCCCATACGTCTAAACTTCCACCCACTCCAACAGCCATTTTCGTTTCTAAACGATGCTTATTGTTTTGGATAAAGTTCTCTTGTCTCGGGAAACCGAGTGCAACAAGTAATAAATCTGGTTTTGCTTCTTGAATGCGAGAAATAATATTCTCTTCGTCTTCTTGTTTAAAATAACCATCTTGTGTACCGGCGATGGATACAGCTGAATATGTCTTTGTTAAATGATCTGCTGCAGCTTGTACAACATGCGGCTTTGCACCTAATAAGAAAACAGATACTGGTTTACTATCTTCTGATAACTTCGCAAGTAAATTACACATTAAATCAAAACCTGCTACACGCTCTTTTAAAGGTGTACCAAGCATACCACTTGCCTTTACAACCCCAATACCATCAGGTGTAATTAAATCTGTATTCAATAATGTTTGATAGAACTTTTCATCCTTTTTTGCGCACATAACAATTTCAGGATTTGCTGTTACTACCTGAAACGTATGAGTTCGTTCCGCTTCTAGTTGTTCTTTTAAATATTGGACCGTTTCATCCATTGTCATTGTAGAAAAAGGAACGCCTAGAATATCAACTGTTTGTACTGCCATAGTTAACTATCCTCTCT
This sequence comes from Bacillus sp. CH_70, assembly GCF_038007045.1. Classification (NCBI taxonomy): domain Bacteria; kingdom Bacillati; phylum Bacillota; class Bacilli; order Caryophanales; family Bacillaceae; genus Bacillus; species Bacillus sp. CH_70. The sequence goes on from NZ_JBBOWL010000001.1 coordinate 5,197,369, forward strand.
ATCATTACAAGTTTTTCGCTATTAATTGCTTATATGTTTCTTTTGTATCTTCATATAGTTTTTGAAGTGAGAAGTTCATAGTAGCATGCTCATAAATATGTTTACCCATTGCTGCTAATTCTCCCGTTTTCCACTTATCATACGCTTCTTCTAAAGCTAATGCTAATGCCTTTCCATCACCTGTTGGCACAATCCATCCGTAAGTTTCATCTACGATTAATGGCTCAATTTCTCCAGCCCTAGTCACAATTGATGGTACACGTTGGTTTGCCGCTTCTAATAAAACTAGTGGGAACCCTTCACTATGGGAAGTTAATAAATTTACATGTGACGACGCAAATAATTGTTTTACATCTTGACGATGTCCTAAAAACTCTACTTTATCGTTAATCCCTTTTTCAGTAGCTAATGACTTTAGATTTTCTTCTAATGGGCCATCGCCAACTAACAATACTTTAATTTTCTCTAATTTTGTTTGTTGTAACGCATCGAATAAAACTTCATGTCCTTTGACGGGATGTAATCGTGCTACTTGGATTGCCGTAAATACATCTTCATCAATATTGAACATTTCTTTTTTATTATAGCCTTCTGCTTTTTCCTGATCGTATTCAATTCCATTATAAATAACATGCATCTTGTCATTTGAAATGCCTAATGCTGCCAAGCTTTTTTTCAATCTATTTGTTACAACGAAAAATAAGTCTATATTTTTTAAGGCTTTCAAATTTAATTTCGTAAAAATCCAACCTTTTAAGCCCTGTTTAGTAAAGTCTTGAAATGGATCACTATGAATAGTCGTTACCCATTTTGCCTTTATTCTCTTTTTCATTAAAGAAACATAGAAATTAGCCCTAGGACCATGTGTATGAACTACATCAAATTTTTCTTTATTAATAAATTCACTTATATTCTTTAAAATGGATAAATCATAGCGCGATTTTTGTGAAAACACATGGACTTTTATCCCTAACTCCCTTGCTTCCTTCGCAACAATTCCATCTTCAAATACTGCTAATTCTACTTCACCAGTTGGAAACTGATCGAGAAGTGAAATAATATGTGTTTTCCCTCCCCCATCTTCTGCTCCTGCATTCATATGCAATATTCTCATATTTTTTCCTCCTTTAAATCCTCGCTACGTTTCCATCTATTTTTATTTTACTGTACTAAAAAATAAAAGCTAACAAAAGTTAGCTTTTATTTTTATCATTCAATTTCTAGGTCTACTATTAGATAAGCTAACACCACTACAAAGTAAATTCCAACTCCTGGTGCTGTTAAAATATGTCCTGCAATATAAGCAATACCTAACGCTAACAATAAGCTTGCTGAAATCATTCCATATTTTATATTAAATATGTCCTTAAATCTCGTAGCAAATGCTAGTAGAATTCTTAGCCCGTAATAAATAAATGGAATCATTAGTAATACAAAGCCAATAATCCCGAAATCGTAAAACCAATCATGGAAGTCCATTTCAATTAGTTTTGGATCTGGCTGCTTTTGTTCATTGTATTTAAAGTTACCTGCATAACCCATTCCTAATAACTTTTGTGACATTGGCGCTTCTTTAAAGAACTGCTTATGTCTTTCTTCATATACTTGACGTCCACTGAAAATAAGGTTTTCTTGATTTTCTTTCTTTTGCTCTTTCTCAAGTTCTTTCTTAACTTCCTCTTCTATCTTCGCCTTTTCTTCTGGCTTTTCAACTTTATGATGATTTTCTTCTTTTGCTTTAAGTTCTTGTTCTTTTTTCAACTTATCTTTAATTTCTTGTTCTTTTTGGCCTTGCTGAGCCACATTTTGCTCTGATAAATAATTATTATGAATGCCCATATTTTGTGCTAATGGTGTTTGTTTAAACGTCCCAACTACACCAGCTAATAGGACAATAGCAATTACTGCGTTAAGTGCAAGAGATTTTTTGTTCGGATTTTTTCTATTAAATAATAATTGTAGTACAATGATCCCGATTGCTGCTGCCAACGTAGCACCAATTGAGCCCATTCCTACTTTTGTACCAACTTGAATTAATGAGTAAATCATTAAAAGTGATGGAATCCAATATAAAATATGTTTCCAGCTCTTTGTTTTTTGAATAGAATATAGTACCACAATAGGGAAAATAATAGCTAAGATTGAACCTAGTTCATTCCCTGCATAGAACCAACCTCGAGAACCAACCTTCATCCATTCATAACTACCAAAGTCAGTAGATGTTGAAATAGAAATAACCATAATTGCGTTAATGATTAATGTAGAATATACAATACTATTTCGAACCTTATCACTAATATTAACTTTCGTTTTCAATGATTTTAAAGCTAAAATGTATGATCCCAGCATAATATATATATATAATGCTTTCGCAACGAATTTAACTTCTTCACCAAGTACAATAGGATCCTTAACTAGTTTGTTATTAATAAATCCTATCCCTAAAACGCCGGCTAATAATATAAGATAAATTAAAAACTTTCTATTTTCCTTCTCTTTTGCCTGAATTAAAATGTAAATACCACCAACAGCCATAATAAGGAATCTTACTAAAATTCCAACGGTAGCATTTGACTTTAATAAAGTGATGCTAAGAGACGTTAATAAATCTAAAACAGGCTGTAAAATAATAAAAAAGAGCAAAAAATGCTCAAATCTAACCCTAGCTTGATTTGCTAACATTCCAAGACCTCCATACAAAATCTTAACATTATCTTTTAATCATAATTTATTATCGTTAAAACACACCTAGCAATTATAACATAACTCATATTTAAATTGAGAACTTATTTTTATGCCGAAACTAACCAAATCCAGCTTAAGTAGTGCTAGAAAACATTATCCTTTAGCTATTCTTCCCTATCTCTATAAAAACTATCTAACACTCTTCCACTTATTATCAGCATTATAGTAACATTTGTTAATTTATTTATAAGTATATAAAATTTAATAATTACATACAAACACCCACTCGGCTATCCTACAACTAAAGATTAACCTTGCTTCGTTTTCTCCTAAGCATTTTCAAACGCTTTCTTTATGTATTTTATCCGTTTTTATACATGTAACGAAAAGTAATTGTTATTTCCAATACTTTAGTGTATATTTTTTCTCTGGAACATCTTTAAGAGAAAGGGATTAAGGCCATGTTATTAATCGATATATTTACGTTTCTTGGCATTATCGCCGCTGCCATTTCTGGTACATTAGTTGGTTTAAAAAAAGATTTAGATTTATTTGGTGTCCTTTGTTTAGCTGTAGCTACTGCGCTCGGCGGCGGTATTATTCGTGATATCATGATTGGTAACCTGCCCCCTGTCGCATTTGTAAAACCCATTTACTTTTTCGTAAGTGTATTATCAGCATTATTTACTTGTATGTTTTTTGAGCGTATCAATAAACTTCAAGTCGTTATTATGCTTTCTGATGCTGTTGGATTAGGCGTTTTTACAGCTATTGGTGCAAATGCGGCAATGTCACATCATGTTGACGCCTCATTTCTAGTTGTTTCAATGGGAGTCATTACAGGTATTGGAGGCGGTATTTTGCGTGACATTTGTGCTCAAGATATCCCTTACGTATTCCGAAAAGAGATTTACGCAATCGCTTCTATCTTAGGAGCAATTAGCTTCCTAATCACATACGCTATGGGGGCGCACGTATTAGCTTTCTATGTTTGTTTATTAGTAACATTCGTTATTCGTGTCGTCACTGTAATATATAATGTGCATTTCCCTGTTTTCTTTAAAACACATGCTAAAATTAATAAAGGCCATTAAGAGAATTCTAGATAGAATTCTCTTAATTTATATACTATTCAACGAACTAATATAGAGTAATTATATATAAGCATATATAATTACTCTATATTAGTTTTAAAATTGAAAACGTTTTATATACAGGGGGAAGAATGATGCTTGGGGTTTTCAGAAAAAATATTAATAAAACAAATGCCAGTATAATCGAATTAAGTAAGGACCAACAAATAACTTTTAATGTACCTACTAATTCTGAATTAAAAATTCAAATGGATATGCTACATATTTCAAAAGAAGATTTACAAGTTGTAAAAGTACTACAGCCTTTTATTTATGCAGAAATTGATTGGATTACTGAAAAATTCTATGCCAACATTACAAAACAACCTAATTTAATTACTATTATTGAACGTTACAGCTCTATTCCAAAACTAAAACAAACTTTAAAAACACATATTAAAGAATTATTCAGCGGCAATATGCATGAAGATTTCATTGAACAGCGTGTTAGAATCGCCAAAAGACATGTGCAAATTGGTTTACATCGAAAATGGTATACTGCTGCTTATCAAGAATTATTCCGCTCTATCATGAAGATTTTGCAAACAAAAATAACAACAATCGATGATTTTTCCTATTCTATAAATGTCATAAATAAATTATTCACTCTTGAACAAGAACTTGTTCTTGCAGCTTATGAATCTGAATATGAAAGAATGCAAAAAGAGCATGAGAAAGAAAAAGAACTAACTGCTATGACAATTACGCATATTGCAACAGAACTAGCTGCTGTATCTGAAAAGACAAGCTCTTCTATTCAAAAACTAACCGCTAAGTCTGAAACTATTGTAGAGATTGCTAAAACAGGTACATCATTAGCTACAACATCTGAAGAAAAAGCGAATAAAGGGAAAGAACAATTAAACCAGCAAAACAAACGAATGGGATCTATTCAAATGAATATGGAAACGATTATTACAGATACTCATGAACTTCTTGATATTTCTAACAAAATTAACGAAATCATAGATATCGTTAAATCAATCGCGGAGCAAACAAATTTACTCGCACTAAATGCTGCTATCGAGTCTGCACGTGCTGGAGAATTTGGGAAGGGGTTTTCTGTTGTTGCTGGTGAAATCCGAAAATTATCAGAGCAAACGAAAGAATCTATCTTTAACGTTACAAAGCTCGTCGAAAAAACAAATGAACAAATTATCCGTGTCTCGTCTTCCGTAAAACAAATTAGCTCTCTCGTATCAGAAGGAACGGATAGTATGTCGGCAACAGATCGATACTTCCAAGAAATTGTAAAAGATATGTCTAACTCAAAAGAACAGAATAAGAAAATTGAACATGAGCTACAAGCTATTTCACAAGTAATGAAAGGAATTCAAGATGATTCCTCACAAATGGCTCTAACAGCCGATAATTTACAACTAGAACTAAATCGATAAGATAAAGTGACACTTTAATCAGCCCTCAACAATCGGGCTTTTACAGGCAGTCCGCCCCCACCTAACTTCTTTGCTTTCGCTGATTTTGAGGTGGGGGCTGACTGTCCGGAAAATAGCGGAATAAAATTCAGGTCCGGCATACTTTCCATTTTGCACTGACTACTAAATTTCATCTTCCATCAAAAAAAGAATCCAGAATGGATTCTTTTTATTTTCTGAAAAATATTTTTTGACAATACACATAACTCATATAAACACCAAAGCTCTGCAAAATAAACAATGCCGGCATAATTACATTGTAATATGCCATATCTACTTGGAAAAGCCTTAACAATACGTAGCCACTAATTAAAAATAAGAACAACATATATCCTTCATTTTGTTGTTTCTTAATAAGGAAGTGCAATAGAGCTATAGTCATAAACAGTGTTACGGCTATATATATCAGTTTTTCACATTTGAAAAGAATAGAATTTATCCCCTCATCTGAAAACTGATTTATCATCGGTTCTAAAAGTTTAAATCTTTCTCCCTCAATCTCTTTTAACTTTTGATCAATATGCTCTGTTACACTTTGATTTTTCGATATTTTTTCCTCGTGTTTCGTTTTTCCAATTAAGACAGATTGAACATACGTCTCATTCGAAATCGTATATTGTGACAATCCCATTGCCTTAATTCCATAATTCACACCAAAATGAGTACTATAAAATAGAATAAGTATCCCTACCATCTTTAGTAACACTTTTTGTTTCGTTGCTGATTGAGACACTTCAATTAATAATACATATACAGTGATAAAAATAGGAAGAAATAATCCTATCGGGAAAATCATATTACTAAATGCAAATAAAACCGCTGAAAACACCCACATATAAGGATGATCTAACCCTTTATATAAAAGTATGTAACAAGCAAAATAAAATAAAAATATTGCAAGTGACTCAGGAGTTAATACGGAACTCAGCAATATATTTGGAATATACAGAGCATAAAATATAGAAGCAATACGACCGCATTCTTCTCCAAAAACCATTGCCGCAATACGATAAATAAAAAATGCGGTTCCTGCGCAAAATAACACATTAAATAGTTGTAAAGCGAATAATGTATCACCGAATATACGAATGATTACTGACTCATATATAATAAAAGGCAAATGAGTTACAGTCCCTATATTATTACCAATTGCAATCTGCTTTGCAGACTCATACATCACTTTCATATCACCAATTATTGGAGCATCTACAAATAACAGCATACTAAGCCTCACAACTATAGATATACTTATAAGAAAAATAAGAAATTGTTTATCTGTAAAACGATATTGTAGAATTGATGCCACTAACAAAATAAGTATGACGAAAATTGCCAATATGATTGTTACACTTGTTGTACTTCCTCCAAAGAATTGCTTACTTGTCTCAAATGCTACCCAACAACTATAAACGAAAAATGCGAGCATCGCACCGATCGTAATTTTATTGAAGAAAGATGAAAAATTTGTTTGTATATGATTCATATGTCCATTGCACCTCTATTTCCATTCATAACAAAATGATTCTATCATGAATGGGTACACGGCTGATAGGGAATTTCTATGACGAATACATAGTCATTACTTTTTACTTGCAATGTAAGCGAATCCTCTTTTACACTACATTTTAGATAAAATAAATTTTCTTTCAGTTACATGAATACAAATACAGAAGTTTAAATAATCCTCTTTTGGAATACACTTTACTTCATTAAATATCTAATATGAGTACTCCACTTACACATATTATTCTGATTGAAAACAGACTATAGGGGCTGAATATATGGAAAAGAAATTCATGCGAGAATCTAAAGCAATTAAGACAACACGTGTTTTTCCTAACGATTTAAATAATCACCAAACACTTTTTGGAGGGAAATTATTAGCAGAAATTGATAGTATTGCTTCAATTGCGGCTGCAAGACATAGTCGTAAACATTGCGTAACAGCATCTATTGATTCAGTTGATTTTTTAACTCCAATTCACCAAGCTGATTCTGTTTGTTATGAAGCATTTGTGTGTTATACAGGGAAATCTTCAATGGAAGTTTTCGTAAAAGTAATCGCAGAAAATTTATTAGCAGGCGAGCGTAGAATTGCTGCTACTTGCTTCATTACATTTGTGGCTATAAAAGATGGAAAACCTTCGTCCGTACCACAAGTACTACCTGAAACTCAGGAAGAACATTGGTTACACACAACCGGTTTAGAACGCGCGGAAAACCGAAAAAAGGGACGTTTAAAAAGTAAAGAGATGGCTGAAGTTTTAACTTTAAGTAAGCCTTGGAATATTTAACATAATCTTCTCATCATACATGCACAGGTCCTTCCTTGCATGTATTTTTTATTATAAAAAATACTATCGCTTGCTTCATCATAATGCGGAATGGATAGCGCTTCATTAAAAGATATATAAATAATAGTATTGGATATAAAGCAACTTGTAGGCGTAAGTACAATGCTAAAAAGTAGAAAATGTTTCGTTTTATGAGTATCAGCTAATTTTAAGCTCCAATATAATAATCCCAATGAAAAGAATAGAAACTGTCCTTCTGTTAAATTTTCCACAACAATCTCTGGAGGATACACCGCTAATAAGAAAGCACCTATTAATCCTGCAGCGGGATTCAATAAATAAGTACCAATCTTATAAGTGAGTAAAATAATAAGTACTCCTAATAGGATAATAATTAATTTAGCTACAAAAAGGCCTTTATTACCATTTCCAAAAAAGTAAAATACAGTAACTAAAAACACTGGAAAACCTGGCATAATATGAATAGGTGGTTTATCAAGCTCATGATATATTAACATTCCTGTTTCCAATAAAATAGTTTCCATTTTTTGATAACCTATATCATCGCTAGCTAGAGTCAAATCTGCACCATGTGTTTGTAAAGTTGCAAAACGAAGCGCAAATCGCCTTAACATTTCATATTTCCCCTCAAAATACATAAATTTCAAATTTTATTTATATATTTTCACAAGAAAATATATTCTATTATTGTACTTTGTATACAAAGTACAATAATAGAAAGTTGATTTACAAAGTTTATATGCGTTAAACTGATACAGATGTTCTTGTAATCTTCTTCCTTTCAAAAGGCTTGTATATATGGTGCAAGACATAAAAAATTTGAGGAGATAAAAATTCTATGATGGAACAAAAACAACTTGTTTCTGTTGTCATACCTCTGTATAACACAGAAAAATATATTGAAGACACAATGCAGTCAATACTGGATCAAACATATAAAAACATTGAAATTGTAATTGTAGATGATGGAAGTAAAGATCAATCACCTTCTATCGTAAAAAATCTTGCAGAAAAATATCCGGGGCAAGTAAAATACGTTCACCAAAAAAACCAAGGCGTTTCAGTAGCTCGTAATACAGGGATTGAAAATGCTAGCGGGGAATACGTCGCTTTCCTTGATAGTGATGACTTATGGCATCCAACTAAAATTGAGAAACAAATCGAGAGTATGCATAAAAACAACATGGATGCGTGCTATTGTGGTTATATGAATTTCTACGAAGAAACAGGTGAAAAGGTTGAGCATACAACAAACTTTATTAAAGGTGATATGGCAAAAGCATTCTTAACACACCAAGTTGTTGCTCAAACAAGTACTTGGATTTTCAAACGCTCTATCGCAATGAATCATAATATCCGTTTTACACCAGGATGTAGCTGGGGAGAAGACTTGGAGTTTTTATTTAAACTAATGAGTGTGACAAATGTATGCTATGTCGATGAATATTTAACATATTATAGAATCTTATCCGAAGGAAATCTTTCTTCTAAATATAAAGATTACGAATTAAAAACAACTAAAGAACTGGAAATATTCAATCGTATGAAAGACTGGGTACATAATAAATCTCAAGACTTCATTACGAAAGACCCTCAGTCACTTATTGAGATTCTTGAGACTTATTTATTCCCTTATACGGTTATCAATAATGCTTGTATATACATTAAAGAAAACACTCAATTAAATAATGCCCAAGTTCAATTAATCAAAAAAGATATAAAGAAATATTGCCGTAAAATCTATTCAAAAAACGGAAAGCGTAGTAAAAAACTATATGCAATGCTTTGGTTTGTACGAATTAAATTTCTGTTTTCTTAAACTGAAAATATAGTACTCATCTCTCTTTCCGTAAACAAATCAAATTTACAAATAGGACAAACGAAAAAGGTCCTAAAGAATAGAAAGGTTTTTTCTCATGAAAACAAATAAGATTCTTAAAAATGCCTCCTACCTATTTGTAGGAAATATTACTGTTCGATTTGTACTTGCTATCGCGACGATTCTCTTCGCAAGATACGTTTCTCCTGGTGAGTATGGGATGTTTACAACTGCATTAGCAGTTTCCGCTGTTATTTGTTATTTCACAGATGCAGGTTTGACACATACGTTTATGCGTGAAGGAACGAGAAAGGATGCAAATATTAGCGTACTAATCAGTAGTTATTTACGCATTCGTTTCGTATTAGCTGTCGTAATTTCTGTACTCTTCGCTATTTTTGCTCAGTTCTTCTATACAGATGCCTACTTACGCGCCATGGTATATTGGGTTGTACTACCAACAATGTTTGGAGCAACTTTACAAGGTGTCGGGATGGCTTACTTCCAAGTAACAGAACGTATGCAATTTACAGCCATTATTTCTGTAATACAAGGTGTAACAGCCGCAGCTGCTCTTCTACTAGGAATGTCATTTAAATGGTCACTTATGATGGTCGCTGCCATGTACGGAATATCCAGTCTTGTAACAGGTGTCATCGCCTTTATAATGGTAATTCGCCATACGACAGTTCATAAGGGCTGGGACAAAGGGATTTTAGATCAACTGCTGATTTTCACAATCAATGGCATTATCATTATGCTCTTGCCACAGTTAGGGCCTATTATATTAGAAAAAGTTTCAACGTACGAGCAAGTTGGATTCTTTGGAGCTGCTTCTAAAATACCCGCTGTACTTTATCAAATACCCGGTGTAATTGCAGCAGCCTTTTATCCAAAGTTATTTGCTTTTGGAAATGAAAAAAATATTGATGAACATAGAAAACTATCTCTGTTTGAATTAAAGCTTATGTCTTTCTTAGGAATGGGGATTTCTATCCCATTCATCGCTAATCCAAGATTTTGGATTGTTACTTTATTAGGTGAAGAGTATGCCCCAGCTGGTGACGCTCTTGCAATTTTAGCCTTTATGGTCATTTTACAATCTATCAACTACCCACTTGCTGATAATTTAACGACAATTGGTCAACAGTGGAAGCGTGCGACAACTATGGGGATTGGGTTAGCTGTTGCTGTCATAAGTTACATCGTATTAGGTAGCCAATTTGGAATGATGGGAGCAGCTGTAGCTGCTATCCTTACCGAGATTACATTATTAATCGGCTTTACTTTATTCGCTCGTAAAGGCTTTACATTACTATTCAAAGGAACAATATTCAATGCACTAGCATTTATAATCAGTTACGCTCTATATCGTACTGTGTTAATTAACTTACCACCACTAGTAGCTTTAACACTTACTGGTATATTGTACGGCATTATCGGTCTTGCAATTGACCCACAAATACGCAGGTTACTTTTAGGGTTTGTGAATAAAAAGCTAGGCAGATAAACAACAACGAAGCAAGTTTCTCTTCCAAATTATGAGGAGAAACTTGCTTTGTTTACTTATATACATTTTTTGAAATGATAGCATTATATCGAAGAATTTAGTATCATGATTCAAGACACTATTTAGAATTGAACGGAGGACATTATGAGCTTATTAACTGTTGAAAAATTAGGCCATACATTTGGTGATCGTACATTATTTAAAGATGTATCCATGCGCTTACTCGCAGGAGAACATGTTGGATTAGTTGGAGCAAACGGTGTTGGTAAATCAACATTTATGAATATAATTACTGGTGAACTTATCCATGATGAAGGCCGTGTCGAATGGACACCTGGCACAAATTATGGTTACTTAGACCAACATACAATTTTAACACCTGGCCGTACAATTCGTGACGTATTAGCAGATGCATTTTTACCTTTATTTAAAAAAGAAAAAGCTTTAAATGAAGTTACAGAAAAAATGGGAACTGCTACACCTGAAGAATTAGAAGAACTTCTTGAGCAAATGGCGGAAATACAAGATGCTCTTGAAGCAGGCGGTTTCTATTTATTAGATATGAAAATTGAGGAAGCAGCGCGCGGTCTTGGAATTGACGCAATTGGTTTAGATCGTGATGTTGCTGCATTAAGTGGTGGACAACGTACAAAAGTATTACTTGCAAAGTTACTACTTGAGCAACCAGAAGTATTACTATTAGATGAGCCTACCAACTATTTAGACGTTGAACATATTCATTGGTTAACAAATTATTTAAAAGAATATCCACACGCATTCCTATTAATTTCCCATGATACGGAATTTATGAATAAATGTGTCGATGTTATTTTCCATCTAGAATTTACAAAGATGACGCGTTATACAGCGACATATGAAAAATTCCTAGAGCTAGCGGAAATTAATAAAAACCAACATATTAATGCTTATGAAAAACAAAAAGAATTTATAAAAAAACAAGAAGATTTTATTGCGAAGAATAAAGCGCGCTACTCAACGACAGGTCGTGCAAAAAGTCGTCAAAAACAACTCGATCGTATGGAACGTATCGATCGTCCTGAGACGGCAATTAAACCTGAATTCTCGTTTAAAGAAAGTCGCGCAAGTAGCCGATTCGTCTTTGAAGGAGAAAATGTAGAAATTGGATATACACACCCGTTATTACCAAAACTAACAATGACAATTGAACGCGGTGAAAAAATTGCAATCGTCGGATGTAATGGCGTAGGTAAGTCTACACTATTAAAGACGATTTTAGGTAAAATCAAACCCTTAAGCGGAAAAACAAGCCTTGGTGATTTCTTAAACCCATCATACTTCGAACAAGAAGTGAAAGCTGATAATATAACACCGATTGATGATGTTTGGAACACGTTCCCTAGCCTAGACCAACATCAAATACGTGCAATGTTGGCAAAGTGCGGTTTAAAAAACGAACATATTTCTCGTCCTCTAAGCCAATTAAGTGGTGGCGAACAAGCGAAAGTCCGTTTATGTAAGCTAATGGGGGAAGAGAGCAACTGGTTACTATTTGACGAGCCAACAAATCACCTTGATGTTACAGCAAAAGAAGAATTGAAGAAAGCGATGAGAGCTTACAAAGGAACAATTCTTTTAGTGTGTCATGAACCAGACTTTTATGAAGATTGGATAACAAAAGTTTGGAATGTTGAAGAATGGTCGCAACACAATTCATAACTTTCCACTACATTTTTCTTACATATTAATTTCTATGTAAGAAAAATGTATTTTTATATTCCGTCCTAATAAAAATATAAAATACATCTCCTATATAGCCCCGGGCGTATTTTGATAAGTAAACTAATCATGGTATTCTTTTAGGTGATACTCTACATACCAAGAATAGAATATTCTCAACTACTAAAATATAATTGATTTGAAGGAGTGTATAAATTTAATGCCGATTACAGCATTTAATAGAATCAATTCTTTTTTGACTAAATCTTTATTAATACTATGTCTCATTATCTTGTCATGGATTACGTGGGAATCATATCTCACAATTAGCGATAAACTAGACATTCCAAATTCAGTAAGTCTTCCTATTATGATTGGAATTGGGCTCGTTTTTCTTATAGTAGCGTGCTTAATAAATAAATATATGTCATCGCTAACATTCGTGATTTCACTTACTTTATTAGCTTTTATCGTTCGCTTAATTTGGATTCTACAAATACCAAGCGTACCTTTATCAGATTTTGCAATAATGTATAATAGCGCTATTCAAGCTGCCCACGGTGATTTTAGTTTTACAAATACTACATATTTCACTTCGTGGGTGTATCAACTTGGATTTACGATGTATGAAGCGCTCATTATAAAGATTTTTGGAGAAGGAATATTCGCTTTACAATTTTTAAATGTCCTATTTTGTACGGGAACTACAATATTTGTTTATAAAATCACTGCGAAAACATTTAATGAATGGTCCGGACGTATCGCTGGATTGATGTATGCATTATATATTCCAAGTATTATGCTAAGTTCTGTGTTAACAAATCAACATCTAGCTACTTTCTTCTTTTACTTTGGATTTTATTTATTAGTAACTAAAGGATTGCAAAGTAAATACATGTGGATTTTTATTGGTATCTTATTATCTTTAGGGGACATTATGCGACCACTTGGTATGTTAATTTTAATTGCTGTCGCTATTTACATCTTCCTACATGGAATGCTGGGGAAACCTAAAAAAATCATTTTCAATTCTTTTAAGAAATTATGTGGGATTTTTATTGTTTTCTACTTAGTTCACTACATGATAAGCTTTGCATTTATCTCCTCTGGAATTACACAATATCCATTATCGAATCGCGATCCTCTTTGGAAATTTGTAGTCGGTCTTAACCATGAAACAAAGGGTGGGTATTCCCATGAAGACGCAGGCCATATTATGTCTCTAGAGGTTGGCGAAGAACGCACTTTAGAAGAAAAGAAAATTATTAAAGAACGATTAGCTGACAAGGACAAGGTTATATCATTATTTGAAGAGAAGTTTGCACTTATGTGGGGTGATACCGATTCTTCACCATCATGGAGCTTATATACATCTAACTTTGAAATTCTGGATGGGATGCAAGATTTAAAAGAGAATGCTATTCTATATGAGCGCTATATGTATACAGCTGCGATGTTCTTCGGAATAATAGCGATTCTTTACCTTATAGTAACAAAACAAGACAATCTTCATTACACATTATTCTTACTACTAATTGTTGGATATGTATTAATTCATCTATTAATTGAATACCAAACTAGATACAGGTATTTCATAATACCAAGTTTCAGCATAATACAAAGTTATGGGATATACGTATGTTTTCAATACGTTCGAAAATTCAAAAGAAATTAAGTGCAAAGTACCTCCTTTTCAACCTTGGAGATACTTTCTTATAAATAAATAATATGAAGTTCAAAAATATGTTATACTATCTACTGGTATCTTTTTTCCTATACCACCTAAATTTATATATTTTATAAAAATGAGGATAATATTATGGAGAAACTCTTAAAGTTTGGTTTAGTAGGAATCTTTAATACGCTCATTACAATTATTAGCTTTTGGATATTATTAAAATTTGGGATGAACTACCTTATTGCGAATACCATTGCCTATTTAATTGGTGTTGCCAATAGCTACTATTGGAATAAAAATTGGGTGTTTAAACCTAATAATAAAAGCACGTCAATGTTCTTTAAATTTCTAACTGTAAATTTAATTGTATTGGCTTTTAATACATTATGTTTATTTATATTAGTAGATAAACTTGCCTTTAATGCGCTAATTGCACAGATTTTCGCAATTGGTGTCGGAATGGTTATCAATTTTGTCCTTAATAAAATTTGGACATTCAACCAAACTGAAAAGGCTACTAATTAAACTTAAACAACTTATTAAAACTACGGAGGATATAACATGCAAAAATTAATTTCGGTTGTAGTTCCTATGTACTTCGAGGAAGAAGTAGCGCAGGAATGTTATAACCGTTTAAAGTCCGTTATGCTTCAAAATGATATTAATTACGAGTTTGTCTTTGTAAACGACGGTAGCACAGACCGTACAATGGAAATCTTATCTGAGATTGCATCAAATGATTACCGTACAAAAATCGTTAATTTCGCGCGTAACTTTGGACATCAAGTAGCCGTTACAGCTGGTATTGCTGCTGCAAAAGGTGATGCTATTGTAATTATAGATGCAGACTTACAAGATCCACCTGAAGTTATTCCTGAACTTATTGCAAAATGGGAAGAAGGATATGAAGTTGTTTATGCAAAACGTAAACAACGTAAAGGTGAAACTTGGTTTAAACTTTTAACAGCTAAGTATTTCTATAAATTCTTAAATTACATGTCCGATATCGATATCCCAAAAGATACTGGTGATTTCCGAATCATCGATCGTAAAGTAGCTGATGTTTTCAATCAAATGACTGAGCGCAATCGTTTCATTCGTGGGATGATGTCTTGGGTTGGCTTCCGCCAAACGTATGTTGAATATGAACGTGACGAGCGCTTTGCTGGTGAAACAAAATACCCATTGAAGAAAATGATTAAATTTGCATCTGATGGCATTATTGCGTTTTCAACAAAACCGTTACGTATAGTTATGACTTTAGGCTTATTATCAGTTCTCATTTCAATAATTGTCTTAGTATATACAATTACTGTGAAAATTATTGGCTCTGGTACGCAAACAGGTTGGGCATCTATTATGGTCGCTATTACATTCTTTAGCGGTATTCAGTTACTTGGCCTTGGAATCGTCGGTCAATATATTGCTCGTATTTATGACGAAAGTAAAAACCGTCCAATTTATATCGTGAAAGAAACAATTAACCTTGAAAAAGAAGAGACTGTACAGAAAAAAGAAATAGTGAATATATAATAAAAAGGTAACAATGAAAGCCATCATTGTTACCTTTTTATATTGTAATACTCCATAATCCGCAAGCGAAATTCCTTTAAATTTGGATATACCTCTAAGTTAGATAACATCCCTTGAATGACTGGAATTCTAGGGTTTGACCTCATTTCTGACTCTAAAACATCTAATGTAACAAGCAATTCATCATCTTCTAATTGATCAGCTAATGTTCGCTTAAACACAATGATTTCTTTTAAAAAACGTTCTTTAACTTGCTCCTTAATAAGCTCTGATTTACAAACAAACTCCCCAAGCCCTTCTTCGTGTAGAACAGGTTCTTCCAAAGATTCTATGAGCCCATCTACTAAATGATCTATCCTTTTTAAAATAAATATCGATACATAGGACAAATCAATTTCTAGTGCTTGTAAAATAATTAATTCTAAATACCCACGGCATATACCTTCTACCATAATTACTAAATCCAATAAATATGGCATAACCTTTTCACCATAAATGGACAATAAACTATTCCGATAAAATGCATGAGACTCTAACTTCATCCGCATCATAAATTCTTCCACTTCTTTATTAAACGGAATGGCATTTTCTCTTGCATGCATAATAATAAACTCTTTATGTTTTTGCACATCAGTAAACTGAAAGTATAATTGCTTTTCAAATTTTTCACGTGGTAGTAAAGACTCTTTTTCAATATCCAGCATTTTCTTTTGGATTTTTTCATAATAATATCGAAGCGTCGCTAATAAAAGCTCATCTTTCGATTTAAAGTACAAATAAAAAGCTCCCTTTGAAATACCACAAGTGGTGACGATTTCTTGTACCGACGTTGCATTTACACCCTTAGTCGCAAATAACTTCATAGCCGCTTCTATAATTAAACGCTCTTTTTCTTTCATATCTTCTCTCCTAAATTTAATCTCGCATCTTATTATAAATGTATTATACCATCTCTTTTTATTGACGATTGACCAACTGGTCAGTTATATTATGTATTAGACTGACCAGTTGGTCAATACAATAAAAAGGGAGCGCAAACATGAACAAAATCATCAATTTCTCGTTAAAAAATAAGTTCGCAGTTTGGCTACTAACCATTATTGTTACTATTGCAGGGATCTACTCTGGACTCAATATGAAGCTGGAAACAATTCCTGATATTACAACACCGATTGTAACAGTAACTACGGTCTATCCTGGTGCTACACCAGAAGAAGTAGCTGATAAAGTTTCAAAGCCGATGGAAGAACAACTACAAAATTTAAGCGGTGTTAACGTTGTAAGCTCATCATCTTTTCAAAACGCATCTTCTATTCAAGTAGAATACGATTTTGATAAAAATATGGAAAAAGCAGAAACAGAAATTAAAGAAGCTCTCACAAATGTAAAACTCCCAGAAGGTGTTAAAGATCCTAAAGTTTCACGAGTAAACTTCAATGCTTTCCCAGTTATTTCGTTAAGCGTAGCAAGCAAGAATGAATCTTTAGCTACCTTAACTGAAAATGTAGAAAAAAATGTTGTACCAGGATTAAAAGGACTTGATGGTGTTGCATCTGTCCAAATTGCTGGCCAACAAGTAGATGAAGTACAGCTTGTCTTCAAGAAAGATAAAATGAAAGAACTAGGACTAAGTGAAGATACTGTAAAAAATGTGATTAAGGGATCGGATGTATCTTTACCACTTGGCTTATACACATTTAAAGACACGGAAAAATCAGTTGTTGTAGATGGCAATATTACAACGATTAAAGCATTAAAAGAACTTAAAATCCCAGCTATACCTTCCTCACCTAACGGTCAAGGTAGTCAAAATGCTGGCGCTGGTGCACAAACGCCGCAAATGAATCCAGCTGCTATGAACGGGATTCCAACAGTTACATTAGACGAAATTGCTGACATTAAAGAAATTGGGAAAGCAGAATCCATTTCTCGAACAAATGGAAAAGAAGCAATTGGAATTCAAATTGTGAAGGCCTCCGATGCAAATACAGTTGATGTTGTAAATGCAGTAAAAGATAAAGTAAAAGATCTTGAGAAAAAATATAAAGATTTAGAGATCATTTCAACATTCGACCAAGGTGCACCTATTGAAAAATCAGTTGAAACAATGCTAAGCAAAGCAATTTTCGGTGCTATCTTTGCGATTGTTATTATTATGCTGTTCCTACGAAATATTCGAACAACGTTAATCTCTGTCGTTTCAATACCACTTTCTTTATTAATTGCTGTTTTAGTCATAAAGCAAATGGATATTACACTTAACATTATGACACTTGGAGCAATGACCGTTGCTATAGGCCGCGTTGTCGATGACTCAATTGTTGTTATTGAAAATATTTACCGACGTATGTCGTTATCAGAAGAGAAATTGCGCGGAAAAGATTTAATTCGTGAAGCTACGAAAGAAATGTTTATCCCAATTATGTCTTCTACCATTGTAACAATTGCTGTATTTTTACCACTTGGACTAGTAAAAGGTATGATTGGTGAAATGTTCTTACCATTTGCCTTAACTATCGTCTTCGCTTTATTAGCATCATTACTAGTAGCTGTTACAATCGTACCGATGCTAGCTCACTCTTTATTTAAGAAAGAGAGTATGAGGGAAAAAGAAGTACATCATGAAGAAAAACCAAGTAAATTAGCAAATGGTTATAAACGCATACTTGCATGGGCTTTAAATCACAAAATTATTACATCAAGTATCGCTGTCCTTCTATTGGTTGGTAGTCTTGCACTTGTACCAGTTATCGGTGTAAGTTTCTTACCTTCTGAAGAAGAAAAAATGATTATTGCAACATATAATCCTGAACCAGGTCAAACGTTAGAAGACGTTGAAAAAATTGCAACAAAAGCTGAGAAGCACTTCCAAGATAATAAAGACGTCAAAACAATTCAGTTCTCATTAGGTGGAGAGAATCCAATGAGTCCTGGTCAATCAAACCAAGCAATGTTCTTCGTGCAATATGATAACGACACGAAAAACTTCGAAAAAGAGAAAGAACAAGTCGTTAAAGATTTACAGAAGATGTCTGGCAAAGGCGAATGGAAAAACCAAGACTTCGGAGCAAGTGGCGGTAGTAATGAAATTAAACTATACGTTTACGGAGATAGCTCAGAAGACATTAAGCCTGTCGTAAAAGATATTCAAAATATCATGAAGAAAAATAAAGACTTAAAAGATATAGATTCTAGTATTGCAAAAACATATGCAGAGTACACTTTAGTCGCAGATCAAGAAAAGCTAAGTAAAATGGGCTTAACGGCTGCTCAAATTGGAATGGGACTTTCTAATCAACATGATCGCCCTGTTCTGACAACAATTAAAAAAGACGGTAAAGATATCAATGTATATGTAGAAGCTGAAAAACAAAATTATGAAACAATCGATGACTTAACAAATCGCAAAATTACAACACCACTTGGTAATGAAGTAGCTGTGAAAGATGTTATGACTGTAAAAGAAGGTGAAACATCGAATACAGTAACACACCGAGATGGACGTGTTTATGCAGAGGTTAGTGCAAAACTAACATCTGATGACGTTTCAAAAGCATCTGCTGCAGTCCAAAAAGAAGTAGATAAAATGGATCTTCCTTCCGGTGTAGATGTTTCTATGGGCGGTGTTACTAAAGATATTGAAGAATCATTCAAACAACTGGGCTTAGCGATGTTAGCTGCGATTGCCATTGTATACTTCGTTCTTGTCGTTACATTTGGCGGTGCTCTTGCACCATTCGCAATTTTATTCTCGCTACCATTCACAATTATTGGGGCTCTTGTTGCCTTATTAATCTCTGGTGAAACATTAAGTGTATCTGCAATGATTGGTGCGCTTATGTTAATCGGTATCGTTGTAACAAACGCAATCGTGCTTATCGACCGCGTTATTCATAAAGAAAATGAAGGTCTATCAACACGTGAAGCTTTATTAGAAGCTGGTGCAACACGCCTTCGTCCAATTTTAATGACTGCAATTGCAACAATCGGTGCTCTTATCCCGCTTGCATTAGGATTTGAAGGTAGTGGCTTAATTTCTAAAGGACTTGGTGTAACAGTAATTGGTGGATTAACAAGTTCAACGTTATTAACACTTCTTATTGTTCCAATCGTTTATGAAGTATTAAGCAAGTTCAAAAAGAAAAAAGCAAAATAACAAAAAAATAACCTCGCTAACTGCGAGGTTATTTTTTATTTCCAAACAAGATTAGGAAATCGCCATAGCCTTCTTTCTCTAATTCCTCTTTTGGAATAAATCGAAGAGCTGCGGAATTAATACAGTAACGAAGGCCATTTGGTCCTGGACCGTCTGGAAATACGTGCCCAAGATGTGAGTCTCCTTCTTTACTTCTCACTTCTGTACGTGTCATATTATGACTCACATCCATCTTTTCTTTCACACTTGCTGACATAACTGGTTTTGTAAAACTAGGCCATCCACATCCACTATCAAATTTGTCTAGAGAAGTAAACAGCGGCTCACCTGAAACGATGTCTACATAAAGACCTTCCTCTTTATGGTTCCAATACTCATTTCGAAATGGTGGTTCTGTACCATTTTCCTGTGTTACATAAAACTGCATCTCATTGAGTTTTTCTTTTAAATGAGCATTATCCTTTGGCCAATGTTGCTTAATAAAAGCATCTCGTCCTGAGCCTTTACGATATAACTCATAGCGGAATGTGTTTTTCTTATGATATCCTTGGTGATATTCTTCAGCTGCATAAAATGTAGCTGCTGGTAATATTTTTGTCGCAATTGGTTTTGAAAAGCGTCCACTCTGCTCAAGCTCTTCTTTTGAGGCCTCAGCTTTTTTATGTTGTTCTTCATTATGATAAAAAATCACCGTTTCATAAGACTGCCCGCGGTCGTGGAATTGTCCCCCAATATCAGTCGGATCAATTTGTCTCCAATATATATTTAACAATTCCTCATACGGCATTTTATTTGCATCAAATGTAATTTGTACTGCTTCATAATGTCCTGTTGTTTCTGAGCACACTTCTTTATACGTTGGGTCCTCTTTATGACCGCCTGTATAACCTGAAACAACCTGTATAATTCCCTCCATCTCTTCAAATGGAGAAACCATACACCAGAAACACCCTCCAGCAAATGTAGCCAATTCTACCTTTTCATTTACAGCCATTACTTCACCCCTATTCTATATTCTCCTTACAGTATGGCATAAGAAACATAATGTTATAAAAGAAAAAGCATCGAACATCGATGCTTTTTCTCTACTTCACTTTATTTTGTTCCAACATCCTTCTCAATTTCATCACTTGTCACGTCTAAAACATCTAGTAAGAAAATGAAGATTGGAATACCGATAATCAGTCCCCATACACCTAAGAAGTGCTCTGAGAAAATTAATACCATAAAAGTATAGAAAATCGGTAAATTTGTTTTTTGCGACATAAACTTCGGATTTAATACGTAACTTTCAAGCGCATGAATCACTGTTACGATAACTAAAATATAAACAACGTACATAATACCGCCAATATTGTAAGCAATCATACAAAGTGGGAATAACGAAATGATAACCCCCGCTACTGGAATTAATCCAAGCAAGAAAATCATTAATGCTAAACCTAATAATTGCGGGAATCCTAATATCCATAGTGCAATCACGGATAAAACACAGTTAACAACTGCAATTAAAAATTGTGCTTCGATTACTTTTCCGAATGAACGTGCAAATTTCTTACCGAAGTACTCAATTTCAGTATAGAAAATTGCAAGCCTGCTTTCTTTAAACTTTGCAGTAAAACCAACAATACGAGATTTTTCTAGTAAGAAAAACAAACTCAAAATTAAAGAAAGTAAAACTTGAAGACCAAATTTACCAACATTCGTAATTGATTTATACAAAATGTCTACGCCTTGTCCTACATATTTAGAAAGCTCCATATGATTGACAGCATTAACTGCATACTTAATTAGTTCACTATCTGGTGGGTTTCTTAAAAATACATTGAATTGGTAAATCAATTGTGAAATTTGTATCGTTAATACTGGTAAATATTTAAATAGTGTAATAGCAATTCCACCAATTAACATTACATATAGAAATGCTATAATAATTTTTCGATTAATAGGCATGAAATGATCTAATTTGCGGGAAATAAACTTTTGGAATCGATCCATTAAATACGTGAGAATAAACGTAATTAATATTAAATTCAACATACTTTGCAGCCCGTATAACACGAGAGCAAGTATTACTAATACGAGTAACCTCTGAAATCCTTTGCTTTGAAACAGGTTTTTTATTTGCATAATCGACGAATACTCTCTCCTGTCCTATAAACTAAAACGTTAATAAGTAGATTTCTCTCTCTTTTCTACTTTTAATTATTCATTCATATTAAGATTTTTATAAACTCATTATATGCCTACCTTAACAGGTATATAGTAGCTTACTTCTTATTTTACAATACAATGACCTAATTCAAAACGTATTCTACATAGTATTAATGAAGATTTAAGGAAACTTACATTTTTTTAAATAGGTCTTACCACTACTGTAACATAAAAAGCAAGCTATCAGTAGAAATCTGTCCTACAAATAGCTTGCTTTTCTTATTTTTTAAGTAAGTTTTACTATCCAATGAATGGCATGAACATCGGGATGACAACTACTGTTACAACCCCAACTACCGTTACAGCGATACTTGCCATCGCTGCCTCTACCTCACCCATTTCAATTCCTACTGCAACTCCTAATGCATGGCCCGCTGTTCCAAGTGCTAAACCTTTTGCAATCGGATGCTTCACTCTAAATGTTTTTAAGAATAATGCTCCTAATGCGTATACGATAACTGCGTTGAAAATAACCGCAAACGATGTAATTGCAGGAATACCACCAATACTTTCTGAAATTGGTAACGCAATTGCTGTTGTTGCTGCTTGTGGTAGCATTGAATTCATTACTGCTGTATCTAAACCGATTGCTTTTGCAACAATGAACACGACAATTACTGAACAAATAGATCCAACCACGATAGCTGATAAAATTTGCCACCAATATTTTTTCAACTTATCAACTTGTTTATATAGTGGGATAGCGAATGCAATTGTTGCTGGCTCTAAGAAGAAACTAATCATTTTTCCACCAGTATTATATTCTTCAAAAGTAAAGTTACCTACCTTTAGAAAGACAATCCCTAATACCATCGCTACGAATAATGGTGTAAATAGGAAGAACCCTTTTGAATGCTTGAATAATAATGTTCCGATTCCGTATGCGATTAATGAAACGACGATTCCGAAATATGGAGTCATTGTGCTTGCCATGTTAATTACCTCCTAACAATATATAAATTCAATGGTTACGCAACCTTTCCGTGCTTGCGTCCTTTATTTACTATTTTCAATTCTTTTGTATCTTCTGTTTCTTTTTCATCTTTTCCTAAAATGAATTGTGCAAATAATCCTGTTACAGCGAGTAAAATAACTGTTGCTACAACAATTACAGTTAAAATTTGTACAAAGTATTGCCCCATTACACCAAGAGAATTAATAACTGAAATACCTGATGGGACGAAAAGGAATCCGATAATGCCGGTTAAAGCTGTTCCAAGTGATTCAACTTGCTCCAATTTAATTACTTTTAAACATAATAGACTAAATAAAATAACTAACCCGATTACCGATGAAGGCATTGGAATTGGTAAATGCGTTGCAATAATATTTGAAATTAACATAATAGCTGAGAATATAAATGCTTGTGATAAGAAACTATATACTTTTTTCGTACTCATTTTGGCCACCTCTTTCGATTTGGTACCTTTATTGTATAGGATATAAACACTAAAGTAAGCGTTTACATAACAGAACGTCAAATATACAGAATCAGTTACAAATATAAAAGGATGAAATACAAAAGCTGCTTCTTAAATACGAAGCAGCTTCTTGAGTTCTTTTGCATATGTACGGCTAACAGGTACTTTCGATCCTTCTTTCATGATTAAATTATAAGTAGAATTGAACCATGGCTGAATTTCAGTAATATGATTAATATTCGCAATAAAGCTACGATGGATGCGCATGAAGCTTGCTTGTGGTAACTTCTTCTCTAAAATTACAAGTGTATCATGTGTTACATACGTTTCCCTCATTGTTTTTACTGTTACTTTCCCATCTACAAGCCCTACATATATAATGTCTTCAATATTCACAAGTACGATTGATTCTTCAATTGGTAATGCTAATTTATGCATCTCTGCTGCTACATCTGTCCCCTTTATTTCGTGCTTCGTTTCTATTTGCGCTTGTTTTTGTTTTTTATACTTCTTTAATGTTTGCACAATACGTTCTTCATCAAATGGTTTTAAAATGTAGTCTAACGCATCTACTTCAAATGCTTGCAGCGCATATTGATCATAGGCAGTAGCAAATACAATTGCAGGTGGATTTTTCATCTTCTTTAATATATTCGCGATTTCAAATCCGTTATCATCGGATAATTGAATATCTAAAAACACAATATCTGGTCTACTTTGCATTAGTTCTTCTAATGCGTCTTCCACACAATCAGCCTCACCAACTATCTCAACTTCTTTCGTTCTCTCTAATAAATACTTTAGTTCATCACGTGCTAACATTTCATCGTCAACTACTAATACTTTTAACACCCGGCTCTTCCTCCCCTACTTTTTTTGGAATAATAAAGGTAATCTCCGTCCCTTTATTTAATTCACTTTCGATATGAAGCATCGTTTCTTTCCCAAATAACCCAATAAGACGTTCATTAATATTATATAAAGCTGTTCCAGTCCCTTTCTTTGATGAAACTACCATCTTTCCTAATTGTTCTAAACGTTCTTCCTCAATTCCCTGTCCATTATCTTTTACTTCAAAGTGAACCATACCCTCTTTTTCAAAAACATGCACTTCCACTTCGCATATTGGTTGCTTCTTCGGAAAAGCATGTCGCAGTGCATTTTCAACCAATAGTTGAAGAACAAATGGTGGTACTAAAGTTGTCTTTAGCTCATCCTCAATATACATCTTTACCTCATACTTATTTGGGAACCTTGCTTGTTCTAATGATAAGTATGCCTGTACGTGGTTTAATTCTTGCTCTAGTGGAATCAATAACTGACGTGCCCCTTGCAAATTACAACGAAAATACACGCTCAGCTGTAATAATAACTTCCTTGCTTTTTCTACATCTGTTCGGCATAAAGCTGATACTGTATTAATCGCATTAAATAAAAAGTGCGGGTTAATTTGTGCTTGTAATGCTTTTATCTCCGCATCTTGAAGTAATTTACTTTGCAACTCAGCTTCTCCTAACTCTAACTGCGTGGAGAATATCTTTGCTAACCCCTCTGCTAATTCTTCTTCAACGCGACTTAACTGGTTAGAATTTTTGAAATACAGTTTTAATGTACCTATCGTATTTCCATGTGAAGTTAGTGGAATAACAATAGCGGCTTGTAAGGGACAGCTTTCATGTTGGCAATTAATAACCTCACGTGATTTCGCCTTCATTATTTGCCCTGTATGTAAAACCTCTTTTGATAAACCAGTTATTAAACTATGTGAAGGAATATGGTGATCTGATGCTAATCCAACGTGCGCTAATATTTTCTCTGTATCTGTTAAAGATACCGCATCCGTTCCTGTAAAGCGGTGAATAATTTGTGCCACATGCTTACACGATTCTTCTGTTAAACCTTGACGAAAATACGGTAACGTTTTATCAGCAATACGCAATACTTTATGAGTCTGAAGTGCTTTTGCATTCTCCTCCTGACGCAAAATAGCTTGTATCATAGAAAGTAAAATAAAACTTCCAAAACTATTTACAAGAATCATCGGTATCGCTATTGTTTTCACAACGCTAATTCCATCCTCTATAATTAATAAAATCATAACCATTTCTAAAGATACGATAAAAACACTTAAAACTGCTGAAAACTTAGGAGTAATTGTACGATTATATTTTTTGAAAATATATCCGATATAACCCGTTATAATCCCCGCTAAAATAGAAGAGATTGCGCAGCTTAGCGCTGTCGTACCACCAAGCATATAACGATGAATACCAGCAATAAACCCTACTCCAACCCCTACGATAGGGCCACCAAGTAAGCCACTAATACCAACACCCATAATACGCGTATTCGCAATTGTACTTGACGAAGAAACACCTTGTAACCAATTTTCATTCATAATCGTATTTCCTGCTATTTCAATCCCAGTGTAATTGCTTACAATTGTAAATACCGAAAAAATACAAATAAGCTTAAGCTTATCTACATAGCCATCCTGTTTATGAAGGAGACGTCTGAAAGTTTTAATATGAGAGAGTAAAAATCCTAAAATAACTATAAGTCCGACTCGTTCAATCATCATGAGTACTAAATTTAGCATCTTTGATTCATTCCTTTTTATTTAGTTAGTTTTATTATGGGAAAATAATGAAGTCGGCGTCAAGAAGAACGAAATGTTTTTTGAAATATTTTACACATAATAACTTCCTCTTTATTTGACAATACAATAGAAGAGTGCTAAAAATAAAGTAATATAATACAGTCCTTTAACCCAACCCCGTGAGGTTGAGAAGGAAGTCGGAATACAATATACGTATGTTCTTTTCTTAGGGATACGTATGCTTTTTTGGCCTTCTCATCATATCAGGTGAGAAGGCCTTTTGTTATTCTTCCATAGCGACTGTAGAAAATAAGGAGGAGTAATAATGAACGTCACTACTGATGTACAACAAATAACAGAGGAGACGAAAGCGAAAAGATATAAAACATTATTTGGTTCTGCGCTAGGATATGCAGCAGAAGGTTTAGATATGTTGCTATTATCTTTCGTACTTGTCTATATTTTAAAAGAGTTTCACTTAAGTCCTGTTGAAGGTGGAAACTTAACATTAGCTACCACAATAGGGATGTTAATTGGTTCTTATTTATTTGGATTTATTGCTGATTTATTTGGACGTATTCGTACAATGGCCTTCACAATCTTACTGTTTTCACTAGCAACCGCACTCATTTATTTCGCAACAGACTACTGGCAATTATTAATTCTTCGCTTTTTAGTTGGAATGGGAGTTGGTGGTGAATTCGGAATCGGAATGGCCATTGTAACAGAAACATGGTCTAAAGAAATGCGCGCTAAAGCGACATCTGTTGTTGCACTTGGATGGCAATTTGGTGTACTGGTTGCTTCACTCCTTCCAGCATTTATTGTCCCGCATTTTGGATGGAGAGCCGTTTTCTTATTTGGATTAATTCCAGCTTTACTAGCTGTCTATGTCCGTAAAAGTTTAAGTGAACCGAAAATATGGGAGCAAAAACAACGCTACAAAAAAGAACTATTACAAAAAGAAGCTGCAGGTAAATTAACACCTACTGAAGCAGAACAACTAAAACATATAAAAAAATTCCCACTTCGAAAGTTATTTTCCAGTAAAAAAGTAACAATCACAACAATCGGTCTTATTATTATGTCATTTATCCAGAACTTCGGATATTACGGAATCTTCACATGGATGCCAACTATTTTAGCAAATAAATATAACTATACATTAGCAAAAGCAAGTGGCTGGATGTTCATTTCTACCATCGGTATGCTAATTGGAATTGCAACCTTTGGTATTCTAGCTGATAAAATTGGTCGTCGTAAAACTTTTGCAATTTATTATATTGGCGGTACAGTATACTGTCTCATTTACTTCTTCTTATTCACAGATTCAACATTATTATTATGGGGAAGTGCATTGCTTGGATTCTTTGCAAATGGAATGATGGGAGGATTTGGGGCAATTTTAGCTGAAAACTATCCTGCTGAAGCTCGCTCTACCGCAGAAAACTTTATTTTCGGTACAGGGCGTGGATTAGCTGGATTTGGGCCTGTTATTATCGGCTTACTCGCTACAGGTGGAAACCTACTTGGAGCATTGTCCCTGATTTTTATCATCTACCCAATCGGGTTAATTACAATGCTACTATGTGTACCAGAAACAAAGGGAAAAGTATTAGATTAAACGTAAAAGAGGAAGCATCTCATTTAAGATGCTTCCTCTTTTACGTTTTTATTTATTTTGATTTACTAGCCTTCTGAAATAAGAATGCAGTTTTATCTTCTTCTTTTACAATACCTTGTTTTAATGCTAATTCTCCCGCAACTTTAGGCGCTAACCATAGCATCGGGAATAACAAAATTGATACCGGAACTGCCGTCACTACGATAAACGATTGTAGCGCATTAATACTTCCTTCACCCATATATAAAAGAATTGCTGCAACTGCTCCCATAATAAGCGACCAAAAAATTCGCAAACTAATTCTAGGATCTCCGTCTCCAGTCACTGCCATTGAAATGGAATACGCCATTGAATCTCCTGTTGTCACTACAAATAAAATTGTTAATAAAAGAAATGCTGGTCCAATAATATTAGAAAGTGGCAATTGTCCTGTAATTGCAATCATAGCTGCCGGCATACCAGATTCACTTAATGCGTCCGAGATAGAACCAGGATTCATTAACTCATAAAACACACCTGATCCACCTAATATAGTAAACCAAAACGTTGTAATAATAGGTGCGATAATTCCAATTGCAACGATGATTTCTCGAATCGTTCTCCCTCTTGAAATTCGACTCACTAAAATTGCCATCATTGGTCCGTATCCAATAAACCATCCCCAGAAAAAGATTGTCCAAGATCCTAACCAACTTGTATCACCACGGTATGTGCTCATCGGTATAAACTCACTTACATAAAATCCAAACGAAGAAACAAACGAATCAATAATAAATCCACCTGGCCCAAATAGTAATATGAATGCCATTAACAAAATTGCTAATCTAACATTTAAATTACTTATAATTTGAATCCCTTTATCAATACCTGTTACTGCCGATATGGTAGACACGGCCACTACACAAACAATAATTGCCAATTGAGTAGTGAATACATCAGAAATTCCAAATAATTCTTGTAACCCATAACTTGCTTGTAAACCTAAAAATCCAATTGGGCCAATTGTACCTGCAGCTACTGCAATAATTGCAGCTGCATCAATTATCGTTCCAAGCAGGCTCTTTCTTAATTTTTCCCCAAAAATAGGATATAAAAGCGTTCGAGGTTTTAGCGGCATACCTTTATGATAATGTCCATACATCATAACTACCGCACTAATTGTACCTAAAATCGTCCATGCTAAAAATCCCCAATGCATATAACTTTGTGCTAAAGCAGGCATAACTGCTTCTTTCGTTCCAGCAGATATACCATCATGTATTGGTGGCACCGTCATCAAATGGTACATTGGCTCTGCTGCTGCCCAAAAAACGCCACCTCCGGCAAGTAATGTAGACATAATAATAGCAAGCCATTTTGCCGTACTAATCTCAGGTTTTTCTAATCCCCCAAGTTTAACTCTCCCATATTTGGAGAACGCCATACACATCGCAACAATAAATGTACCTAATAATAAAACTTGCCAGAAGGCACCAAAATATTTAATTGAAAAAGCGAAACTGTTATTAATCGCACTCTCTACATAATCCTTGTTCAAAAAAACTGCAATTACAAATAATAAAAGTGAACCACCGCTAATAATAAATACAGGCCAATCAGTTTTTCGACTCTTCATCCTCATTTACACTTCCTCCTTCCTCAGCAATCTAAAAAAACAACTCTATTATGTTTTATTGTTTAAACCCAAAACATAATAATTATATATGCATAACATTTTATCGACTTCCCACATACTTATGTTGTCCCTAAAAATATGCCAAATCCCTTATTAAAAAGAAAAAAATCTCTTTCTCTTACATAAAAAAGCAAAACAAAAGACCTTATATTTCTATAAGGTCTTCGAAACAGAAATTTGATTATAACATAAGGAACTCCTTGGTTCAAAAATCCTCTTCCAAAAATAACCGAGAGTAAAGGCTTCCATTTGCTACATAACAGTAATTAAAAAAAATATATTTTGCAGAAAAAAACTGCACTAAATATTATTTATGAAAGAAATTTGGCTTCAAAATTTCATTCGGATACGGTTTATGATAAATATGAGTGGTAGCTGGAGATAATGGTGGAATAAGCCACACCCAATTACCTGTTACAACACGACCACAAGCAGCTTCTTGCTTCTCAAATTGCTGAAATTGTTGTGCAGCAGTATGATGATCAACAATACTAACTCCTTGTTTTTTAAAAGAGTGTAGTACGGCAATATTCAACTCAATTAGCGCCTTATCCTTCCATAACGTACCGTTTCTCGATGTATCTAAATCCATCATCTCCGCAACAGCCGGAAGTAAATTATAACGATCATGATCCGCTAAGTTGCGCGCCCCAATTTCTGTTCCCATATACCATCCATTGAACGGAGCGGCTGTATAAGAAATACCGCCAATTTCTAAGCGCATATCTGAAATCATTGGAACCCCATACCATTTTGCTCCAAGTGATGAAATAGGGTATTCTGGGTGTTCAATTGGTACTTCTTTTACTTCTTTCCTCGGAATTTCTTTATATGTAGGCGCCTTCCCGTTTATAGAAAATACAAGTGGCAATACATCGAAATTCGTACCTTCTCCTTGCCAGCCAAGCTCCTGACAAAAGTCCGTAAATGTAGCGGAATGCGAGTCACCGATCACTCCCATTTCTGTTTTATATCCTGCATATCGAATCAATTGGTGATTATAAATTCGTATATTATTTTCCTCACCTTGATATTGCTTAAAAATCGTAATGGTTGGTTTAACTTTTCCATCGTTCGTTGCATATTTAATATGATGAATTAATGCATTATATACACCCTCTTCATCATTTACTTCGCGCGCATCTAATATGTGCATCTTACTCCAAAATAGTCTTCCAATACATCTATTACTGTTACGCCATGCCATTCGTGAACCATGAACAAGTTCTTCAAATGTATGCTCATATGTCCCTGTCTTCTCTATCTCAATTTGAATTTCTTTTATACGTTCTTCTATCAATTGTTCTTTATGAAGCTCCTTATAACAAATCGTAATAAAATTACTTGCTTCCTCTATTAATTGTTTCGTTTTACTCATAAACAATCTCCTTCTATTTCAACAAAACCTTGCTACTTTACAGTATAAGCAAAAAGGATAGGAGTCACAAATGAAATTGAGAGTGTTACTTTTATTGTAATATTTTTCAGAAAATTAACAGACTTACTATTGACTTATATGGAAAATGGGTGTATTTTTGACTTAGGTAAAGTATTTTTACCTAGACCAACTTTTTTAAATAGAAAGGAGGTAATGTTATGTCTTCATTTCAATTGCCAAAGCTTTCATATGACTATGATGAACTAGAGCCACATATCGATAGCAATACACTTTCCATTCATCATGGAAAGCACCATGCGACATACGTAAACAATTTAAATGCTACTTTAGAAAATTATACTGAATTACATAATAAATCTTTAGAAGAATTGCTATGTAATTTAGATGCTTTACCGAAGGAAATTGTTACAGCTGTAAGAAATAACGGTGGTGGTCACTATTGTCATAGTCTTTTTTGGGAAGTGATGAGCCCACGAGGTGGCGGTGAGCCTAATGGAGACGTTGCAAAAGTAATTGATTATTATTTCAATACCTTTGACAACTTAAAAGATCAACTTTCCAAAGCAGCTATTAGTCGTTTTGGAAGTGGCTATGGATGGCTTGTTCTTGACGGTGAGGAACTCTCTGTTATGAGTACACCAAATCAAGATACGCCTTTGCAAGAAGGGAAAATCCCCTTACTCGTAATTGATGTATGGGAACATGCTTATTATTTAAAGTATCAAAATCGGCGCCCAGAGTTTGTTACCAATTGGTGGCATACAGTAAACTGGGACCAAGTAAACGAGAAGTATTTACAAGCAATTCAATCACAAAAACATTAGTCGTATGTATAAGGTAAATTTGGTAATGTAAAATCAGTATTGTCGAAATCCTCCAGAATCCCCCGGATTGCCACCGGGGGATTTATGATTACTTCATTGTATTTATATAATGTTTTAAAACATTTTTTATTTCTAGTTTCAGCTCTCGGAACAAAAATCCAAATTTACGAGCCTTTCCATTATGTAACGTACAGTTAGTTACCTCATTATAAGGAGCTATATTTTCTCCAGCTTCCTGGATGAGTGCTTTTATTCCCGTCTTCTCTTCTATGAAATGAATAATTTCTTCCGTAGAAACTACCCCGTTACTACAGGCGTTAATTGGTCCTTTCACATTTTCCATTCCGCACCAAGCTAGAAACTCTCCTGCCTCTTTTTCATGTATAAATGACAAAGTTCCATCTACATGATCCACAACGATAGGTTTTTGGTTCACAACACATTCAACGTAAAATTGTAACCTTTTCGTATAGTCATTTTCTCCAATAACAACTGGAAAACGCACTGCAACGACTGGGAATATTGCATATTGAAATAAAACCGCTTCGGCTAATCGCTTTCCTTCACTATAATTAAAATCATTTCTATCTCCATATGTAATTGCATATTCGTATGGATTAAAGTCCTCTTCTAACAAACTTAATGCAGGTTCATAGACAGCCATTGAAGATGTCATAATATACTTCTTCGTTTTTCCTTTCAAAACTTCACATACCATTTTCGCTGCATTTGAACTATAGCATAAATTATCGTATACAATATCATAACTTTTTCCTTCTAGACGCTCTTCTAGTAGCTTTCTATCTTCTCTATCGACAATTATTCTTTTTACTGCGCTACCAAAAGAATCTTCAGTAACTCCCCTTGTGGCAATTGTTACATCGTGTTCAGCTTGCAAAAGGTACTCTACTAAATGTTTACCAAAAAACCTTGTTCCTCCTAGCACCAACACTTTCTTCAATTTCATCATCCCCATTTTCATGATTTATGAGATACCACCTCTTTTATTATAAAACGCTAATATATAAAAAAGCATGAAATCAGTTTAACGATTCCATGCTTTTTTATATATTAACGTACTCGATATTTATAAATACAATAACAGAAGTACAAAATAGAAATTACTGATACATAAACCCATAGTTCATATACGAATCCCTCTCCCCATACTCCCATAAAATAAAATAGTGAAGGTAAAGTCAATGTTACCCATGATTGTACGAAGGCAATCCTTCCAAGATATTGATTGATGTTCTTCTTTTGTGTATTTAATACAAAGAATAAATACCAAAGTAATGCCCACATAAACCACGTTAATGCATTAACAACATCATGGAATTGAACAAATGAAACAACCATATAGAATAAAGCAATAATTGCTACCCAAATACAAAACCATCCTAGACCACTACTATCCATTCCTTTTATAAAAGTAACACCTACATATAAATAAGTTAATCCAAATAAGAAAGTAGCCGCATATGAATACACTGTCCAATTGCTTTGGTCAGAAATCATGATCAAATAAAACGGAATAATAATTTGTAGTGCACCCACAAATAAATTAAAAACACCCGCACTTTTCATCTCTGCTTTCCCTAATATAACAAGACTATTTAAAAATAAAGCTGCCCCTGAAAGTAATAATCCTATATAACCCATATATATTCGTGTGAAAATCTTTACCTTTCACACTTTTAACCTCCCCACACTATAAAGTGATACTGATATTATTTTTCTTCCCATTTAAAACTACATACATAATTTTTCATCTGAATAAGTCAGACCTCCTACCTCAAAAAAGAGGAAACTTAAAACGCTTTCAACAATAAATAATCCTATCAAAATATGAAATAGGATTCCTTGATTATAAACGGACTCTAGCAATGATACAAGTGTTGGAATACTTTTCAATAATACGCTTTCAATTTCTATAAAAAATTAATAAAATAATACATTCCTCTATCTCATTCTACTATCTTCTAGCATAAGATATTGTAAAATCATATCATTTAAAACAGCAAACGTTCTTTTCTAGGTTCGCTAATAAACTTAATAAAAAATGACCTCTTGCTTTTATGCAAAGGTCATTTTTTTATTCATCATTAAACTTCTAAATAGCCATTTTTATTATTTGATTGCCATTTCCAAGAATCTGCACACATCTCTTCTAATCCGCGTGTTGCCTCCCAGCCTAATTCACGCTTCGCTTTAGATGCATCAGCAAAACACACTGCCACGTCACCTGGGCGACGCTCTGTAATTTTATAAGGAACTTTCTTGCCCGAAACTTTTTCAAACGCTTTAACCATCTCTAGTACACTATAGCCCATGCCTGTGCCTAGGTTATAAGCATCTACTCCTGTTGTATTCAGTACTTTCTCAAGCGCCTTTACGTGACCATTTGCTAAGTCCACAACATGAATGTAATCACGGACTCCCGTTCCATCTTTCGTTGGATAGTCATTTCCGAATACACTTAATTCTTTTAACTTACCTACTGCTACTTGCGTTACATATGGCATTAAGTTATTTGGAATTCCATTTGGATCTTCTCCAATACGCCCACTCTCGTGTGCACCAAATGGATTGAAATAACGAAGTAACGCGATACTCCATTCTGCATCTGCAAATGCTACATCACGCATAATTTGCTCAATCATTAATTTCGTTTGACCATATGGATTTGTTGCACTTAATGGAAACTCCTCCGTAATCGGTGACGTTTCCGGGATACCATATACAGTTGCAGATGAACTAAAGATCATCTTCTTAACATTATGTTTCTGCATTACTTCACATAGCACTAACGTGCTTGTAATGTTGTTATGATAATATGTTAATGGAATCGCTACTGACTCCCCTACAGCTTTAAATCCTGCAAAGTGAATAACTGCTTCAATTGCATTTTCTTCAAAAATTGCGTCAAGCGCTTCATGATTTAAAACATCTTCTTTATAAAACTTAAATTGTTTTCCTGTTATTTCTTTCACTCGATTTATAGATTCTACCGAGCTATTCGAAAGATTATCCACTACTATAACTTCGTAACCGCTATTTAGTAATTCTACGCATGTATGACTACCAATATATCCTGCTCCACCTGTTACAAGTATTGCCATAATTATAGTCCTCCATATTTCATTCATTATAAACTTCTCAAAGTATATCACATATTTCTTATCCTATGTTTAACATGCGAACACAGAAACTTACATTTTATCCCATAATGATTTTATAACATATACGATTCTAATCAGGTAACAAAAAAACGCCACATAATTTTTATTATGTGGCGTTTTTTTATTAAATTACGTAACAATATACACTTAGAAAATGCGCAAGACTACCTAATAATACAAAAACATGAAAAATTTCATGATGCCCCATATGTTTAAACTCTAACCATTTTGGCTTTGTTCCATAAATAAATCCACCAATTGTATAAAGAATGCCTCCAAGTACTAGAAGCACGATACCTCCTGCACTTAAGTTAGCAGCTAACGGTGCAAAGAACAGAACAATTAACCAGCCCATTGTAATATAAATTGCTGTTGATAACCATCTCGGGCAACTAAACCAAAACATTTTAAAAACAATACCACAAATGGCCGTTGCATAAACTAAACAAAATAATAATAAACCGTTTGCGGAATGTAATGTAATTAAACAAAATGGTGCATATGTACCTGCAATTAATATAAAAATCATAGAGTGATCAAGCTTTCGAAAGAAATAAATAACTCGTTCACTGGCTACCACACTATGATATACAGCTGATGCTGTATACAGAACCATCATTCCGATGCCAAACAAAATAACAGCTGTAATTGCCGCAAAAGATGGCATCTTACTAGAAACTTTTACAAGCATAGCTAATAATGCAATAAATGATAATACAGCTCCCCCCAAGTGGGTAAAAGCATTAACCGGTTCCCTTATATAAGCATTCATATAAACACCCCTCATATAATTACATGTAGTTTCGATAACTACATGTAATTATATACGCATTATTATTAGAGGTCAACATTTACAATTCATTTGTTTCGTAATACCATATTTAGAGATAAATTTAACTTTACGCTCCACTAAGTTATAAAAGTGAGGGGTTCTACGTGAAAAATATAAATAAATTGCTTGAAACATTACATTTAGAAAAAAATATTACGCTTGAGGATATTCCAAATGTCGACTTGTATGTAGACCAGGTTGTCCAACTATTTGAAAATACTTATGCGGATACAACAAGAAACGATGATGAAAAAGTATTAACAAAAACAATGATTAACAATTATGCAAAAGGGAAACTGTTTATTCCAATCAAAAATAAAAAATACTCAAAAGAGCATATGATTTTAATTAGCCTAATTTATCAATTAAAAGGGGCCCTTTCCATTAATGACATAAAAAGCTCCTTAGAAAATATAAATGAATCCTTATTAGGCGATGATTCCTTCGAATTAAATACGCTATATAAAGATTATCTTACCCTTACCGAAAACAACGTTGAAAACTTTACACAAGACGTAAATAACCGTGTTTCAGAAGTAAGTGAGATTTCTTCCTTAGAAAATCCGAACCTAGAGAAATTTTTATTACTAACATCATTTGTGTCGATGAGTAATATGTACAGACGCTTAGCTGAGAAGTTGATTGATGATTTAAAAGAGTCCTAATAACTATCCGAATGATTGTAGTATTTTAGAAATTATATTTTCTAAGTATCCTCTCATGTTTATTTTTCTATTGGAATTTTACTCTTTCAAACTAAAAAAGTACATTTTGCATACTGGCAAAATGTACTTCTCTCTAAAATTATAATTTTTACTGTTTCTTTATTAGTAATTCAAAGCGATCACAATACTCTTTTACTAATAATTTACACATAGCATAGAAAATAAAAACATTAATAGTAACGATAAACATTCCCATATTCGTATTAGAGCCTGCATACAGAACCATTACTAGATTTAAAAAGATTGTTAACGTTAATCCTAAAGCTATTCCTGTCCACTTCATTTCATATAGCAATAAAAAGATGACAAATACTAATGCTGGGAAAGCATATCTCTCATGCATTTGCGTAGGTAACATAAAGAATGCAAAACTTATAAAAGTCGCTGCTTTTAATAGAACTGCCGTATTCATATGGCGATGGAAAAAGACATATAAACAAGTTAATGCCGCTGCAATAGACAAGAGTATTAATCCAACTGTTTTCAATGTAATATGTGGTAAAACTTGAATAGTATCTACCGTATTAGGATCCGTACCAATCGCGTAATACCAAATATTCATAGCAAATACAGTTACCGTTGGGAAAGTACCCACCGCATTTAAATATGCTTGTGTCAACATAGTAATAAATGTTCCATGTGCTGCGAAATAAAGGCCGAATATTAATAACGGGATACAGAACCCTATTATAAATTTAATTAATTGCTTACCTTCTCTTTTTTCAAAAATGATTTTTAGGAAATACATAGCAAATACAGGCGCAATTACGATTGATTGAAATTTAGCTAGTAACGCTATAGCGTAAATAGCACCAGACCAAGTTGGCTTATACATTAGCAATAAAATAGAACTAACCATCAATATACTATGTAACATGTCTACTTGACCCCAAATAGTCCCATCCACTATAACTGCTGGACTAAATGCAAAAAATGTCACTAATGCTGCTCTCACAATCGAATTTTCTATCCTTTTAGAAGCTATAGCAAAAATAATTATAGCCACTACTTCAAATGCAATTGATGGGACTCGAATTAAAACACCAGCAGCATCCACGGATATATTAAAAAATGACAATATCACTCCATAAATACCTAAAAGAGCTAAGAAAAACGGAGGGTAGTTTACTAAATCCCCATGTGCATACACATCACCTAATCCATATTTACCTACCGTGTTCATCCAATCCACGAAAAATAGTTGATCTCGTTCATATCCTTCTAAATGAAATGCTAAATATATTCGTAATAAAAGAGATGCAACAACTACTACCATCAAATAAAAATGAAGCCATTTAAAACTCCACCTATCTTGAGTAAAATTCATTTCATAAACACCGTCCTTATTTTTTATAGCTTACAACAATTAAAATAAAATTGATTTACTTATATAAAAATATACTCCTAAATGAATTAACAATTTTCCCATTAAACGGTAGAAAAAACCAATTAAAAATACTAACATACAAAAAAACAATCGTCAATCACGTATTGGTTAAAGTCCATTCACATTATCCACTCTATAAGTAAGCCCCAAAAAAATATCCACCTTTAAAGTGGATATTTTCATTTATTTAATTGCCTCATGAACTTTTAATTGTTTACCTTTTATCGTTGTATTTCTCATAACCTTTAAAACCAGTGGTCCTTTTCCATTTAATATTTCAACGTAAGAAACGTTATCTTGTATCGTAATAATGCCTATATCTTCTGCTGTAACACCTTTAATTTTAGCAATTGTCCCGACGAAATCTACCGCTCTAATTTTCTTTTTCTTCCCGCCATTAAAGTACAGCTTCATAATGCCTTTGTTTATGTCCGCATTTTTATCTTTCTTTATAATTGGTTTAGCATATATCTTTTCTTCAAATGCAGCTTTCTCTTTCATAACTTCTTCTTTTGAAGGTCCAATTGCCTTTGGAATTTCAAAACCAATATACTCCTCAATCTCTTCTAAAAATCTATTTTCATAAGGCGTTATAAATGTAATAGCTTTTCCACTATTACCAGCTCGTCCCGTTCTTCCCGTACGATGTACATAGCTTTCTTTTTCTAATGGAATATCGTAATTAATAACATGTGTAATATTATCAATATCAATTCCTCTCGCAGCTACATCAGTTGCTACTAAATAACGGAACTTTCCTTTTCTAAAATCATCCATAACTTCAAAACGATCTTCCTGTACCATACCACCGTGTATTTTGTCACAAGGATAATTAACTCGTTTTAGCTGTCTATATACATGATCTACGTTTTCTTGTGTACGGCAGAAAATAATACAACTATCTGGATTCTCAATCGTTGTTACATCTTTAAGTAGTGAAAGCTTCTCGTCTTCTATTACCTCAAAAAGAGTATGTTCAATTTTATCCGTTGTAATCCCAGCTGCTTTAATTTCGATATGAGTTGGTGAATTCATATATGTACGAGACAATTTTTCAACATCTTCTGGAAGTGTTGCTGAAAATAGCATTGTCATTCTTTTTATAGGTAATTCATCAATAATTGCCTCTACTTGATCGATAAAGCCCATATTTAGCATCTCATCTGCTTCATCAATAACTAAATACTTCAAACACTCTAAAGAAAGGGTGCCCTTTTCAATATGATCCAACACACGACCAGGAGTCCCAACTACAATATGTGTCTTTTGCTTTAATTCTAATTTTTGACGTGCAAATGGAGATTTCCCATAAACTGCCGCAGCCTTAATCCTTTTGAATCGACCTATATTTGTAATATCTTCTTTTACCTGTACCGCAAGCTCTCTCGTTGGTGTTAAAACTAATGCTTGTGGTTTATTCTCTTCCCACTCCACCATTTCACAAAGCGGAATACCAAATGAAGCTGTTTTTCCACTTCCAGTCTGGGACTTCACAACAAGATCCTTCTTTTGTAATGCGACTGGAATAACCTCACCTTGTACTTCTGTTGGATGATCATATCCTAACCCAGTAAGCGCCCTTACAATTTCCTTACTTAATTTATAATCAGAAAAACTTTTTTTACTCATATATTAACCTCATTTTATTCTGTATTATTTTCTTTTTTATCTTTTGTATACGTTACTATCACCCTACTTATTATACTTGAAACCTCACATAAAAAGGTGGATCATATCAGATTCATCTTTTTATATAGAAATAAACCTTATCATTTCATATATTGTTCAACTAATTGATAACATCTTTTGCTCGTATTGTTAGCATTAACCCTTTCATAGTACCCTCACCCTACCAAAAAATAAAAAGAATACATACAACCTTGTATAATTATCTCAATTTTTCAACCTTTTTTCATAAACGAACAATACAATTGAAAAAACGTTTTAAATTCGTTTTTAACGTTTTTTTTCAGATATAAAATCTACTTTTAAAAAAAATGTTAAGAAATCTTTTGACTTCTTAATAAAAATAATGTAAATTATCCTATGGACGAACATTTTTGATTAATAAAAATAAAATATTCGTATTTTAGGGGTGTAAATGATGGAAAACGTATTCGACTATGAAGATATTCAATTAATTCCTGCAAAATGTATTGTAAATAGCCGCTCTGAATGTGATACAACTGTCACTTTAGGAAAACATAAATTTAAATTACCTGTCGTGCCTGCAAATATGCAAACGATTATTGATGAAAGAATCGCAACTTATTTAGCTGAAAACAATTACTTCTATATCATGCATCGTTTCCAACCAGAGAAACGAATCTCATTCATTAGAGATATGCAATCACGTGGATTAATCGCTTCTATCAGCGTTGGTGTAAAAGAGGACGAATATGAATTCGTACAACAATTAGCTGCTGAGCAACTTACACCTGAATATATCACGATTGATATCGCACACGGTCATTCTAATGCTGTGATTAACATGATTCAACATATTAAAAAACATTTACCAGAGAGCTTCGTTATCGCTGGAAACGTTGGAACTCCCGAAGCGGTAAGAGAATTAGAAAATGCTGGTGCCGATGCAACAAAAGTTGGTATTGGACCTGGTAAAGTTTGTATTACTAAAATTAAAACAGGCTTCGGAACTGGTGGTTGGCAGCTAGCTGCACTTCGTTGGTGTGCAAAAGCTGCAAGTAAGCCAATTATCGCTGATGGTGGTATTCGTACACACGGCGACGTAGCTAAATCTATTCGATTTGGGGCAACTATGGTCATGATCGGTTCTCTATTCGCTGGTCACGAAGAGTCTCCAGGGGAAACAATTGAAAGAGATGGCAAACTTTATAAAGAATACTTCGGTTCTGCTTCTGAATTCCAAAAGGGTGAGAAGAAAAACGTTGAAGGTAAGAAAATGTTCGTTGAGCATAAAGGTTCTTTAGAAGATACGTTAATCGAAATGGAACAAGATCTTCAATCTTCAATCTCTTACGCTGGTGGAACAAAACTAGATGCTATTCGTACTGTAGATTATGTTGTCGTGAAAAACTCAATTTTTAATGGTGACAAAGTATATTAATTCTTAAAATTAAAAAGAAGGAGAAGCATAGAATTGCTTCTCCTTCTTTTTCATATATAAAAATGTTAAATATTTTTATTTTACTGAATTTTCTAGTATCATATTTTTAGATGCTTTTAATAAGGAGGATATAAGACATGAAAACTATAATTGAGAATCGTCTTGTTCGTGCGGAAGTACCTAACGAACTAAAATGGGATTTGTCTGATTTGTATAAGTCCAATGATGAGTGGCATACCGCATTAAACATATTAGAAAATGATATACAGAAACTTGATGCATTTAAAGGACGTTTACATACTAACTCCACAACTTTATTAAATTGCCTACTTTTAGAAGAAGAGCTTTTAATGAAGTTAACAAAACTGTACTCATATGCAAATTTAAAAGAATCTACTGATCGTACAAATCCAGTTATTCAAGCGAACTCTTCCAAAATTTCTGCTTTATGGACGAAAGTACATACTGCACTATCCTTTATTCATAATGAAATCCTCTCATTCGACGAAGGAACAATTGAAAAATATTTAACTGAAGAAACAAAACTCGAACCTTTCCGTAAGTCGTTACTAGAAATACTCAAAAAAAGGCAGCACACACTCTCTCCTGAAACAGAAGAAGCACTTGCTGCACTTGGCGAAGTTCATAGTTCTCCATACAAAATTTACGGCATGACTAAATTGGCAGATATGGATTTCACTTCTATACAAGACGAACAAGGAAACGAACTCCCTGTTTCTTTCGCATTATTTGAAAGCAAATATGAATTTTCTCCAAGCGCATACATACGTAGAAAAGCATACTCATCATTTGTTTCCACACTAAAACGATATAAAAATACAATTGCCACAACATATGCTACTGAAGTAAAAAAACAAGTAACACTTTCTCGTTTACGTAAATATGAATCCGTTACCCATATGCTATTAGAACCACAAAAGGTTCCACTTGAAATGTATAACAACCAAC
Organism: Bacillus sp. CH_70; assembly: GCF_038007045.1. Classification (NCBI taxonomy): domain Bacteria; kingdom Bacillati; phylum Bacillota; class Bacilli; order Caryophanales; family Bacillaceae; genus Bacillus; species Bacillus sp. CH_70. The sequence continues at coordinate 5,239,271 of NZ_JBBOWL010000001.1, forward strand.
TTGATATTATTTATAAAGAATTAGCACCTCATATGCGCCGTTTTGCAGATTTAAAAAAGAAAGTATTAGGACTCGATCAAATGCTTTTCTGCGACTTACATGCACCTTTAGATCCCGAATTTAATCCGGCGATTACTTATGAAGAAGCAGCCACGCTCATTCAAGATTCTTTAAAAGTATTAGGCGATGAATATAGTTCCATAATCCAAAAAGGATTCAAAGAAAGATGGGTAGATCTTGCAGATAACGTAGGCAAATCAACAGGGGCATTTTGCTCAAGTCCATACGGCTCTCATCCCTATATTTTAATTACATGGCAAAATACGATGCGTGGATGCTTCACATTAGCACATGAATTTGGACATGCTGGTCATTTCTATTTAGCAAATAAAAACCAACGTATCATGAACGTACGCCCATCTATGTACTTTGTTGAAGCACCATCAACTATGAATGAATTACTATTAGCTCAGCATTTACTAACGACTACTGACGATAAGAGAATGCGCAGATGGGTCATTCTACAACTACTCGGCACATATTATCACAACTTTGTTACTCATTTACTTGAGGGTGAATACCAACGTAGAGTATATGCTCTAGCAGAAGAAGGACAGGCCCTTACAGCTACAACTTTAACTGAAATTAAAACAAAGGTCCTTTCGACATTCTGGGGAGATTCTGTAGAAATCGATGAAGGTGCGGGCTTAGCTTGGATGCGTCAGCCTCATTATTATATGGGTCTATATTCTTACACATATTCCGCAGGCCTCACTGCATCTACTGCAGTAGCTCAAATGATTAAAGATGAAGGACAACCTGCTATTGATCGCTGGTTAGATGTGCTTCGCGCTGGTGGTACAATGAAACCACTTGAACTAATGAAACATACCGGAGTAGATATGTCAAAACCAGATGCAATCCGTCAAGCTGTTTCTTACGTTGGTTCATTAATTGATGAATTAGAGCATTCTTATCAAGAATAAAAAATAAGCCCTCGCTTTATGAGGGCTTATTTCATATTTACTTCCCAAACCTTTTACGATATCCACATTTCCTACAAAGCTCTTCAACCGCAACTCTTTTTGAAAATCCATCGACAATGTTTGTTGCTCTTTCACCTTCTATAATGTTAGAAAATGAATCATTATTAATATTTCCAAGGTTAATAATCCCTTCACCATCTAAACAACAAGGAATAACCGTCCCATTCGCTAAAATCCCTGCTTGATTACGAAGTCCATGACAGAATCCTTTCCCATCATCCTCTTCTTCATGTAATGCTGGCCACTGGAATTCATAGTCTTGATTAATAAAGACACGTTCTGCAATTTTTATACCTTTTCCTGGTGTAAGCTTCTCTTCAATCTGATAAGATAGATCAAATTCATTTTCAATTATGGATAATAACTCCCTATTTTTCTGAATTTCAGCATTTGTTTTATTATCCTGAGTTAAATTCCATAACCTTAACGATACAATTAAATCTGATTGACTTGTCGCTTCCCTAATGAAGGAAAGTATACTCCTTACATAGCCCTCTTTATCTTGCGAACCTGGGTGTCCATCAAAACTATGCAGTGAAAAATTCATTTGTCTTAATGCGGGCTTATTTAACAGCCTATGCCTTCTCTTATTAATTAACGTTCCGTTCGTTGTAATATTAACTTTAAACCCTTTTTCATGACTTAAGTCTAACAGTTGATCTATTTTCGGATGGAGCAACGGCTCACCCTTCACGTGCAAATAAATGTAGTCTGTGTGAGGTTTAATTTGGTCTAATCTTTTAGCAAAATCCTCTACAGAAATGAATTGCTTCTGCCTTTCCGTCGGCGGACAAAAGCTACACGCAAGATTACATACACTCGTAATCTCCAAGTAAAACTTCTTAAACTTCTTCACCTTTAATTCCTCACTTCTCTAACTACTTATACTTTTTCCTCTTCATATTACAGCATATTTTTATGGAAATAGAAACATACTTATTTTAGGAAATCTACATACCATCTAATAATATTTAAAAGACCATCGGTAATTTTTGTCCAATGGTCTTTTTATCCTTTTTATATGCAAAGAATAAATTTATTTATGATACGGTTCATCATAACTATTCTAAATAAGCTTATTTTTTATTATTTTCATAATTAAATTTAACAAAAAAGGTAGTGCCTTCCGATCCTGTTTGAATTTCTATTTTTGCATTATGGCGGGCAGCAATGGCATAACATACACCTAACCCCAATCCTGTTCCATTATGTTTGGTCGTGTAAAATGGCGTACCCAGTTTCTCTAATACTTCAGGCCTGATACCTTTTCCTTGATCCCGCACTGCAAGCACCACACAATTTTGACCTTCCTTGTAGGTGCTAATGGTTAGAACTTTACCTGTACTCATCGCTTCTAAGCCATTACGATATAGATTCATTAATAATTGCCGTATCTCATTACGATTTAAAAGTAATTCCGGAATGTCATTTGTATTAACTTGAATATATTTATTTTGATTATACGCATCAATCTTTATTAAAGGAATAATATCGCAGATAATTGAATTTAAATCTAACATCTGCAAATCCAATTTCCTTGTATTCCCCATTGAGAGAAATTCAGTAATAATAGAATTGGCACGGTTAAGTTCTTCAATCATTAAATGAAAGTACTTATTATGTTTCTCATAGGTATTCTCTTCTTTTAATAACTGCAAAAATCCTAGTACCGTTGTCATTGGATTTCTAATTTCATGGCTGATACCTGCTGCCATTTGCCCTATTAAATCAATGTTAGATAATCTTTTCAATTCCTGTTCATATTTCTTTTTTTCCGTTATGTTTTTAAAAATACAACAAATACCATCATCATACGGGTATGCAATAACTTCGTGCCAATATTCATCTGCAGTAGAAAGAAATTCGAAATGAACTGTAGTTCGCTCTGACATCGCACGATGAAATTCCTTATACATAACTGTGTCGATATCACTCGGGAAAACATCCCATATATTCTTTCCTAATACATCTTTTGCTGTTTTTCTTTGCGGAAAATATTGGTGCTTATTTACGTACGTAAATTCCCATTTATTATTTAAAGTAAAGAATCCATCCGTAATACATTCAATCACACTTGTAACTTTTTCATTAGCAGCAGCTAGCTCTCCCGTTCGCTCTTCCACTATGCTTTCTAGTTGATCCATATATAACAAATTCGAAAACGTAGGGGCTGTGGCATCAACGATAGATTTTGCTAGTTGAATTTGAGAATTATCGTAATTGTGAGCTTTTCCTTCTTTGCCCACGACGATTACCCCTAATACTTCTCCCATTGAAACTAATGGAATCATCAATAGATCCTTACTATCTATATTTTTTGTTTGAATAACCTCTTGGATCTTGGCTTCATAGCTTTTCTCTGTCCAATCCGCTTCTCTCCAATCACAACCCTTACTTAATTTTGTTGTTTTAATCGTTGCTTTGTCTAGCGGATCTAGAAGATGGGCAGTCATATTTTTACTCTCTAAAATCTGTTCCAAGTAAAAAAAGCATTTATCAAAACTCTCCTGTATCGAGGAACACATTGATAAATCACGGGTAACATTTAGTAACAGCTGCTTCTCAGCAATAAGGTTTTCCTTTTGTGTTAAATTATTTGCGTTTTGAATTGCGACTGCAGCCATATTTACATAAGCTTCAACACTTTGAATTTCTGAATCTGTTAAGTTCATCGGAATTCCATAATCAAATAAAAAAACCAGACCAAATAACTCTTGCCTAAATGAGATAGGCAGAGCTAATAAGGACTTAATTTTAAACGCATCAACTGGTCTCGGATCTGGTCGATGATCCTTTGAGGTATCAGGAATATAGATGGTTTTTTTCGTTTCCATAACTTCTTTTGCCAGTAAATCTACTTCAGGATCAATTACCTGAGTATCGAGCGTTACGCCATTTATGGTCTCTGGTTTTCCTGCAAACCCTCTAAATGTTCCATCTTCCTGGGGTAAATAAATTCCAACAGCATCGCACCTAACAATCTCCTCTGATATCGCCATTGTCACACGCTGTAATACTTCACGTAGTTCTAATTTTGTATTTATTATTTTTGTTATATTCGCGAGCCTAGAATATCTCGTCTGATCACTTACCATTCACATAGCCTCCAGTTATAGGCATAATAAAATAAATATGATAATATCAGCGTCTTACCCTTGTTTTACATAGAATATTTTACTTATGATACGGTTCACCGCGATTAATCCGAAACGCTCTATACACTTGCTCAAGCAACACTAATCGCATTAATTGGTGTGGTAACGTCATCTTTGAAAAAGAAAGTGATTCGTTTGAACGCTTCATTACTTCTGAACTTAGTCCAAGTGATCCACCAATTACAAATGCGACTTTACTCTTTCCGTATGTAGCAAGGCGATCTAGACTGACCGCAAATTCTTCTGATGACTTTTGCTTTCCTTCTATAGCTAATGCAATCACATGCGTGTCATCAGAAATTTTATCCAGTATACGTATACCTTCTTTTTCCTTTACAATTAACATTTCTGCTTCACTTAAATTTTCTGGTGCCTTTTCATCTGGCAATTCAATTACTTCTACTTTTGCGTATGCTGATAATCGTTTTAAGTATTCTGCTATACCTTGTTTCAAATATTTTTCTTTTAATTTCCCAATTGAAATAATCGAGATATTCACACGTATCCTCCACCTTACAAACATGTTATCCACAAAACTTATCCACATATCCACAAACACTACCCACATATTGTGTGAGAATCTGTGTTCGATACAACATATGTCGCCTCATTTTGACAAAATTCACATGTTTTTTTCTCTTTTTCTGAGTTATCCACACTGTTAATAACCGGTGCAACTTCACACTCATCCACAATAATATCTAACGCTAATTCAACATGTTCTAAACAACAAGGTAAATTCATTTTCTTCACCTCACTTTTCTACAATAGAAAACAGGAGGTAGGCCCTCCTGTTTTTAATACTTTTGAATGCCTAATTTCACTGTTGTTGTTACTCTTTTTGTACCACGATAAAACGTAAGAGTCATTTTATCATTAATTTCCTTATCATATAAGGCCGTGCGGAATCCAATAATATCGCGAATCGGTTTTCCATCTACTGCCACAATAACATCATGTTCTCTTAAACCAGCATCCGCGCCTGGCGAAGGACTTTTCACATCCAAAATACAAACTCCTTCTGTTACAGTACCTGGTAAATGTAATGTTTTTGACCAATAATAGTTTGGAATTTCATTTAATGACCTAAGTTCAATCCCAACATACGGTCTTCTTACTTTTCCATACTTCTCAAGTTCATTCATAATCGGAACAGCCCTAGTCACTGGAATAGCCAGTCCGATTCCTTCTACTTCTTTTGCAGCAATTTTCATTGAATTAATACCAATTAATTGTCCTGCTGCATTTACAAGCGCACCGCCACTATTCCCTGGGTTAATCGCCGCATCTGTTTGTAACACTTCTACTTGCCAATCATAATGTCCATCTTGATCTAAATCTACAGGGACAATACGTTCATTAGCTGAAATAATACCTTGCGTAACAGTTCCAGAGAATTGCAGTCCAAGTGGATTTCCAATCGCAATAACTGGCTCTCCTCTGCGAACAGTATTAGAATCGCCAATTTCAATTATTTTTTTCACATGCTTTGCATCTATTTCTAATACAGCTAAATCTGTGACTACATCGGTTCCTAATACTTTTCCAGGAACCTTCTTACCGTCACTTAGACTTACTTCAATACGATTCGCTCCAGCTACAACATGATTATTCGTTACAATATAAGCTTGACCATCTGTCTTTTTATAAATTACTCCTGATCCTGTACCAGCCTCTGAATCTGCCTCTGAAAAGTTATCTCGTTGAATGTTAATAACACCCACAACAGCTTCAGATGCACGATCAACAGCATCTACAAAGCTAATCTGTTTAATTCCTTGAGCTTCGGCCATATTACTTCCGCTTGCTTCCGCTTGCGGAAGCGTATCAGCAGAATTTGAAAATAAAGGAGCTCCAAACGCAAATAAAGAAGCTCCTACAATTGTTCCCGCTATACTAGAAAGAACTATACCTTTATGCTTCTTTTTTCCTGCACGTTTCATACGATAATTTTCTTCATCAATAAAGGACATATTTGTTCACCCATCTTCCTGAAAACAACTATATTCACCTTTATTGTTTACTAAAATGAAGAATTATACGTATTGAATTTTTGTAGGCATTTTTGGATCTGTATCGTGAATTTCAAAGGATTCACCCACTCCAAATCCTTTTTCCTCTAGTACTTGTGATACTGACATACGAGCTAGTTCTTTCATGTTATTATCTAAGCTTAAATGGGCTAAATAAATATGCTTTGTCTCATCTGTAATTACATCTGCCATCGCTAATGCAGCATCCTCATTACAAACATGCCCAACGTCGCTTAAAATGCGTCGTTTAATGCTCCATGGGTAACGTCCCATACGAAGCATTTCCACATCATGATTACTTTCAAATACGAAAGCATTAGCTCCCTTAATAACGCCCTTCATACGGTCGCTTACGTATCCCGTATCTGTAATAAGCGCTAATTTCCTATTATTATTATGGAAAGCATAAAACATCGGTTCAGCCGCATCATGAGAAACTCCAAATGATTCGACTTCAATATCACCAAATGTTTTCACATCCCCAACTGAGAAAATGAATTTTTGCTCAGTTGGGATATTTCCTATTAAATGTTCCATTGCATTCCATGTTTTCTCATTCGCATAAACGGGTAAATCATATTTTCGCGCCAATACACCTAACCCTTTAATATGATCACTATGCTCATGTGTTACAAGAATACCTGATACATCATTTATATTCAGTTCTGCTTGTTTAAATAAAGCCTCTGTCGCTTTACCACTTAAACCTGCATCGACTAGTAATTTTTTTTCATCGGTTCCTACGTATAGCATATTTCCTGTACTTCCACTTGCAAGTACGCTAAAATGCAACCCCATTATTTCTCACTCCAGTATGTTCATCAACCACTTGATTTTCCTTTTCCCCTAATTCCATAACTTGTCCTTCAATTGCATTCACAAAGAAGTCCTGCTTTTGCTCCGTTTTTAAATTCCACGTTGGAGCAAGTACTTGGTTATTAGAAGTAGATGCGGTAAGAGTGGCATAACCAATTTGCGCTTCTTTAACATGTGTATTTCCATGAATTTTATTTTTTAAATACAAATTTTCTAAAGCTGTTTGAGCCGTAATAATTTCTTGCTCTTTCGTTTTTTCACCTTCGCCCATTTCTTTTAAATCAGTTAGCATTGTCTGCGTATATGAAACAAGTTCATTTTTTTCATTTAATTCCACAACAATCATCGCCTGATTATTATAGAAAATAGGCTTATCTTTATATTTTTGGAAGAAATAAATTTTAGAGTCTTTCACCGCTCCAAATTCATACTTTTGTCCATCCAATACATAGTTCTTCAAAAATTCATTATACTTATCTTTTGATAATGATTTCGTATTTAAAAAAGGCTCTTTTAGCTTACTTTCTATTGTGTACATATTTTGTATATGCGCCGTTTGATTTTTCAAAGACTGTATATCATCTTCTTTAAAGGCTTTATTTTCCGCTCTAATGAATGACTCTTTCTTCGGTTCCTTAGGGATATTCCCTATAGTAATTTTATTTGCTTTTAATTCTTGATCTATCTTTGTTTCTGCAATAAGCTCCAATTGATTACTATCTTGCTTTTGAATGAATTGAAAAATGAGAAAGAGGTCCAAAACAAAAAAGGTCACAATAAATATGGTTTTAATTCGATCCCAATCCATTTAGTCCTCCCTCACTCCACTCATAGATTTGCTGTTTACCCGTTTCACCTTCAACAAGCTTTACATACCAAATTGGTTGTAGTCGAACTACTTGCCCATCTAGTGATAACTTGTATCCAATACCAATATCCTTAATTACTTGTTTCTTTATCTCTGGATTATTTTCTAGGGATGCTATTACAACATGCCCTGACGGAAGAGTAACTTTCTGTTCTATGCCTTTAGTATTTAAAGACAGCAACGGTCTTTCATATTCCATTACTTCTTCTGATCCCCATTTTTGTCTCAATTCAGCTAATCCATCTGTATTGAATACGGAATATCCATCTTCATGTAAGCGAAATACTGTCTCTCCTTTATTCATATAGTCCAAACGATATGAATCCAAACTTCCACTGTGACCACTTACAAATTCAAAGCTTTTTTGTAACAGCATTAAATTATCTATCGTTTTCTCAGTTAAGACAGAAGAGTTTTTATACTTTAGCATGTGACGATCGTTTTCAATTTCCATGGATCTAATACCATCTGTAAATGTTTCTTTCGATATCTCAGTAATCGGACTTAAATAACGAGGATCACTAAACAGAGCATTCTTAAACGTATCAACTGCTAAATTAGATGAAATATATGTTATATTGTTTAACTCTGTCGTGCCATCTGGTAAAAATAACTTTTTCATATCATTGATTTGATAATCAAAATAGGGCTTTGCTGATACTATAAATTGATTTTGAGCATTTACAATATCTTTTAAATACACACCACTTAATTTTGCCTCATATATTTTAAAGTTATCACCATCAGAAACAAAGTTAATTTTAATTTCTTGATCCTTACTCCTAGAAGGATCAAGGAGAATACGATTAAAATGTTTAGGCTTATCTGTACTTTTCTCTTTCATGTTAAACATAGATTTAACTGCATCAAATGGGATATCAGTAGGGAAAACAAGTTCAATTTTCCCTTCACCATGCACATAGGATAGGAAATCACCCTTAGTGATTGATATCTCTCTAAACTCATGTAGTTCCCCTACTTCCAAAGGCTTATAGATTGATTCTATATCTGCCTCGCTTCTGCTCCCATAATGATTTTTATCTTTATGCACGATGATAGAAGTAGGACGGACAACATCGGAAATTTTAGTTTGATTCGTTCCTTCATTGCCCTGTACAAATTTTGCGTTTTGCATGGATGTAGAATCTGGCACATACGTCCATAGGTTAAAAGTAAGAAACAGGCTAATTACAACTAGGTTAATTAAAACTATTGTTTTAAAGTTTTCCATACTCATTCCCAATCGTCCTCTTCATCTGCTGCCATTGGTAACGTGAAATAAATAGTTGTCCCTTTTCCTTCTTCACTCTTCGCCCAAATAGAGCCACCATGTGCCTCGATCATTTCTTTTGCAATTGCTAATCCAAGTCCCGTACCACCCATTTGTCTTGAACGAGCTTTATCTACGCGATAAAAACGTTCAAAGATTTTATCAACGTTTTCTTTTGGAATACCCATTCCTTGGTCACTTACGCTAATTTCTAATAAATCACCGCGATCACGTAAGCGATATGTTACTGTTCCACCTTCTGGTGAATACTTTAATGCGTTAGAAATAATGTTATACAGTACTTGAGTAATTTTGTCAGTATCCATATCAATAAACCTAGACTTCTTAGAGAAAGATCGTTTGAAACTTACATTTTGTTCTTTAGACATTTCAAAGCGATCAATAATATTATTAAAGAAATCAGTAAAGTCGACCCATTCTTTCATTAAACGGTGCTCTGTACTATCAAGTTTAGATAGCTGTAACAACGCATTTACAAGTCTAATCATTCTTTCTGTTTCTTCTTGTGTAACCGTTAAAAATTGTGGTGCAATATTCGGATCCTGCCATGCTCCATCTGTAAGTGCCTCTAAATAACTGCGCATTGTCGTTAATGGCGTCCTTAATTCATGAGAGACATTCGCCACAAACTCACGGCGTTCCCTTTCTATACGCTCCTGCTCTGTTACATCATATAATACGGCAATTAAACCATTTGCCTTCCCTGTTTCTTTTTGAATAACAGAGAAACTAGCACGTAAAATATATGGTTCATTTCTCGTACTAAAATCTAATAAAACAGAATCTGGCTCTTCATATAAATGATCGAGCGTAAATTCTTCCTGTATCCCTAATACCTCTAAAACAGATTGATCGAGCGCTGTTTCACGAGAAACATTTAACATTTTTTCCGCAGGGTCATTTAGTAAAATAATATCCCCTTTTCGGTCAGTAGCAATTACTCCATCTGTCATATGAGATAAAACAGATGATAGTTTACGCCTTTCACTTTCTGTAGAAGAACGAGCTTGTTGTAATTTTTTTGATAAATTATTGAAGGATAATGCCAGTTGTCCAATTTCATCATGGCTATGCACCTTTACTTTTCTCGAATAATTTCCTTTTGCCATTTCGATTGCTTGTCTCCGCATATCTGAAATTGGTCTTGTAATTGTTTGAGCCAATAAAATCCCAAGTACGGCCGTTACTAATAAGGCAATTACTGTTCCCGTAGCAAAAATTTGATTTATATCCTTCATTTGTTTATATACATCTTCCATAGATGCAACGATGTATATAACACCAAGCGCATCCTTGCCATTATCATCTAGAATCGGAGTAAGCATAACTTGAACACGATGGCCTGTACTACCATCCTTCTCAATTTTCACTTCTGGCTTTTTTTGCACCAACACTCGCTGAACAGCTATATCAGTTGATGTTCTATTCACCTTATTCTGCTTTGATTCATCTGAAATAGCCAGTAACTTTCTATGCGAATCAAATACACTTACCTCTTGTATAACTTTTTTTTGATCAGAGGCAAACTTTCGAATAGAAGTTTTAATCGTTTCATCTGTTGACTCTGTTTCTGCTTTTGTATAACTTTTTTTAAATTCTTGTTTCAAGTTATATGATAATAAGTTTGTTTGCTGCGTTAAAGAATCCCTAAAACCTTGTACTAGGCTCTTCTCTAATTCCCTTACAAAATATACCCCAATAACTTGCATCGCTATTAATATTAATAGCATATATATAAGCACAAATTTTAAATGAATAGATTGAAAAAAACCAACTTTCTTCATATACTATTCCTGCTCTGGGTCACGCAAGTAATACCCCACTCCACGTCTAGTTACAATTAAAGTAGGATGGCTTGGATTATCTTCAATTTTTTCACGCAAACGACGTACTGTTACGTCTACTGTGCGCACATCTCCAAAATAGTCATAACCCCAAACTGTTTGTAATAAATGTTCGCGTGTCATAACTTGTCCTAAGTGTTTCGCTAAATAATGTAGCAACTCAAATTCACGATGTGTAAGCTCGATATTTTCCTCGCGCTTCGTTACACTATATGCATTTGGATTAATAACAATTGGTCCAATAACCATTTCTGTATTTTCTTCTTTTTCTGCAGCACCACCTTGTTGGTGACGGCGTAAATTCGCCTTCACACGAGCAAGTAATTCTCTCGTGCTAAATGGCTTCGTTACATAATCATCTGCCCCAAGCTCAAGCCCTAATACTTTATCAATCTCAGAGTCCTTTGCTGTAAGCATAATAATCGGCATTTCTGAACTTTTACGTATTTCACGACAAACCTCTAAGCCATCTTTACCTGGTAGCATAATATCTAATAAAACCATATCTGGTTGTTCTTCATTAGCTTTTTCAATTGCTTCATCACCATCATGCGCCATTACTATTTCAAAACCTTCTTTTTCTAGGTTAAACTTCAAAATATCTGCAATCGGCTTTTCATCATCAACTACTAAAATTTTCTTTCCCATCATCGTCTATTTCCTCCTTATAAAAATATGGTCAATAATCCCTAAACATATTGATGTTTACATAGTATGTCCTATATGACCGCATCCTTTGTTTAAGTATTTTCTCCTCTATTCTCATAGACTCATGTATGATCCACTTTTACACGGAATCCTATACGATCTATAGAAAAACCTCTAGCTTCAACTGCTAGAGGCTCCTCGTTCTATTTTAAAATAACTACTCAGTTTTGTAAAATTACATAAATAAAAAGGATATTAAGTGGGCCCACTTAATATCCTGAGAGTGGCTCGGGACGGAATCGAACCGCCGACACGAGGATTTTCAGTCCTCTGCTCTACCGACTGAGCTACCGAGCCAAAACTATATATAAAACCACTAATGGTGGTATAAACAAAAGTGGCGGTCCCGACCGGGGTCGAACCGGCGATCTCCTGCGTGACAGGCAGGCATGTTAACCACTACACCACGGGACCAAAAATAAGCATAAAAAAACATGACCCGTACGGGATTCGAACCCGTGTTACCGCCGTGAAAGGGCGGTGTCTTAACCACTTGACCAACGGGCCACGAAAAATAAAATGGTGAGCCATGAAGGATTCGAACCTTCGACCCTCTGATTAAAAGTCAGATGCTCTACCAACTGAGCTAATGGCTCATACTCACCAACGTCATATTTTCGTGACGACAAGATGTATCATAACATGTATTCTGTATTCTTCGCAATACTTTTTTTCATTTTTTTATAAAAGATAAGAAAAAACTCATGCGGACATGAGTTTTTTCTTAAAATATCAATTAAGCTTCGTATACATTACGAACAATATTCGTTTGGTTACGATCTGGTCCAACTGAGAACATAGATAATTGAATTCCTGTTAACTCAGAAACACGTTCTACGTATTTTCGTGCATTTTCAGGAAGCTCGTCTAATGATTTTACACCAGTAATATCTTCTGTCCAACCTGGAAGCTCTTCATATACAGGCTCACATTTCGCTAAAATGTTTAAGTTTGCTGGAACTTCATCGATAACTTCGCCATTGTATTTGTAAGCAACACAAATTTTAAGAGTTGGAATATCTGTTAAAACGTCGATAGAATTTAATGATAGATCCGTTAAACCACTAACACGACGCGCATGTCTTACAACAACGCTATCGAACCAACCTACGCGGCGCGGACGACCAGTTGTTGTTCCGTACTCACGACCAACTTCACGAATTTGATGACCAATTTCATCATTAAGTTCAGTAGGGAATGGACCGTCACCAACACGGCTTGTATATGCTTTACATACACCTACAACGCGAGTAACTTTCGCAGGACCAACTCCAGTTCCAACTGTTACACCACCCGCAATCGGGTTAGAAGATGTAACGAATGGGTACGTACCGTGGTCAATATCAAGCATAACACCTTGTGCACCTTCAAATAATACACGGTGATTGTTATCTAGTGCATCATTTAATACAACAGATGTGTCGCATACATATTGTGCGATTTGTTGTCCATATTCGAAGTACTCTTCAAAGATTTCTTCTACACTGAAACCTTCTGTATCGTACATTTTTTCAAACAAACGATTTTTCTCTACTAAATTGCGCTCAAGCTTCTCTTTAAATGCTTCACGATCTAAAAGATCAGCCATACGGATACCAATACGAGCAGCTTTATCCATATATGCAGGACCGATACCTTTTTTCGTTGTACCGATTTTGTTATCACCTTTACTAGCCTCTTCTAACTCATCTTGTTTTAAGTGATAAGGTAAAATAACGTGTGCACGGTTACTTACACGTAAATTATCAGTACTTACACCACGGTCGTGTAAGTATTTTAACTCTTCAAGTAATGCTTTCGGATCTACTACTAAGCCATTTCCGATTACACAAATTTTCTCTTTATAGAAAATACCAGATGGAATTAAGTGTAACTTATATTTAACTCCGCCGAAAACAATTGTATGTCCCGCGTTATTTCCACCTTGATATCTTGCAACTACTTCCGCATGCTCAGAAAGAAAATCAGTGATTTTACCTTTTCCTTCGTCGCCCCATTGTGTTCCTACAACTACTACTGAAGACATTATTAAAGCACCTCCGCAATTTTCAAACGATCTATTCAAACAATATAATTGTACCAAAACCGAAAAAGAAGTCAACCAAAAAGCGAACATTTTTTTATTAAAAATCATTTTCGTTCGTAAGAATTATGTTTTCACCTTATGAAAGCCTTATCTTTACCCCATAAAAAAAGAAACACATCTTATTATAAGAAATGTGTTTCTTTTTTATACTGCCTTTATGCCCCATCCTCAAAGCGTCGTTCTAAGTTAACGAACTTATTGAACTCTTTGACGAATGCAAGTTCCACTGAACCTACTGGACCGTTACGTTGCTTTGCAATGATAATTTCAATCGTATTTTTATTTTCCGTTTCACGGTCATAGTAATCTTCACGATATAGGAAAGCTACAATATCAGCATCCTGCTCAATACTTCCAGATTCACGAATATCAGACATCATCGGGCGTTTATCCTGACGAGATTCTACACCACGAGATAACTGTGATAAGGCAATAACAGGCACTTGCAATTCACGTGCAATCCCTTTTAAAGTACGAGAAATCTCAGATACTTCCTGCTGACGGTTCTCACCTGATTTCCCACTTCCTTGAATAAGCTGTAAGTAGTCAATTAAAACCATTCCAAGACCTTGTTCTTGCTTTAGTCTACGACATTTTGCTCGAATCTCATTTACCTTAATTCCCGGTGTATCATCAATATATATACCGGCATTTGAAAGACTCCCCATCGCCATTGTTAATTTCGCCCAATCATCAGAAGTTAGTGACCCGGTACGAAGTCTTTGCGCATCGATATTTCCTTCTGCACAAAGCATACGCATAACAAGCTGATCGGAGCCCATCTCCAAACTAAAAATCGCTACATTTTCATCCGTTTTCGTCGCTACGTTTTGTGCGATGTTTAATGAAAATGCAGTTTTCCCTACTGACGGACGTGCTGCTACGATGATTAAATCATTTCGCTGGAAACCTGCCGTCATCTTATCTAATTCAGTAAATCCAGTTGGTATCCCAGTAACTTCACCTTTTTGATTATGCAAAAGTTCAATTTTATCATAAGCATCCACAAGAACATCTTTAATATTTTGAAATGCTTTTGCATTCGTTTGATGGGATACTTCTAATATTTTTTTCTCGGCCTCATTTAAAAGGCCGTCCACGTCATCTTCTCTCTCGTATCCATCCGACACTATATGAGTCGCTGTTCGAATTAAACGGCGTAAAAGTGCCTTTTCAGCAATGATACGTGCATAATATTCAACGTTAGCAGCTGTTGGAACAACTTCTGCTAACTCTGCTAGATAAGACACTCCACCAACTTCTTCTAGTAATCCTTGATCAGCCATCGCTGATGTCATTATTACTAAGTCGATCGGTTCTCCTTTATCAGATAATCCAAGCATGACCTCAAAAATCTTTTGATGTTTCGTTCGATAGAATGAATCAGGTACCAATAACTCCGATGCTGACGTTAACGCATCTTGATCAATTAATATGGCACCTAAAACCGCCTGCTCGGCCTCTATATTATGCGGAGGGGTACGATCAGCAAGTACATCACTCATACGCAATCCTCCTTGCTTAATTTATTTTTATTGTTCACTAACATGAACTTTTACTGTCGCTGTTACTTGCGGATGCAATTTCACTGTTACATTTGTGTAGCCTAATGCACGAATTGCATCATCCATTTCAAATTTACGTTTATCAAGTTTAATTTTATGTGATTTTTGCATCGCATCTACGATTTGTTTGCTCGTAATAGAACCGAATAAACGGCCACCTTCTCCAGATTTCGCCTTTAATTCTACAGTTAATTTCTCTAAAGTCTCTTTTAACTCTTTTGCATTTTCAAGCTCTGCTGCTGCATCTTTTTCTTCTTTACGCTTTTGAGCTTCTAAAGTTTTCATACTGCTATTTGTTGCTTCAGCAGCTAATCCTTGTTTTAGTAAGAAGTTATTTGCATAGCCATCCGGTACGTTTTTTATTTCTCCTTTTTTACCTTTACCTTTTACGTCTTTTAGAAAAATTACTTTCATGATTGTGTGCCTCCCTGTAAATAGTCATCAATAACAAATCGAAGCTTCTCCTCAGCTTCATCTACTGTAACATTTTTCATTTGTGTGGCTGCATTAGTCAAATGCCCGCCACCGCCTAAGTTTTCCATAATTAGCTGCACATTCACTTCACCTAAAGACCTGCTGCTAATTCCAATGAGATTCTCACCACGTTTCGCAACAACAAATGATGCAATAATCCCTGTCATCGTTAATAACGTGTCTGCCGATTGCGCAATAAGCACTTGATCGTAGTAATCATCACTATCAACTTTAGCAATCGCAATTCCATTTTTATAAATGTACGCATTTTTTATAGCTTTTGCAACCCGTAAATACTGATCCATATCTTCCTTTAAAAGTTCTTGTACAAGTACAGTATCTGCACCATGTGAGCGTAAATAAGAAGCAGCATCAAATGTACGAGCCCCTGTCCGGAATGTGAAACTTTTCGTGTCGACAATAATACCTGCTAACAATGCCGTCGCTTCTAGCATTGTCATCTTTAAATTTTTAGGTTGATACTCAAGTAATTCTGTAACCAATTCTGCCGTTGAAGAAGCATATGGTTCCATATAAACTAGCAATGGGTCTTCAATAAAATCTTCCCCACGACGATGATGATCAATAACTACTACATTTTCAATTTTATGTAACAGTTTTTGCTCCATCACCATAGAAGGTTTATGCGTATCAACAACAACAAGTAACGACTCATCATTTGCAAATTCCATCGCTTGCTCTGGAGTAATAAAATGAGACCATAACTCCTCATTTTGTTTCACTTTGTCCATCAAGCGTTTAATTCCCTTATCAGAATCATTTTCATCTAATACAATATATCCTTTACGCTCGTTTAATTGAGCCACTTTTAAAATACCAATCGCAGCACCAATTGCGTCCATATCAGGAGCCCTATGCCCCATGATAATGACATTACTACTTTCTAATACTAAATCCTTTAACGCATGCGAAATGACCCTAGCACGTACACGGGTACGCTTTTCAACCGGATTTGTCTTACCTCCATAGAACTTAACTTTACCTGTCGCTTGTTTAATAGCTACTTGGTCTCCCCCGCGCCCAAGCGCAAGGTCTAAACCAGATTGAGCCATTGCCCCAAGCTCTGACAAAGGTAAATCACCTGATCCGACACCTACACTTAATGTAAGTGGTATATTCCTTTTAGATGTTTCTTCACGCACCTGATCTAAAATACTAAATTTCCCTTTCTCCATCTGCGTCAGAATACTTTCATTTAGCACAACGAAGAATCTTTCTGAAGATGCACGTTTTAAATACGCACCATACTTAAGTGCCCATTCATTTAGTCGCGATGTCACAAGACTTGTTATATTCGTACGTAATTGATCATCTAATCCTTGTGTAACTTCATCATAATTATCCAAATAAATTACAGCTAAAACAGTGCGTTGATCCTCATACATCTTTTCGATTTCCGTTTGTTCCGTTACATCAAAGAAATAAATTAACTTTTCTTCTTTCCTTACAAAAACACGAAACTTTCGATTATTTAAAGAGACTATATCATCAGAAGTTTCTCCTTTAATGAAAAGAAGTAATGTTTCTGATACATCGTAAAGGTGCCATCCAGCTAACGCATGCTGTCCCAGGCATGAAGATAAATAAGGATTTGCCCAATCAATCCCGTAATCCTTATTGTATAACAAAATACCAATCGGCATTTGGTTAAATGCTTCATTACTGACTTTCTTTACCCTCGTAATCATATCTGTCGTATGCTTTTCGAAATTCCTTTGAAAATTAAGTTCAAATCGTATAACGATAAAGAACACGATACAAAAAATGATAAAAGCAGCTATCCCCATAATTAAATGAAAATAACAGAGAATTGAAATGAGCACAAACACAAAAAATGCCAATACATAAACAGGATATAAAAACCACTGTTTCTTATCAAATTCAGGCATGTATACAACTCCTATAAAGTAAAACTAACTCACCTTCCAGTTAGTTAAACAGATTAAAATAGTATAAGGAATATTATTTTATTCCCCTATTTTAGAACGCAACGAAATCCCTAAGTCAATTATACCTAAGATTGTCACAAGAGGAAACAGCATCGGAATAAACATGCATACAATAAAACTAATAATAGGAACCCCTTTTGTAAAACCTTTTCTATACGCTAAAAAGGAAATGAATGTCAGCCCTTGCAGTACAAGCAATAGTGCAAATATGACATATAGGTTAGAAAATACCATATGTAAATATGATGTTGGATCTACTTTTATAAAAGTTGCTAACAAAATAAATATAACGTAATACCAAACAATACTCTTTGGTAATTGTAGATCTTTAAATTTAGGCCAAGGTATAATGTCGTGTTTTAACTTTTTCAAAACACTACCTGATATTATCACTGTAATCCAAGAAAAACATACTGAAACTAGAACAAGTATACTTGGAAATAACAATTGTAATATATCATTCATTTGTGTAAGTAACTCTTTTGTTCCTTACTAATCGGCATACCTATAGCACTTACTATCTTTTCACTTTGCACCATACTTTCACTAAACACACTTTGCATTTGCTTCATTATATCTATGTTGAAAAACTTTATACTCGCAACATAAATAAGTACAAAACCAATTAAGTATGCAAGCGTCCCCGCTATTAAGATTTCCATTGGCTTTTTTCTTGTTTTATACGTATATCCTAAAACAATCCCTATCAATCCAAACATAATTGTCTTCACTAAATTCATAGGTTGACTCACAATAACAGTAACAAAAAGTGCCACTACAAAAATCACAAGCACATTAGATAGTTTATGTCTTATCGTTAATAGTATAAATGGTAACGGCAACGCAAAAGTTACAACAGTACCTAAAATCGGAACATACATAGATATAAGCAATAAAATTGCATATATAGCTAATAACGCTGCGCCTTCTGTAATAAACTTTGTTTGTTTCACATTTTAACCTCTCTTTCAAAAAAGAAAAGCATAGCAAAATGCACAGTAGAGTCCGACTCTACTGTGCATTTCATACGCTATTATTCACCAACATATGGTAAAAGTGCCATTTGACGAGCACGTTTAATTGCAACTGTAAGTTTGCGTTGGTATTTTGCGCTTGTCCCTGTTACACGACGAGGTAAAATTTTACCACGCTCAGAAACGAAACGTTTTAATAAATCAACATCTTTATAGTCAATGCGAGTGATGCCGTTAGCTGTGAAGAAACACACCTTACGACGTTTCGCACGTCCACCTTTGCGTCCTGCCATGTCTATTTCCCTCCATTCTTTGTTAAAACTAACAAATTTACTGTATTAGAACGGTAAATCGTCGTCGGAAATGTCGATCGGTTGACCTACATTTGAAAATGGATCGTCATTCTTCGTAAATCCAGAGTTCCCTTGATTACCTTGGTTACCTGAATTACTAGATTGACCAAATGGGTTAGAGCCTTGGTTACCGAAACCAGCTCCTGATGGTTGCTGATTGAATGAACCACGTTGCTCCCCACCGCCATTACGCGGCTCTAAAAATTGTACGCTTTCCGCAAGAACTTCTGTTACATATACACGTTTACCGTCTTGTCCATCGTAATTACGAGTTTGAAGACGTCCATCTACGCCTGCTAAGCTTCCTTTTTTCAAATAATTTGCTACGTTTTCTGCTTGTTTACGCCATATTACACAATTAATAAAGTCAGCTTCACGCTCACCTTGTTGATTCGCAAATGCGCGATTCACAGCTAACGTAAAAGTAGCTACTGCAACACCATTGGGCGTGTAACGTAAGTCAGGGTCCTTAGTTAAACGACCAACGAGGATAACACGATTCATCAATCGAACCACTCTCCCTTATATATCAATTATTTTTCTTCTTCTTTAACAACGATATGACGAAGGATGTCTTCGTTGATCTTAGCTAAACGGTCGAATTCGTTAATCGCTTCTGCGTTAGAGTTCACGTTTAAGATCATGTAGAAACCTTCACGTAAGTCGTTGATTTCGTAAGCTAAACGACGCTTACCCCACTCTTTCGTGTTAATGATTTCTGCACCATTGTTTGTTAAAACACCTGCAAAACGTTCAACTAAAGCTTTTTGAGCTTCTTCTTCAACGCCAGGACGAATGATGTACATAATTTCGTACTTTCTCATTACACTTTCACCTCCTTTTGGTCTAAACGGCCCATAATGGGCAAGGAGCAATTAATTTATAGTAATTACTCACGAGTTTAGATTATATCATAGTAAGTTATATGAATCAACTCACCAATACATAAAAAACTTGGCAAACATATAATATATTCGCCAAGCTCATATCTTTATTTTTCCTAGGAAATATTAGATTAAACGTTAAAACGGAAGTGCATAACATCTCCGTCTTTTACGATATACTCTTTTCCTTCTAAACGTACTTTTCCAGCTTCTTTTGCAGCTGTCATAGAACCGTTTGTCATTAAGTCATCGTAAGAAACTGTTTCTGCACGAATAAATCCACGCTCAAAGTCTGTATGAATAACACCAGCACATTGTGGTGCCTTCATACCTTGTTTAAATGTCCAAGCACGTACTTCTTGAACGCCAGCTGTAAAGTAAGTAGCAAGTCCTAATAAGTCATATGCTGCACGAATTAATTGATCTAAACCAGACTCTTCAATACCTAGTTCTTCAAGGAATACTTTTTTCTCTTCCTCGTCTAATTCAGCGATTTCTGATTCGATTTTTGCACATACAACGATTACTTGAGAATTTTCATTTTCTGCAAATTCTTTTACCATTTGTACGTATTTATTTTCCGAAGGATCGATAACATCGTCTTCACTTACGTTCGCTACGTATAACATTTCTTTTGTTGTAAGTAAATGAAGGCCTTTAACAATCTTCATCTGCTCTTCTGTAAATTCAACAGTACGAGCCGGTTTCCCCTCTTCAAAAGCCTCTTTTAAACGAACTAAAATTTCATGCTCATATACAGCTTCTTTATCTTTTTGTCTTGCTAATTTCGCAACACGCTCGATACGCTTATCAACAGACTCTAAGTCCGCTAAAATTAGCTCTAAGTTGATTGTTTCGATATCATCAATTGGATCTACTTTCCCTGAAACGTGCGTAATATTTTCGTCTTCAAAACAACGAACAACTTGGCAAATTGCATCTACTTGACGAATGTGAGATAAGAATTTATTTCCTAAACCTTCACCTTTACTAGCACCTTTTACGATACCTGCAATATCAGTAAACTCAAATACAGTCGGAACAGTCTTTTTCGGTTCTACTAATTCCGTTAATTTATTTAAACGCTCATCTGGTACTTCTACAATCCCTACGTTTGGATCAATTGTACAGAATGGATAGTTTGCAGATTCTGCTCCTGCTTGTGTAATTGCATTAAATAAAGTGGACTTACCTACGTTAGGTAATCCAACAATCCCAGCCGTTAATCCCATATTTTTCACTCCTATGTCTCAATCTTTCATCATTATAGATAGTAACGAAAAAAATGACAAGTTTCCGCCAAACGAAAAAAAGTAACAGTTACCTACTGTAACTGTTACTCTCCCTCTATTCTTCGTGCTTCACAAGTATTTTTTTCACCTTACGATCAAACTCTCTTCGAGTAATCATTACTGAATGGTCACATCCCTCGCACTTAATGCGGATATCCATTCCCATACGAATAATTTTCCAACGATTCTCGCCACATGGATGTGCTTTCTTCATTTCCACAACATCGTACAAGTTATATTCCTTTTGCTCCACTCTTCAAACTCCTCTCCATACTAAATTGCTTTTCCACTAACCAATTCTTCACGATTGTATAAAACCATACGTGGATATGGAATTTCAATTCCATGTAAATCAAGACGATTTTTAATCTCTTTACGAAGTGCCCTTGCAATAACTGCATGTTGCATCGGCTCTACTTCAGCGATAACGCGTAATATAACTTCTGATGCAGCTAACGTTTGCACACCTAATAATTGAGGTGTTGTTACCATTTTTTCATACTTTGAAGGTAACTCTACTAATAAATCTTCAATAACCTGTTCTGCTTTCGCAATATCAGCCTCATATGAAATAGATATATCAACAAACGCTACACTATTACTAACTGAGTAGTTAGTAACTTGAATAATACTTCCATTTGGTAAAGTATGAATTTCACCTGTCCAACTCTTTACTTTCGTTGTACGAAGTCCAATTTCTAAAACGACTCCTTCAAATTGACCGATTTTAACATAATCGCCAACTGAAAACTGATCTTCTAGCAAAATAAATAAACCTGTAATAACGTCTTTCACTAAACTTTGAGCACCAAATCCGACTGCTAAACCAATTACCCCAGCACCCGCTAATAAACCTGATGCATTAATATCAAACACACCTAAAATCGCAATTAGCATAATGAACATAACAACATACGCTACAATATTTTCAAGTAATTTCGCCACTGTAACTGTACGACGTTCTGAAATTTGAATTGGAGAACGACTCCCCATACGAAACGCATTTCGTACAACCGCTCTTGCAATTCGCACAACAACTGCACCAATTATTAAAATAATACATATTTTTAATGTCGCAACTCCAATATGAGCCCAACGATCAGCATCTAATAAATACTGTTTCGTAGAATTAAACCACTTCGTTAATAAATCCATGTACCTCTACCTCTCTAGCTAAAATTTCTTTTTAGTTATCCTTATTATTGTATCAGAAGTCCTCTAATTGCTGAAAAAATTTTATGATTTTAATCCTATTTTATCCCCGCCATTCAGGTATAAAATGGAACGAATATATATATACTAGTACTATTATTTCCGTTTTCATTCACATTTTGCAAAAATTACGCACTTATAGCTTTCCATTTTTCTCACCATATAACATATATTGAAAATTTATTAAAAGGATGGGTGCTTCATGAACATTGGAAGTTTTCGCTTACCATTTTTTGAGAAAGAAACTCAAAACGTTATGCACCAAGATCTAGAAGCCTCTGAGATAATCAGTAATTTCTTACTTACCCATATTCCTATTAAAACTAATATACCACTCATTCTCGTTTGTATCGGAACAGATCGTTCTACAGGTGACGCACTCGGCCCGTTAGTTGGTACAAAACTTGAACAAATAGACATCAAAAACCTCCAAATATTCGGTACACTCGATGAGCCAGTACATGCACTAAATTTAGAAGAAAAAATTCAGAATATACAGAAAGAACATCCTACTGCATTTATAATTGCTGTTGATGCATGTTTAGGAAAGTCCCAAAATATTGGGTCAATCACTACTGGAAAGGGACCTAGTAAACCTGGTGCTGCTATGAATAAGAAATTACCTGCAGTTGGTGATCTGCATATACACGGTATCGTCAATCTAAATGGGTTTATGGAGTTTTTCGTTCTTCAAAATACAAGATTAAGTTTAGTCATGAAAATGGCTGATGTAATCGCACAAAGTATAAAAGAGACGGATCAAAAATTATCCGCATTAAAAAAAGCAAACCATCTATAAATAATAAGATGGTTTGCTTTTTAATTTTTCTGTGCTAATAGTTCTAAAATACGATTTAAATCTTCTTTATTAAAAAATTCAATTTCGATTTTACCTTTTTCTTTTTTCGTCTCTTTAATTTTCACATCTGTGCCAAACTTTTCTCTTAAGAACGTTTCACGTTCTACGAAAAATATATTTCGCTCTTTTTTCACTTTTTTTGTTTCACGTGAAACGTGTTGATTAATCTCTTGGACGATTTTCTCTAATTGACGAACATTTAATCCTTCTTTTTCAATGCGTTTCAATAAGGACTTCAATTGTTCTTCGTCTTTTATCGTAAGTAAAGTTCTCCCATGAGCCATTGAAAGTTGACCATTTGCAATCATATCTTGGACGAACGAAGGGAGGCTTAATAACCGAGTATAATTTGCAATGTAAGGTCTGCTTTTGCCAAGACGTTTCGCTAATTGTTCTTGCGTTACATTTAGCTCATTCATTAACATCTGGTATGCCATTGCCTCTTCCATAGGATTTAAATCTTCTCGTTGTAAGTTTTCTAACAAAGCAAATTCCATCATTTGCTGTTCAGTTAATTGTCTTACAACCGCAGGTACCTTTTCTAAACCAGCCTCTTTTGCAGCACGAAATCGTCTTTCACCTGCAACGATTTCATATCCTTTAATACTCTTTCTAGCAATTAATGGTTGTAGAATACCGTGTTCCTTAATCGAAATTGCTAATTCCTGAATAGCCTCTTTATTAAAGTGTTTACGCGGTTGATATGGATTTGGCCTTAATTCAGTTACAATAATCTCCTGAATTGTTTCCTCTTCTTTCACATCTAAATCAGGAAAAAACACATTAATTCCTCTTCCTAATCCTTTAGCCACCTGCAATCACTTCCTCTGCTAAATCTATATATACTTCTGCTCCTCTTGATTTAGCGTCATACTGCATAATAGGTTTCCCATGACTTGGAGCCTCGCTCAAGCGTACATTACGCGGAATAATCGAGCGATATACTTTATCCCTAAAATACTTTTTCACTTCATCTATAACTTGGATCCCTAAATTTGTACGAGCATCCAACATTGTTAACAATACGCCTTGAATTGCTAAATTTTTATTTAAATGTTTTTGTACAAGTCGAACTGTATTTAATAGCTGACTTAATCCTTCTAGTGCATAATATTCACACTGTACAGGAATAATAACAGAATCTGCTGCTGTTAATGCATTAATCGTTAATAACCCTAAAGACGGGGGACAGTCGATAATAATATAATCATATTCATCACGAACTGGCTGTAATGCTCTTTGCAAACGTACTTCCCGGGAAATAGTCGGTACCAATTCAATTTCAGCACCAGCCAATTGAATTGTAGCGGGTAGAACATCTAAGTTTTCAGTTGCGGTTTTCTGTATAACCCCTTGAACATCTGCATCTTCCACAAGAACGTTGTAAATACATTGATCTAATTCAGATTTTTCAATTCCCACACCAGTCGTTGCATTTCCTTGAGCATCAATATCTACAAGAAGGACTTTTTTACCTACTTGCGCCAATCCAGCCCCTAAATTAACAGATGTTGTGGTTTTTCCAACACCGCCTTTTTGATTAGCAATAGCAATGATTTTTCCCATGATGTCACCTACTTTCAACCTTTCTATCTTATTCTAGTAACAATTACGTTTATTGTAACATGAAATAAAACTTTTTCTTTTACGTCCTTTATTAAACTTCAAAATTTATTTCTAAACTCCTTCTTCATTTAACAAGAAAATATAGTAAAAGAGACCTCTCCAATAGGATAAGGTCTCTAACACGTCATTATTATTTTTTCTTTGGAATTTTAATTGTAATTTGATAGTACTCATCAAATTCTTCTTCCTCAGAATTAACATTTAAACCACTTTCAGTAACCATTTGTAAAGATTGTCTAATTGTATTCATAGCAATCCTCGTATCTCGACTTACTGCTTTTTGCTTTGCCTTACGCTTCGGTTTTGCTTCCTCTAGTAACTTCGCAATTCGTTCTTCTGTTTGCTTTACATTCAGTTGTTTCTCCACAATTTCCTGTAAAACCTTCAGTTGTAATTCCTCATTTTTTAAAGGAATGAGAGCGCGGGCATGACGTTCTGTAATGCTTTTTTCTAATAATGCACTTTTTATTTCTTCAGGCAACTTTAACAATCGCAACTTATTTGCGATTGTAGATTGTCCTTTTCCAAGTCGTTGTGCCAATGCTTCTTGTGTTAAATTATGTAACTCAATCAGCTTTTGATATGCCACAGCTTCCTCGATTGCCGTTAGTTCCTCACGTTGCAAGTTTTCAATTAAAGCTACAGAAGCTGTCTCTGTATCATTTAAGTTCTTTATAATTGCAGGAACCTTTTCCCAACCTAACTTTGTTGCCGCGCGAAAACGTCTTTCTCCAGCAATAATCTCATACTTATCGTCCTCATATTGCCTTACAACAATTGGCTGAATAAGTCCATGTGTACGAATCGTTAATGCTAGCTCATCAATACGCGCATCATCAAAAACTGTTCTTGGTTGATAACGGTTAGGGGTAATATTTACTATCGGAATTTCTTGTATTTCCTCATATACCTTTTTATCTATCTCTTCATGGCTTTCGTCTTGTAATTCGAATTCGCTCTCTTTATCTCCAAAGCCAAATAAACGAGAAAACGTATTTTTCATACATATTCCACCACCTTTTAGGCCTATTGACTATTCTCCATAAAATGTTTCCTATGAAACATTTACGTTTTCATTTATATAATTTAATCTTACGTCTAATAAGATTTATTTTTCAATAGGTAATTTATTGGGTGTTCCCGGTTTGCGTGGATATTTCTTTGGTGTCTTGCGCTTTTTCTCGATTAATAAAATATTACGTTCACTCTCTTCAAACGGTAATTGGAACGTAGACATCTCTTTTAACTCTCCGCCTAGAACCTCTAAAGCATACTTGCCATTTTCGATTTCTTCGTTTGCTGCTGCACCTTTCATTGCAATGAATGTTCCTCCAACTTTTACAAGTGGTAAACATAGCTCACTTAATACAGAAAGACGCGCAACTGCACGTGCCATTACAATATCGTATGATTCACGTACACCTTCTTTTTTCCCAAATGTTTCAGCACGATCATGACAAAATGCAACATCACTTAATTCTAACTTTTGTGCTAAGTGATTTAAGAAATTAATACGTTTTTGCAATGAATCTACAATTGTTACTTTTAAGTGCGGGAAACAGATTTTTAAAGGAATACTTGGGAATCCAGCCCCTGCACCAACATCACAAATTGAGGATGGTTTTGAAAAATCATAATAAAAAGCAGCTGTAATGGAATCAAAAAAGTGTTTTAAGTATACTTCTTCTTTTTCTGTAATAGCCGTTAAGTTCATTTTTTCATTCCACTCTACTAATGTTTCAAAGTAGATTTTGAACTGCTCTAATTGTCTAGAAGAGAGGGTGATTCCCTTCTCTTCTAGCATAGATTGAAATTGTTCTATGTTCATCTAGCAATATCTCCTTACTATGTTATTGGTTCGATACGCGCGCAATTTTTCCTTGTTCTATATACACAAGTAAAATGGAAATATCCGCTGGATTTACGCCAGAAATACGTGAAGCCTGCCCCATTGAAAGTGGACGAACATCTTTCAATTTCTGTCTAGCTTCTGAAGCAAGGCTAGAAATCGCGTCATAATCAATATCTACAGGGATTTTTTTACTCTCCATTTTCTTCATTCGCTCTACTTGCTGTAAAGATTTTTCAATATATCCTTCGTACTTAATCTGAATTTCAACTTGTTCTGTAACTTCATCACTTAATTCTACTTCACTTGGTACTAAAAGATGAATATGCTCATATGTCATCTCTGGACGACGTAATAAGTCACTTGCACGTATTCCATCTTTCAATTCACTTCCGCCAATATTGCGAATTAATTCTTGAACTTCAGGACGTGGTTTAATAATAATGCTGCTTAAACGTTCCTTTTCCTGTTCAATTTGTAATTTTTTATTTGTAAATCGCTCATATCGCTCTTCTTTAATTAATCCAATTTCACGACCAACTTCAGTTAAACGAAGATCAGCATTATCGTGGCGTAATAATAGACGGTATTCTGCACGAGACGTTAATAAACGATATGGTTCATTTGTACCTTTCGTTACAAGATCATCAATTAAGACACCAATATAAGCATCCTCGCGGCCTAAAACAACTTCTTTTTTACCTAAAGAACGGCATGCTGCATTAATCCCAGCCATAAGCCCTTGTCCTGCCGCCTCTTCGTAACCAGAAGTTCCATTAATTTGTCCTGCTGTATATAAATTTTTAATCTTTTTCGTTTCCAGTGTTGGCCATAATTGTGTTGGCACAATTGCATCATATTCAATCGCATAACCTGTGCGCATCATTTCAACATTTTCTAGGCCTGGAATTGTTCTAAGCATGTCACGTTGTACATCTTCTGGTAGGCTTGTGGATAAACCTTGTACATATACTTCTTGTGTATTACGCCCTTCTGGCTCTAAGAAAATTTGATGACGTGGTTTGTCATTAAATCTTACTACTTTGTCTTCAATAGAAGGACAGTACCTAGGGCCTGTTCCTTTAATCATACCAGAATACATAGCTGAACGATGTAAATTTTCATCTATTAAACGGTGTGTTTCTGTACTTGTATATGTCAACCAACATGGAATTTGATCCATAATAAATTTCGTTGTTTCAAAAGAGAACGAACGCGGCTTATCATCACCTGGTTGAATTTCTGTTTTACTGTAGTCAATTGTATTACTGTTTACACGCGGAGGTGTCCCTGTTTTAAATCTAACAAGATCAAATCCGAGCTCCTCTAAATGCTCAGATAATGTAATAGACGGTTGTTGATTATTTGGACCGCTTGAATATTTTAAATCGCCCATGATAATCTCGCCACGTAAAAATGTTCCAGTCGTAATTACAACGGTTTTCGCTGTATATTCTGCACCAGCTTGTGTAACTACCCCTTTACATATACCTTCTTCAACGATTAAACGCTCTACCATTCCTTGGAACAACGTTAAGTTTGGTGTTTCTTCAATTGTTTTCTTCAATTCATGTTGGTAAGAGAATTTATCAGCTTGCGCTCGAAGTGCACGTACAGCTGGACCCTTACCTGTATTTAGCATACGCATTTGAATATGAGTTTTATCAATATTACGTCCCATTTCTCCGCCTAATGCATCAATTTCACGAACAACAATCCCTTTTGCTGGTCCACCAACAGAAGGGTTACATGGCATGAATGCTACCATATCTAAGTTAATTGTTAACATTAATGTTTTTGAGCCCATTCGTGCTGCCGCAAGACCAGCTTCACATCCTGCATGACCTGCACCGATTACTATGACATCGTATGAACCGGCATTGTATCCCATTGTTTATTCCTCCTAATAATCTCTATCTTTCTAAAACATCACTATATTATTTTCCTAAACAAAATTGAGAGAACAACTGGTCAATTAGGCTTTCATGGACTGTGTCACCAGTAATTTCACCAAGTATTTCCCACGTTCTTGTTAAATCAATTTGCACCATATCAATTGGTACACCATTTTCTATTGCCTCAATTGCATCACCGATTGTTTGTCCCGCTTGTGTTAATAATCCAATATGTCTCGCATTAGAAACATATGTCATATCTGTAGAATCGATTGTTCCTTCAAAGAATAAATCAGCTATTGCCTTCTCGAGTTCATCTATTCCTTGTTCCTCAATTAAGGATGTTGTAATAACACGATTTCCCTCGGCTAACTCTGTAACACGTTCCATATCAATCGCTTGCGGTAAATCAGTCTTATTCACAATAACAATAAAGTCTTTTCCTTGTACCGCATGGAATAGATCTTCATCCTCATTTGTTAAAGCCTCGCTATAGTTGACAACAACTAATACTAAATCTGCTTGGCTCATCATTTCTTTTGAACGCTCCACACCAATTCGTTCAACAACATCTTCTGTCTCACGAATACCGGCTGTATCTATAAGTTTAAGAGGTACGCCACGCACATTAACGTACTCTTCAATAACATCACGAGTTGTTCCTGCAATATCAGTTACAATTGCTTTTTTCTCCTGAACAAGGCTATTTAATAACGATGATTTTCCAACATTAGGCCTACCGATAATTGCTGTAGCAATACCTTCACGTAAGATTTTCCCTTGTTTTGATGTTTCTAATATTTTTTCGATTTCCGAACGAACATGCGTTGCTTTCTCAATTAAAATATTATGTGTCATCTCTTCTACATCATCGTATTCTGGATAATCTATATTTACCTCAACATGAGCTAATGTTTCTAATATTTCTTGACGTAAGCGACCAATTAATTTAGATAATCGCCCTTCCATTTGATTAATTGCTACATTCATCGCACGATCTGTTTTTGCTCGAATCAAATCCATAACAGCTTCTGCTTGTGATAAATCGATACGTCCATTTAAAAAAGCACGTTTTGTAAATTCGCCCGGTTCTGCCAATCGTACTCCTTGCGCTAGAATAAGTTGCAATACTTTATTTACTGAAACAAGTCCGCCATGACAGTTAATTTCCACTATATTTTCACGTGTAAAAGTCCTCGGTGCGCGCATAATAGACACCATAACTTCTTCAATAACTTGATTTGTATCTAAATCAACGATATGACCATAATGAATAGTATGAGAAGAAACCTCTGTTAAATCCTTCCCTTTAAAAATACGGTCAACTTTCTCAACCGCATCATCCCCACTTACTCGAACAATGGCAATTGCACCCTCTCCAAGCGCTGTGGAAATCGCAGCAATTGTATCAAATTCCATGTCCTTTCACCTCACTTGCTTATTTATCTCTATTTCAACATGATTATTTCTTTCAC
The DNA here is from genome assembly GCF_038007045.1 of Bacillus sp. CH_70. Classification (NCBI taxonomy): domain Bacteria; kingdom Bacillati; phylum Bacillota; class Bacilli; order Caryophanales; family Bacillaceae; genus Bacillus; species Bacillus sp. CH_70. The sequence goes on from NZ_JBBOWL010000001.1 coordinate 5,269,546, forward strand.
TAAATTATTAGGATACCATAACGAACCTATCTACAAAAGAAGAATAACTCATTTTATTATATCCCCATGTAAAAAACACTAAACTTATTCACAGTGGATAAGTTTAGTGTTTTTTAGTTATCCACATCTATTTTTCGCTCAAAAAAACCGGCACTCATTTGAGCAACCGGTCATTTAGGAGATATTACAACATGCCGATGTGGTTCATTTCCTTCAGAAGTTGTTTTGATACCTTGATGATTTGATAATGCCTGATGAATAATTTTTCGTTCAAAAGATGGCATCGGTTCTAAAATAACTCTTTTTTTCGTATTAGATACTTGTTTCGCTAATCGATAAGAAAGTGATTCTAACGTACTTTTTCTTTTACTACGATAATTTTCAGCATCTAGTGTAATACCGATATACTGCTTCGTGTTACGATTTGCGACAAGTTTTGTTAAATACTGTAAAGAGTTCAATGTATTACCTCTTTTTCCAATTAAAACTCCTACATCATCACCAGAAATTGTAAATTCAATCTCGCGTCCTTTTACAATTTTACTAATTTCAACTTCCACACCCATATTGTGAATAACATTTCTTAAATATTCTTCACATTCCTGAATTGGATCTTTCTTCAATACAACTTCTACTACTGCAGGACGATTCCCAAATAAACCTAAGAACCCTCTTTTACCCTCATCGACAATATTTATATCTACTCGATCTTTTGATGTGTTTAATTGCCTTAAAGCATCCTCTACTGCCAGCTCGACTGTTTGTCCTTTAGCAGTAATTATACTCACTTGCTTGAGCCTCCAGCTTTGTTAGCCTTAATCTCTGGCCCTTTGATAAAGTACATTTGAGCAATACCAAAGATATTACCAACAACCCAGTAAAGTGATAATGCAGCTGGGAAGTTAATTGCAAAGATTAAAATCATAATCGGCATAAGCCAAAGCATCATTGCCATTTGCGGATTTTGACCAGCTGTTCCTGCCATTGCAAGCTTTTGCTGAATAAATGTCGTAATTGCCGCAACAACTGGTAAGATATAGAACGGATCTGCCTGTCCTAAATCAAACCATAAAAATGTATGTTCACTAATTGCTGTTGTTCTCATAATCGCATGATAAAACGCGAATAAAATAGGCATCTGAACAAATATCGGTAAACATCCTGCCAATGGATTTACACCATTCTTTTGATATAACTGCATCATTTCTTGTTGTAGTTTTTGCTGCGTTGCTTGATCTTTAGAACTATATTTCTCTTTTAACTTCACCATTTCTGGTTGTAACGCTTGCATTGCCTTTGTACTCTTCGTTTGTTTAATCATTAATGGTAATAATGCAAAACGAATGATAAGAGTTGTAATAACAATTGCTAAACCGTAATTACTGTTAAATAAGTCGGCAAAATACGTGATTAACTGAGAAAGTGGATATACGAAATATTCATTCCAAATCCCAGTACTTTTCGATGTAATCGGCTGACCCGTTTCACTACAACCGGTGGCAATCGCCATTAATGCAACGACCATGGCTAGTAAACCTAATTTCTTTTTCAAAGCCTACTCCTCCTTGTATCGGTATGTATATAGTGTAATTCATTTCCTTACGCTACTTTTTTATTCTTTTCATACCAGAGCGTTTAAAGACATGAATTAAGCTTTTCTTTACTTCTTCATATGTCATCTCTGCACAAGGCTTCCTTGCTATTATAACAAAATCTTTTCCAGAATCTATCTCATCTTTTAACTCTGTAATAGCCTGACGGACCATGCGCTTAATTCGATTACGAACTACTGCATTTCCTATTTTTTTGCTAACAGAAAGGCCGATGCGAAAGTTTGGCTGTTCTTCTTTATCTAATTGGTATACAACAAACTGACGATTCGCATTTGATTTTCCTTTTTGAAAAACCGCCTGGAATTCATCATTCTTCTTTATACGATGTTTTTTCTTCATATCAATTGACACTCCTGTATTTCATCAGCGGAAATTCACTATTATTAGAAAAAAAGACCACTGAACGATCAGTGGTCTACGCAGATAATACTTTTCTTCCTTTACGACGACGAGCTGCTAGCACTTTACGTCCGTTCGCTGTGCTCATACGGCTGCGGAAACCATGTACTTTGCTGCGCTTACGTTTATTTGGTTGGTAAGTTCTTTTCATTATATGACACCTCCCTGAGGAATATCTGTTAAAGACAGTCCTATAAATTATAGTTAATTAACTAGGAAAATGTCAATGGTTCTAGAAATTTTCATCAAATATTCATTTTGAACCTATTCACATACTTTTTCACAGCATCTATATTTCCTTGTGGATAAATGTTTTTTCACGTTTTTTATATCCACAAACTTTTTTCCCACTTTTACACAGTATATCGTGTTGTGGACAAGTTTATTCCACAAGGTATTGATTTTGTGGATAACTTTCTTAAATTCATTGCTATAGCCACTTTTTTTTGATATTATAGTTGTGTTTTCACTTTGAATAAGTTTTCCACACCTTTATCTTATCCACAATTTGTGTATAACATGTGGACAGTTTTAATCACATGTGGGTAAATAGTTGTCCACATTTGCTTTTTTTGTCGAAAACCCTATCTCATATACAAACGACGTTTTTAGGTTTTAAAATACGTTTCGTATAAATATACATTTTATATTTATTAGGTTGTACATTTGTTGCGCAACCTTATTCTTTTACCATCTTAGTAAAGGAGGGACACCT
>NZ_JBBOWL010000002.1:0-415363 GCF_038007045.1 Bacillus sp. CH_70
AATATTTTTCATATTATCTAAGACTACATTTACAACTATTTCAATTTCTGATTTCGCAAACGCTGCGCCTACGCAATTATGAATACCTGATCCGAATGCAAGATGTCTTGCAGCACCACTAAATGCCTTTTTAATATCAAGATCCGGACGATAAATGTTGAATTCATCAGGTCTTTCAAATGCATTAGGGTCACGGTTCGCTGCACCAATCATACAAAATACCGTAGTTCCTTTGGATAGTTGGATACCACTTATTTCCGTATCTTTTGACAATTGACGTGGGATCAATTGCACTGGTGGATTGTAACGTAAAGTTTCTGCAATAGCTAATGGTACTAATGAACGATCACTTAATACATCTTGCAGTTGTTTCGGTTGGTTAATTAAATTATAAATTAATAAAGCAAGAGTCTTATCACCAGGTTCTGTTGCAGCTAATAATATATTTAAAATCAATGCTAGAATATCAGTATCAGTCATAGCTATTCCTTCATATTTTGCACTGCATAATTTAGAAATTAAGTCTTCCTGTGGGTTTAATCTTCGCTCTTTAATTATTGGTTCTAAATAATTAGCTAACTGTTCACTGCACCAAAGAGAATGTTTTTTTGCCTCTGGTGGTTGATTTATACTGGTAATAAAGTCAGCTACACCGCTATGCCATTCTCCTATTTTCTTATGATCTTTCTTATCTAATCCAATCATATCCATTGTTACATAAACAGCAAATGTTCTGCCAAAATCATGAATTAAATCTATCTTTCCATTTGGAAGGTGTGGAAATAGTAAATCTTCTGCATTCTTTTTAATTAAAGGCATTAATTTTTGTAAAGCATCTCCCATAAAACTTCTTAAAACAATTTTTCTTTTCGCAACATGCTCTTTTCCACGCATTTGTGCTAATACTGGCCCACGCATTACCGGTTCAGCACGTTCAGCTAGCGATTTTGTTGTAAATGTATCTGTATCATTTAATATATTACGGACATCTTGATATCTGCTAATAAAATAACTATCAATCTCAGGTTCATAATGTACTGGATCATTCTGACGTAGGTATGAAAAATACTTATATGGATCTTCTTGAAATTCTTCTGATAATATATTTACCGATTGCACTGTATTTGACATATTACTTCCCCCTTGTATTGGATACTTAATATTTATTAAGATAAATATTCCATTTCTTGAACCATTAAATATCCTTGATTTGGTTTCATCTTGATAGAGAAATCATTTCTAACTATCTGTTCACCAAGTTCCCATGGTTTATGATAAATAAGTATAGTTTCTTGAGTTCCCAATATTTCAGCTCCGCCAATGAAAAATGGAAGTTCTGCAATGACATATTCTACTGCAATGTTTAGCATATCATTTGATATTTGGTCAATTTCTATATTGGTACCCCTTGCCCTACCTAGAATAGCTGCGTGTGACATTTCTAAGCAAGCATTTCGAAAATGAGTTTCGTTTAAAAAGTTATGTTCCGCTTCTGCCCTCATGCTGTTATATGCATAGTTGTCATTAAAATCAGAAAATGTATGGATTGCATTTACATCACCACCATGCTCTTTAAGCGCCTTTTCAGCTGATCTTCTATTTCGAGATACTTCTTTTCTAACTTTTCTTTCCGCCTTACCTTTTGGTGTTCCTAAAGCCTCAAGTAAATTTGCAGCTTCTTTTCCAGCTAATAAAACACTAACATCATCAAAAGTATGTAATGCCCATTTAATGAGTCTATTAATATATTCATCTGAAAATCTACTATTAAACGGACTAATACCTATTAATGCATGATTATTACGTTTAAATATTTCAGCACAATTAGAAGATAATGGGTGAGAACTAAACTCTCGAACATTTCTTATCGCTATAGCATTTGTCATACAATCATCCCTTTAAATAATTTTATCAATATAAACCGTTTTATTGATTTTAAATAACTGATAATATATCAAACTACATACAAAGGAGCTAGGATATCTTGATGTTATATAAGATTAATAAAAATAACACTAAACAAAAACCCTGTAAAATGTTCACCGGTGAACAAAACCAATTCTATATTGCCGCCGTTATTTTGTCAATATGTATTATTCAGAAAAAATAGACAAAATAAAACTTGAAATTTTGTACACAATTATGTAAAAATTAGCAATTTATAATGTATACAGTGGTATCGTTATCAAGCTAATTTTATGCAAATTCAAGTTTAGGTAATTGAAAGATTTGAATATGAAATACAACCGAACGGGTTTCACTATTAAACTAAGAAAGTGAATTTTATCAATCCGAGGTTTTCTTTTACATATTGACTAGTATAGGATAAAAAGGTTATCAAATGCCGAACGGAACTCTCAGCAGATGATAACCTTTTGAAATAGTGTATCAATGATTTAAATAGCTACTTACAAATATATCATTGAGTCACTCCAAATGCATTGATTTCAGCCGCACTTGTCCATGGATTATTGTTTACCTCGCTTAATGCACGTAGTTTAATATAACGACCTGTCTTGTTTGCAAGTTGTTGAAGAATATGTAGAGATTCACCAAAGAAGTGAAATTCATCTCGAATCGATAAATACATAGAAAAATGCCATCCTTTCCTATAATTCTGTAAAAAGAATAGCGCATTTTTCATTTAAAAGGTACTATATAAAGAGACTTCACCCTTTCGACTTACCATGTACTTCAACGACTACTAGCTACTTCCTAAACGTTGTTCCTCATTTACTAATATATTTATGCTTTTTTTAAATTTGCAAAGGACCAACAATATTTTCATATTACTTATTATCCATTATTGGCTGGATTCTCTCCTGAATTCCCATCATTACTTGGTTGCATTGGCGTTCCATGACCCTCCCCACTGTTTGGCGGCTTTGTATTTCCTTCGCCACTACCGTTGTTTGGCTCACTTTGCTTTTGATCTTCTGGTTTCTTTAATTCTTCTTGTTTCTTTTGCTTTTCTTTTTGCTTATTTTCATTTGGCTGTTCAGTCGTATTGGCTATTTTCGCATTTGGAGAAGTATCACGCTTCTCACCTTTAATACGTAATTCACTATCTTCTTGAACCACACTGTTCGGCATTTTAAATTGCGTTTTATCTGTAGCAAACTTACTCATCATTTCTTTAAAAATCAATTGAGCAATTTTCGTATTTTTACTACTAATATAATCATCTTTACTATCCTTTGTATATCCGGTCCATACAGCCATCGTATATTGTGGTGTATAACCAGCAAACCAACTATCACGATTAGCACTTTCTGGTAGATTATATTGTGCTATTTGTTCTAAAGAATAGCTTGTTGTCCCTGTTTTACCGGCTACATCTAAAGAACCTATATTAGTTGCTGTACCAAATCCAGATGAAACAAAAGTACGAAGCATATCAGTAATCATATATGCTGTAGAATCCTTCATAACTCGTTTTGGCTTTTGCTCAAAGCTTTTTGATTTACCATCTGGATAAACGATTTTCTTAACAAAATGTGGTTTCGTGTACTTACCATCATTACCAAATGCCGCATAAGCGCCTGCAATTTCAGTTGGTGACGCTTCATTTGTACCAATCGCTGTTGATTCGGTCGGTGCTACATTAAATGTAATACCTAGCTTTTCAGAGAAAGCTTTTGATTTATTAATTCCTACTTCTTTTGCAGTTTTAATAGCCGGGATATTTCGGGAAGTTTTCAATGCATCACGCATTGTAATTGGTCCTAAATGCTTTCTATCTGCATTTCTAACTTCTTGTCCTGTTGAATACTTATATGGAGAGTCATCAATTTGATGGTAAGTAGCCCATTTTAAATATTCAATTGCAGGAGCGTAATCAAAAATTGGTTTCATCGTGGAACCTGCTGAGCGATTTAATTCAATTGCAATATTATGTCCTTTAAAAACAGCTTTATTTTCACCACGTCCACTACCAATTGCACGTACTTCTCCTGTTTTCGTATCCATAAATGTGAAAGCCCCTTGGAATTTCTCACTTGGATAATTAATAATACCGCTATTTAAAAGCTTGTCCGCAAAATCCTGTGCCTTTGGATCTAATGTTGTATAAATTTCTAAACCGTCAGATCCAATATTTGCATCTGGCATTTCTTTTTCAACTTCTTTCACAACCGCATCCATAAAAACAGGATATGGCATTTCTTTTTGTTCAGTTGCTTTCTTAAGTCCTTCTGTTACTGGAATTTTTGATGCGTCTTCCATTTCCTTTTTTGTAATATAACCATGTCGATTCATTAATTGAAGTACAACATTTCTTCTTTCTGTTGCTTTTTTGATATTTTGTTCTTTCGTTGGATCATAGTTATTAGGCGCTTTCATTAAGCCAGCAAGCATTGCAACTTCTGGTAGTGTTAAATCTCTCAATTCCTTACCATAGTAATTTTGTACTGCTGTTGCAATTCCGTATGAACGGTTACCTAAGTAAACTTTATTTATGTCCCCAAATAAAAAAGTTCTTTACTAATAATTATAGAAATTCTATATTTCTTGACTAAGTAAAGAACTTTTTTACTCATTATTTCAAGAGAAAATTAGGTCTAAAGTTTAATTTGAGTAAAGATCTTTTTTCTTTTGGATTTTTATGCTTCATATTTTTTAAACAATTACAATACCTGACATAAAAAGTACCTTCATCTATAAAAGAGTATTCTTTTACCTGTAAGTTGTAAAACGTACCTTATGGCTTACGAAATATTAATGATAAATAATTTTCCCAGCCCAAAATAACCTAAAATATCGAATCTTCCTTTATATACTTTTATCTATTTTAAATAAGATAATATCAATTTCGATGTATTTATTACTACTCCTTTATGAATCAGTATCTTTTTATATAATTACATTTTTAGAATCCTGTTTTCTTACATAGTAAAAAACAAAGCAATCGCTGGACACGATCGCTTTGTTTTTTCTATTCATATCGTAGTGCTTGAATTGGGTCAAGTTTAGACGCTTTATTCGCCGGAAATACACCGAATACAACTCCAACTAATAAAGAGAAAACAGATGATAACAGCATAACGGGTATGGAATACGCTATTGTTGTACCTGTCGCTAACGTAAATATTTGTGCACTAATTATCCCAATCCCGATTCCAATTATTCCACCGAATGAACTTAACACAACTGCTTCGATAAGGAATTGAAGCAGAATGTTTTTACGTTTTGCTCCAATTGCTTTTCTAATGCCTATTTCTTTCGTACGTTCTGAAACTGATACGAGCATAATGTTCATAATGCCAATCCCGCCTACAATAAGAGAAATTGCTGCACTTCCGCCTAGCATTAATGTCATCGTATCATTGACAGATGATGCAGTTTCCATTAAATCTTTTGGACTTGATACGCTATAACTATCTGTATCACCTATGATTGAATTCATCGTTCTTTCAATTCGGTTCGATATGAAATTAATCATATCTTCATTTTCTACCTTCACATATGTTGTCCCAACATTCTTAGTGGCAGCTAAACGCTGTCCGGTGCTAAGCGGAACAATAATCGTACTATCTCCGCTTGTTCCTAAAGAACTTCCCACTGATTCAAGAACTCCAACAACTTTATAAGACGTTCCGTTTACCTTTACTGATTTACCGACCGGGTCTCCTAAACCGAATAATGTTTGTGCTGTGCTTGCACCAAGTACAGCAATTTTTGAATGATTCCCCTGATCTAGGTCTGCAATGAAGCGTCCAGATTGCAGTTTTAAATCACGGACGTCTAAGTACGAAGAAGTTGTTCCAATCATTGATACTTGTGTATTCGTTTTTTCATGTTTCACTGTTACTCTTCCTGATACTGTCGGTGCAATAGCTTTAATACCATCGATATCCTGAATTTGTTTTGTATCTTTTTCTTTAAATGTAGCATCTGAATCCGTAATCGATACCGTTAATACATTTGTACCTAAGTTGCCAATTTGATCTTGTACCTCTTTTGTCGATCCTTGTCCTATCGCAACCATGACTATAACAGAGGATACACCGATAATAATCCCAAGCATCGTTAAAAATGCTCGAATTTTATTTGCTCTAATGCTTTTCAGTGCCATTTTGAATGTTTGCAAACCATTCACCTCCATTCTCATAGAGCTGTCCATCGTGAATCCGAACGACGCGGCTTGCTTTCTTTGCAACATCTAAATCATGCGTAATCAGAATAATGGTGTGCCCTTGCTCATTTAATGCATTCATAATTCCTAATATTTCTTTACTCGTTTTACTATCAAGTGCTCCGGTCGGTTCATCTGCTAGTAGAATAGGAGGATGTCCAGCCAACGCACGTGCTATTGCGACACGTTGCTGCTGCCCACCAGACAATTGAGAAGGCAAATGATTCGCTCTATCTGCCAACCCTACTTTTCGTAATGCTTCTAATGCCGTTTCTCTTCGTTCTCCCGCTTTCATGCCTCGGTAAATGAGTGGAAGCTCTACATTCTCAACTGCTGTAAGTTTCGCTATCAGGTTGAAATTTTGAAATATAAAACCTATTTTTTCATTTCGAATCGTCGCCAGCTCAGAGCTTTTCATTTTCCCTATCTCTTCATTATCTAGTAAGTATTCACCTGAATCCGGTCGATCTAAGCATCCAATCATGTTCATAAATGTTGATTTCCCAGAGCCTGATGGTCCTATGATAGAGATAAAATCGCCCTTTTGAATGTCGAGGGAAACACTTTTTAGAGCCATTACTGTTTCGCCACCAAGTTCATAGACTTTCTTCATGTTCTTTATTTGAATAATTGGCTCTACCATAACATTAACGCCCTCCTTGTCCGCCACCAGCTGGAGCTCCGCCGTTAGATCTTCCTCCAAATTCACCACCAGGTCTTCCTTGGAAATTGCCGCCACCAAATCCTCCTTGAGAGTTTCCTCCAGGCATCATCATAGGTCCTTGAGAAGAATTCCCTTTAGATTGAACTCTCGGTATTTGCACCGTATCTCCTTTTGCTAATCCTTTTGTAATTTCTACATGCGTATCATTTGAAATACCAGTTTCTACTGTTACTTTTTTTGTTGACTGCGCTACATCGTCTGAAGATGTAGGAACTAGTACATATTTTTCATTTCCGTTTGTATGCACCGCTTCTACTGGGACATATAATGCGCCTTCTTTACTTTCTATTGAGATACTTGCTTCTGTTGACATACCAATCTTCATATTTTTCGGATCTTCAATTTGTACAGTTACGTCAAATGTAGAAACGCCTTTGTCCGCTGTTCCTTTTGCTGCTACATTTGTTACCTTTCCGCTGAATGTTTCATCTCCGAATGCACTTGCTGTTATTTTTACCGCTTGACCTTCTTTTACTTTCGGTACATCTAATTCATCAACACTAATCGTTGTTTGCAAAGCGTTGTAGTTTGTTATGTGTGCAATTGGATCCGCAGCTTGTACAGAATCACCGCTTGCAACAGAAAGGCTTGTAATTGTCCCCGTTACTGGGGCTTGCAAAATACTTCCATCTGTAAAGGTTACAAGTGTTGCACCTGCCTCTACAACATCACCTTCTTTTACACTGACACTATCGGCTGTCAAACCATTTCCGCCACTTGCTTTATCTGAATTTGCACTATTGTTCCCTCTCGTTACAGGTGATGTATATCCATCTGCATCCTTCATACGAAGAAGAATTGTTCCTTGTGACGCTTTACCGCCTTTTTTCACACTAACTGATTGAATTTCCCCGTCATATGGAGCTGTAACGACAGCACCATTTTTAAAGGTTACAAGCGTGTCACCTTTTTTCACTGTATCTCCAGCCGCTACACTTATAGTATCAACAATAAGAATTGTATCTTTCGCTGTTACATCTTGATCTGTATTTGCTGTAACCGAACCCGAACCACTAACTGCTACCTCCAGTTTTCCTTGTTGTACTGTCGTTGTTTGAGAAGTTGCCACAACACCTTGTGTTTTATCTGTTTTATGGAGAAAGAACCAAGCGCTCGCTCCTCCTATTACAACAATAATTGTTGAAATAATAATCCACTTTTTCAAATCTCTATTCCCCTCTCTATTGCTCTGTTTGTCCTGATTGTTCTTGATTCGGCTGGAATTGACCGTTACCATTACCCGGGAACATCTTATCGCGCCCTCTTGAGCCCATCTCTGAAAAGTCCGGACTTTTACTCTGTTTATAAGCTACATAACCTACTCCGATAGCTGCACACGTACTAATCCCCAAGTTTACTATGAGTAAAATTTGTATTAACTTTTGTTTCGTTTGTTCCATTTTTTACTCCACCTCGTATATGTTTTTGGTAAACCTATTGTGACTTTCGTTCCTTAACTTTTTCTTAAAAGTTCAACCTTACATGTAAAACCTCTTACGAAAGTTTTTTTGTAATAAAAAACCAAAAGATTAACTACACGATTTCACTGCAAAAGTTTATATAGTTTAGACAAGTAAGAACTCCCTCAATGAAACAGAGGAAGTCTTTGCTAATTCCACACATTAAATCTATATAATAATATAAAACAATTCACCACATCCCATCTTAATTCACTGGTTTAGTGTGGGAAGTATGAAACACCCAATACTTCGATCCTACATAGTTTATTAAGCTACCAATCAAAGTTGCAGTCACTTTAGAGACAATCAACGACTGCTCCAAGGTATCATACATACTTCTTAGTATTAGAGATACTACAATAAGACTTAAAAGATTAACACAAATGAATTTAGATGCTTCTACTGCAACTCGACTTTTCTCTTGTTTAAATGTCCAAACCCTATTTAGTAAGTAACTGTTAGCAACACCACAACAATAGGAGATTGATTGCGCAAGTAATATGGGCACGTCCCCCATGACAAGTAATGAAAAGATTACTATATCTATGCCCGTATTCAGTATACCTACTATTAAAAACTTAAAAATTCGTATTAAATCTTCATTCATACGCTGTCTCATGTCGGATTGCTAATTTTTCATTTTCCTGTTCCCCATAAAACTCTCGAACAATATATAGAGGTCTCCCTTTTGTTTCATCATAAATCCGCCCAATATATTCACCAATAACGCCTAGCATAAATAGCATAAAGACATTAAAAATTAGCATAATACTAATGATAGAAGGCCACCCTTTCATGGTTGCTTCAGTAAATAAAGTAAGGTATAGCACATATATAAAGTATAGAAAGCCTGAGCTAGAAAGAAGTAAACCCGAATAAATTGCTAACTTCAAAGGTTTATAAGAGAAAGACAGAATTCCATCTAAGCATAGCTTTACCATTCGTTTAAGGGGATACTTGGTTTCACCTGCTACTCTTTCATCTCGAACATACTCAATCGCTATTTGACGAAAGCCGATCCAACTAACTAATCCTCTAACAAATCTATTATTTTCGTTTATCTTTCTCATTTCTTTACATACCTTTTGATCCATAAGGCGAAAATCTCCCGTATCTACTGGTATATCAATATCTGTGGAGGCGCGAAGCACGCGATAAAACGTGCTTGCCGACCATTTTTTAAACCATGTTTCACCCTTACGCTTCATTCGCTTAGCGTAGACTACTTCATACCCCTCTTTCCATTTTTCAATCATTTGCAGAATTAGCTCTGGTGGGTCTTGCAAATCAGCATCAATAATGATAACTGCATCTCCATTTGCATAATCCATACCAGCTGTAATTGCAATTTGGTGACCAAAATTCCGTGAAAAATCGATAAGTTTTACTGTCTTATCACCTATCATAAATTGCTTTATAATATCCGCACATTTGTCTTGGCTTCCATCGATAATAAATATTAATTCATACGTACCATTTGCATCTTTCATGACCCTTTTCAGTCTTCGATATGTTTCTTCAATAACAGCTTCTTCGTTATACATGGGGATGATTATTGAATAACATATATTGTTTCCCACTCTAACCACTCCTTTACAAAGTTACTTTATATAAAGTATTTGAGCGCCCAGGACCACCCATATTCATACCTTCTTTTCCACCAGTTTGTTTTGTCTGCCACTCATCAGAAGGTATTTTCTCACCATTTTCTTGAATCCATTTTGTTACTTCAGAACTTCCCCCTCTCATTCCTTCATTTGAAATAAGGAAGTACTTTATTTTCCCACTTACAACTAACTCTTTTAATTCCACAACAGAATACACTGGATCTGAACCAGAAAAACCACCCATCGTTATTACTGATTCCCCCTTATCTATAATGTAAGGAGCTGCGGTTTGATAACTTGTTGTAGCAAATAAGTATTGTTCACCGGTATTATTTTTCTTTAAATATGAAAAAGTTTTATCATCTAAACTCTCGTTATCCATACCTCCTGGCTTGCTTCCTGGTAATCCTGAAGATTTTTTACTAGGGTTTGGGATTTGCATGTGATCTTCTGGTGAAGCAGAATCTTTTTCAATATATTCCCGTTCAGTTGGAAGTCCGTTACCACCGGGTCCTCCTTGTCCAGAAAATCCAGGCATTGCTCCTGGAAAAGCTGCTTTACCATCAGCTGAACTTGGGCCCGCTTGTGGGAGCATACTATTTCCACCATATGTAATCGGCGTAGCAGCCCAATACAATGGTCCGATGAATAATATAAGTAATCCTGCAATATGCAGCGTAAAAGGTAATACAATCTTCTTATACTTGAACAAAACAAGTACAAAAGTCATGATAATTCCGGCTACTGCTATACAAAGTGGCCACTCAGCTCCAATGACATCACTGTAAGGATGCATGATATACCATTGGAAACCTGCTGTTCCTACAACTGCAATTGGCAATAACCAAGACTTCCAGCCAGTATTATTCTTATAATCCTCAAAAAGCTGTGTTGAACCAGCTCCAAATAGAGCTGCAATAGGAGCCGCAAGCATTATTAAATAATAGTGATGGAAAAATCCTGCAATACTGAAAAATACCATAACTGGAATTAACCATGCGAGCCAAAAGACAGCTTCTTTATGTTTTAAAGTTATATTATTTCTTTTTACACTAGCCAATAAACTAATACTAGCAATAATAATAAACGGTAACAGCCAACTAGCCTGGCCAGATAACTCAGACTGGAATAGACGGAACGGCCCTTTTTCTCCAGTTCCAAACATACCGCCTGCCATGCCACCTGGACCACCATTATTACCTGTCGGTGGACCATCCCCTTTGTTTATTTGAAATCCTTGACTATTATCACCATTTCCTTGTGGTAAATTAGCTCCATTTTGATTATTATCTTTCTGTACTACTTCATTGTTACCTTCAGGTGTTTGAGATTGATCATTTTCATTAGGCATTCCTTTATCTGCTGGAACTTCCTGTTTACCATTCTCAGCACCATCATTTGGCATTCCCCACATATTATTTTGAGGCGATTGTTGATGTTCCTTCGCACCAGGTACTCCCTGATTCCCAGTAAGACGTGATATACCATTGTAACCAAATGCTAATTCTAAAACTGAATTTGTTTCACTGCTTCCGATATACGGACGTTTGTTTTCAGGAATACTGTCTACAATTACCGCCCAAGAAAGAGAAATAACGAGCATGATAGCTGTTGCACCAGTAAGGAAACCAATCTTTTTTTTCCAGTTTACTTTCGCAGCTAAAAGATAAAAGAGATAAAAAGCAGGCAGTATCATATATGCTTGTAGCATCTTCATATTAAAAGCTATCCCAATTACCGCGAAAGATCCTAAAAGACTCCAAACACTTTCACGCTTCACACTTTTAAACAAGAGCCAAGTAGCTAACAAAAGAGTAAATACAAGCATGCTATCAATGTTATTTGTTCGACTCACTGCAGCTGCAATTGGTGTGCATGCAAAGGCTAAGGCACTAAGACGTGCAGCAACTACACCAAAAGAAGGTTTAACTAAAAAATAAATTAACAATACAGATCCTATCCCTGCCAATGCTTGAGGTAGAATTACACTCCAGCCGTGCAGCCCAAAAATATAGGCACTAATTGTTTGAATCCAAAATGCAACAGGTGGTTTATCTACCGTTACAGACCCAGCTGAATCGAGGGAACCAAAAAAGAAATTATGAAAGTTTTGCAGCATACTTGCCACTGCAGTCGTATAATAAGTATTCACATAATGATCCGTCCAAATATTATAGCCATTTAGAAAAAGTGCTAACAAGACTATGAATATTAGAGGAATATCCAATCGCTTTTTCAATTGTAAAAACATAGAATTACAACTCCTTAATCATTTTATAAAGTTAACTAGGCCTTAAATGTATTATCTTTCTTCTATCTGAAGTGAACTTGAAAGTAAGCTGAAAGTTTCCTGAATACATGAAATATCTTTCGTATGAAAAGAGAAAATGACAAAAAAATAAAAAACTACCAGGTATTTAAATGACTTTCAGCAAATTTTAAGCATAATCGTAGATACTAATAATAAGGAAGAAAAAGGAGGCATAGATTATGAACTCTCTTAAAGGGGTTAAAATATTAATAGTAGATGATGAACCACATATTTTACAGTTTTTAGAGATCGGGTTAATGAACGAAGGATATGTAGTAAAAAAAGCGACGGATGGAATAAGTGCCATGAATTTAGTACAAGAATTTGAGCCACATGTGGCCATCTTAGATGTAATGATGCCTGGTACAGATGGGTTTGAAGTATGCCGAATGATAAAAAAAAGTGGTGCTCTTACTTCTGTGATTATGCTTACTGCAAAAGACGAAGTAGATGATCGAGTGAAAGGATTAACATTAGGTGCAGACGATTATGTGATTAAACCTTTCAGTTTTGATGAATTACTTGCCCGTATACACGCACGTCTTCGTAATCAGTTTCCTAATTTATTCAGTGAGATTATTTATGGTCCTTTTAAGGTAGATGATCGTAGAAAAGAAATACGATTTAAAGATGAAATTTTGGAACTTTCTCCTACTGAATATGAACTACTTAAATATATTGTAATTAACCATGGGATTGTACTAAGTAAGGGTGTGATACTTGATAAAGTATGGGGATATGATTTTCAAGGAGATGAAAATATTGTGGAAGTGTATATTCGTTCACTCCGGGAAAAATTGAAAGATAAAGAACACCGACTCATTCGCACAATTAGGGGATCGGGGTATCGCGTGGATCTACCATGATGAAAATAATCCAGTTCTTGAAAAACAAAAAACTAATGTCTCGTTCCTTACGAAAGCAACTTTTAACTCGAACATTATTTATTTTATCTCTTATTCTTTTGAGTATTGGCCTTTTACAATTTTGGGTAATGAAAGACTTCTTGTATAAAAATGAAGCCGAGACATTACGAGCGAAGATGATGTCTTTACCACCAGAATTAGATTTACTTCCTTTTAACTCAGAAAATAATGAAAAAAAACATCCTGATCCTAATCGACCAAGATTTCTGTTTTCACAAGATATTTCACTTGCAACTATCGGACAAGCTGGTGATTATAAGGATTTCGCAGAGAGTACGGGCATGTCCTCGCCAAAGTTATCTAGTAAAGAGTATGAAAAAATATTAGAACAGTTCTCGAATCGTAAACAAGTAACCTATAAAGTAGTACGTAATAAAGAGGGGATTGAGCAATTAATTGTTTTCAAACCTATTCGGAGTCTTCCAAACGGTTCTGATGGAGATTTTAATCAAGTTCCTGATCAAATTCTTCAAATCGGAACAGTTATTGCTCCTTTACGCGATGTTCTATTTCAGCAATTACTAACATTCATTGTTCTATCTGTACTAGCTTTACTTATCGGTTTAGCGCTATATTTACCCGTTCTAAAAAATACATTGATTCCTCTTTCTAACATTGTAAATGCAGTGAAAAATACGAATGCGGGGAATTTGGCTGAACGACTACCTACACACCAAGGGCAAGAAGAAGTTGACCAATTAGCTCTAGCATATAATGACATGTTGAAGCGATTAGAGGCATCCTTTCAATATGAAAGAGAAACAAAAGAGAAAATGAAACGTTTCATTGCCGATGCTTCTCATGAACTAAGAACACCACTTACATCTATTCATGGTTTCTTAGAAGTATTATTACGAGGCGCAGCTAATCGCCCTGAACAGCTTTATAACGCCTTAAACAGTATGCACGGCGAATCAAAACGCATTATAAAGTTAGTAGAAGATTTATTGTTTCTTGCAAAAATGGATCGTGAGCCTGGTCTACACTTATCGGAAGCCAATCTCACCAAACTTATCTGGCAGATGAAACCACAATTAAGCGTTTTAGGTGGAAATCGACAGATATCATATGATCTAACAGAAGGAGTGAAAGGCAATTATGATGCTAATAAAATCAAACAAATTATTTTAAACCTATTCCATAATGCCGTCCAACATACTGATTCGACTACAGGCAAAATAACAATTTCTTTAATGGTCTTAGAAAATCAAGTAGAAATATCCTTAAAGGACAATGGATCAGGCATAAAATTAAAAAACCTTCCTTATGTATTTGATCGTTTTTATAGAATTGATAATTCCAGAACAAGACAGCATGGTGGATCTGGTCTAGGGCTTGCAATTACTCAAACTATTACGCAAGCACATGGAGGAACAGTATCTGTAAAAAGTAAGTTTGGAGAAGGAACAACTTTTTATGTGTATCTACCTATAATTTCGCCATCACTAAAACAGTAATAAACCGGGGAGAATTACATTTCTCCCCGGTTTATTACTTCATGTATTCTTTTACTTTTTACAATAACATAGGAAAATCAGCTTTTCTTTTCTAAAACTGTCTTATGAAATTAAACTGATATAAACTTAGCTTGATGGTGATGGGGTAGACCTATATCCTCATCACCTTAAGAAAAATAAATGCCTGCAAAACGATAAAAGTGAACTTCGGTGCAAAAAAACACAAAATCTTTATTTAGGGGGTACTTTAAAATCTTATGTAATTTAAATGTTATTACCATATTGTATGTGCATTCATGCCATTTCCAAGGATTAGAATAAATATTGGGAATAAAACTGGCCCTAGTGTAAGAAGTAGATTAAAAAATATAAGAATTCTATATAACCAGGGATAATGTGGGTCATTTTGATTTGCAAATACTAAAATAACTAATGAAATTATGTTTGTTACATATAAAATTAGCATTAGAAACCAATAATTTGCCATTATACTAAGACTCCATGCTCCTAATAATTCGTGTATTATCCCAAAGGATATTCCTAATACTGCAAAAGAAAAGCAAATAACTGCTATTTTTTTCAAAAATTTAGTGAATGTTTTATCGTGAGTATTTTGAGAATATAAACTCATGATATTAAATAAAGATAAATATCCCATTATAATTCCTACTCCAGACAATAACAGGTCTCCATTTGACTTAAAAAAACAAAACAGCCCTGCTACAGAAAAAGCAAAGGAGATACATATTTTTTTAAAAACCGGATTCATTATACTTTCACACCCTCAAAAATAAAAAATCAATTTATAATCACTTCGTCGCTGTTAAATTCAAATTACCATTGTGTACCTGCTATTCATTAAAATCACATTTTACATCTGATTATTATATTTCAAAGATATAAAAGTGGTAATTTCCTATAAAGTTTAAAGAATACTATTTGGTTTAGGGTTTATGCATTCTTATCACGAAGGTAAAGAGACTTAAAAATTAACTAGAATTAATTATAATAAAGTTTACATTAACATAAGGTTAAAAGTATGTAAATATAATTAAATATAAATTAATTATATTTTGGGTTTAAAGAGGATTACGTATAATGGTAACACCCCATGCCCATCAAGCTAAGATTTTAAAGTACCCCCATCACCATCAAGCTAAGGGTATCATGACGGTATATGCGAGTGTATTTTTTGGGAATTTCTACGACTACACTAAAAATGTGCATAACAAATAAACCTACCAAGAGGTGTTTTGAAAAATATTATGCGACTTTGAAGCTCTTTAACAACGTACACTCATACATAACGCCGAGGATATCAAAGACTGTTTTCTTTTCGTAACGATGAGATTTCCGTCCGTTTTTCTCTAAAAGGTTGAACAGACGTAGGAAAATCTTTGATAATTCTTGGGTGCCCCTTTGTAATCCTTGGTAAAACAATAGATAATAATTCTTTATCATATAAATGGATTTGTATTCACTTAACTCTTTCTTTTTCTTATCCAAGAGTAACTGACGCATTTTAAACATAGTAGATGTACAGAGTAAAATGCTAATAAGTTGCCCATATAAATGGCATTCTAAGCGTTCCTTCTTAATTTCTTTGCACTTGTGAATTTGAAAGAAAGATTTCCATGTTTTGAACAAAATTTCAATTTGCCAGCGTAATGAATATAACTCATGGATATGTTTCGTTGGAACATTTTCTGCAGAAAGATTTGTAATATACACGTTGATTCCACTCAACCGTTTACTTCGTTCTTTGTAGATAATACCTTTCTTTTTTTCTTTTTTTCTTTTTTTCTTTTTTAGCTTGTTCCTTCATTCTTCTCTCTGTTTGTTCCTTTGTTAATCGATGAATAATAACACGAGCTGGTAATTTTTGATACTGTCCAATGTACGCTTCTGAAATTTCCATTGTTTGACCATGGGATAATTGATTCATGAGCTCTTCCATATCTAATTGAATATAGAGTGTTCCTTTCTTCTTTATGAATTGTTACTCTTCTGTTGTATCTTGTTTAGCCTTACCAATAAACAAGAATGGTACAGCATTAATCAATTTTTAAAGAAAAATTCATAAAATAAAAAACGCTATTCTTTCTGTAGAATCACGGGAAGAATAGCGTTTCTCCCTTTAAGGGAGATCTTTCTTGATTAGGTTGTTAGTAATCGGGTTAACCTCTTCTTACTCATCATAAGGACGAAACTTTTCTCTTAATCCTTCTAATTCTTCTTTTTTGGCTTCTACATCAGCTTTTAGAAATAAACTCACATTCCCTAGTTTTTTAACTGGTGTTAATTTACCAGACTTAATCATAACACTCATACGGGAACGGCTAACATCTAAAATCTCCATTGCTTCCGATGTTATAAGAACTTCGTTTCTAATGAAATTATCTATTTCTTCCCTAGAATTTAAATGATACTTCATTCGTCTTCACCTCTCATACATAACTTAATTATCAATAGAATAGCATATACAATGCATACAACTACAAATGCCCAGCCCAACTTAGTCTTTACACTAAAATCATTAGATAGTAACCATAAGAACAGAACAACAAAAATACTTAAATCAATTAGTTTTAATCTCTTCATCATTTTTTGGTGATCGATGTTATAATAATGAGGGGAAACTGGCTGTCAACCTTATCCCTCAACTTGGTTATTTGCGCTTGCGTTTATTACGCTTCCGCTTTTTGCTTTGTTGTAGTTTCTTAGTCGCTTTAGTATGGATGTCTAAACCTAAGTTTATGATTCCGAACACTGAAGCGATTATTGCTACAACGTCTTTAATTGCTTCGATCACCTTACCTCCTTCTTATTCACTTAATACATTGTAATATATCTATATTGGTATGGATATATTTAATTTACTTAATATACTTAAATTATATAAAAACAAAGCCCTTAGACTCCTTCAATTTTACTCAGTGTAATAATAAGACTACTCCCCATCAAACTATGAAAGTCCACCTCTCTTCAAAGACCTTAGCTTGGATAATGCGTCAAGACATCTATAAGAAGAATATGATCTTACACATACTCAAAATTCTTTGGTGTTTCAGAAACAAATAAATAATAACAGTAAATAAGAAGTTAAAAAGCCCCCTATGTCCTTATTTTTTTCTGATTTTCTATTAACTATTCGGTATGTGAAATTTTAAATATGTTTTGTTTTGTTGTTTTTTTTATTTACGACCTTAAATTTGTATAGTATTTTATATAGATTCTATGTTAAAATATAAATAGAAAATTTGTTTCCATTGTTTATACTCTATTGTACGTAGCGTGAAGGACAAACCTTACGCCCAGTTAACTCGGGCGAGGTTTGTCCTTTTTTTACTTTAAGGGGTACCGCCACATCGCTATCAAGCTAAGCTCATACAACATCAATTATAGTAGAGGTTGTTTCCTTTTTCTAAAGACTACGTATAGGAAATTTAAAGATTTGCATACGAAATAAACCCTATCGGGTTTCGCTTTTTTGAATTAAGCGGCTTGATTATCAGACAGGGTACAATTGTAAACGACACCTAATATATCAAAGACCGTCTTTTTCTCATATCGATGAGATTTCCGTCCACTTTGCTGTAGGAGGTTGAACAGGCGAAGTAAAACCTTTGATAGCTCTTGGGTGTCTTTCTGTATAGCTTGGAAAAAAGAAGAAAATAATTTTTAATCATATATATGGCCTTATACTCACTCAATTCTTGTTTCTTTTTCATAAGAAGTAATTGCCGCATTTGAAACATCGTAGAAGAACAGAGTAGAATGGCAATCAATTGTCCATACAAATGGCACTCCCATCTTTCTCGTTTTATCTTTTTACACTGATGAATTTGAAAGAATGACTTCCACGTTTTAAATAAAATTTCGATTTGCCAACGTAAAGAATACCAATCATGTACTTGTCCCATCGGGACAGTATCTGTGGGGGTGTTTGTCATATATACATTGATACCACTGAGTCGTTTACTACGAGGAGAATACTTCATTCCTTTCTTTTTTTCTCTTACAATTTGATCTTGTAATCGTTTTTGTTGTTGTTCTTTTGTTAGCCGATGAATAATCACACGAGTTGGTACTTTATCAGTCATTCCTACATAAGCTTCGGATATTTCACATGTTTGTCCTGGTTGAAGAGAGTTCATTAAGACCTCCATATCTATCTGTATATACTCTGTACCTTTCTTGATCCTTCCATCTTGAAAATAATCAGGAGTGGAATTTTTTTGATAAATACGTGTATTGGATTTAATACGAGAGATATAGTAAGCCTTTTTATCTTGTATATGTTGAAGATCTTTCAAATGAAAATACCCTAAATCTCGGATACATAAATCATTTGCTGCCACAGTTGGAACACATAGAGAACCGTAGGTTCGATCATGTTGTTTACCTGGACCTGTATGGATATGCAGGAACTGTCCACTTAATAGATCATACTCAAGCTGAATTTTCACCCCCGCTGTATGGCTGCATCCTCCTGCACCTGGATAAACAGATGAAAATACATCGGGAAGTTGAAATGCAGTTGAATCCAGGATACGAATACGCTTGAAAATAGAAGTGTATGGAGAAGAGAACAGCTTAGTTGAAGATAACTTTTGATTGAGAAGTTCGGCTAACACTTGTTGTAGAAATTGCACGGCTGTGGCATTAAATCGTTGATTCAGTCCTTCAGGACTGATGAGCACTTCTGTTGATGCTTCTAAACAGCTACATAACTGAGTTAAAGAGGTTTTAGCGACATTTTGACTAATCCATACACATAAAGCTACTAAATCTTTTTCTTGGTACTTACTGGTCCGTTGTACGAAACCGACATCTCTAGCAAAATCTAGTAAGATATTTGGAGATAAAAATCTTTGAATCTCCTGAGCAAATAGTTGTAATCCATCAGATACAGAAATAGACATACAAAAACGCCATCCTTTCCTATGATTCTATAGAAAGAATAGCGTATTTTTAAATTTCGGGGGAATTTTTTTACTAATTTAATATCGATGCAGCAGCCTCGTATAGAAGGACACTTTAAATGTTATTCTTATTTTTTAGTAACATATTTAATTCTTTAGCATCTTTTTTTGTATTTAAAAATGATATTAACCAAGAAAATGCATATATCAAAACTATACTTTCAAGAAAATCAGCAGTTGGGAATATTTCTATCCAATGGTTATATGTAGATATAAGAAAGACAACTATAATCATCATGAAAAAATGGATTACCAAGGCGAACAAATAGCTGATTCTTTCAATATCAAAAATGAATGTAAAAATGCCTGCACAAGCTGAGATTATAAGAACACTTATTATCTCAGCTTGTGTAATAGATATATTATTGTTTCTTGATAGCAAAACTATCATGTATATAAATGAACCAGTTCCTAAACCTGTATACAGTCGATTTTTTAGTTTCAATAAAGTCTTTCCCTTCTTTTTTTATGATTTTAAGATAAGTTTATTTAATTTTGATTGTATATAAAATGTGTAGAATATTCCTCCAAAAAATAACCCTACAGATAGTCCACTTATGGCAGAATAAATTATATTAAACGAAATATTATTATAAAATGATGAATAAATTCCTAAAGTTACATTTAAGACATATTTTACAAAGAAATTAATCAATATAATTATTAATGGAAGGTAACATTTCTTCCTGAAAGTAACCGTCTCTTGCTTGAAAAAAAATTGATATTTTGCATATAACAAATATCCAATCAAAATGCCTGGAAGAATGAAAATTGTATAGCTTATTAAACAATATCCTAAGTAAGAAAATTTAGTGATAATTTTATCTAACCCCCATATCATAAAAATCATGGGAACAAGGAACATTTTAGATAAATTAATTGGTCTTTCTTGAGAAATAGCAATACCCCTTTTTATTAAAATGAATAATAATATCCATACCCATAATGGAGTTCTTATAAATACTTCTTTAATCATAGTATACATTGTATATCCTCCTTTGTTTTTATTAATATTTACACCAAAGGAGATATAAAGAAATACTTTTAAACATAAGTGGTAAAAATCAATACATAAGTGGTTATTGGGAATGTTTTTTTAGCTGTTTTTTTAATGAAGAAACATATTTTCTTGACACAATTACTGTTTCTCTGTTTGAAAGCAATGCTTCCAAATTTCCGTTTGCTTTAGCGGAGAATTTGTTTAAAAAATGAATATTGATAATTATAGTTTTTGAAATTCTAATGAAGTTATATGGAAGTTCAGATTGTAATTTATATAAAGGACTTTTTATCTCAAATATATTTTCTTTTGTATAAACAAAAATTTTCCTTTCAAGATATTCCAAATAAATAACAGTTGAGCAAGAAATTTTTTCTTGTTCACCTTTGTGAGTAGAATTAACTATTAAATAGTTATCAGAACTATTCTCTAGTGTTGATACCATATCTAGAATAAAAGATGTTACTTTGTGAATGTAGAAGGTACAAGATTCTTCTTTAAGCTTTTCAATAATTTTAATGTTTACTTTCATTTTCTACCATATTTCCCTTTCTTTAAAATAAATTTTAATGTTTGTTTGAAACAAAGTTTAATCTAAGTCAAAATAGTATTTTATATGAATATTATTAAAAAATCTATTAACATATTTCTTCGCATATTTTTTATAAACATCGTAACATTATTTTTACCCCTCCATAATTGCCATCAATTTGAGAAATGTATTCTTCTCAAAAATGAAAATCACCCTAAGATCCTATGGACAACTATGAAAGGATGAAATTTTCGTTTTGGGGATATTTCAGAAGTTTAGCTTGATAGCGATGTGGCGATACCCCTACCAGAAGAGAAATTTCAGACGTATGTGGTGCTATGGGGATATTTAATCCCACACGGAGTTTTCAATCAGCCTAATAAATGGGTAAATACATATACGATAAGCCCTTCAGATACATATGTTTTAGTAACAAAATTCAATCCTAAAGAGTATGAATATATGATTTATGAAGAAACAAGGGTTACTAGACAATTGCATCAAATATTAGAACCTTATGGAATAGATATTAATAATGAATTTGAAGAATTCGTAAAGTTGGAAGAAATCCCTAAAGCAGCCATAAGCAAAGTAAAAGATTGCTTAATAGAGAAAAAGTGTATGAATGATTATCCAGAAGACTTTCCAGTAGTCGACGGCTATGAATATATAATTAAGGGCGAGAAAAAGAAACTCATTATTGTAACTGAAACTTATCGTAAGACAGTTACAAATGGATTTATTTATGTATTTAAAACGCATGACAATAACTGGTATCAATATTATGCAGAAGACGCAAGTAAAGACTGTTGGATCATGAAAGAAATATATGATGATGAATTAGACGATTTACCAATTACATCTTATGAACTTATTGAAACAGAGAAACGTGAAATTCCAGAAGAAGATTTAAAGGCTAATATTAGTTGGGAAGAATTACTCGATCCGAATAGGGAATGTGATTTCTATTACTCTGATAAAATGTTTGCAATGAGTTTCTTAGCAAATGAGGGAAGATATAATGTAGTGAACATTGATGGGGAATGGAAAATATATAGTGAAATGGTTTTTAAAGGAGAAGCACCATTTTCTAAATGGGATGATTTAGAATATATCGGGACAGCTAAACAAGGGGCAACTGAAGGAAAACAATTTACTCCAAAAGAAATGATGCAATTTGCAGTGTATATGAGAGAAAAGAGAGAGAAGTCATCATTGCATTAATCAAAAGGGTGTAAGAATTGGGATGAATCCTTAAGCTATTAAGGGGGGACGGCAACGATTCGAGGTATGAGGGGCCACTATGAAAGAAAATCTAATTGATACAATAAAAACCGTAGAAATTAAATATTTCCACGGTTTTTATTTTTACCTAAGATTCTTTTAATTATTTTACAACAATATAGAATTTACCTGGCATTTTTTCTTGTGCATCTTGAAATGTTTCTAAAATTATATCTGCCTCTTGACCTAACATATTTTGACTTTCCTTAAAAAACTCCCACTCTATTGTTAACGGAAGAATGACCCATGCCGTTAAGCAATCCCATAGTGCATCAGCATTTTCCCCATAATAATCAGGGAGATCTAATTTTTCCTTTAATACTTTGTGTAAAACTTCTTCACTTGTAAATTGTCGACCATCTAAATTTAAAAATTCCATAAAAACTTCTCCTACTTTATCTCAGTAAATGTTTTATAATGATCCGAGGTTTTATAAATTAGTCCATCACTAGAATAGACAATTCTATCATTACCTCGATAACCTGAAATATAATTAATATCCGCTTCATACCAAGTTCTACCCGGAACGTCGGGTAGTTGCTTCTTTCTGTTTTCAAAAATATCGCCACCTATACTTTTACCAGGAGCTACTCTATGCAGATTGCCATCTCTATTCACCCACCCTAGTGCTTCTGCTTGATCTTTTGTGATGAAATTATCCGGTAATTTCTTATTTTGTTTTATATACTGAGCGACTTCATCAAAACCCGTAGGATATTTCGTGAATTTTGTATTTTTGGCAGCCGCTTCTAAAGCCTTACCTTTCTTCTCAAGATCAGCAGCCTTTCCAAAAACTTTACCAACAACTCGTGTTGTACCACCAGATACGACAGCCAGTGTCCCCCATACATAATCTTCTGGACCATATTTTTGACCTGTTACTAAGTCTTCCCCTTTTATGAGTTGTCCAATTTCTTTTCCTGTACCAATTATAGGCGTAATACCCAATACGAAAGATAAATCTCCATCATTCTTACGATCATATACTCTAGATGGATCACCACCTAAATCACGTAGTGCATTACTCAAGTCAATATTTCCAATGTTTTGGGATGCTGCAGGTACATCAATTTTATAACTCGCAATTTTATTAGTAGAGTCCATAATATTATTGGCAGCATCTAATCCAGACATAATATCTGTATGTAGTGTTGGAAATGCTTGTTGAGCTTCTGCAACATGCGTTGAGACACTATTAATTAGTCCATCAGCCATTACTGCTTGTTTATGAAGTGATGCCCCAGCTTTTTGTACTGAATCTCCAAACTTATGGAAACTTTGATTTACTACGCGTAAATCACTGGCCATTTGTTTATATTCAGGTAGTCTGTTTTTGAATCCTTCCTGCATGGCAGTAAGTTGCTGTCCATAGTCGCGAACACCATCTGCAAATTTTTCTATTTCACCTTTTGGTAATGTGCCAACCCATTTTTCTGCTGGTTCGATAAACACCTTATTAATTGAGAGCGAGTAAGCTGTTGTCATGTCCATAAACATTATCATGGCATCTGTTCCTGCATCTACAGTATCTACAAACCAATCCAACATTTGCTTTTTATAGGCTGTCATACTATTTTTATAATCCGTTAAACCATTCACATAGTTTTGAAGGTTAGCTTTATCCTGTTGTACTAAATATTTACCTTCTTGAATTTGTTGAATAATATTACCTGAATCCTTATTCGCTTTATCGATAATCATAACACTATCTTTTAGTAGCATTAATTTATGGATTTTCCCGAAATCCTGATTCATCATCTCTAAAGTTGCGATAGTAGAATTGTATTTTTCTCTTACAGCTGGATCAGCTTCTTTTTCATAAATCTTATCTACAGTATTCTTCAATTCAGATTTTTTTAGTGTCGTTAATAATTGAGAAACACTTTGTGCGAATTCACTTGATTCAACTAAAGCCGCATCATCATTTTTAGTTTCTTTTGCTTTTTTATAGCGTTCGGAATATTTTTTTACTAACTCAGCACTCGTTTTTAAATCGTCAATATCATGACGAATTGTATCTATTTTATTAGACAAGGATTGATCAAACACGACTGCAAATAATTTTTGCACAACGTATGTTTGACCATTGTAGTTCACCTTAAACCATAGAGGACCGTCTTCCCCTACTACTTCAAGAATTTCATCCTTTCTAACTTTTATCGGGTCAAATCCCCTTACAACTGTTCTGGATTTGTAGATATTTTGGTCGAGGGATTGGATTGTTATCCACCCTTTTACCATTTTACCTGTTCTATCGAATTGGAACTGTTTTCCTTTGTAGGTTACATCGCCTTTTTGAATCACACCGTTATCGTCTGCATAATACCAATGGGTAGTTTGAGAGAACCATCCTTTTTGTGCAGCTCCACTTACCGTATCAAAATAGTAGTCCTTTCCGTCTACGGTATTCCATCCTAAAGCTAGATTACCATTTTTATCGAAGAGATAGGTATCATCCCCTGAACGTAATAATCCAGTATGTTTCACGCCTGGTTTGTCATAATAGTATTTCTTTTCTCCATCTACAACCCAGCCAACCGATTCATTGTTTTTTATACCTGATGTTGCCATGATTGTCCTATATAAGAACACAGAAAATTGCTCTCTTGTGACAAGTCCATTTGGATTAAAATTTCCATCACCAGTACCATTTGTGATTTTATTCCCAGCTAATATTTTGACATATTCGTTAGCCCAATGACCTTTCATATCCGTAAAGTCAAAATTCCCTTGCGGTTTTAAATCGAATGTTCTGACAAGCACTGCAGCCATTTCAGCACGCGTCATATTATTTTTCGGATTGAATTGTTTCTCTACATTTACGCTAAATATGCCCCGTGCAGTAAGTGCCAAAATTTCCTTTTTAAAATTGCTGTCACCAATATCAACAAATGGATTATTGGTACTATCTTGCGGTTTTAAATATCGGTACAAGAAAGCAGCAAGATGTTCGCGAATAATAGGATTCGTAGCACCGAAATACCCATTTCCGTATCCTGTTATAATCTTATTCTCAGCCATATACATCATTTCTTTATATGCCCAGTGAGTTTTAGGAACGTCAATAAATGATGATGAATTTCCTTGATTATTTTGTTCTGCATACGCTGTTCCTACTGTACTGAATAATAAAATACATATCACAGAACTTAAAAATAATTTCTTAATTTTATTCATAATAAATCTCCTATTCAATTTTTAAAAATATAATTGCAAAATTAGCACTTATTTTATCCTTCATTTACGGCATTTTATATAATTATCAAATTTCTATTCATACTGATATTTCGCATAAGGACAACCTAAGTCATTCTGTCTAAACAATAATTAATTCATAAGATGTTTCATTTTTTTAATGTAGTAGCCCGTTTATAGAACCTTCTTAATATACAGTAAAACCAAATTTTTAAATTTGAAAATCCCTTAGTGTAAAATTCGCATTATGTTGACGAGAACCACAATAATGCCAGTCTCCTTTCTCTTTGATGCGGCCTATTTGATTTAAAACTTCGACTTCCTCTGTAAACATTGGTGTATAGGTAGAAAATAATTAAAATAATGATAATATAAGTCCTATGATTTTCTTCATACTCGCATCTCCTTATCAATTCGTAAAAAACCTTTTAATTATATATTAGGTTTTATTGCTATTAAAATAAAAAAATATAAATATGCATAATTGCATATTTACCTTCTCAATAGAGTGTACCCTAGAAAAAATCCTTTCCTTGATATTATTAGTCTCAGAGACTCTCAATAAAACTTATCAAAAATACAATTGAAATGAGGAGAAAAATGGTTTATGGATACGCTCGTGTCAGTGCACAAGATCAAAATCTAGGTACACAGATTGAACAGCTCATGAAATATGGAATAGATGAAATTATTAAAGAAAAAATAAGTGAAGTAACCAAACAAAAGCCAGAATTAGACACTATACTTTCAAAACTAACTACTGGGGATACTTTAGTCGTAACTAGAATGGATCGTTTAGGTCAAAATACCATTCAGCTATTACAATTAGTAGAACAACTTCGGGAAAAGGATGTTCACTTTGCGATTTTAAATTTAGGAATAGATACGAGAACGCCAACAGGAAAATTCTTTTTAACTGTCATGGCTGCCTTTAGTGAACTTGATCGAGAAATGATTAAAGAAAAGCAACGTGCGGGAATAAAGTTAGCGAAACAAAAAGGAGTGTATAGAGGAAGATTGAAGAAATATACGTATAAGCACCCAGGTATGAATCATGCGATTGAATTGCGAAAGCATACCAATAAAACTGTTAAAGAAATATACCAAATTACAGGTGTGAGTCAGGCCGCTCTGTATCGTAGATTAAAAGAACTTGAATAAAGTTCTTTTTTTGATTTGTAATTAAACCCCAGAGTGGCCCCTCATACTGAGAATCGTTTCCGTACCCCTTAAGGATTCTCTTTTTTTTGTATCTAAATCCAAAAATAAAAAGATAAGATCCTGGAACACGATCTTATCTTCAGCGTAAGGAGTAAACAAAAGAATAACCATCATATTCTTATCATAATTTATTTTTTGTTAATTTTTGAATATTATAACCTCATTTAACAAGTAGGGGTACCGCCACATCGCTATCAACCTAAGAAAAGCAAATACCCAAAAACGAAAAAATGGACTGAAATCTCATATACACCTATGAAAAGACCAAATTTTCTTTTTGGGGCGCTTCAAAATGTTAGCTAGATGAATCTGTTTCGTAACCTCTACTATCAAATTTGCGTACGCTTTATATAACTACTAAAAATCCCTATCGTATATCCTAATAAACCGACAACTAAGATATCTCCACCATTTGTAAATAAAGAATTGGATAGAAGGATGGATGTTTTTTCATTAACAAATAATTGTTTTATAAATGGTGTGATTGCCAATAGACGTACTAAAGCATAAAAAAGGATCACTTGCCAACTTGTAATGGAAGCGTCCTTAAATATTATTTTTTGACGTTCATCGCCCTTTGATAAACCTCCACCTTCTCCTGCTAAGTTGCGTGTAAATAAGCTAAATATTCCAACCAAAATAATTATTAAAATAATTTCCATTCTAATCTTTCCTTTACAAATAAATTTATTGTTTATGCATCCAAATTAAGAATTACGCCTTCCAACAAACATATGGATAATTTGGTAAACAATAGGGTATAAAAAGACTAAAAAAATTAACGGTTTGTTATGCATATGGTTAAAGTTCCATGTTCCTTCTGATATAAATAAAATACCTACAGTTAATACATACATAATAAAACAACAAATTGCTAAGCTTTTCTGTCTGATATGTAAAAACATTTCATCGATAAAATGATCGTTCTCTTTTTTACCTTTTAAAATTCTCTTCATGAATAATGATTGCAAAATGAGCGTAGCTACAAATAACGTGGTGATAGAGAGCTGTTGCTTCTGATACCACTCAAGCGCAAGTAAACCCATAATCAAAATGTAAAAACTAGTAAATACGATATTAATTCCATTCTTCATTTGTTATTTCTCCTCATCTAGCTTTTATAAATAAACAATTGATCAACTGTTACACCAAGATTTTTCGCCAAACTAAAAGCAAGTTCCAATGTAGGATCATATTTATTATTTTCTATTGCATTAATCGTTTGTCTTGAAACATGACATAATTTAGCTAAATCATCTTGGGAAAGTTTTTTCTCCTTACGTAAAATCCGAATTACGTTCTCCATTTATATAAACATCACCCCTAATTTTGTCAAAAACTTTTTACATTTATAAAATATAAACAAAATACCCCCTAAAATGAAAAAATACGCTAGCTTTCTGTAAAATCATAGGAAAGGATGGCGTTTTTTTTCATTATTTTATAGTAAAATAGGTCTCATGGTATGAATGTACAATTTAGATATTTGCCCAATGAACCATATGCTTTTAGAACTGAGAAAGACCTTGAAATAAATAAGTTATATATTTTAAGACAGTAATTTTCCAAGCAGTATAGATGGGAACGTCAAGAACTTAAATGATTTAAGATTCACACTATATAAAAGTTGAAGTATACGACTAAGGAAAGAGTGCTTTGCAGTGTGCTGCATATTCAAGAATTAATCTTACGTAGGGAGTGCTTATATGAAAAGCATGAAAAATGTAATATTGTTAGTAGTATTTTTCATATTTTTAAATGGTTGTAATCAAGTTAATGAAGATGAGGTACAAAAATATATAAAAGAAAAACACGGAATCGATGTTGTTGTAACACATATGAGCCCTTTAAATGAAAATAATATGGGACATGCATACCATAATGTGCAAGTAAAGAATAATAAAAATATTCAATTTCGAGTAGAGGTAGATGGTCTCTTCTATTCATCCATAAAAAGTGATGAATACAAATATGGAAAAAAAACATATGAGGCATATCAGAAATTCCAACCAACTCTAGAAGAAATAAAAAAGTTAGGGTACGTGGAAACTAAAACTGATAACACTCTTCAATATTTGTCAGAGGATAGAAGATCAGATGAAGGAAAACCAACTAATGAATTATTATTAACTTTGCAAATGAGTAACGAGATTGACTTTAGCCAATTTGAATCAATAGAATTAGATCGTTTATATACTCTATTTCAACTCATCCAGAAAAATAATAAAAAGATAACAGAACTTGAAATTAAGGATTATAATGGAAAATCTTTAGGTGGACCTTTTAAAAATGTGCAAAAAATGATAACAAAAGAAGAGCTGTTATTAACAATGAAAAAAACGATGAACAATACCATAGACATTTATTTGGAAAATCGGATTAAAAATCATACAAAAATAGAAGAGAGATTAATTGCAATTCAAAACAATCGTTTTGAATTACAAGATATTTCTTATGCAAATTTGGAATATATGGATGTTCGAGGATATAAGGTGAATTTAATTATTAATACCGGTAGTAATGAATTTGAAAATAATCCCCTTGTAATTAAAGATTTAATCAAGGTAACCACAATCCTTAAAGAAGAACTATATAATAAAAAATTTCAGATATATTTACAAACTAAGAATGGAACAAGATATACACCTTGGTTATCATCAGAAGAAATTAAAAAAGCTATCAATATCGAAGAACTTGTAAAAGAGCGATATCCTAAGAATTAAATTTAAAGTACTGTTGCTGTTTGTTATTTGATGGGAAAGCATGATATTTCGATTTGTTCCGCCAGCTTGCAAATTAGGGTTCAGTTGTAAAGTTTATTAACAGGTAGAAAGTTAGAATAAGTATAGTCCAATCTGATTGAAGAGGAAGTACGACATCATCTTAAATTAGGGGTACAGACACATGCCCATCAAGCTAAAGAAGTAGGTCACCCCCAAAAAGAGAAAATATGTTAAATTCTCATAGATAACTATCTTACATTAATTACATAATATAGTGCGATATAATAATGTAAAGATATTATATTTAAAGGGGGGATTCAAATTGGTTAAAAACTTACCTTTACTAATAGTGATTTTAATACTAGGTGTAAGTTCTTCTACATTAAGCACGAACGGATACTTTTCTCCAGTTATAGAATGGTCTTTAATGATTATAAGTATTATTTTAAACATTACTGCAGTGATAGGTTTATCACTACACGTCCTTGTATATCAACCTATGAAAAGATTTAATAAAAATTTAAAAGAGACCTTCAAATAAAATAATTATATTTGAGGCAACACCACATCGCCATCGAGCTAAAAAAATGTATCCATAAAAAGAAAAAATACGCTATTCTTTCTGTAGAATCATAGGAAAGTATGACGTATTTTTTCATTTGAAGGGAAAACTTTGTTTTATTAGTTTGATAGCGATTGAGTAGCACCAAAGCGTTTAAGAATAAAACTGTACAACAGTTATTTGTTAGGTTTTCTATACTTCAGTTAAAAAGAATTTTTAAAAATCAGTACGTTTATAAATTCTCACTGTTAAGAAGTAAGAACCGATAAATATAAGCATGGTAACGATTGAAGCAATTATAATTAGTTGATTAATAGTAAAATGTGTAGTAACGCTATATACAAGGTCAGTAATATTTACATATGCCTCAATTGGTCTCCATAAAACAACACATACAGGGAAAATAATGCTGACAGCAGCCATCAAATATTTATTGGTGAAGCGATAGAAAAATGGTAAGTAGATAGACGTAAACAACATGACAGTAAGAACACTAACCACAATTGTCTGTGGAGTTTCAATTTCAACTCCATAAGTCGGGGATGCAACTTGAATTACTGCTTGTATCAATAATGAGAATAGAACTACTAGAATTGTAAACAACACTGTACCAATATATTTTGACATAATAATTTTATTTCTACTATAAGGCAGGCTATTAATAAATTTGTGACTATTATTCTTTTCGTCGTAATAATGTAGATTTATCATATAAGAACCAGCCACCAAAACGACTATGAACCCAAAACTTCCAAACGTCCCTATAAAAAAGCATATACCAAGTAGATAGAGTAAGATCAATAATTTTTGCAATCTAAAATCCTTTAATATTAAATTATACATATTGAACATTCCCCTTTTTTGTATAGTACATAATATCTTCTAATGTCGCTTCTTCAATTAATACATCATTCCCTAATTGCGTACGTGAACGGCTGGCGTTACTTGTGAGTGCTTCAAACCCCATGTTTGTTTCACGAATCCCGATTAATTGTTCTCTGATTTTAGGCGTAAGCAAGGATTTATCCCCTTTTACAGTTGCATATTCTTCAGAAATACTATGTATATCTTTTTCAAACACAATCTCACCATTATGAATAAATACAATATAATCAGCAATACGATCTAAATCAGTGGTAATATGTGTGGAGAAAAAAATTGTTTTATCTTGATCGACCATTAAATCATAAAGAATGTCTAAAAGTTCTCTTCGAAATACAGGATCGAGTCCAGATGTCGGCTCATCCATAAGTATAAAATCGGCATGGTGTGAAAGTGCAAACGCTAGGGAAGTCTTCATTTTCATCCCTGTAGACATCTCTTTCATTTTTATGTTAGTTGGTAACTCAAAGCGTTGTAAGTAAGATTGGAACTGATTTTCATCCCATTTTTTATACGCTGGAGCAATGAATTTTTTCAGTTGATGAATTGTCATATCTTCATAATAGATATTGTCATCGTATACGAATCCTATACGCTCTTTAATAGAAACTTGGTCCTTTTGATGATCTTTACCGAAAACTGTGATATCTCCGCTATCCTTGCTAATAAGATCCATAATAAGTTTAATTGTCGTACTTTTCCCAGCACCATTTGCGCCAATAAATCCCGTTACAAACCCCTTTTTGATGTTGAACGATGCATTTTTTAAAGAAAATCCCTTATATGTTTTTGAAACATTTTTCACTTCTACAATGTTCTCCATTTTTATTCCTCCTCATAAATATGATTAATAATTTGTATTAACTCATCCCTTAATAAATGATTAGCCTTACTCTCTCGAACGATTGTACTGAACTTTTCACGTATTGGATCACTTGGTTCATCCGCTCGTTGTTTCTTTGTTTGTTTTGCAACAAACGAGCCTTTCCCTACTATAGAGTAGATGTAACCCGCCTTTTCAAGTTCTTCGTACGCTCTTTTTGAAGTAATAACACTTACCTTCAAGTCTCTTGCTAATGAACGCATAGAAGGTAACGAATCATCTACTTTCAATGTTTCATTTGATATTTGTAATATAATCTGATCAATGATTTGTTGATAAATAGGAGACTTAGACTTATTAGATAGTAAGATTTTCATGATTCAACTCCTTGCCTTTTAAATGCTTATGAATACATTATATACAATGTGCACAATATATACAATATATACATTTGGAACGATGTTAATTTTTCATATAGGATACCGTCATATTGATATAAAGGCGTTATCCTTTCCTATGATTTCTCAGAAAGAATAACGCCTTTTTCATTTTAGGGGGTATTTTGTCTTGTTAGCTTGATAGCGATGGGGTAGCACCACATGTCCATCAACCTAAGATTTTGAATTATCCCTAAAACGAAAATTTCATTCTTTCATAGTTGTCCATAGAAGTTCAGTTCGTTTTTTTCGTTTATGGGAAGAATTTATTTCTTAACTTGATAGCGCTGTGACGATTCCCCTAAGAGACCTAAAAAAACTATGTAAAGAAGGTTTTCCAAAAGATTAAGCATAGCGCTACTCTTTTTGGAAAACCCATAATCGATAAATTCGTGTTATTATTCTTGATATTGCTGTTGAACCGCCTCTGGTAGTTCCCCAAAGATTATTCTTTTAAAAATGTTAATAATTCTTCATTAAATTCTTTTGCATGAGTTACGTTTAATCCATGAGGACACCCTGTATTAGAGCAAGTTTACTATCAGGAATGGAATCATATGTACGTTTTCCACTAAACTCAAAAGGTACAGTTGCATCAGAGTCATCGTGAATTATAAGATTTAATATCAAATGTAAAACTTACCAATATATACATATAAACCAGTAGTATAGTTTGATACTAATTTATTTGATTCTTTTATTTATGTGCTTGTTAATTTAGCATAGATGATAAAAAATAAGGTTAATTGTCCTATTATCACAATATTCGGCACTACTATAATTAAATTAATAACAAAAAAGACTGCTAAAATACCTAAAAACAAGCATAAATGATAAATGTTCAAGCGGTGTTGTTCAAACCTGTATTGATGAAAAACAATTGTAGTTGACAGGAAATAGAGCAATACAGAACCAAAAACAAAATATAAGATAAAAGAATAATAGACCTCATTTAAAAATAATAATCTAATGGATGCTGCAACCATACTCAAAGACATTAAAATAAGTAGATGACCGTAAATAATAATTTGACCAGAAGTTTGTCTAGACTTGTCGAGTTTCTTCTCCATGTTATCGAAATATTGCCACCACATCGAAATAATGAGGATAAATGAAATGATCGCAAAGCTTATTGAATCCCAATTTCCTTGTTTAGGTTGAATGACCACAAGAGTGCTTACAAGAGCTTCCCCAAAGAGAATAATGGAAAATAGACCAAATCTCTCTAACAAGTGGGCTGTATTTGTAGGAACCTTTTCTAAACACTTCCTTCCAAGCAGTGGGACAATAATATCGATAAGAATCCCAAAATATAACACAGCATATCGAATCCAAGAATCAAAAAAGACGGATAATAATGAAATAACGATTCCAATCCAAAAATATCTTCCTAAAAAGAGTGCTGCTTTTTTTCGAGCTCCCTCTTCTATACGCTGGACAACAAGATATTGAATTGCAGTCACGACCCTTAAGCCAATATAGCCAATTAAAAAAGAAAGATAATAAGGATCAAAATCAGCTGATAAGCTTGATGTCATTATTAGGACAAAAAACATTTGCAGGATCAAAAAAATTCTTTGATGAAATAAATCTTTTCCAAACCGGTTAACAAAGATGGTTTGCCCTACCCAAGCCCACCAGATCGGAATAAAAATTAAGACAAATTTTACTAAATACTCTGCATGGATTTGACCATCTTCAACATGAAGTAAAACATGAGTCGCAGCCGTCACTGCCGCCACAAATAACAAATCATAAAAGAGTTCTAACCACGTCACTTTCTTTTCTTCCATTTCTGCACTCCCTCCTTATAGTTAATAGTATGCTAAAAATATATAGTAATTGGAAGAGAAAATAATATAGACATAAACATAAACCATCTCTCCTCATTATTGTATTCAACATAATCCCCTGGAACGTCAGTGTTACATTTTATATAGTTGACTACCCTTAAAATTTTAATATTAAAATACAATACTTTTAGGCCATTTAGTTTTTCTCCTATTTTATCCGCTACGATTCTATCTCCACCATATAGGGGTCACCCTACATGCCCATCAACTTAAGAAATTTTAATACCTTTAAGTACAAAAAAGCGTTATCATTTCTAAACAGGATAGATTAAAAATGATAACGTTTTTTATTGTATGGATACTAGCTTATATTAGTCTTTCTGGTGCTGTGATGGTATATCATACTAATTAATAAAATGAAATAGAGACCTTAACAAAACAAGGATCTCTTTAAATTAGAGATTCTGTAACTCAATTAGACCTAATTCTAGATCTAAATCTTTTTGTCTCTTTTTTTAAAACGTTTTCTGCCTGAAGCCCATTGCCATCAAGCTAACAAAACAAAATCCCCCCAGAACGAAATTTTTGCCTTTTATAGCAACGAAGCTGTTTAATGGAAATAAAGTTCTTTTTTATATTATAAAGTTACATAAAAATGAAAGTTGATATTCTCAAATACGAGGGTATCAACTTTATCCATATAAAGGTATAACATTTGAGATAAAGTTATTCAACAAACGGGGAGAATTAATAGGCGGACATTATGGGGTTATTTGAATTTGAAGAACGATTTAAAAAACAAGTAAAATGCTATGAATTATCTGAGGAACAGTTACAATTTACAGCTACACCAAAGAAATGTACACTCATTATAAAATATTTATAGACTAAAAAGAGGCTTTTTATGTTACATGATGATCCAAAAAGTATACATTTACAGCCGGCATCCATCTTTAGATAATTGGCTCTTGATTTCCTGTTCCCTGACGTCCCATCACTTCTATTTCATACTTCTCTAACTAGAATTTAGAAGTCTTTAAAAACTTGAAATCTGCAACAAAAGCTTAATACAATTCCTAAATAATTTTTAAATCTCAGATAATTAAATTTTAGCAGTCAGTATCCTGACTGCTAAAATTTTACTATAGAACTATTTTTCTGTGGCAAAATAAAGCAAGGCTATGGTCGGAAAAGCAATTCCTATCCATAATGTTAGATTCCATCCTCCTAAGGCATATGCCCATCCTCCAATAAAGGATCCAACAGCACCTCCTAAAAAGAAAATAGCCATAAATAGCCCATTTAATCGACTACGAATTTCTGGACTCAACGAGAAAATTAAACGTTGGCTAAGCACAAGGTTTGCAGATACTCCCATATCCAACAGAATTGCAGCAATTACTAAAACAGCTATTCCGATGGGCGAACTACTTTGAATAATAAGTGGTAGTAATAAAGAAATAATAACAACAGTGAGAGCTATCCCAGTGGCGGGTCGTGTCCAGCCAAGATCAGCTAGACGACCACCTATTGGAGCGGCTATTGCACCTGTAATTCCGACAAGTGCATATAATGCTATGGCAGTCTGAGAAAAATGAAAAGCAGGACTAGATAATAATAATGGAACAGTGGTCCAGAATAAGCTGAAAGCCCCAAATACACAAGCATGATAAATGGCACGACGGCGTAAAATTGGAGTAGTTCGTAGTAGTTTCCACATTGAACTAAGTAAGGCGGTATAATTTGTTTTTTCCGTTGGTTTCCTAGTAGGGAGTACCTTCGATAATACAAACGACAAGACAATGATTATAGTAGCAGATAAAGCAAATATTGAATTCCATCCCCAGATATCAGCTACTAAACTAGATATCGGACGCGCAAGCATAATACCTAATAACAGGCCACTCATAACATTACCAACTACACGACCGCGTGCATCTTCCGATGAAAGGTATGATACAAAAGGTACGAGCACTTGCGCTGCGACCGACCCCAGTCCGATAAAGAATGAAGCTACTAATAACATGATTGCGCTCTTTACAAAAACTGTGGCAGTTAGAGCAACTGCACTTAGTAATAACAATATAATTATCAATTTTTTATTCTCAACAATATCCCCTAATGGTACAAGAAATAGTAAGCCAACAACATATCCAATCTGGGTTAGCGTTACAATTAATCCAGCACTACTATTAGAAAGACCAATTACATTACTAATTAAACCAATTAAAGGCTGCGCATAATAAAGATTAGCTACGATGATACCACATGCGGTTGCCAGAAGAATGATTAAACCCGATGAAATTTCCTTATCACTTGCTTTATTTTTAACATTAGACATAACTATTTCCCCCCATACTTTTATTTCAGAATTACCTTGGTGTATTTTGTAACTTAGATAAAGACATGGCCATTACAAGATTCCTTAACAATTAATAAACTAAACGTTCAGTTTATTAATCAACTAAAATATATACTAAACGTTCAGTTTTGTAAATAGGCTATTTTATTTTTTGTTCATATTAAGTATACTAAACGTATAGTTTATGATTCTTGGAAGGAATGATTAATGTGCAAGGTAAAAGAGGTAGACCACGTAATGTCGAAACCCAAAAAGCTATCCTTTCTGCATCTTATGAGTTATTACTGGAAAGTGGCTTTAAAGCAGTCACAGTCGATAAAATTGCAGACCGTGCTAAAGTTAGTAAAGCTACAATTTATAAATGGTGGCCTAATAAGGCTGCTGTAGTAATGGATGGTTTTCTTTTTGCTGCCGCAGCTAGATTGCCTATACCTGACACAGGTTCAGCATTGAATGATATTTTAATTCATGCTACAAGTTTAACCAAATTTTTGATAAGTCGGGAAGGGACTATTATTACTGAGTTAGTTGGCGAAGGACAATTTGATTCAAAGCTGGCAGAGGAATATCGTACTCGATATTTCCAGCCACGTCGCCTGCAAGCAAGGCAACTCCTGGAGAAGGGAATTAAAAGAGGCGAATTAAAAGAAAATCTCAATGTTGACTTAAGTATCGATCTCATTTATGGACCAATTTTTTATCGGTTGCTAGTAACCGGTGAAAAGTTGGATGATTCCTATGTGCATGACTTGGTAATAAATGCATTTGAAGGAATACGCTTGATTTGATTAATATTAAAATAAAGATTTAGAATTTCTACTGTCTCTTATGCGGAGGCATTTTATATTAACTTGGTAAATAAAGTATTTAATTTTTAAAAACTGATGTATATGGAGTGGTCTCCCAATACATCAGTTTAAGAATTAAGGGGATGTTAAAAATAATCAAGATAATTACTCTAAATATAACGTCATGCAAATAATTTTCGTTATGGGGTAATTCTGAATTCTTAAGTTGATGGGCATGGGGTAGCACCACACATCCATCAACTTAAGGATTTGGTGCTGGTTTAAAATAAAGTTTGGTTAAAAAAGCATTCTAAACCCATAATTTCAATGCATATAAAAAGCCATTGTTTTAAACAGTAATTGAACAAAACGATGGCTCTCTTTTATTTTCCAGAACTGTTTTTCATAAAAAAGTCTGATTAATTTAATTTTCCTTATACCACTAACGCACCATTTAGTTTAATAAGAATGAATGGATTTAAACTTTCTTCCAATAAAGTTAGCAGGTACGGGGTTGAGTTCTATTTCTCTTGACCAAACAGAGAGTTGACCAATGTGGTGAATCTCATGAGCAATTATATGGTGTAATATTTCCTCAACAGTATATTTATCTTCATCCCAAGCAACACATACAGCTTTCTCTTTTAATTCATCTAAATTTTTTTTGAGAAATTCAGCTATTTCATTCCGGAATCTATCTGAAAGAGATTTAACCCTTTCAAGTGTATCATAATCAGCAAATTCAACTACTATGTCTTCTTTGCCTTGAATACCGCGAACCCAACTATATTCAACATCAATAATGTGAAAAAGGGTATATAAAATACTTCCTACTCCTCCAGTTCGCTCTTTTATCAACTCTTCATTTGATAGTTGATTACACCATTCAAACCATTCGTCTCTTACTTGCCAGTTATATTTAAAAAAATTTATCAATGTAAACACTCCCCTATATAATTGTTTATAGCAATAAGAATTAGCTTTTGTCACTAAAACCCCATGCCCATCAACTTAAGATTTTTATAATACCCCAAAACAAAAAAATTGCCCATTTTCGCCTGAAGATGTCAATTTTCTCGTTTTGGGGTATTTGTTTGTCTTATCTTGATGGTGATGTGGCGAGACCCCTTATTACAGAAGCGTTATAAAGAGGTTTAATCGGATGGCAATGAAGCGATAAAGAATAATTGTATTGGGAATTGTGCCGTCAGTTTTACTGATAGCCTTTTTAAATATTTTCATTACCTGTTCTGCTTTGCTATCTACGTGTTCCAGCATACATTATTTTGTTCTTCTAATGCTTCTGAGAGTAATTGCAGAGCATCCCAGTAATTATCCATTGCCTGTTTTATCTTTTCTTGCTCGAAGCCAATTCAGCTCCCACCTACTCACTGGGCTGTGACCCTTCACGCTCCTTGAGGAAGGAGTCTTCTTGGCTAAAATGATAAAGTAGTAAACATTCATCCAAAATGTGCTATAGAAAGAAGGGGTTTTTCACTACATAGATGGATCATTTTTATTTTTCTGAATATTGATATTGTTAAAAATTATCATATATATTATTATAAATAATGGTATATTAGTAAATTTTAGTATTACTTCTTTTCAGCTTTTAAACTATGATACTTGGAGGCGTTGTTGTGCGTAAAAAATGGAAGCTTGGACTAATGAGTACTCT
Organism: Bacillus sp. CH_70; assembly: GCF_038007045.1. Taxonomy (NCBI): domain Bacteria; kingdom Bacillati; phylum Bacillota; class Bacilli; order Caryophanales; family Bacillaceae; genus Bacillus; species Bacillus sp. CH_70. The sequence goes on from NZ_JBBOWL010000002.1 coordinate 38,884, forward strand.
TCTTGCCTGTACCACCTTTACATCTGTAGCATTCGCGGCAGAAAAACCAGTCGATCAACCCAAATGGGAGGAATGGTTAAACGGTCATGCAAAAAAATTAAATGAACCAACTTCCCAAACAACAGAGGATTTATCATTTCTTAAAGGGGCCGTACAGGACAAGCGTATTGTTGTACTTGGAGAAAGTACGCATGGTGCAAAGGAAATGAATCAATCCAAAATTCGTATGATTAAGTACTTACATGAGCAAATGGGATATGATGTGATTGCATTTGAAACAGGGCTTGGGGAAGCAGCAGCTGTTCAGCAAAATATTGATCACTTAACTGCTACAGAAGCGATGAAACAATCTTTATACCCTGTATGGCAAACTGAGGAACTTGAACAATTATTTATCTATATGAAAGAACAAAAAGAAAAAGGAAAGCCACTCACATTAGCTGGTTTTGATATGAATTTGTTTTATAATTCTTCATTCCGCTCCTATGCAAAAGAATGGTTGCAAAAAGTAAGTCCTGAAGTCGCGAGTGAATTTGATGCAGCAGTGTCAGAGTTGATTGGACTGGATAGGTATTACAGTAAATATGAAGGTACGTATCCTTATAATCAATTTAAAATGGAAATACAGCCCGTAATTAACAAGTTTGAAAAGGTTAGAACATTTATTCAGAATCATAAATCTGAATTGAATCAAGTTGCACCACATCCTACGTATGATGTGAATTTCTTAGAGAAATCAATCAGTATACGCATTGATGCGATTAAAACGCATTTAGATGCTGATATGAAAGTCAGAGGTGGCATCTCCTCACCTAACCTGACAGACTATTCTTTTTATATCCGAGATCAAAAAATGGCACAAAACTTAGCGTGGCTCACTGAAATGAAATATAAAAACAAAAAAATCATTGTATGGGGACATAATTACCATATTCGAAAACAAAATTCGAAAATGATATTAGACTTCATGAAGGTGCAAGAATACAATTATGTAGCCCCTAATATGATGGATTATCTTCCGCAACGCATTAAAGACCAAATGTACACGATTGGCGTATTTTCGTATAGTGGAAGCAGTTGGGATGATGGCAATAAAGATGTTATTCTTGTACATAACGAACATGAAGAACAAAGCGTTGAAAAAATCATCAGCACGGTGGGAAGTCCCCATGTTTTCGTTAACTTAAAAGGAGAAAGTAACCGACCAGAAACTTCATGGATGTTTACTCCTACTGCAGCAAGTTATTGGGGAAATAAAAAAAATGAAGAAATCATGATTCCGACAGAACAATATGATGGCATTCTCTGGTTAGAAAAAACATCACCTTCTGTATTAAAGTAAAAAATAAGAGCCTCCCATAAAGAATGGAGGCTCTTTTCTATTCATATTCCTTTGTTCAAATACTCGAGAAATAATTAAACAAAAATCATGCATATGGTTAAACATCCAAAATTAAGGGATTAGGCTCTCTTTCATAGTGGCTTGTACATCTCTTATCATCTTTTGGAATGAAAAAACCTTTCCCCACTCCATCAATCGCAAATCACATGCTGCTTGCGTCAACGCTTCACATTCCAATGAAGAAACCTCTATGATTCCCCTCTTATAAAAAGGGATTAAAAAGTAAAAAGAAGCCTAGATAATAGAAAATAACAGGTACTTGGTATCAACCACGCTAACAGAAAGCCTAGTAAAGATTTTAAACATATGGCTAGAATTAATAAAGTAATATGGGCCAAAAGAATAGTCTTTTCAAAAGAAAGATGTAGATTAAATAGATGGAATTTAGGCATATAGGTCGTAAAAAAACAGATCATTCCGATAGAGAAAATTACCCCTACTATGATTTGTACCCCCACCCAATACTCCTCTTTTATTTTTTTCATTTTCATTACCTAACTTCCTAAAAAAACAGTTCTTTCTTCTTTATACAAAACACTGCAAGAAACACTTTTTACAAAGTGTCCTGCGGTGTTCATCATGATACACAGTTGACAAGAATACGCGAAGCAGCGACCTTGGAAATATGAAAACTCGCAAGGACATGGAAACAAACAGGCACCCACTTTAACTAGTAGTAATTTGTGCGGCACCCATGTTAATAATTCTTCTGGTAATCGGTATGTAATGGAGCCGTGTTGCCCTTTTATAATGACGTAGGGATTGCGAAATTTTTCTTGCATGCCAATCCCAATTACTTGATACAATTTGCCGCGCTGACTTGGAAACAATATATTTGGAATGTCTAATAGTTCAATTTCATGAAAAGAATGACATAATCTCGCATCAATTGCAAATATCACCACCCCCCCAGCTATACATAAAACATAATTAGTATACCAATAGGGTCTATGTTACGCATAGAAATCCTTTTTTCTCCCTAGACTTATCTATAAAAATAAAAAAAGAAAACACAAGTTGTGTTCCCTCTTCACTATCTGTTTTCTAAAATTTCAATTTCAAAGATTCTAACTGCTGAATGGAGCCGATTCCTGGTAAATAGGCACCTTCATCTTTCAGCAGAGATAAGAATACTTCCGTTTCTACAAGTGAAGGCTGGTACGCCTACCAAATAATAGTACTTTTCCCCTATTGCTCAAGTGTCGCTGAGTATGCATGGAAATCGTAAGGTTGTTTATGCAGGTACTCGCTCCTGTTCTTAGACATTTTCGGTAATGATAGTAACGGATGTTTTCACCTTTATTCGCATGCCCGCTGGCCTTTCTTTGCATCACAGTAAAATAATGATAGTTCCCTATTCTTCCCTCGTTTATAAATGAATACTTCCTTTTGCCGTTTCCTTTACGTCATGTAGTTTGTCTAACAATGATTGTAGGTAGAGAGATTACAAATATAGATTTCCATTATTATAGCCAAGTAAAGATGATAGGGAGACAATTACAAGAAATTTCAGGTCCTGATTGGTCCCTACCTGCCTTTTGGCATTTCATATAGACCTAATGATGCAAAAAATCGCTGCACTCATATTACTTCTTTTTTCGTATGAAATACAGGATTGCCACTAGTAATATGCCTATGATGATCAGTCTTACAGAATAAAACGAGAAAGCTAACACAAAGAAAGCACGTCCTACGATTAGAAGTACGAATCCAAAAACTAAAGGTAGCATAGCTTTCCATATGTTAACTTGTAAAAGCTTTTCTAACGATAATAAGATTTGAGAAAAACCCAAGATAAGAAAGATAAGTGCTGCAACACAACTAAACAACCTTCCTTTTATAGGATAATCGGTTTTTGTTTCAATTTGCGTAAGTGAAAGTACATCGCTTACATTGTCTGGCATCATAGAAAAATTTATCAACCCCATACTCCCTACTATACACCCTACCAGTAGCATCCCTGTAAATAGAGACATATTTCTACACTTCTCACAGGACCATATTAATCCTTCCCAAAATTTATAAATCATAAGTAATCTCCTATTCTAGTTTGGAAAAGTAATCCAAACTCGGTATATATATATTATTATCCTTATGTTAAGATGTAAATACATTAAGAGTGTTTCTATTTATTCATAAACAGTGCATTTGCTATAGCGTACAAAATAGCATTTACTCTGCATGAAGACATGCAATAAAGACCAATAAAGGGGATTTTGTAAGAATGGAACATTTATTTTATTTATTCGAAGATTTATGTGATAAACATCCTAAGGCAGCTCTTTTCTTAATTCGTCTCGTTTTTATTATTGCTGGTATAATTATTTTACCAACTGTGGCAGTACTTACTGTTAGTATGTTTGTTTACGCAGCTGTTAGCCCTGAGTTTTATATTTCAGCTATTTTTATTTTTATATTATTCGTTGTTATTCCTTATCTACTCAAAAAGTACTTTCAGAAATTAAAAAGAGATGCACGTGAAAAAGTGAGAAGAAGGTTTAAATTATAGAATGGGTCGTTTCTGTTTCTGAATTTCCTAAACCTAGTAACATATCTAATGTATTTTTTACATAGAAAAACCGATTGAGTCTCATAGGATTCAATCGGTTTTTCATTCCCGAGTGTCAAAAAATAGCGCACAAGAAAAGACGTAAAACATTATTCGCTTGGTGTATTAGACCATCTACTATCAGTATAACACGGCGGGAAGTGTCTTTAAATCAAAATATTCCTTCAATTAGTCAATGACTTTGAATCAACCTATGCTTAATGATAAATTCACCAAACGTTCTGAAAAAAAGGAATTACGTACTATAATTAAAACGCTTCGTTTGCTCGATAAGATAATTTGATATATCTGTATTGGAACCATTACCTAAGAGGAATTCTACTAAATCTTGTTTTTGAAGAACTGGATCCATAACGTCTGTATCTAACTGTCTTATAATTTGAATAATGTCATGATGTGAAAAACTTTTGATAGCTTTAAAAATTTCTGCATCACGCTTTTTTCGATCAGCTGATTCTGCAGGATATCCTGTATTGAATGGTTCTTCAAATAATTTCTCAAGAGTGAAGCGAAGGTTTAATTCCCCCGCCCACCCGAAGTTTACTCCAAGAGGCAGTGATGCACAGTTTCCGTTATTTATCCTACCGAATAGAAACACATCTGTTGGAGTTGGCAGATATCCACTAATGACATTGGGAAGTGTATTACACGCGATCGACATTCCACCACCGCTACTACATCCAGTGACGACAAAATCAACTGCACCTGAATTTAGAAGTAGTCCAACAGCTAAGGACACTTGGATATAGCTCAACTCCGATTCTTCAGCTGTAACACCAAAATTGAAAACTTCATATCCATGCTTCGCCACAGCCTTTTTTGTTTCTTCAAAAATCACTTCATTTTTGCTAGTTTGGGTACTTGCTTGTATCACTGCTATCTTCATTCATCCACAACCTTTCGGCTTAATTATCACACAAACCGAAAATCAAAAGAAGATAAAAAAGACACAGAAGTGTCTAATATACTTTCAATTCAAGTTCTACGAAGGATAATATTTTTATACTCTCTTGATTCTATATCCAACCGACATTAACTCACTGACCAGCGCACCTTAACAAGTGCCTTTATGTTAATCGATAACTGAACATATGCGATTAATAATTCTAACAGTTTTAAGAAATTCTATTTCTTATCCATATGTATTACAAAAGGACTGAATTTCGAGTAAAGATATATTATTTTTCTTGCCGCAACCTTGCATTAATTCATCATTCTTTACTATTGCGCATGATAGTCATGTCGGGGTTTACCGTACCCATCAAATTAATTAAAATAGGTACACTAAAATGATTAGAGACCTTAATTTATTTATACAGGTTAGAAATATCAGGCTATTTTTAAAGACTTTAGGATTATTGAATAAACAGTAAGAAATGGATTAATCCAGTATTTTATTCTTCACTAATAAAAGGAGCAATTATTTTTTTTTCATAAGAAGATAGCACGATATTCGTTGAAGGCGTACCATATTGCATTGTATCATCAATAAATTGCTCTAAACTTTCTACAGAATATGTTGCTATTTTGACAATATAGCTAATTTCCCCTGCTACTCTGTAACATTCAAGTACATCTGGATGGTTATAGCAAAAGTTAGCTAATGATTTACAATCCTTTGTCTTAAACAAAATAAGTGCAGAAATTGGGCGATTCAATTTTTTTAGAGAAACATGTGCATGATATCCTTCAATAATTTGCTGTTCCTCTAACTTCCGTACGCGCTCAGTTACTGATGGAGAAGATAAGTGAACGGATTCTGCTAAATCCTTCATTGAAATTTTTGCATTTGACTGTAATAATTCCACGATTTTTTTATCAATCTGATCCATAAATTATCCAACCTTTTTTTATAAACTAGAATAAATGAAATTCTTTATATAATAAAGCTAAACAATCAAATTTCCTTATTCAACTTATGTATCAGCCTACTATCTTTATATAAAATTAGGATAGAAGGAGGCGATTTTCAATATGAAAAAGATTTGTTTATTATTAGCTGACGGATTTGAAGCAGTGGAAGCGAGTGTATTTACTGACGTACTAGGTTGGAATAATTGGGAGGGTGATGGGTCCACCGAGGTCGTAACAGTTGGTCTTCGAAATAAATTGACCTGTACCTGGAATTTTACTGTCATACCAGAAAAAACGATTGATGAAATTCAATTAGACGAGTTTGATGCATTAGCTATTCCAGGAGGATTTGAAGAAGCTGGTTTTTATCGGGATGCATACAGTAATGAATTCTTACATGTAATTCAACATTTTCATGCCAAACAGAAGCCAATTGCCAGTATATGTGTAGCATCCTTAGTACTCGGTAAAAGCGGAATCCTTATAAATAAAAAAGCAACCACATACAGTCATCCAACGAGTAAACGAAAAGAGCAATTAAAGAATTTTGGTGCGATCGTACAAAATGATTTAATTGTTCATGATGGAAATATTATTACATCTTCAAATCCAGGTACAGCTTTTGATGTTGCCTTTTTATTACTTGAAATACTAACATCTAAACAGAACGCTACACATGTAAAGGATCTTATGGGATTTTAGGAATATCTCATCAATAAATGGGTAATTTGTAAATTTTTGAAGTTTATCATTAGTTATGTGGTAAACATCCATGCTCTAGTTCTATGTGTCGAACCAATGGGAAGTCTATCTTCAAATTCACTACATAAGCAATTATAATAGTATATAGTTTACATATTAGAATATCTAGTAGCAAAAGGAGACATACAATTCATGTTAGACACGATTTATACACCACTTATTTTAGGTATAGTCTTTCTACTTTTATATTTTACAGGAAAAAGAGAAGATAGAATGATACTCTTCTTATCTTTCATTTTCCTAATCGATTTCGTGAGCCGTGCCATTGAAGAATCTAGTTTTAGAGGTACAAATGTAGATGCATTTTGGAAATTACTGCATATTATACTGACATTTATCTTATGTGTACTTGTATTCCGTGATTTCCAAAAATCGTGGAAGAAGCGGAAAGAAGCGAAGAAGAAGATATAAAGCGTTGATGTATCTAAAAAGAGAAAGGTATTCCATCCAAAAATATGGAATACCTTTTTTCTGTTACGAATGTGTTTCTATTTTTTGGAACCATACACCGTAAGAAACCCCAGAAAATGCATAATATCTGCATGTATAATATTTTTAAACACTGTCAGCTGCTCCCCCGTAAAGGGGTACAGTTCCCTAAATGCAATTAATTTCGGGTATTTGTCTTTTTAAATTACCTCATGTAATTGCTGTATTTGTTTTTGTGAATAACGTTGTTTTACTCCTCTATTCCCTTCTGTTCTAGCGTTCTCCCAAGTCGCATCATCCATGACTATAATAAAGTTATCGGGATCATCGTATAAAGTAACTTCGCAGACTTCTAAAATAGGAGAAAAACTTAACTTTTCTTGAAATAAGAACTCTAGGTACATTTTTGTTTCCACCGCATTGCCTGTATGAATGAATTTATTGTCTTTCACAATATCAACCATCATTTGCATCTATTGTAGTAACTTTTTTATTCGTAAATATAGCCAATTCGCATTCTATTCCATAAACGTAGTTATTAATCAAGATTCATTCATAATCTCTCTTACTGCTATGAGTTTATGCTTCTTGTAATCTTTCAAATATAAAAATATTACTTCCCCTCTTTGGTACAGATACGGAATGTTGTGACCTTTAGTGCCTGCTTCTCTTGATAGGGCATAAATAAGTAATCTTGTAATGTACCTTTAAAGACCTGAACCCCATTTGAGTATGCGATAACTGTTTTATCAAAATTTGACGACGTAAGTGTAGACATTAGGTTTTTCAGCTTATTTGTTCACTCCTGTTTTCCATTCAGATTTTGTAATGGTCCCGTCAAAGTTGTATGTAATCTCTAATTGGTCATAACCATTCTTATAGATATGCTTCGTACTCGTTCCGTTCGGCTCAGTAACATCTGTCCAAGGTAGGTTACTATCATCTATCTCACGAAAGTTCACACCCTCCTTCGCTATTTGTAACATATCCTTACTAGCCCATCTTGAAAGCTTTGGCTTAATTAGTTCTTTGTATGTTTCCTGCGCTTCTGAACTTCCTAGAGAAGTGAGATTCGCATATGCTTTCTTTTCTCGGGCTGCATATTGCTCCTCTTTGAGTGTTTTCTCTTCAGATTTCTCTGGCTCCGTATTTTGAATCGGCGTTTCTTCCTCTTTCTCAACAGGATTTTCTTCAGCGCTATCAACTTCTGCATGTGTTTCTTCAGGTGGATTCTCTATAGCATACAGCTTAGCCTTCAGCTTGTCGTAATCACTTACTAGGTCATCATACTTTTCGGCTAATTCCATTGACTTTTCTCGATAAAGTTCTACTTGTGACGATAATCTATCGTTTTTTTGGTTATAACAAGATGTCAATCCAAAGAATAGGAAAACAACTGCCCCATACTTTGCAACTGTCTTTCCTTTAATAGATTGTACTTTCTCAGCAATTGTAGATTTCTCTGATTTTATAATTTGTAATCTCTCCCTCTAGTTACTCAATAATCTATTTATAACAATTTAGTTACATGTAAAATTTTACATGACTAGACATCAGATGTCCAGTTGACTATCCTATACAATTAGTCCTTTTTTTGTTTAAATAAATGATATTTCATTACATCATAGACAACAATATCTTGTTGCTCGTTGTTGATATCCAGTCACTTATTCATGTGTTACCAATTCCTTATTGATTAGCGATTGGTTATAATTTCTTGGTATCACCCCGCGATAACTTTGTGCATTGAGAGAGAGATTTCTTTTCTCCATTTTCTCTAATCCAGATTGTAATTTATCAAGGTCAACTTGTTTTTCTTCTAATTTCTGATAAACTCTATGCTGCATAACCTGCGCAATTTTTTGGAGCTGGTAATATGTATCATTCCAGATATTCGCCCACAGATAGAATTCTTCTCTTGTTTCATCAGTTATATATGAACTATCCACTAAACAAGGAAGTAGTTCATCCTCACCAACTAAATGATACACGGCACAAGCTGGTTGCTCTCCTTTATCTGATACAAAAATAACAAGACAGTCTGTTGTTTGTACATAATGAGAAAACAATACACCGTCTAATACTACTGGTTCTTCATCAGAAATACGCTGAATGGATACATCAGGAAATGCCTCCAGTATGGATTGATATTGATACAGTTCATTGTAATATTTATGTACTAGGTAAACTATTTCCTGCATATGTTGGCATGATGCCTGTAATGTACTCATAAATTCCTCCGTTTTCTGTATTAACGTTATCGTTATTCCTTATATTTATATGTAATCATAATTTGATATAAAAGGTATATCATTGTAAATTTATTCTGCCAATCAGCTTAACTAACCATTTGGTACTTATATAGCACCATCTATTATGTACTTCTGTTACAGTTAGGAAAAGTAGATTCTTTTCATTTATTACACCTTATGAAGCAAACTCATTTATTATATATATTATAAGATAGAAAAACAACAGAATTTTCATAAAGAACTCAAAAATTTTATTATTTAGGGAGAACGACATATTTGTAGTAGCAAAATAAATACAGTGAGAGTAGCTTCCTTTTCTGAAAATATGTACTAAAAAGTGAAAGAAAGACTAATATGAATTGGTCAATAGGACCTAAATATGTTTACAATCCCACTGTTTTAGAAATGCATCTTTGTAAATTGAGAGGGAAAGGGGAATACAAAATTCCAGAAAATAGGGTTAGATTAAATGGAGGTTTTCATAACGATATTTTTCATAACAAAGAGCACAACAGCGTAGTCAGGATTTCCCAAAAAAGTAAAACGAAAGAGATGGTAATGCAAGAAATAGAGTGGATGGGTTTTCTACATGATAAAGGTGTACCTGTTCCAAAGGTTATACTTCCATTAGCGTATGAAGGAGAACGAGTTAAGACAAATTTCGAATATATTCCAGGCGATTCAATTGATGTTACAAATAAATCACACTGGAATGAAGTAACGTTTAAACAATTTGGTAAAAGTTTAGGGAGAATGCATGCAATATCAAAAACCCACAAATTTGAAAGCATACACCGTCCTGCTTGGCGTAATGATAACCTTGATGTCTTTAATATTAGAGAAAATCTAATTCCGTGGATTGGCGAAAAATATGATAAGTTACTTAACAGTCTCACATCCGATAACATAACGCCTGACAATTTCGGCCCTATCCATAATGACTATCATCAGGGGAACTTAATTATGAACAAGAAAGGATTTATAACCATTATTGATTTTGATGAGTGTTCTTACAATTGGTTTGCACAGGATCTTGCAGTAGCTTTCTATCATGCTTATTGGCAGCACGACTCCTTCAATGGCAATACACATACTTTTTGTGATAGTTTTATGCGTAATTTCTTCAAGGGATATACAACGGAAAATAGCCTACATAAGGATACAATCAAACAAATCCCAACCTTCTTGAAATTAAGAGAGATTTATTTGTATCAACTATTTAATCAATCATGGGATACGAATCATTTAGAAGCATGGCAAGAGTACACCATGCAAAATCTAGAAACAAAAATTAAAAATGAAACTCCCTATGCTGGTATTCATGATTTTTCTATTTATTTATAATGCCTTAACCATATTTCATTTTATCAAAACAAAACATGAAAACGAGTGATAAATCAAATAGATTTTACATTCGTTTTTTATTGATGTATCAGTGTTTATAATGCTTTTATTAAAAAAAGAAGCACGAATGCCTCTTGGTAGATCGTCAACTATTCTCTCTTCACCGTGAGATTATTCTGATTGTGTATGAAGTAAGTTGCGTGGTTTCTGCGTGATTTGATTGAACTTCCTATCGCTCCGGTGTCATAAAGTCACATTCCTTGCAAAGAGTAAATATGCTACCGGTATCATCCGTATGAGAGACCAAATTAACGAAACATCCAGCAATGAAAATTGCATACATTTCAGAATTAGGATTATCAGATGTTAAAATTGAAATAGAACAATGGGCAGCTAAGTCATAATATAAATACACACTTCATTCCATTTGGAGAGCAGTTAGCTTTTAGTAGCTACTTTTATTTATGGGTTGGCTTTAATTATCTTTTTCCTTGTGTTCCTCATTAACCTGGATATATTCCCCAACAATTTAAAGGTGCATCCCCAATCAAATTTACTGATTGAGTATGCACCTTTAATATTTGCCTATCTATTATATGAATACATTTTTGTACGTATGCGTTTTAAATAGTGGTGTCTAATAATAAAGAAGTAAATCATTTGAATGCAAATAAAGCTTACTAATACTACAATTGAGCTTTGTAAAACAGACATTTCTCTGCTTACTGTTTGTCCTAATTGATGAAACGTTAGAAATGCAAAACTACTGTGAATCATCGCCACTACTATCGGCAGGAAAAATAGTAACATCATTTGTCTTGTCACAATTTGCTTTAACTCTCTTTGACTTAAACCTAATTTTGAGATCATTTCATATTGCACTTGATCACGTTCTAAATCAGTAAATAGACGAAAATATAAAAAACTTAGCGTAAATACGAAAAATACAATGCCCACCATTACACTTGAAATAGAAAGTAATCCATTTTGTTGTTTCATTTCAATCCATCTTAAATACAGTGATGAAAACTTATAATAATCTTCTTGATTCGTACCAATGAACTTCTTAAGACTTGTGGAAATCGCACTAGTTTCAGACCAATCTTTAACGATAAAACCGTAAATAGTGTAATCTCGGAGTACGCCTTCTTCTTGAACCTGTATGACCTTATTATAAACAGCATCAGAAACAATAACAGGGTTATCAATCATGGCTAACTCTGGGATATACACTGTTTTTTGTACAGAAAGTGGAATCTCGAGTTCACCATGATTTATTTCAAAAAATTTCAGATGCTCTGTACTTTTCTCTTTCTTATTAAGTCGTATAGCAATGCTATCATTTTCATTTGTTAATTTCTCTATTTCATGCCCTAATTTTTTAGCGTATTCATTATACGCAGAAAGATTAATCAAAGCCAATCCGTCTAATGTCCTTTTAAATTCTGTTGCTACAAGGTTATATGAAAATCCAGATTCCTCTAATTGTTTCTTTATTTCTTCAATATGAGCTTTTTCTTCTATATTCCCCTCATCTGAACGATAGGTAAATGCATATGGAGTCTCATGCTTAGCCAATTCAGGATTTGCAATAGCCGTACAAACTCCAATTGCTGTAAAAGATACTGCAGATATAACTGATACGATAAAAAAGGTTCTCGCATTATCTTTCATGCGATACATTAATTCTGAAATAACAAGGAGATTGGTTGTTTTAAAGAATGTAGTTTCTCTATTTTTTAAAGCAGATAACACATATACACACAATTGAGTAAAGAAGAAATAGGTCCCACATACAATGAATACGACTCCTACTCCTACGAGTAAGAATAGTTGTTTTAAAGTCATGTAATCCACCGCAGCGATACTGTGGTGAACGCAGGAGTAACCCGCTCCCAATAAAATAAGTACCAACAAGGATATATAAACAGACACTATTGGCTCAGTTTTTGGTTTTTCATCTGATTTTATGAGTTCTACAAGTTCATTCATTTTCACCATTTTTGATGTAAACAAAGAAATAAGTAGAAATAAAACCAAAAAGGACATTGCTGTTACTACCATTGCCTTGATTGGAAAGTAAAATGCTAACGTTTGCTCTATCCCTAATAAAGACCCACTAATTAATAAAAACAATTTAGAAAAAACCATTCCTAGTCCAATGCCTACTACGATTGAAGGGATTCCAATCAACATATTTTCGAAGAAAATTAATCGATGAAGCTGCTTATTAGACATTCCGTGTAACATTAATAATCCAAACTCTTTTTTTCTATTTTTTAAAAATGCACTAACAGAATAGAAAATAAATAAGAAAGAAAAAACAAAGATTAAGTAATAGGATAAATGAAATCCTATTTTTCCAAATGCACTCATGATGGTACTTAGATGAGTCAGCTCACCTTGTAGGTTCGGATGAAAGACAAGTAGCCCATAAGTGAAAAAAATCAATACCGCAAATGTACTACTAAAAAAATGACCAAGATATATTCTTTTATTTCGTAAAACATTATTAAATGCGAGTTGTCGAAAAGTCATGTTTATTCCCCCCTAACATAGAAAGACTATCCATAATTTTTTTATAAAATAATGGACGATTATCTTTGCAAGTAACTTCATTGTATAACTGGCCATCTTTAATAAAAATTATGCGGTCACAGTAACTTGCAGCAACTGGATCGTGCGTTACTAACATCATTGTTGCCTTTTCTTCTTTGTTTAATAGTGTTAATAGTTCCATCACATCTTGAGAGGCTTTAGAATCTAGGTTTCCTGTCGGCTCATCGGCAAGAACCAATTTAGGAGAGTGAATGAGTGCACGGGCAATCGCTGTTCGCTGTGCCTGCCCTCCTGATATTTCATATGTTCGCTTATTTAAAATTTCGTTGATTCCTAATTTTTCCGAAATAGATTCTACTCGTTTATTTATTCTTTTCACATTCATGCCATCTAATACGAGCGGAAGAACTATATTCTCTTTTACTGTTAAAGTATGAAGCAGATTAAAGGATTGAAAAACGAATCCTAATTGTTGTCTGCGAAATAAGGCCAAATCATCGGAGGAGAGTTGATACGGATTTTGATTATGAATACATACACTGCCTGATGTTGGCGAGTCAATAGTAGAAATCATATTCAATAATGTTGTTTTCCCACTTCCCGAAGGTCCCATTATCCCAACAAATTCCCCCTCCGTAATTGTTAAGTCTATATTTGAAAGTGCTGTATGTGGAACCTTTCCTGTATATTCTTTACTAAGATCATTTACTTTTACTATTTTCATATGAGAAATTCCCTCCAAATGTACACACTACGAATGAGATTTGATAGAAGATATCTGCCCACAGTATGATTTTTTTTAATACGAGTCATGTACAATTCACAACTGATCTGTTTCGGCTTCTCCTATTGAAACTGGGATACTTGGTCAAAATTATTAAGTACCAAATTAAATTTCATATCGTAACACATGAATTTTATTCATGTTTCTGTTTTTCATTGTAGTAGTAAGGTTGTTTTTCTCATATTGAATTACCTTTCATTTGTCTTACACGCTTGCAATATTTCTGAAAATACAGTTTATAAAGTCAGTGAGCGTATTTTAGGAGGAGGTAGCAATAAGAATGCTACACGATTACTTTTCTTTACCGAACTAGGTTTCTATATAGTAATTCATAATATATTTTTACCATAATCAAGTTCTTCTTCATCTAAAAGTGGAACAAATACATTACTTAGAATGTCTATTACGTGTATTCCTGAAAATAGATGTCCAAATCGGATACAACCTATCTCGTTAGACACCTATTTATACAGTTAATAAAAAAATGAAAGGACTCATTATTTTGCAAAGGAGAAGAATGTAAAAAAGGTGTGTATTGAAATACTACGTTTACATGTTACCAGTTTCATACTTTTACGGGCTACTCCTTACAAGTGAATAGGTAATAAAAACGCTTCGCTTGAACAGTGGGTTATTCATTTCGTAAACGTTTTTAACCCGAAATATTTTAGCTGCAGAGTATCGTTATCGTATGCTCTCTACAATTGCATCAGTATGAAAAACTAGACTAAATCCATATATTCTTGAAAGAGGTTGAAAATTATGTTCGTTTTAAACAAGTTCTTTACCAATTCACATTACAAAAAAATTGTACCTGTCGTATTACTTTCATGCGTGACACTGATAGGCTGTTCTAATAGTAATACGCAATCAGAATCACCTAAACAAACAAATCAAATCAATCAAGTTAAGCAAGTAAATACAGGCAATCATGCTTTTGCTAAACTTGAAAAAGAATATAACGCTAAGCTTGGTATTTACGCACTGGACACAAGTACAAATCAGACTGTTGCTTACCATGCAGATAATCGTTTTGCATTTGCCTCTACATCTAAATCATTAGCAGTGGGAGCTCTTTTACGTCAAAATTCAATAGAAGCTCTTGATGAAAGAATTACGTATACACGTGAAGACCTATCTAATTATAATCCAATTACTGAAAAGCATGTGGATACAGGAATGACGTTAAAAGAACTTGCAGATGCTTCAGTTCGATATAGTGACAGTACGGCACATAATTTAATTCTTAAAAAGTTAGGTGGTCCATCCGCATTTGAAAAAATCTTGAGAGAAATTGGTGATACTGTTACTAATTCTGAGCGATTTGAACCTGAATTAAATGAAGTAAATCCAGGAGAAACACATGATACAAGTACACCAGAAGCAATCACTAAGACGCTTCAATCTTTTACATTAGGAACTGTACTACCATCTGAAAAACGTGAACTGTTAGTAGATTGGATGAAGAGAAATACAACTGGGGATAAATTAATTCGTGCGGGCGTACCAAAAGGATGGGAAGTAGCTGATAAAACAGGTGCAGGTTCTTATGGAACAAGAAATGATATCGCAATAATTTGGCCACCAAATAAAAAGCCAATTGTTCTTGCCATCCTTTCTAATCATAATAAAGAAGATGCAGAATACGATGATAAACTTATTGCAGATGCTACTAAAGTCGTGTTAGATACTCTAAAAGTTACGAATAAATAAAAATATGTTATTAGTAATCCATTTTAGTCACGTGTATTCTCTGTTAACAGATTCATGCATGCTACTCAAATAAAAACAAAAACGCAGTTCCACTTGGAATTGCGTTTTTTCTATTTTACTAATTGATTTGGGATAACCGCTTGTGTCATCCAGTGTCGCTTGGTTTGCACATGATTTTTTCGGACAAATTTTCCTACAGATTTTGAAAAATCATTATAGTGAAACACATCCGTTAATCTAAGTACATACCCCTCCTGAATCCCTCCATAGAGTGAAGTACCGTTGTAACACGAACGAATCACCTTTTCATTAAACGTGTGCAAGATCCTAATGCCATTACTTTAATCAAATTTGCGATAGAACACGAAATTGAAGCATTAAGTGAAGAAGAAATGCGCATTATTGGTATTGATATTTTAAAAAACAATGCTTTTGTTTTCATCTGTGACAAGTGCCAGGAAAGCCTCAGCTTTGAAGACATGAGAGCCGTACTTGAGATAACAAGAGACAAACACGAAAAGTGCTATCAGGAGATGGAAGACGCTTTCAATTAAATATGTTATATGAATTCACGACAAAACGCCCACTTATTTTCAAAACAAGTGGGCGTTTTATATTGCTACGACACTAATATTCTTACTTTGTATACCGATTTGCAAAGGAAGAAGCCACGAATGATTCAGGTTTGATTTTAGGATCCAGTCCCATACTTTCTACACGATTCATCATTTCTACCACATATTCTCGCGTACGGTTTCTTTTACCTGACCCGATATCGATATGTCCTTCAATGGAGAGTGAACCACCATCATACACATATGGCAAAATCAGCTGAATGAGTCTCTCTTTCTTCCTTTCATCAAACAACATAGCCACTTCTTCTGTAAAAGATGTTTCAAACGAAATCCGTTCATGTAATACCTTCATTTGTCTCGTAGTATATGCCTTTCGTATACATGCCCAGGCCCCTTTCCCCTCCCTTTGTATCACAATACCCATAATAAACAATGTCCCCCTTTTTTGCACTTGTGAGTCCGTTCCAATCATAAGTTTGTAGCTTTGCCGCGGGTCACTTTTTATATACGAATAGATTTGCTCAAAAACTGTGTGAAAGTTCATATTTTGTAAAGATAGATTTTGAAATTGTATCTCACGCATGGAATCACACCTTTATTAGTATCGTAACCATACTTTCAAAAATAAAAAGAGATGCCCCTACTCTTACACCTACCATTCATTTAAGGTGTTTACACAAGATAGTGCCTCTGAAAATCGATCATCTTAACGGAAAACAATATCATGACAACTGGATTGTTTCCACCTACGAAATAAAATAAAAAGTGCTAACCATATAGAACGATGAAAACCTCTCATATGAATCAGAAAGGTTTTTTACTAGAATCAATGTAGATTCTTATTTCAACACCATCAAAATTTTTTTCAAGAATCGTTATAAAATATAAATTTAAATAATATAATATTAATGTATTACGAAATAAAAATTAGAAAGGTTGATGCATGATGCAAAACAAATTTAAAGCGGGAGATATCGCATATCTTAGAAAAGAATTAGAAGTACATGGAATTATTCCATTTTTGTTGTTTAAGGGAGCTCCTGTTACTATCCTTGGCACTTCGAATTGTATCACTGATACATTCAAACTCTATTCTATTCGCGTTACCAATCCAAGGAACGGAAAACAGTTCGATTTAGAGGACGCAGTACTGGAGTCACACTTATATTCTGAAAACGAAAAAGAAGAACAACAAAGAAAAGATGATGAATTTCTAAAGATGTTAAAATATGTAGAAAAGCGCAGAAAAGAAATTAATCTTGGATAAATGTATGCCCCACTTCCTTATAAAGGAGTAGGGCATTTTTCATGCTTCTTTATGATAGCCTTCTATAAGTTTATTAATACAAGATAAGCAAGCGGTGGATCCAGCAACGGGATGTTCTTCATGACAAATGGAACACCACACCCATGCGTCGCCTCCAGTTTCACCATTACAGTTTGTTGTGAGTCCCTCTTTACTTGTTCGTTCATGGTTTCTTGCTGTTCGTATAAGGCGGTGCACAACCCGCTCTGGTTTTATGTAATCTATTGGCTGCGAATCCCTGCTTAGGTATAAAGGATGTCTCGGAAACCCATCCCTAGTTTTCCCTAGGCAGTGTAAATGATAACCTCTGAATAACTCATAAATATCTTTATGCCGATTGTGATATTTACAATTTTCTCCCCAAGCTGCAATCACCATATCTGCTCGGTTTAAAGCACGGATCACATGATTTTCATTTTCAGGTCCAATTGCATCTTCTTTACTTACTTGAAGCAAATCCTTACGTTTTGTGGCTATATACGCGAACAAATTTACAATTTCCAAGGAACCATAACCAAGACGCTTCGCAATATTTAAACAACGTCTGGAAGTCGCATCTTCACTATCTTGATTCGCTGAACTTGGATTTAACATAATAAACAGTACACGTTCTTTATATGGGTCCCAAATACGTTCTAACGAATAACGATACGTTTTAGAATCATCCAAAAAAGCCATGCTCTCCATTTCTTCTCCCCCTTTGAACCTATCATACTAAAATATGCTTTTCACTACAAAACATGAAAAAGTAGAATGCAAACATGTACTCTACTTCTAATTTCAATCGTCTGAACAGGATTCGAAACGGCGGCCCTCCCTACTATGGTTTTCGATAGCGATAGGACATCATTCGAAAATTAATCGAAAAACCTATAAAAATGCTCATTCTAGAATTATCCTTGAGAAGTTAGCTCGTTTTGGGGTGTTAGAAAATTCTTAGGTTGATAGCGATGTGGTGTTACCCCATTCCCATCAAGCTTAACAAAACAGGTTGCCCCAAAAACGATAAAAATGAACTTCTTTGCGATAAAAAACACAAAATTTTCGTTAAAGGTGAAGCTCAAAATCTTAATTTGATGGGCTGAATCCCGTATTCCTCCTTTTCGAGGGGGGCAAAAACATCCGTATCAAAAATCTACAAAAAAAGAGAAGCTTAAAGAATACAATCTTATCTTTAACACAAGGAGAAAAAAGCAGAATCTGTTTGATTAAAAATATGTTTTAGACTATTGAACAGTAGTTGTAGACTGACAATATGTTTTCTGTACCCGAAGGATAATGTGTTAGACGAGATGACTGGGATAAACGCATAAGAAAACCACCTGTGAGAGCGGTCAATTTTTTAAGTAGTAATTAAGTTCATGTTTCCATCGAAAAAATGCAACTTTACGAGGAGTATTAAGATATGTCTTTTTCACTTTAATGCTTTTATTATGTTATCTACAAATATTTTATCGATTTCATGTCCATGGTTTATTTGTTCTGGGTCCATAAGTAATGCTTTTGATCTATCTTTGTCAATCCACAAATGATACGTCTGGGTAGTTCCGTTTAAATAATGAACATTGATTTTAAAATTTGGTTCTTTTATGTTAGATGGATTTGTTGGGGTATCGAAGTGAGTGAATTTTATAGCATTCAAGAAGTCTCCAATCTCTAAGTCCTTAACGAATATGTATTTTTTATCACCCTCAACTTCAATAAATTCAACAGGTTTATTTTTTATGGAGTGTGATCCCTCACCATCCTTCGCTGTATATTGAAGTATAATACCATCTTCTGACTGGGTGCAATCTCTTAGCATATATGCAAGACCATGTGTTTCTTGAGGAGTAACGAACTTATTACATATATCCTTTCTATTGTCGTTTTTGTACTTGTGAATAAAAGTAAATTTCTCATTCTGATAAGTTACAGTGTCTAAACTCGGTACTTTGGCCTCCTCGTCAATTAAATAATTTTTAATGTGTATCTCGTCATTTTTCTTATCTTTTACATTTTGAGAAAATGTTTCAAATCGTTCTAGATTTCTAGATTTTTCTTTAGGTATGTGTATTACAATCTCATTTTTACTCGCTTCAGAATATGCTTCTTCATTACCACATGCAGTTAAAGAAGCGAGCGATAAGCATATTGCTCCAACAATTAATGTTTTCTTCAAATTGAGCTCCTCCTTTGAATATATTGTAAATTTAATTATATCGATGATTAACTATTTTCCCCTAAAAAATTTATCGATACGAATCTTTTCCGTATCCCATCATCATTAAGTTAAAGCAAAGATGTATCCATAAACGTGTAATTTTTTTAGCGTCTTTTGAGAAATCAGATGATGAGAATTCACTGGCTTGCTTTTCATTATAAAGATAAAATTTAAATTTCTTAGGTTCGTTTATTTTTTGTAAGTCTTCATTTAAATTAAATGCAATATTAATTTCCTGTTTACTAGCGTTGCTGTCTTCTTTTATATGAGTTAGTTTAAACGCTTTCTCTATTAAATCTGTTCTTAATTTTAAAATCGTAATCACATCACTTTTCAAATCAAAATATTTAATTAAGGTTTTACACTTTCTCAATATTACGGTATCAGATTTCTTATATAATAAAATTATTCTCTTTATTTATTTTATGTATCTGTTCCCTTTGAACCCTACTATTATAGGGTTCCTTTTTTTATAATCATATATTTATTAATTAAGTTATCAATTTCCTGACTTAAATAGAGGACTTTCGTATGACTAAAGCCATGTTTATTTACCAATTCTACTAATTCTAATTTTTTATTTTCTATTAAATTATTTAACTTCGCTACTAACATAAACTTGTTTCTTTCACACTCCCTCTGAGCAAAATAAAAAGAACTGCTCCCAGCTCTTATATACTAAAATCTTTATTATTGCAGTGTAAAATTTTCCATATTCTATTATAAATGAATATATATAACGCTAACAACAATAATTTCTAGTGTATAAATAAAAAGCAGCAATATTTAATTACTGCTACTCTTTTTAAATTCATTATTTATAAAAAAGTATTCTTCCGGTCCATCAGCCTCACCATATCAAACTTCCAGCCTTATAATATGTGCTGCTACTTCCTTTAAAACCACATTCATAAATAATATGATAGGTGCCACGTTATGTTCTAGATCTCTATAGTTCCTTAGATTGGCTATAAATGACCATTCATTATCTTTAAAATTTGTATAATAATCATTCTCTTCTTCCCAGGTTCCTATGTGCCACCTCATATATAAAAAATCATCTTCTGCAAATGCTTCATTTATCTGTTTCTTTGTAAATGGAATATCTTTACTATGATTAACTTTTATATATTCTTTAACGAATGGAAACTTTAAAGCAGCTTCTTCCCAGCTTCCTGTATGTATTAATTCCACCAATCCTTTATATTCATCTTTTATAATTACTTTATCTCGAAAGGCTGTATACATTTCAAAAGAAATTTACTTCACCCTTTTAAATTCATTATGAATTTAATTAACATATATACTTAACTACACAATAGAAGGTTTTAGAAATCGTATTACGTTTTCCTTTTCACTAAATTCACTCTCATTGTTACAATTCTTTGAGGCAAGATCCACTATATAACTCTCTGAAATTTTAAAAGTTCTTTCCTCATTAAACATTGTCAAAGGAACTGATACTCCAACATTATTATCTAAATGACTTAGTACCATTACAGGGATAGTTTCTCCTTTTAATAAATCAACATATGAGGTCTTAACTTTATAATAATGCCCTTCTAAAAAATGCATTTTTCCGTTTATTAAATCCACCGCAACTCCATTATTACAATACGCTAAGTTTTGATTTAAAAAATGAATATCGCCTGATACTTTAATAAATTTCATCGTTTTATTATCAAATATATAGTAACCATCTCTTACTACAAAAAGATTATGTGGATTGATAAACTCTAGCAGATAATGTGTAATTTCAAAACTAGTATCTCTCTCAATCATTTCTCTGTATTCTACATAAAGTTTTTCTAACTTTTTAAATGTACTTAGTTTGATCCCCTGGTTTGGTCTTGATACAAGTGTTAAGTCATCTAATACCCATTTAGCCACATATGTTGACGTTGGAACCATTTACAATTTACCCCCTTCAAAATTCTATATATGAACATATAAACTATTTAAATTTAATAAATTGGGCTCTACTTAAAGTATAGGCAGAATCTATTTAATAACTAAGATAATTCTCTAACTTTTTCATATTTACTTCTTTTGAACTACCCCCACTTTCACATCGCTTAGAATAGGAGGATTCCTAAGTAAAGAGTTCTATCGAACTCTAATTTATTAGGCTAGCTCTACAGTGGAGTGACCCCCGAAAGCTAGACAAGTCGTTTCATTAGGCAGCCTCTAGAATATGAGCCTGGTATTGTTTCATTTGATAGTGCCACCCTTGATTAGAATGAATGAGGGGTTTGTCTTGATCTGTTACACGTTCAAAGGCTTGGTCTAACATTGTTGAAACAAGGAAATAGGTCGGTCTAGAACCAATTGTATACGTGATAATTTCACCCTTAAATAAATCTAACATTAGTGCTAACTATAACTTCTCCCCAAATAACTTAAACTCCGTAATATCTGTAACCTACTTTTCATTTGGTTTATCGGCTTGGAAGTTGCGATTTAAAATATTCGGCGCAATTTTCCCAACTGTCCCTTTGTAAGAGCGATATTTTTTATACGAACAAGATATTTTAACCCTAATTCTTTTATACGGCGATACACTTTTTTATGATTTATTTTGTGTCCACGATTTATCAGTTCATCACGAATACGCTGATACCCATAACACCCACCATGTTCATCATAAATAGCTTGAATCTGTTCTTTTACCTCCGTATTTGAATCAAGACGATTGAACCGTTTGATTCAGTAATAGTACGTACTACGTGGAATGTTTGCTAGTTGAAGTAACTCTTTGACAGGAAATTCATGCCCTAACTCATAGATTACTTCGGCTTTGTCTTGTTTTGTGATTGTTTCTTGTTTTGAACTAAGGTATTCAACTTTTTTAAATAGGCATTTTCCATACGTAAACGCTCATTTTCCGCTTGTACTGCTTCTATTGAGCCCTCTACTACTGGTTTTATTTTCTTATCTTTCATGGTTGGACGCCCCTTTTTCTTTGAATATAGGGCATCCAATCCTCCTGTTTCATAAGCTATTTTCCATTTCCGAAGTGTTTTATAAGACGGAATATTGAAAAGTGCCGCTGTTTCTCTGATAGATATCCCGTGTTCATTCATATAATTAAGTACGTTTAGTTTATACTTGGTAGAGTAGGGTGTATAGCGTTTTTCAAAAGCATTTTCACCTGAAGATTCATATCGTCTAATCCACTCACGAAGTAAGCTAGGAGTAACTTCTATAGATTTAGCAATTGTTTTTCCACTTTCTGTACCATCTAAATATCGTTTCACTGCTTGGATTTTCTCTGTTGAAGAAAATTTAGTCATAAAAAATGCACCTCCAATTGTTAGACTGTGTCTAATAATTGGGGTGCACTTCAAACTGGACGGTTTTAGTTTTCACTTTGCATATACATATAATTCATTTACAGTTACATAGAATATTTTGCTTTTTTGTTGAATTCTTAAAATGTTAGTCTAACTTATATCCGAATTTATTCATTTCTACGACATACGTTTATGATTTTATGAATCTAAATCTATTTGGAAAATTATAAATCTACCTCCAGTAAGCGTAACAAACACTCTATCATTTTTAACTTTAAATATAGATTTATCAGGAGCATAGTTATTTATTTTTGTTTGCGCTTTAATTGAAATATTATTTGTATCGTCCACATGAACCAATAAAATGTCACCAGATGAACTAATTACTAATGCATGCTGTTCTTCAAGAGCTACTACTTTATCCCACTTATACTTCTTATTTGGTTTATCGGATAGTACTGTTCCAGAGTCATCAATCTTTTTACCATCTTTATCAAAAAGAATGATATTTGAACCTTCTCCTACAGCCAACATTTTTCCATCAGTAAGTTGGTCAATAGATTGGATACCATGTTTAGGGAATCCCCAATCTCCTGATTCAATAACTTTACCATCGTTAGTTGACATGACTTGATAGTTCCCTTTATCCCCTACCATTAAAAGTTTTCCATTCGTAAACTCAACTGTATCGTTACTATTCCAGTTATTTTGCCACTTGCCTGTTCTAGCCACTTTCACATTCGAAGTTGCATCTAGAAGTGTATAATATCCGTCATTATGCACTAACAAAATTTGTCCATTCAATAATTTTTTAACAAATCTCGGAGTACGTGGATCTGATAATTTCCCTTTCTCTAAATCTTTTCCATTTGTTCCTACAACTTTCCATTTTCCTTGCATACCAGCAATGAAAATTCTATTATTTTCACCATACCTTTGGTAGGAAAACTAGGACTAACTTTTCCTTTTGTATTTGAGTCTGTTTGACCATTTTCAGTACTAAGAAAAGCATAATCATTGGAACTTACAGCATAAATTTTGTTGTCATTAATTAGTACTGCGTTTTGAATAGTGCTACTATTAGCATCCCACTTATTAGTTACTACGCCATACACGCTCGCTGCACTTGCACTTGTAGGGACAACAAATAAAGCGCTTACAAGTAATGAAGAAGCTAGTTTTTTAATGTTAATCATTTTTCCCACTCCTATCAAATATTAGTTACTACCTATAAAATACCATATTTCACCTTATATAAATATTAATATATGAATATTTATAAATTTAAATAAAACCCTGATAATAAGTAATATTTTAAAATCAAAAAAGCAGGCCGGGACACGCTGCATGATACCAGACTACTTACTAGCAGTTTGGCCTGTAGCTGTAATTTTGACAGAATTGTAACCTTCATGATGCCTAGCACTCTCAGGAACTATTGTAATCCCTTAACTGGTAAAAAATCCCTAATTCAGTCTTGAAATTCTATGAATCTCGATGTATTATATTTTCTCAGTTCCTAAGCCGAGAAAACATCATCACTTCTGAAAGGACCCGAACTCCAGCGGGTTCTTTTTGCAAAATAAAAACATCCATTATATGAACGCTTCATGTTATTATGATAAAGCTGTATTGATTCAGATTGATATGTAGGTGAGACTAATGGAAAATAAAGAACATGAACAAAAGTATGATCTAAGCAAGATATACTCTTACACAGAACATCCTGACAAAATCAGCGGTCGCTGTGATAATTGCGGAAATACCGCATTCAAAAGTTCCGTTAAAGATTTCATCTATTTAAGAGAATGCCGTAAATGTGGCATGAAGAAAAGTATCTAGCCCCTTATTGGGCTTTTTTCTTTATAAACTAAAAAAAGCAGCGGATTCGCTACTTTAAAGTAAATGATTTAATCTTGAATTCCCTGTATTCTTTTTACCAGATAATGAATACATGATATCTTGATGTTTAATCAACCTCTTATGATCACGCGGTATATGAAAACTCTTCCTATGTTCTTTAAATAAATTTATAGTTGCAAGCTCCATCTTAAGCGCATCAGCTAAAAGATTAGGATTATATCCACTTTCCAATAAGGACAGAATTTCATAAAACATTGATTTCCCACCAGCTATGTTAATCAAATCTTTTTTTAATTTATCTCTTTCTCTGTTCCTTTTCTTTTGCAGTTCTTTCACTTCTATTTCGAATCTGCGTTGTTGTTCCGTTTCAATTCTTTGTTTCTCTATTTCTTGCTGCTTTCCATTTTCTATATCTCTTACAACGTTTTCTATTTCCGCTTGTTCCCATGCCTCGTCAACCTCCAACGACATGGCAACTGATCTTCGCTTTTGATTTGTCTGCTTAATATATTTAGTATATAGATCTGGAAACTCTTCTTGCACTTCTTTATTCAGCACTGTTTTATATTCAATCATATAAGTTATCTCTAATAAAGAGCGTTTCAATGGACTATCCTCAAGAATATAAGCTACTTCATTAAATAAGTGTGCGTGATCCTTAGTATTGGAATACCCCTTAAAATGAGCATTAACCCTATTTTTTATTTTAAAAGCTTTACCTACATAAACAACCTGGTTGTTATGATCTGTAATTAAGTAAACGCCACTGTCGAGATTGTGTATTTTTTTATTAAACTCATCTATACTCATGAACCTTAATTCTCCCATACCTTCCCCCCTCCTACATAATCCCCTTTTCTTTTGCTCTCTCGTAAAGCACCGTACGACTAACTCCAGTTTCATTACATATCTTCTTTACGGTATAACCGTTATTCTTACGATCTTTAAATAATTCCAAAGCTTGTTTCATACTTTCATTTGTCTCAATATATTTCTTAGGCTTTCCTTTATACACACCGCGCTCTTTCGCTTTTTCAATCCCTATCCTTTGTAATTCCTTATGTTTAACCCTATTCACACCATGTATTTTTCCATGACATTCAAGACATAGCATAACCAAATTACTAATCCGATTCGTTCCGCCTTTCGCTAAAGGAACTACGTGGTGTATATCTAAATCATTTATTTCTCCACAATTTGCACACTCTTTTGGTAAAACTTTTAAGTAGTACGTACGATTCTGTTCGAATTCCTCTCTACTATTCATTTTCACCCTCCTCAGCATTTAAAACCGATTGTTTAGAATCATGTTCTTTTATATACCTATACAGGGTTGCACGAGCTACATCGAACATCTCACATACTTCAACTTTCGTTTTGCCAGAAGCAAGCATTTCCATCATACCTTGTATTTGTTGAGGGGTATGAGCTTTCTTTCTTCCGCCTTCTCTTCCTCTTGCCTTAGCAGCAGCTACACCACTAATAACGCGCTCATTTATTACTTCGCGTTCCATTTCAGCCATTGCGCCAAATATATGGAATAGGAATCGTCCCATTGTTGTAGATGTATCAATTCCATCTTTAATAGAAACAAAGTGAATACCTTTTTCATTGAACTCTTGAAGCAAATTAACAAGCTGATGCATTGTTCTTCCTAAACGATCCAGTTTATAAACAACTAAAGTATCGTCCTTTCGAAGTTTGCTAAGAAGCAGATGAAGTTCTTTTCTATCTTTCTTCGCACCACTTTCTTTTTCAGTTATGATTTCCTCACAACCGTATCGTTTCAACTCATCTAATTGCATATCCAAACTTTGTTTTTTGGTTGATACCCTCGCATAACCAAATATCATTCCACATCACCCTTTATGTTTGATAGGTTGATTGTATCAATTTCCTGTCTCAAATTCAATTGTTTTTGAGACATAGTTTTGATACATAATGATCGTTGATATTTGGTTGATGGCGACTATGTCTCGTAATCAAATGTTTTTGAGACATTGTACTTATTGAGAATGATGTTTTAATCCCGCTAAAGTAGCTTCGATAAACATTTTCTCTTCCAGTCCAACTTGACCTATCAACTTATCGACTATATGTCTATCTGCGTTAGCTAACAAAAATACAGCTATATTCGCTATGCCACTAACATAAGCCGTAGCATCTTTTCTTTCACCATTCATTTGCATAGAAAACGTAACATTTGAGTTCAAGATTCTTCACCTTCTATTTTCGTTCGTTGTGTTCGTTTGTTTTGTAAAATGTTAAATAAAATCGAAACAGCATCCTTCTGATTAAAAAAAATAATAAAAAAGAGTGCTATTAAAATATGCACTCTTTCAAAAGGCTTTACCAATCTCGATGGTCACCATGTTCATGCTCACGATCGCGGTCATGATTACGTCTACGACGACACTCATCACAATCGCAGTCACGTCTACAATGACAGTCGTTAAAATCGTTTCTTCTTCGTCTACGACCACATCCGCAAAATACTAAATCATCCCAAAATCTATTACAATCTCGAGAATGCCCAAAATTATTATCCCATCCCATAGATATGATTCCCTCCTCTAAAATTAGAATTCATTATATTCTATGATTAAAAGTTAGAAATAGTTTGTTTACTAGTCTATGTTTCAGACTAATAATATTTCGATTTGCAAGTCTATCTCACCCCTTATCTTTCCTTAACATCAAACAAGACGCTAACCAGAACACGGCAGCGCCTACGATACTTACCATACACTTAATCAAAATCCTTTATTCTCACTTTATTTATTCTTTTGTTTCCAAACCCCATTCTCTTTACGATAAGTATTCTTGCCATCCATGAAGTCAGCTGTATTACCCGGAATGCTATATTTCTTATTTTTTTTCTTAGCCTTCTTTTTCAGTCTCTTCTCTTCTTGAATAGCTTGCAAATCCGCCTTCCATTGTTTCAACAAATCCTTTTCACGTCGCATCGAATTTGTACCCCTTGGATTAAAGTGTGAACTAAATAATTAGATTCTACCTATTTATATAGAATCCTTTAATCTGTATTTCCATTTTATTCAACCCTTCGTTTAACATGTACCAATTTATGTTTTTCCTTCTATATAGACCAACGATATATTATAATCCTTTATATACCCAAGGAGGTTTATCATGCTTAATTTTCATAAAATATTCCCCGTATTAGGATTCTTTTGGTTTTTATACGGTTTTATTGGTCTCATCTTTTTATTACTATTCCTTAGCGTGTCGTAACAGCGCGTATAAATACATGCTTAATGTGTAATTTCTTTATAACAAAGAAAAAAGCACCCGTTATGGCTGCTTGTGATTTTATGTTTTTAATATTTCAGGAATCTCTTCTGCTGTTAAATCATATTGTTATTCCTCACTTTTTATAAAAATGATTATTTCGTTAAGTTTCAATATGTAATATTGCATATTCTTTCCTTTCAATTTCCATACATGCAATAATTTTTTTATAAAAATACAAGATATTAGTAAGGATGATTTATATGAACAAATTCCGGAAGAGGATAATTAAATCTTTACAAACTTTTTGGGGATGCTTAGCATTTGGTGTATTAATGTTTGCTATCTTCTTAATTATGGATCTAACAGATACACCTTTAAATGCATTAAGTTGGAGAGATTGGATAGGTTCTACAATAGGTGCAGCCATTGTATCTGTAGGGATGTTTACTTTAAGTAAATTGGATTTAAAATAATTTTTCAGTCAATACTATATGTAGGCTGTATGCAAAAAATCATTTGAAATAGTTTTCTTTGTATCTCCTTGTATAGAGCAGTTAACTTTTGCTAACTGCTCATTTACTCGTGAGCATTATTGACAAGCTATCATATAATGTAGTCATGCCTTTCTTAAAATTAAGTTCGTCACTTGAATTATAAAAATGGGATTAAACCCTATAACCTTTTCAAGAATCATCCATATTTCATTCATGAAAAAGTGCTTTATTTTACTGAAAGGTGGCTGCGGAAACAACTGCCTTTTTGTTTATGACAAAAGGATTATTTTTTCAAATGTGTACTACTAATAATCATTAAATATCTTATAATTGTTATATACGAAATATTTTGTTTAGGAGCAGATAAAATGCCAGTTACACTAGAACTTATTCTTTTTATTCTTATAGCAATTAGTGCTGTTGGCTATTTGATAAAAGAATCTCAAAAAACTAAGAAAAGAACCCTTGGAATTTCACTAGAAATTTTAGTTCTTTTCTGGTCAATATGGAGAATATCGACTATCATAATCCAAATTTCGGAATATAATCTCTTGTGAATGAAACTAAATATTCTGTCAATATTTTATATTACATTAGATTTTCTCCTTATTCCCCCTAGGAGAACCGAACAGTTAGCTTTTGCTAGCTGCTCTTTGTCTGTAAAAATACACTCAATTAACAAGAAAAGCATATAATATTCTGTGTTCCTTTCTTTATAAAATAAAGTAGTCTTCACAAAATGAATCTCGTCACGAGAGCACTTAATAAAGTGCTCTTTTTTGGTTTTAAAATAAACAAAATGAAATTTTTATTTATTTTTCTTTCATATATAATATTTTAATATTTGTTTATAATATAGTTGTAACTTTTGTAAAACATATATCTGTATCCAGTGAAACTTCTAAAATTGTACAACCGAGCAATTAGCTACTTTAGCTAGCTGCCTTGTTATGTAAAATAAAGCATTTATGAAAAGCTTTCTCAACACCCAACTGATGGAATTTAATTACCTTTTATGGTAATATATTGGTAATCCTATAAGAATCTATCGTTCCCTTAACAGGACCCGTCCCCCCTAATCGGGTCCTGTTAAATGTTCTCTATTAAAATGGTGTTTTGGTTCGACTATCGTCTTCATCTCCCCACGTCCTACAATTCAATATGCAATATTACATATTCTACACATTAAATTTATAAACATGTAATAATCGGTTTATACAATATTTAAAATTAATATCGAAAGGAGGATACTAAATGTCTTTCTTTTCTTGGTCTCCTCTTATTTTCTTAACAGTTGTTGCAATCATCATTTCTATTAAAAAGAATAAGAAACAATAGCTTTAAATAGTTACAATAAGTTATTTTTAGGAGGTGTAATTATGTCATTTGCAGCATGGAGTGCAATTTTTATGATTTTAATTGGAGCAATGTCCGGAGCAATCTTTGGTACAATTTCTTCTAAGAAGAGTAAAAATACCAATTAATAAAAATGAATTTTTATTTTTGTGGCAGCTGTCATTTTCTATTCAAATAACTATTTTTTCACTTTTTTGATACATTTATGAAACATTTATGTGTTATCTTCAGTAAGTTCTTTTCTTTTCATAAATTGTGTGAATTATACCCACACAAGAAGCTCTAGATCCCTAAATCTAGGGCTCCTTCGTTTAAATAAATATTTTTTCAATTCGATGTATAGACAACTATATATTGAAATGTTAAAATATTGTTGTGATTCCCGTTTGGTTTCACATACGACTTTTTTCTTCGGTTATGGGGTTCTTACGTAATAGTAAGAGCCATTTTTTTATTCCAGCAAGTTTTTTGTTAAAAATTTACATACGCGTACTTTTCGATATATAATTAAATTATCAATATATTAGGAGTGTTAAGTATGTCAGGAACAATAATGATTTTGTTATACATTTGTTTCGGAATGAGTGTCGTTTTTAGCTTAATAAGGGAATTTCGAAAACCACAGAAAAACCAGTTCTTAATTTTAGTTGATTCTTTAATTTTGCTAGGAGCTCTATTCCTAGTAAGCAGTATCT
Source organism: Bacillus sp. CH_70 (assembly GCF_038007045.1). NCBI lineage: Bacteria > Bacillati > Bacillota > Bacilli > Caryophanales > Bacillaceae > Bacillus > Bacillus sp. CH_70. The sequence continues at coordinate 69,589 of NZ_JBBOWL010000002.1, forward strand.
TCATCTAAATCAATAACCACGTAACTCGGTACTATTAAGATTTCTTTACCGCATACATTACATTTAGGATTTCCATGTGCAGAAATCCCTTTAATAATTTCAATTTCTAATAAATCTATTTCTGTGTTATCAAATATTTCAATCACATGTAAAAGTTACATAAAGATTGCTATGATTTAATTCTTCCACCCCAGAAACGTTATATAATGAAATTGCAAACATTAGGTTTTTACCTTTCTGTACGACATAATTCTTTGCTAGGAACAAATCCTAGCCTTTTTTATTTCACCCTCCGTTGATCCGAAGACCAGATTCCCTCTTTCAATTACATTAGCTTGCATGCTAGCCTCTTTAAGGAATTCAATGTAATCAACAAGTACACTATCCTCAGTTCCAAGAATTACGCGTCATACCACTACGCGGGCGTAGCTGCATTTCATATCCTGGTGGAATCTCCAAAGCTAATCCCATTTGTACAACCTTTGTTTGGCCCGGCCATATAATCGTGTCCTCTGCTGCTACAAAATCAAAACCAGCACCACCAGACTTTGCATATCTTGGTAACTCCACATCTTTTATAGATTTTCCGAACGGGAAACCCCACTACGGTGCGATAGCACCCACTTTAGGAATGGGATGAGAGTGAGGTCAAATGCGATGTACAAATAAAACACCGAAGGTACGTTCTCTACATCAAGAATTTGAATTGGTATCATTTTCATAATAGGCAAGTAAAAGTCTCTAAAACAATCTTGTTCTCTGAAAACAGAATACATAGGAGGTTGAAGTAACAAATTCTTCTACTCCGTAAAATGTATTGAGTCGTCAAGCACAAGACGCTAAAACACATTTGAGAACTCACAATCTGACTCGTTTGGTAATAGAATGAGTGCCGTATCTGCTATATGCACTGGATACGGCGTGGTGATGGCACACCGCAATCTTGCACGTCAGCGATACTAGAAATAGACTTCGCCTTTGGTAGTAAGAATCCCACTGACGTTAGCTAGCTTGTGGCTTTAGCCGTGGGAGTGTCAATTACCTCCCTTTGCTTTGATTAATAATTGAGTCACTTCGTAAACACCATGTTGTATTTCCATCATTCTTGATACACTCCTTTAATTAGATTCCACAACTCTTGTTCAGTCATCTCATAAAGTTGTCGACCTGTCTTTTCCTCTTTATAAATTCCTTTTTGTAGTAAAACATCGATATAGATTTGTTTCCTGTCCATGTTGCCTCCTAGCCGCTTTTCTTCTTAGGTCTCCTTATAGGTGTAGTTGCTGCCCTTTGTGGACTCCATCCTCCTTTTAATACTCTTTTACTAAATGTGCTATATGAAATACCGTTCTCTTCAGCTAAATTGACCATATCTTCCATTGTTGCTCTTAATTTCTTTACAGGCTTTTTTGCTGCTTCCTCTGGTGACATCCCTTTATAAACACGAGTTAAAAATGTCTTCTTTTTAACCCCATTTTCTAATGCTATCCTTAACCACTTTTGTTCCCTAAATTGATATTTCCGAGGCGGTGTATTAATTGCCTTACTAACATCCCATCCCATTTGATACACCCTACGATATAACATGTTATAGCCAATGCCGTTCTTCTCGGCTGCTTGATAATCTTCCTTTTCTAGCCATCTATTTATCATCATGGCGCTATGCCTCCTAATCCAAATTCATAATCTCCTCTAAAGTTCTATCTGAAATATGGGTGGTAATGATTTGTATATTCCCGTATTTCTTTTTAGCCATTTCTATAGCTGCGCCCCCGGACTTCGCGTCAAACCAACGGAGCTTCCATTTCTCGTCTTTATCGTAAAACTCTACTGAATACGTCATAATGCTATTACGTTTCAAAAACTTATCCGCTGTACTTGTTGCAGTATAATCAAAACTTCCGACTACATCCTCTAGTGTTAGTTGTTTCATGCTCCTAACCCCATTGGGCGCGATTTGATTTTGTTCTTATCTGCCTGATCCATGATTAATGCGGCGATTTCTAGTTGATGCCTTCCTAGCTCTTTTGCTATTTCGAGAATACCTTTATCCTCATCCCACATTTTTCTTAATTGAATCACTTCACTTTCATCAAACACTAAGTCTAATTCTTCTAAAGCGATATATAAGTTACGACGCAATTTCTTCATGTACCTTTCCTGTTGCAACGCCATTATGTAATTCTCCTTTTCCAAATCCGTTCCAAGTCGTGGCATCCCATTTCCCCTCCAGTTGTAATTGATGAATTTCCCTTAGCTCCGCCATAACGGCATGACGTCTTCTATCCACTTCTTCAGGACTGCGATTCCCTGCTTCGCAAATACAAGGTGCAAATTGAAAGCATCCATTACCCATATCGTTCTTAATTACTCCCGTTCCGTTACATGCACACATTTTAATTCCCCCTTTAAAAATGATAATGTCTTTCTTCTGTAATACTTTGTTTCTTTGAAAGTAATCGTTCTGAAGTTATTGAGAATCCGCGATACAATCCGTTCGTAATACGCACCCTCTAAACACACTCCTGTAAGGCTTGTTGTAAATATAGTAGATTGAACCTTACTATTTTGTTTGATCTATTTTTAACTTGTTGTAATTCCTTTTTATAAGTAACCCTTGCTTCTCAAGTTTGTTTATTATCCTTCGTAATGTAGCAGAAGACCATAAAGGAAATTACTTAAGCCATTCATCGTAACTGTTATAGCCTTCATTGAAATACTTTAATATATTTACCAATAATGAACTTGTTGTAAAAATATCGCTTCAATTAATCCAATCGTTTTATTAATCCTAATAAAACGATTGACGGTTGTTAATGTATAAGTAATTTGCTCATTTAGTTCACTTTCTTCATCCAACACTCATAACTCACATTGTCCTCCATGCCAGTAAACCGAACCTTTTCTCTCCCTCTGAACTTACCTTCATGATAAAAGGTTCTTTCTGCCCTATATATTCGTTTAATTGGCGTTACATAGTCATAACCTCGTTTTTCTAAATCACGAACTGCTATTAACATCTCCTTCATAGACCCACGCCTTACAGGTATCTTAAACATCACGCATTCGCCCTTTCGCATACTGCTATGTTGCCTTTAACCCACTTTGTTGATTTCTTAAGTACTTCTTCTGCTTGTTTTAATGTCAATTCGCCAATTTCTTTAATACTTAATTGTCCTTTAATCCTGTCTTCATCTACTTTTCGACGAGTAGCTAATTTTTTTATGTTTAATTTAATTGCACTAACTTGTTGAGCATTAATTATTTCCTCTTGGATTTCTAGTAAATCTTCACCCGCATAAATTTATAAACCTAATCTGTGAATTGCAATTGCTTTTACTAAGCACCGCTGGATACTCGTGTTAATGTCAAAGCTGTTACGCTCTGCAATCGTCTTGTTTTGATTGTTTAGTATTGGGTGACTTTGACTCAGTGGTATTCTTGTACAGTTAATTCAACCTCTACAAAGTAACCACAATCTGTTTTGAGATAAGACCCTCCATTAAATCGTTTTACTTCCCATGTTGCTATTGAATCTACCTCACGAAGTTTTTTAACTGTCCATGATAAGCAGGTAAAACGCCCTTCCTTTTCAACATGTTCCGTGCAATCTATTTAAGCTAATTTAGAAAAGTAATTTTCAGTTTTCATATGAATCCCCCCTTTTTTTAAAATGGTGCTAGTTCCGTTTGTTTACTAGCTTCATAGACTTGCATAAGTGCTTGTAATCCATATTCGTAAGCTACAACCATTGATGCAGCGTTAGGCTCTTTGCTTTGCTTATATCGTTCAACCAAATTCATTAAAATTTGAATTTCAGCTTCAATTTTGGTTTGTAGTCCCATCTTATTCACCTGCCACTTTCTCTGTAGAATGAGACATTACATATTGCGTAATGCACTCTGTTTCTGCGTGTAAGTAATCACCACCAAAATCTAAGTAACTTTCACCGAAGTATATTTCTCCATTGCAACCTTCACATTCTTCAATAAAGTCTCTTGCTGATGAGTCATGATAATTACCGTAAGTAATTGGATTTTCAATCATATTTCATTCCTCCTTATTTACTGAGAGAAAACGTATGTTATAATACATGTAGCTAATTTTAGGGAATATTTTCTCTACAACGCTCGTTGCCATCGAGCGTTTTTTCATTTTTAATAGATAACTACCTAACAATCTGTTAAAATTTAGTTACCGATATGTGTAACAACTGGCCTGTGCTTCTGTACGGGCTTTTTTGATGCTTTCAGGCATCATAATACTCAGGAACCAGTCTATTAGGTAGGGCACCCTATTAGATTACCGAATATTACGAAAAGCAAGAGCTTGTCGTATTCACTCTATAAAAACGCTATTACAAACATAATCCCTTTTGGCTCCTATGGATTATCAACTTTTTTCATAATTTTTATCTTTGTTTTTTTATATTCATAATTTCGTAACATCTTTATATAATGTTTTAATAGATTTTATGTTAAACTTATAACATTCCAAGAAGTCCTTTACTTTTAGAATCGACAATTCTTCAATACCCTTAGTCTTGCCCTACATCCCCTGTAGGGCTTTTATCATTTGGCTAGAGTGATATATACCTCTTGCATGTTTCCTCAACCCTAGTTCTTAAATCCCTTATGACCCACAAGATTTTCTTTTGTTCTTATTCATCACGCTGCTGTCTATTCGTCATCTTGTTACCATCCCGTTTTTTTATACCAGACATCTATTCATTCGGTGTACCAGGTATTCCGATAAACATAATAAACATATTACTGACGATACGATCGCCAGTGATAATGTGCTTTCCTCCATCATTTAAATCTCCGCCCTATCCATTTCTGAAATAATTCCGCGTTTCGTTAGTATTTCATGAATAAATAAACGCCCTTTTTGTTTCCAACGAGGATTCATTTTCACCGATTGACTTCCATCTAAATGCATTACATCAACCATTTTCAACTTTGTATAACCTTTGTTTTGATATTTTGAGTACATAAAGGGGATGGGGATTTGAAGCAGAAGCTGATTGTTATACTATGTAGTTTAATTTTTATCACCCTTGTGATTATGGGATGGAATAAGTATTTAGATTACAAATATGAATACGAATGAACAAAAGTCCATGCCGACTACGAAAAAGAACTAATAGAAATGGAAAAGGAAGAAAACAAACAGCTAGCGAAAGAAGAAAAAAGATTAGAAGAGCTAGAAGAACAGAATTGTAATGCAGAAGCTAAGCAGAAACGCATGATTGATGCTCTCAAAAACTTACGTCAAGGTATGTCCTACGAAGAAGTCGCAGCAGTGTTCGGTGGAGAAGGTGATTTAAAAAACCAAGGTACATATAGTAACGAATGGAAAGACTATAAAAAAATCACCCTGTGTATTTTTAGAACTATGACAGCATCTACAATATAGTTTGAATTTTAGCTATAACAAACTAACGTCATGTAAGTAACAAAAACGTGTTCGGGTGAAAGTGAATGGAACTTGGTATGAAAATTAAACTCATCTAGTTTTTGATGGGTTTTTCTTTTATAAAATTTGTCATCAGCAAAGGCTACAATTCGCTAAACGACTAGCTTTTTATGTAAAAATGTTGCGTAACAACAAAGATATACTGTGATTTGATTTAATCATAAAAGAAACTTTTTTCACTTGCTAGAGATTAAATAAAAAAATTTAACAGCGAGAGCTGCGGCTCTCTTTTTTTATTTTCATTCGACAAAATATAAAAATATTATTGTAACAGTATTTGTTATGCAATGAATTTCTTAGCTTGATAGCGATGTGGCAGGACCCCGTTTAGCAAAAATATAAAATAAGCTGTCCATATGGACAGCTTATTTACATAATTTTCGTTATTGGAAGTAATTTGTAATTCACTTACATATTAATATTATCAATTACGCCTTTTTCAACTTCAAACAAATTTAGAATGTCATTCTCTAATCTTTCAGCATCAAAATCTTTCTTGGCCTTTGTTCCTAATATTCTTACACATTCAATGACATTTTTAACGATTAGTAATTTCTTTGCGGCACGATCGGCATTTAAAAACGTCTCAATATTAATTCTTAATCTTAAATCCGCTTTTTTGTCTTTTCTTTTGAAGAGTTTTCTTTCTTTGAAAAAGCCTGAGTTCTCAAGTTCGGGTATTATATCAACAACAATTGGAATAATACCTATGCTTTCAATTTCATTACCATAGTGATTATTTTCAAGTTCTTTTAAGGTGTTTTCTACTTCGTTTATTAACTTTACATCACTATGTTTAACCGTTTTCCAAACTTCACAACTCATAAAAAATTCCATTGCATGTCCTCCAAAGTTAAACTCCCTTTTTATCTTCTTAATTCTATGTATACAGTATACATAGAAGGTTAACATAACGTCTCATTATTGGTAGTAATACCTAAACTTTATGTGTCGATTTTTTCATTACCCTTGCGGATAAACCACCATATTAAAGCAGCAAGTAGTATAAAAAGCGGTATTATTTGAATAAAGAAAAATCCTTTCCAAAAATAAAGTGGATTATTATATGTAAATTCTGTTGCCGCCTCATTTTTATAAGAAACAAACGAACCTCCCAAAAAAGATATTGGAATTAAGAGTATATTTATCGCTAAACAAACCATTATCAATGATAGATTTTTATCCTTAATTTTTGGTGAACCAGCCTTGATAAATAAAAATGTTGCAGTACCGAATATTAGAAAAAGTGGTATTACATAAAAAATCCCCATAATATCCCTCCATGTTTTTGATTGTACCATCAGCAAAGAAAACTTTGTACAGATTCGCATAAATAGGGTATTCATGTGATCTCATTATCGGTAGCAACGAAAAGAGGAAACCGTATTCCTACAAAGGAACCTTCTTTTTTGTTCTATGGATCTATGTATTTTTTATACATTTCTATCCTAGCCCAGTTTTAGAGTTCTCGTTTGTTACTGAATTAGCCGAAAATCCGCATAAAAATTTGCATACTCTTAACCCGGTAGTTTTCTAAAAAACTTTACGACATCTCTCACATAAAATCTCCTTTTGTACAGAAATAATAGAGTTGCTATAAAAATATCGGTCATGTTATTCAGCAATTGGACCAGATTGCAGATTGATTTTATTAATTATTTCATTAATATTGTGAAGAAGTGTATTTAAGTCAACGTAGCAGTTTAGTGTAATGGAAAATGTTATAATATTAATAAAATTTTAGAAATGTAGGGGGAAAAATGAAGAGTATTAAAAGATTGATTCAAGTCATCTTAGTAAGTACATCATTCCTAATTCTTAGTGGATGTTTCTCTAGTTTCTCTCAAGATGATCTGAATCAACCAATACAAGAATATTTAAAAACAAACTATGGAATACAAGATGAGTTTTCTGTTATTCGGACAGATAATACTTTTAATGGGATTGGTCATCAAACTTATGTAGAAATTAAAAAGCCATATCGTGCTTATCCCTTCCTAATGATTGAAAAATATACCTTTAAAATTTTAGAAGATGAAAGTGACGATATCTATTTCCAACAATTCAAGGGCGCATATATTGAGCAACATCCAGAAGTAGTTCAAGTAATGAAACAGATCATAAAAAAATATGGATTAGTAAAATATCCTGGTAAAGCAGACCCAGAAGAAAATGGTCCTATTCGTATATTTCCTTATGACAACATTGAGTTTAATATAAATAATTCTCAAGAGCTACTTGATAATTTTAAAAAGACTCAAAAAATTGATACTCCTGAACTTTTACCTACATTAATACCAAGTGATCCCCGACGTGAAAATTATAATGGTAGGTATGTAGGTGTGGTGAATTTTCTATTTAGATTTGATATGAATAAAAATAAACATCCTATTCCAAAGGCCAAAGATCTAATTGAGGACTTCCAAAAAAGTGGGGTATTAACAAAGGGGATATACAACATAGATATGTTTGTAGATGATTCAAATCCAGATCATTTTATTGGTTGGGAATATAATAACGTAGCTTTGTTTGAAGTCAATGAAAATGGTAAATATACCGTAATTGCTACTCCTAATTATGATGATATACGTGACACTTATTTTTATGGTGATTACGCAACTAAAAAAAATATAGAATAGAATTCTAGCTTGAATTATCACAAAGAAGTATAGACTTAATTCAGTAGCATGTAGTCTATTAAAAAGTACATTCTTTTCTTAAAACACTACAGAAACAACTATATTTTAACCCCGTCCTAAAATTAGAACGGGGTTATGCTTGTTTTTGGTTTTAAAAATTTAATAGATTTATTGTCCTTTTACAATTTAAATTAGAAATTGCTGTATTACAAATAAAAAGGATCCGACATGAGTATCAGATCCTTTTTCTCTTAGTATACTTATTTCACTGCCTCTTTCAATTCTTTTCCAGCTTTAAATGCAGGTGCCTGTGAGGCAGCAATTTGCATTTCTTCACCTGTCTGCGGGTTACGACCTGTTCGTGCAGATCTTTCACGTACTTCAAATGTACCGAATCCAAGAATCTGTACTTTCTCTTCATTTGCAAGAGCTGTTGTTATAGCGTCTAATACAGCTTGTGTCGCTGTAGCAGCATCCTTTTGTGTAAGTTCTGCTTTATCCGCAACTACTTTTGTTAATTCTGTTTTATTCATTTTCTGCACCTCATTATATGTAATTAGGGAATATTATAACGCTCCTATGCTCCTAGTACAATTAATAATAACATATAGAGATAGCACTACATCACTATCAAGCTATGAAAAGTAAATACTTCAAAATGAAAATATAAGCCCTTTTCTTTCAAAAATACGTTGGATTTTTAGCCTGGGTTGGGACTTCGAAATATTGTGCATTCACATCAAATAACAAACATGCAGAGGACTTTAAATTTAATTCGCAGGATCTCTTTCTTTTACAAGATCTTCGATGTTATTTGCTTCTTTGATTTCTTTTGACGATAACCAATTTTCATTTATTGTTCCTGTCTTATTGGTTAAATAGATGTTAAATTTTTTATTATATAGTTCTTCTTTAAGGATTGTGGTTACTTTGATTAAATCCTCAATTAAAAGGGGATTGTTTTCAAATATATTATTGGTGGTATTAATAACTAAAGTCACTAAATATTTTCGACTATCCTCTTCATCTGAACTTGAATAAGTAATACTTTTAATTGCAAATCGATCGTTTTGCATTTCATGTAATCTTTCTTCTACTTTGGTGTGTGTTCTAATCCAGTTTTCCCAATATTTATTTATGGCATCTGACATCGTAGATTTCATTGTTAGTAACAGTTCTTCTTTTGTTATCATTTCTTGCACATTTTTAAAAGGTTCACCTAAAGATTGGCCAGTATGATCCTTAATTTCAAGTTCTGTTATCTTTTTATTATTCTCCTGAATGAGTTGAAATAGAGCATATAAACGATCTAATTCTACTGAATTCAATTGGTTAAAGTCAATCTCATTACTCATTTGCAAAGTTAATAATAATTCATTAGTTGGTTTTCCTTCATCTGGATCTTTATTATCTAATATATATTGAAGAGGATTTTCTGTTTCAGATTCCACGTAGCCTAATTTTTTTATTTCTTCTAGAGTTGGTTTGAATTTCTTATATTCCTCAAATGTTTTTTTTCCGTATTGGTATTCATCACCTACTGGCTTTGAATAGAGGAGACCTTGTACCTTTACTCGGAATTTTAGATATTTGTTATTTTTTTCTTGCACAGTATGGTAGGTATTACCACCATTATTTTCATTTATCGAGCTCCAATCTGTTACAACTACATCAATACCGTGTTTTTCTTTTATATATTCTTGTACCTCAGCTCCATTTTCTTGATTACAACCACTTAGACATAAGAAACATAATACTAGCAATATTACATGCTTCAAACTTTTCATATAAGCACTCCCTACGTAAGAATTAATTCTTGAATGTGCAGCACACTGCAAACCCCTCTTTTCCTTAGTCGTATTCTTTAACTTTTATATAGTGTGAATTTTAAATCATTTAATTTATTAACGTGCCATCTATATTGCTTGAAGCATTACTGTCTTAAAATATACAACCTATTTATTTTAAGTTCTTTCTCAATTCTATAAGCATATGGTCCATTGAGCTCATATCTAAAACGTACATTCATACCATGGTATCTATTTTACTATAAAATCTGGTTCTATTATGAAAATGTTCCTTTTTTGTTCCCAGTATAGATGTTCCTTCTACTTCAATAAGGGAGGATTTATGGAAAGACATTATACAATCTCAAGTTATGCACCATATATAAGAAGAAAAAACATAGATATAAACATAATAAAATTTATGTATATATGAATAATTACATTTAAAATCACTAATGATAATATTATACTAAAATTAACCAAGAAGCATCCAACAAATTATGATTAATCACTACATTTTCTTTCATAGCATGTCAACGTAAAAAAGACACTATCCATTGTGTCTTTTTTACGCTTTGAGATGAATACATTGACTCAATACTTATATTTAACTAGTTTTTAAAACAATTTTAATAACCATCTATCTGTTATACGATAGATGGTTATTATATTTTTAAATAGGGCATTAAACAATTTTTAACCTTATACATTTACTATTCAATTATTCTTTTTACATCCTCTACACTTACTGAAGTTGCTTCCGCTATGATTTCAACTGAAACACCTAAATTGAAAAAGTTTTGGATTAAATGAACTCTTTCTTGTTCTCTTGCTTTTTGATCAACCTCTAATAATTGCTGTAATAAATCTGTACTCATTATAAACACTCCTCTTAAATTTTTTAATAAAAAACCCCTAATCAACCAGCTCATCTGTTTACATAGAACATTTTTAAATAATAAAGGAAAGCTGGTGGATAAATCCACCAGCTTTCCTTTTTCTTGCTATTCAATTAGAAGCTAACCGTCGCTGCTTCCTCTCCTGAACTAATCATTCTTTGTTCAATCTTTCCTAGCAGTTCCTTTATCTTATCTGAATACAGTTTAACTGCTTTCGTAGATTGAGCATTCTTAAGCTCTTCTGTCCATTCTGCTAAATCTTCCTTTTCTTGATCATCTAGATAATCAAAAACTTCCTTTCGAGACATCGGGCTCACCTCAACTCAACTCACTTTATTTGGCCGTTACATAACCAAATCTCCTCATCTCTCTATTTCTATTTATACCAGATTACTCCTCTATTATTCCTTATTCTTTTTTTCGAGTTCGTTCAATTTCTTTGAAATCGACTGAATCTCGTCGGTTTTTACTTGTTCCGTTGCCAAGCGATTGTGCAGCAGGAAAGCTTGCCCTGAAATCCCAGCAAGAATACTCACCTTAAGAATATCCATCATTGTTTCAGGGTTAAACATTGCAACACCAACGAGTGAAGCAATACTTCCTACAAACATCTCTCCCAAGAAACCTGGGTGAAATGCAAGCTTGCTCTTACGAGGCAACAAAAACTTTTTGTTTGTGATGTAATGACTAGCCAATCCTGAGACCATACCAGCCACAACTGAAACAATTACTGTAACCAACATAATATGCACCCCTTTTTGAAAAACTTTTAACATTGCAGCAGCAGTTTCTATTTAATAATTAGTTGCTATAACATAGCATCACCCCTTTCAGGCAAAAACAAATAACCTTCCAGGAAAATGAATTGTTTACACAATGAAATAAAGTAACATAAAGTTCCTTTTTGTGTAATTTCATTAACCCGAAAGGTTATAAGTAATTAGTGATATAAAAAAGAAAAAGAAAAAAATGCAACTAAATTATATCACAATGAGGTTTGTTTTATCTTTAAATTCAGAAAATTTATTTTGTTATTTAACTTTCTCAAGTTAACAAATCAAATTCTTTGATATCTTTACACTTTCTAATAATTCTAAAGCCTGATGGTTATTTAATTTTTTCAATCTCCCATCGATTATGCTATAAATTACACTACAATTTTGATAAATATAGAATTCCAGTATTTCAAATGCTACTTGTTTTTTTTCAACGTTTTCATAATTGCATAAACTTATTATTCTCGTTCCTGTCTCTCGTACTAACCACAACACCTTTCGCTTAAATAAGTTAATATATATTAAAGAAGTAAAAATCTTCTTGATATCCTATTAACTTATTTCATATTATATTTTCCATCTTTATCAACTCTGGATAAATTCCCAAATCTATTTCTGCCGGTTCAATATAGGTATTCCAATCTAAATTTTTTTCAAGAATTTGCAATGTCTTCAGTACTTCGTTAAAACTGTTGTTTTTTTGTTTCTTTTCTCTCTTTCCATTCTTTATTTTCGAGATTATAAATAGACACATTCATCAATATACACTCCTTTTTTTATCTTTTTTATTAAAATAAGGTTCTATTACGAATACTACTAGTTACCATCTTATTGTAACTATCTTCAATTACATGTTGTTCTTTTTGATACTGATCCCATTCAGCGGCTGTGATATACGAGATAACATCTCCTACATGAATATAAACTGTATCACCTACTCTAACACCTTCGAGTTCTGTATCGATTCTTAAATCGATATTTTTAATTCTAATTAATCTTTTGTTAATTATTTTCCCTTTAGTTATTTTCCATTGATAAGCATTTAAGGTAACAGGATGTATTGTTTCTGAAAGTCTCAATAAATGATTCAAATTATCACTCCTTTTTTAAGCAAAATAAAAAAGCAACCTAAAAGGAGAAGACATAACACATTAAAAATGCGTACACTTAAACCCGATAGGTTGCTTTAATTACAGAAAGGAAAAAGAAAAAAGATTATATACTTATTATACCACATCAATAACCAAAAATATCCAATGCAAAAAAACTAGAAATAATACAAAAACTTTAAACCATATTGTTGGTTTATGGTGTGTATATTATTTAATTGCATATCAAAACAAGAAATGATTTCTTTAATTTTTATAGTGCAGTTTTCAATTTAAATGTTACAATTACAATATTATTCAAACATAATATTCGTAAACAAAGATATTGAGATGACCACCAAATACATACATATTAAGTTCTGAGTTTACTACACTTTAAATTTAGAAGCCTAAAAAAAGTGTAGTGGTTTAATCTATAACGAATATAAACAAAAAATTAGAAAGTAAGGTGTTTACAACATGTTGAGGCTTAGGCTCGTATATTTATTACTTCCACTTATGCTATTTGTCGGGGGTTGCGGAAACATAGAAGATGAAACAAAGTATGAAAAAGGATTTTTAAAAGGAACTGGAGCTATGAGGAAGGCATCCAATAAAATGACTGAAATACAAGAGAAAGACCATTCGCTATCTTCGTCACAAGAAGAGTATAAAGAAGCGGTTATGGAATTTAGAAAGGTAACTAAAGAATTTAAAGACTTAGTTCCAGACAAAAAGTATGAAACTCAACACAAGAACCTAATAAAAGCAATGGAAGAATATGAATTATCTACATCAAAACTATTAACAGGAATGTCTGATACAGAAGGTACCGAGTGGAAAGATGGTATTAATCAGTTCAATAAAGCGACAAATATGTATGTTATTGCAGCTGGGAATATTGTAGATATACAATACGGAAATAAAGCAGGTACCACAGAAAAAAGTATTGGACAAATACCTCATGATGAAGATACTCAAGCAGACGTAGAAACTGAAACAACCCAAACTCAGCCGTCTAAGCAAGATGCAGACTTAGCGACTAAAGATACTCAAACACAGCCGATAGAACAAAAAGCAGAACAGGAATTATCCACCGTGAACGCGGAATCAGCAGTAGAACAATCACCACAGCAACTTACAGTTGATAAAGTAAAAGAAATAATTGAGTTTTATTCTATTGGAGAAAATGACAAATTAAATAACCTAACTGTTGAAAATGGTGAAATAAAAGCAAGTATTGTATTAGCATCTAACAATCTATTTCCTGCTAAGGATATGGCCGTTAATAGATACAGTCAATTATCAGATGAGTTACTAAAACATGAAGGCTGGCAAACACTAACTGTTACATATGCTAACATAGGAAGTGTTAGTATGACTCGTAACGAAAAGGAAACAAATGAGGTTGGTGATTACTTCCCAGTACTTAAAATTGAGGAAAGATTGAAATCGTAAAATAGAAGTCCATTCAAACTATTAATCTAATAAGCATGTGTTTAGTTAGCACCATCTATAAGCTCAATTAGAGATAGTAACTCTAATTAGTACTATGAGTACACAAATAAAAGAAGTGAATGAACTTGTTGGTCCATTCACTTCTACATTTGAGTTATCCCTCTCTAAATTAAATTTCTTCTAAAAATCCTTTTGATCTTGAGGAATTTCTTCTTCACAATCTGTGCAATATGTTAATATTTGATAACCGCCTACAATTTTAGTATCATGAAAATCTGATTCTCTTCCACCAAATGTACATTTATTCATTTTGCATTCTCCTTTTTATGAAAATGCAAAATGAAATTATATGCTGCCTTTGTTCTTCAGTTGCAGGAAATACCCTACTATATCCTTTTTTGCATGAAATACAATATGATGGTTTACAATCAAATATCGATTGGTATTACATTTTTGTGGTTGTGATTCTACTACTCGATCACATGAAATGTCGCTAGGTGCTATAGTATCTTCATCTGTTAAGACATCTTGATATATCTCGCCTACAATTGCTAAAATAGTTTTACCTTTTACTCTTAATCCTATCACTGTTTGCTCTGTATACCCACTTTCTCCTTGTTATTTCATTATTTCCTTACTTGGGTTTCCTTTTATCAAATCCACTGCATTATTCCTTGTAATCTTGTATAAAGTAGTATGATTTCCAACTATTTTAGGCCGCATATAATCAACAGCTGCCACTATAGATTCAAGTTGAAAGTTCTGATCCAATAGCTCTTTAACTGAGAATGAATCTTTACGAATAAACTTTAGCTAAATCAACAGGTACCATTAAATCAGACACATCTAATTCACGGTTATTCATCTCTAACAAAGAATTCTCAAATTCTTTGTAATTAAAGACGGTTACTTTTTTTAATATTTTCATAGTCTATATATCCGCACTTCTTAGAAAATAAAAAAGACAAGGAACTGACCCTCGTCTCTTTCATAACTGCCGTTAATTTTTCTCTTCATATTCGATTACCATAACCAAAAGCGGTTGGCCTTGTTCACGTTCCATGAACCCGCTCGGAGTTATTTTTTTAACTATTTTTCCATGATTATCACAATACTTCAAAAAACCATTCACTTCATCATCAATTCTTAATGCATCAGCAATAACAGTTCTAATTTGATAGCGATAGGTAAAACTTTGAAGTTATCTCCATCTTTCCCCCCGCTTCACACCGTACGTGCGACTTTCACCGCATACGGCGTTCCAACATTATATAAGTCTGGTTTCTCCTAAATCATAAACATTCTGTTGTTATATGCCTTTTTAAATCAAAATAACGAAAATTCCATCACAAACTTTAGGTTTAGATACAGATTTCTTCATTTTCGGCTAGCTTGCGCAATCTATTTAGTTTCAGTAGTTGTTTTTTATTTAAGTTTAATGTTTGAAGAAGTCTATCTATTGTTTCTTGTTTTGTCGCATGTATTAGCCTGTGAACGTCCGATTTGATAAGAATTAGATTTTGATAACTATCATCATGTGTTTTACTCCATAGTTTCTTATGGTGACATTGCATATCAGTTAGGTCCAGTTTTTCACCCGTTACTCCACATTTCCCATTTTGAGCGACAAAAAGGGAGATACGATTATCATTAAGCTCAATCGTTGCCCTGCTCGAGAGAATAGGGTGTTCCCTTAGCCATTTAAGTTCTTTCTCTGAGACAATTTTTAAACTCGCATGAATAAGCTTGCGCCCTTCTTCCGTATACTTATTGACAGCTTGTCGTTTCATCATAGGATTTCGGTGTTTAATAGCTGACACAGGGACAATTGGTACCTTCATTAAGTATCGTAATGCTTTTGATTTTAGGTATGGCTTCAATCCCTTATCTTTCCCATTATATTCACCCATATTTGTGAAACCATTGGAGTTCTTCTTATCTTGCATTTTTGCTTTAGGAAAACGATTATACATTTGTTTGGTTAATTCAAAGCCCATTCTTTTAAGATCAAGGCTGATATGTGTCGCAATGTTATAATAGTTGTGCATTCCGATAACCATACTATTGTATTTTCCGATTTCCTTTATACAGTTCATGCTATTCGGTGATTTCTGCATTTTCCTAATTTGCTCACTTAATTTTGCTCTTAGTGCTTTTAGTGCTTTTAGTGCTTTTAGTGCCTTTGGTGCGATATGAGTTTTTGCCACATATTTTGTAACGCTTTGACGTTTACCTTTCTTGACAGCTTTCAGCGTGAATCCTAAAAACTCACTTGATTGCTTTTTCAAGTTTGTTACCTTCGATTTTTCTTCTGAGATAGGTAATTTTAGGCGTTTTCCCAACCACACTTTGCTTGCCATAAAGATTTTATAGGCATTGCTTTTTGTGTTTGTGAAGATTTTAAAATCGTCAGCATAGCGAACAATATACATCGGCTTTAAATTAGAATTTTTCGCTAGACAGCTGGTTACACTGTCATTGCTCCAAATTCCATCTTTCATTCGCGGTTTTACTTTCTTTGCTGAAAAAGTCTCCCACTGGTTGCTTATCCACCAGTCAAATTCATTTAAATTAATATTTGCTAATAGAGGGCTGAGAATACCTCCTTGTGGGGTTCCTTTCAGTGGGTGCATTACTTTTCCATTTGGCATTAGCACTGGCGCTTTTAATATCTTGCGGATAATTACGAGAAGTTGTTTATCACGAATACCTAGTGTCCATAACTGGCGTATAAGTTTCGCATGATTTACTTCATCGAAAAAACCTTTGATATCAACATCTACCACTTGCGTTAGTCCTTGTATGTTAATTTTTTTTGTTGCATCGGCTATTGCATTTTCGGCACTTCGGTTAGGGCGAAATCCATAACTTCTAGTGTGAAAATTCGCCTCACAGATTGGCTCAAGAACTTGAAGGATACATTGTTGTATTAGTCTGTCCCAAAAGGATGGTATACCCAGAGGTCTTGTTTCTCCGTTCGGTTTTGGGATTTCCTTTCTACGTACCACTCGTGGTTGGTAATTGTTAAAGCGTTGTTTTACAAAATTAATGAGCATTTCTTGTGTCATTTTCGCTACTTCTCGTATGGTTACTTTGTCCATGGATGATGTTTTGCTTCCCTTATTTCGCTTGATGTTACGGTAAGCCAAGAGAATATTTTCCTCTGCGGTAATGTAACGCATTAGATTTCGGAAGTTTTGTTTGTTTTTTGCCTTCTGATAAAGTTCATCAAAACTTTCCGTCATACCATAGTATTCCGAATGTCTAATCTTTTTGTCTTTTAGCATATATTCCACAGATTGTTTATTCATGGTCTATCACTTCCCTTCATAGTTCCGTGACCTTTTTCGTCATACCAGAACCCATGCTAGGATTTAGTGAAACCACATTTTCCCTTATATAATGTCTACTGGCTGTTCCTCCTTCCCTCATTACAAGGGATATCGTCAGTCGTGCCAGCACTCTCACTTTCGGTTAAGTAGCTTATTTCCCTATTGGGTTTCGTCTACAGGCAGGGTGCCCCCTTTTGTTTAATCGCCCGAAAGCTTTCGACGTTCCATTCAGACTATCATTTGCCGATTTAGGTGCTTGCTCTACTCCGTGTCTAGCTCCGTTGCCTATAACAACGTTAGGATTAGGGCAATGTTAAATACCTTTCTTTCCATTAGACAAATCATATTTTCAGACCCGATACATTTCTGTACCGTATTATTATCGAAGCGTACATTCGCAAGTTCGTCAGTGGTTTACCACATTCTCACCATGTCGGTTGACAGCATACAATACTTGAACAATCCCTTCGGGTTTATTACTCCCATAGGCTTTCGGTTATCCTTATCGGACACTTCGGTTCGTGATTGCATATTTTATCCGGCTTTCCACATCTATACATGCCTGTATAATGCGGGTGGAAATCTCACTGGATAAGTTTCAGGGCGTTACTCCATCATTCCTTATCTCGTCTGAATAGTTATCCTACTCATTTTGGTTATTAAACCTTAGAGTAGTCCTCTCTGTCGCTTATGCCCGCGCATTACTTATGAGAGAACGTCTCGCACCAACATAATAAATCCCTCCAAATAATTTTTTATTTTAAATATGTAATCTCAGAAATTCGAAATCCATCTATTTCTGGTGCATATTTAAATTCCAGGATTAAGTCGTTTTGTTTTACCAAAAACAATCCTTTTTTTACTTTTGTAACTGTTCTTGATTTTTCATAAATAAATAGAATTGCCTTACTTTTATAAGTAACTTTGTAGTTCTTATTTGTACTAAAATAGTCTGATGTAAATTCATCAGCTAATTCTGCAGTAGTTACATGATTTCCTAAAAACATTTCTAGTTCTTTTTTATTTTGATAAATGGTTAAGTGGCCGTTCTTATCAATATCATCAAATATTAATTTGAATTGCCCTCCTAAGTCATTAATCACATTTTGTGATAATTCATCTTCAAACAAATAATCGTATTGAATTTTTTGTTTCAAATCTTCTACTTTGATTGGAGTTAAAGCATCTGTTTGAGGTTCATCCTTTCACAATGTGATGTTCTCCAAAAAACGCAAAAAAGCCCTTTTCGGAGTTATATTTAAAAAGAAAGTAAAAGTAAAAAACTTAAACTATCTTTGAAAATCGAAACCCCGAAAGGGCTATAGTGGTTATAGATATAAAAAATTGAAATTTAAAAAAGGTATACTTAATTTTAACAAATTGCATCTATAAAAACAACAATATTCAGAATATTTAATCCATTGATTTTATGTTATGATGAATATTATTAACCCTCAGATTGGAGTTTGATTTACAATTGAAAAAACGTCTAATTTCTGTTTTTCCAATATTAATATTTATAATTGGCGTTACCTTACTTTTACTAAGACAGTTCGTTTTTTTCCATATAAGGTTTCTGGAGTCTCTATGGAAAATACCTTATTTAATAATGACAAGGTTTTAATTAATCACCT
The DNA here is from genome assembly GCF_038007045.1 of Bacillus sp. CH_70. NCBI lineage: Bacteria > Bacillati > Bacillota > Bacilli > Caryophanales > Bacillaceae > Bacillus > Bacillus sp. CH_70. The sequence goes on from NZ_JBBOWL010000002.1 coordinate 88,680, forward strand.
CACCCATTCAATAGACGATCTGCAAAGATTTGATATAGTTGTTGTTAATCCCCACCTAGAAAACACTTCTAATAATAAAACAATTATAAAAAGAGTAATTGGTTTACCTGGAGATACAATAGAATATAAATCACAGCAGCTTTATATAAATGGACTTGTGGTAAAAGGTCTATACGCAAAAGGTAATACAGCTGATTTTTCATTAAAAAGTATTTACGGTTTCGATAAGGTTCCGAATGATACAATTTTTGTATTAGGAGATAATCGCGAAGAAAGCTTAGACAGTAGATTTAAAGAAATAGGATTTATATCTTTGAATGATATTGAAGGTAAGGTAATTTTACGCTATAAACCATTAAATAAATTTATGAAATTTTAATACAATTAATTAAACATATAAAAAAGGTTCAACTGTAGGACAGTCGGACCTTTTTACAATATGATTTTGATTAGTTAAGTTCGACTGTTGAACTACTCCCACTTTCACTTCGTTTAGAAGTGAGGGATTACTAAGTAAAGAGTTCTATCGAACTCTAGTTGATTAGGCTAACCCCGCAGTCCTTGCGGTTAGAAGCCTTATCGCTTCATTCTTTATATTGATACTTGCGTTAATATCCCTATCATGGTGTGTACAACAAGAAGGACAGTCCCATTCACGTAGGTTTAAATTTTTAACGTCTTTATTTTGATATCCACAACAAGAACATAATTGGCTGGAAGGAAATGTTTTCGATACGACAATGACTTGTTTGCCATACCATTTTGCTTTATATTCCAACATAGTTCGAAATTGTGACCATGATACCTCACTAATTGCTTTTGCTAACTTATGATTCTTTAACATATTCAATACTTGCAAATCCTCTATACCGATCACATCGTGGTTTTTGATGATGTCAGTTGAGATTTTATCCAAGTAATCTTTTCTAGCATTTGATATGTATTCATGAATTCTAGCTAACTTGACTCGTTGTTTATTCCAGCGAGAAGATCCTTTCATTCTTCTAGAAAGAACACGCTGTGCTTTCGCCAACTTATCTTCCAATGATCGGAAAAACTTCGGATTTTTATAGGGTTTTCCATCTGACAAAATAGCGAAATCTTTTAGTCCTACATCTATTCCAATGTAAGAATGTGTTTTCGGAAGTTCTTGTACTGTTTCAACTAATAGTGACACAAAATATCTACCAGAAGGGTTTCGTCTAACAGTCGCATTTACAATACGTCCCTCTACTTCGCGACTTTTGGCAAATCGAACAAGGCCTAGTTTCGGCAACTTTATTTTGTTCCCTACAACGGCAATATTTTCATTTGTTTGTTTTGTGGTATAAGATTGTACGTTATTCTTCTTGGATTTGAAACGCGGGGCACTATTTTGTTTTTTGAAAAAGCGTATATAGGCATCCGCAAGGTTGCGAACAGACGACTGAATCGCAATACTATCCACTTCTTTGAGCCAAACAAACTCTTTCTTCATGGCAGGAAGTTTGGCAGAGCATGTACCATATGTTAAACCTTTTCCAGTCTCTTTGTATGCGTAATCCCATAGGGATAGGAAGTGATTGAATACAAAGCGAGAACAACCTATTGTTTTGTTAATTAGAATTGTTTGTGCTTGATTTGGATAGATACGAAACTTATAGGCTTTATTAATTATCATTTGATTCACCTCCATTTCGGTGGATAGTGAAGTAACACTTTATGTATGTCGAACAATTAAGATGGCTTTCTGCCATCCCTTGTTCGAAGCCAATTCATCTCCCACCTACTCACTTCTTGTTCCTTGAAGAAGGAGTCTTCTTGGCTAAAATGATAAAAAACTTATAGATGAACCTTCTAAAATCTTCGCTATTATAAATTTCCGCTAAAATCTTATTTAGCTACATCATTAGAATTTGATGCAAGTAATCCATTATCCTGCTCTTTAGAAGTTGTTCCTGCATTTTTCTGTTTTGGCTTTTGTTCTGGTTTCTGCTCTGGCTTTTCTTTCTCAAGAACTACCACATTAACTGTTTCAGTTGAGCTGTTTCCTGCCTTATCAGTTGCCATTACTTGAACTGATATTGTACCTGGCTTACTTGTATCATACGCTCCCACTGTTACTACTGGATTTGAATCTTTATTATCTTTTACACTCACTAAACTTCCTGGACTCAATTTATCTCCTACATGTACGGTTACACCTTGTTTTGGTGTTATTACTGGTGCTTCCGTATCCTTCTCTTCTTCCTTTTCTACTACTTTTACTGTTACCGTTGCAGTTGAGCTGTTATCCGCCTTATCAGTTGCTGTTACTTGAACTGATATTGTATCCGGCTTACTTGTATCATACGCTCCCACTGTTACTACTGGATTTGAATCTTTATTATCTTTTACACTCACTAAACTTTCAGGACTTAATTTATCCCCTACATGTACGGTTACACCTTGTTTTACTGTAATTACTGGCGCTTCTGTATCTTTCTCCTCTTCTTTCTCGACTACGGTGACAGTTACCGTTGCAATTGAGCTGTTACCCACATTATCAGTTGCTGTTACTTGAACTGATATTATACCCGGCTTACTTGTATCATACGCTCCCACTGTTACTACTGGGTTTGGATCTTTATTATCTTTTACTTCTACTAAATCACCTGCATTTAAGCTATCTCCTACATGTACAGTTACACCTTCTTTTACTGTAATTACCGGTGCTTCTGTATCTTTCTCCTCTTCTTTCTCGACTACGGTGACAGTTACTGTTGTACTTGAGCTATTTCCTGATGCATCTGTTGCCGTTACTGTTACTTGGATTTCTCCTGCTTTACTTGTATCGTACTCTCCCATCGATACTACTGGATTTGGATCTTTATTATCTCTTACTTCTACCAAGTCTCCTACATTTAAACTATCTCCTACATACACTGTCACACCTTGCTTCGCTGTAATTACTGGTGCTTCTGTATCTCTTTCTTCTTTTTCGACTACGTTGACAGTTACTGTTGTACTTGAGCTATTTCCTGATGCATCTGTTGCCGTTACTGTTACTTGAATTTCCCCTGCCTTACTTGTATCGTACGCTCCTACTGTTACTACTGGGTTTGGGTCTTTATTATCTTTTACTTCTACTAAATCACTTGCATTTAAACTATCTCCTACATGTACAGTTACACCTTGCTTTGCTGTAATTACTGGTGACACTGTATCCTTTTCTGGTTTTGTTGTACCACCATCATTACCATCTCCGCCTGTCGGTGGTTTTGTACCGCCTCCACCATCGTTACCATCTCCGCCTGTCGGTGGTTTTGTACCGCCTCCACCATCGTTACCATCTCCGCCTGTCGGTGGTTTTGTACCGCCTCCACCATCATTACCATCTCCGCCTGTTGGTGGTTTTGTACCGCCTCCACCATCGTTACCATCTCCGCCTGTTGGTGGTTTTGTGCTACCTCCATTATTACCTTCACCACCAGTTGGCGGTTTCACTTCCCCGCCACTTGTATCACCAGAAGTTGGTGGTTTTTTATCAATATTAATTGGAGGTATTGAGTTATCTGCAATAGCAACCCCATCATTGATATTTAAATCGCCACCAAATACAAAGTTCTTACTATCCTTATTATCCGAAACAGAAGGATTGTTTGTTGCTGATGCTATTGAAGTATTTAAATCTGAAAAACGATTATTTGATTTATCACCGTCAATAACTGATGCTAGATTTCTATCTGAATTTATAGCCGCGGTAGCAATTGAATCAGTTAAATCATCAAATTTCTTTTTAGTTTTGTTATTTTCAATGATTCCGGCTAAATTTTGATCAGAGCTACGTTTTGCATTATCAATGATTTCATCAAAATCGTTAGTATTTAAATTTTCATTCGTTTCATTCTTACTTTCATCTTTTTTCTCATCTTTCTTCTTTTCTTTTTCAGTATCTTTTTTCTTTTTAGATACTGATGCTGTTTTGGTGCTCTTTTTTTCCGAAGAAAACAGCGAGCAGCCTGAAACTACCCCAACACTTAAGGTAGTAGCAGTAGTTGCAAGTAAAACTTTCTTGAAGATTTTTGAATAATCTAAAGGCACAATCAATTCCTCCCCATTACTTAACCTGCACTTATAGTTGCAACAGATGTAGCAGAACTATTGGGTACAGAATTATTAATTTTTTCAAGTAAATCTTTATTTCCAACCTTTTGAGCAAACTTTTTAGCTTCCTCAGATTTATTTAATTTCAAATAACTATTAACAATCATTCCTTCTCTTCTACCATCTAGTGGCACTTGATCTCTTAACTTGATAACTTCTTCATGTTTGTTATCTAACGCAGCAATTTCAAAATTAATTAGTGAATTTTTAGTTTTAAGTTCTTTTACCTTTTTCAAGTTATCAACAGCTATATAATATGAAACTACTGATTCTGCAAAATCTTGCTCTAAGTCAATAGCCTTTTGTGCTTTACCGCTTAAAAGATAAGTAAATAAAACTGCCTTTTTATCTTCTTTTCCTAATTTTTTATAATCAACTTTATCAAATTCCAAGGCAGCATCTTGATATTTTTGAACTGCAGATAACCTTAATCCATTTATTAAATTCACATTAACTTCTAAACTATTTACATTATTTGCAGATGCAGCCTGTGAATTCTTCAAATTACTAAAGGCAAAACCTGCTACTACTAATAAAACAATCGATGCGACTCCTATAATAGCGTACTTATATTTTTTCATATTATTTAAGATTCCTTTTTTATCGATTACTACTTTCTCTTCTTGTTCAAATTTTGTTTCATTTGGTAGATCTCTTTCCTTATTTAAATTAATCTCATCACTTTCTGGTTCATTTTTAGCTACTACTATTTTTTGTATCTGTTGTGCTTCTTTTATTTTCTTTTCTTCCTCTAATCTTCTTTTTCTTACTTCTTCAAGTTTTCTCTCTTCTTCCTTCCGTCGAGCTTCTACCTCTTTTCTTGCTTCTTCTTCGGCCCTTCTATGCGCTTCTGCTTCTGCTCGTTTTCTTGCTTCTTCCTCTGCTTTTCTACGCGCTTCCGCTTCTGCCTGGTTTCTTGCTTCTTCTTCGGCTCTTCTACGCGCTTCTGCTTCTGCTCGTTTTCTTGCTTCTTCCTCTGCTTTTCTACGCGCTTCCGCTTCTTCCTGGTTTCTCGCTTCTTCCTCTGCTTTTCTACGCGCTTCCGCTTCTTCCTGGTTTCTCGCTTCTTTCTCTGCTTTTCTACGCGCTTCCGCTTCTTCACGTTTCCTTGCTTCTTCCTCTGCTTTTCTACGCGCTTCCGCTTCTTCACGTTTCCTTGCTTCTTCTTCTGCCTTTCTACGTGCTTCCGCTTCTGCTCGTTTTCTTGCTTCTTCTTCTGCCTTTCTACGTGCTTCTACTTCTTCACGTTCCCTTGCTTCTTCTATTTTTAAATCATTTTCAGAAGTGCCTGCCTGTTTTTGAATTGTAGTGATCCAATCAAGAGCTGGGTTACTATTTGAAGGTTCATTTTTAGGTGAATTTACATTTACACTTTCTTCACGTTGGTTCCGCGGTTGTTCTGAATGCTCTTGTGGTATTTGCTCACTTATTGTATCTTTATAGACATCCTCATATTGTTCTTCTTCCTCTGCTAGTAATCGCTCACGTCGTTCTTTTTCTTGTCTAATCCTTTCTTTAATTACGTTTCTTTTTCTATTATTATGCATATAACAACAATGGCCTCCTTTCTATTGGTACCTCATAAATGAGAGTAATTAAATTATTTATCCTTCATAATTAATCATGAGATATTTCTATAGAAAAACTAAGGAAAAATAAAGATAATATTATTTTTTTAAGCATGATAAATAAAAAAGGATAAACAGGTAGCACCCATTTATCCTTCTTTTTATTTTACATCTATTGAGTTTTTAGTACATGTTATCCCCTTAACACACCCCTTTTTTAAAATTTTCAGACAGAAAAAGGATACAACACGCTCGTTATACTGTATATTCTGATGAATACAAAAATATATTTTCACACCATATTAAGTTCATCCATTACTTTCAACTTTTCATGTAATAGATTAAAAATTTCTTCTTTATAGTCACATTTCTTCAATTTTTTAATTGCTTCATCCTTTATTTGTGACACTCTTTCAGTTGTTATCATAAGTGCTTTTGCAATTTCTTTATGCAAATATACTTTACCATCTAGAAGACCAAAACATAGATTTAGTACCATCTTTTGCTTTGGGTTTAATACTTCATCAAATATTAACCATATCTCGTAATTTAAGTCTTCAATTACCATCTCATTTGTTGACGGAATTGCTGAACTATCATCATAGAATGGATTTAATATACCTATATCTTCATTTATTGTATCTACATCCAAAGTAATAGTAGTAGCTCGCTTATAATATACGTTGTGCTTAATGACTGTTTCGCTAGTTACATTTAACTCTTTTGCTACTTCTTCCACTGAAGGGGTTCTGTTGTACATTTGTAGATATTTATCTTCTAACTCGACATATCTTAAATTAAATTGATTCACATAATTAGGGATTTTAAAAGATCCGGACTTTTTTTTACATATAATTCCTAACATACTTTTTTGTATCCACCAAAAAGCGTACGTGGAAAAGCAATACCCTAATGCCGGATTAAAATCTTCCATTGCCCGTAACATTCCCTCATTACCTTCTTGGACCAGATCATCAAACTCTATATCAGGGTGCTTGTTTTTGTACTTTCTTGCAATAGATAATACTAGTCCTACATTCACATGAAACAAATAATCACGTAGATCCTTTTCACCATGTTTGTACCGCTGAAATAATTTTAAACTTTCTTGTTTTGATAGTACCTTATAATTCCCAATTTCCTTAATTTCAAAAGTGTTTTCTTCTAGATTTGCCATTGGCTTAATACTTCTTGCAGTAGAACTTTGTGTTATAGTTTTATCTAATGATTCATCGCGATTCAAGCTACTATATGAATGATTCATACTTATTCCTCCCTTCTCATTTTTAACGAATTGTTTCTAAAAACATCTTTGTCTCCTTTTGTACGTTACTAATCAACTTACAATTCCTTGCACATGTATTGGCAACTTCTTTATGTGCTTTCGTTTTTCTCAATTCTATATAAATATCGCATCCTTTGCAGATGCTACTAATACCTTCCATTATTTCTAATTGTCTTCTTCTCTCATATAAAAACTGCTCTTTTGTTTTCTTCTCGCTTACTCGTCTCCCCATTTGTTTCACCTCGTATACATGAATAGTATTATTTAGTAATTAAAAACTACTATCGGTATTACATAGATACGAAACTTCGCCTTCAAAACTCTTCCAAATTTCTCCTGTATGTATATGATATAGGATTATAACAAAATGTAAAATAAATTATTCTAAAAATTTAAAAAAATTACCGATATATTAAAATACCCATCATTTCCTTATGATTAAACTAATTATATTTATATAAATCTTCATAATCATCAAAGTTTATATATACAATTTAAACCCTTATGACTATCAAGAACACGTATAAAACAATGGATGTATTGTATTCTTCTATACAATACATCCTTCGATTTTATAAAAACCACTCATTCTAGTTATGGTATAGAAAAGTACTTAATCATTTCTAGCCCTTATTAATATATCTCTTAATTTATTTCAAGTGAACTACCCGCCACTTAACGTCCTAACGGACTGTTTGAAGTCGGAGCTTCTCGGTTAGTCGTTACTTTTGGTAGCTAACGAATTCGTCCTAAGACAGCCGAGCTAACTCCCTTGTTCCAAGGGTTATTTTATTGCTATCTATGCTAACGCTAATAGGCGTATTGCTTCATTTTTGATATTGATAGCTGCGTTATAATCTCTATCGAGATTTACACCGCATATACAAGAGTAGACTCGCTCAGACAATGACATACTTTTCACATTTCCACAACTGCTACATGTTTTTGTGGAAGGAAACCATTTGTCTATTTTCACAAGCTGTTTGCCTTGTTCATTTAGTTTATAAGCTAAGAAAGAAGTGAACATACCCCAAGCATTATCAGCAACGCTTTTTCCAAAATGAAGTGCTTGCGATATTCCCTTCATATTTAGACCTTCAATAGCTACAACATCAAAATGAGTAGCTAACTCTTTAGACTTATGATGAAGGAAGTTCTTACGTTGGTTCGCTACTTTTTCATGTAATTTAGCTACACGGATACGTTGTTTATTCCAACGAATAGAATCTTTTGTTCTTCTTGATAATACTCGTTGAGCATTTGCTAATCGGTCTAACATTTCACGATAGAACTTAGGATAATTGGCTCTCTCATCCTCAGAACTGACGTATAATTGATCCATCGCAAAGTCTAATCCAACAACTGTTTCTACTTCTTTTTGTACGATCTCTTTTTCGTATTCAGTCAAAATGGACACATAGTATTTACCAGTAGGTGTCATAGAAATCGTACATGACTTGATTATATGGCCTTGTGGTATTTCTCTATGCTGTTTGATACGTACCATTTTTAGTTTTGGCAATTTGATATGACCGTTAAGCAACATAATATTTCCGTTCACTACATTCGTTGTATAAGACTTTCTGTCTTTTTTGCTTTTGAATGTTGGGAAGTCATTTAGACCACGAAAGAAATTTTTATAGGCAGTTTGCAAGTTTAGTTGAGCATTTGCCAAAGCTAATGAATCCACTTCTTTTAACCACTCAAATTCTGCTTTGTATTTCGCAGGAGTGGGAAGCTTTTGTTTCTTTAGTTGATCCTTATCATCTTTATGTTTTTCATACGCTTCTTTCCGTTCAGCTAACATTCTGTTATACACGAAACGTACACAACCGAAGGTTTTACGCATAAGATGTGCTTGGTCTTTTGTTGGATACAAACGGAATTTATATGCTTTATTCTGCTTTGTCATATCATTTCACCTCACTTTTCACTTTGACTTTCAATATATGTTTTTACTACGTCTATTGGCGAACCACCAGTAGTTAGCAAGCAAAAACTTCTTGCCCAAAACATCTCTTTCCAAAGTTTCTTTTTCACTTGTGGAAAGTCTCTTTTAATAAGTCGAGAACTTGCACTTTTATAAGCATTGATGAATTTTGTCATTTCTGTATTAGGGTGTGCCTTGAACAAAATATGAACATGGTCTACATCATGATTCCATTCAACTAATGTGATGTTATAGTTTTCAGATAATCGAACAAACATATCTTTTGCATAGTCTGACATATCATCATCAAACACATTTCTTCTGTATTTCACGACCAACACAAGGTGATAATACAACAAGAATACTGAATGGTTATTACTATCTAATTTCATTTATATACCAGCCTTTATAATTTATAAGACTGCTTATATCAGAGGCAAAATAAAAAGGAAAACCTTTGGGCTACGCCAAACCGAAATTCATCTCCCACCTACCGTTGGGCTACGCCCTTCACACGCTTGAGGAAGGAGAATTCTTTCGGGAAATTCGTTAAAATAGCGTTTATCTCACTTTCTCTATTGCTGGAATATAATCGTTTAACAGTAAATCATCTAGCCCCTTTCCAAGATTAATATCCCAACTTGCATAATTAATACTTATCCCTTCTTGATAAAGCGCTTGCGCACATTCTAATAACGACCGTTGAACATCTGAATTTGTAATCATATCCATATCTAAAGCGAACGTCGCCTGTTTAACTCCCATTTTTTTTAATGGTTCAATTAATATTCTCCATACTTTAACCCCTGGTATTGATACAACTGTGGTACCATACATTACTTTTTCCTCATTTGTTAGAAGCTCCTCTAAGTTTTCAGCAGAAATATCAGATTTTAGACTCCCTTCTGAAATCCATACATTATCCTTTTTTATTAGTTCTCCACGTTCCAAACTTTTCAACTCTCGACTAGGTACTGCTACATGTATTGGCAATGGGTTCCCAGCTGCTGTTCCATGGAATTTCCCACCTGAGCTGATCCAAATATATTTACTTTCTAACTTTAATTGTACTTCACCTAATTTTTCACCTTCATAATTAATCTCATACCATTCTGTAACATCGATTTTACCTTTAAATATAGACTCTATCTTCCCATTGATTTTATAGGTCACCTCTATAGTATTGGGCTGCTCAATAACTTCTGCCTTAAAGCTTGGTTTATGATTTTTTACAACTGTCATATATTCAGGATTATCAATTCTACATTGAAAACCGCATATCTGATTATATATATTTCTCTGCGGTATTAATAAAGAATCTCTCCTTCCTGCAAACGTAAAATATCTTCCATCCTTTGTTTCTTTTGCATAAAATCCTGGAATTCCAACAATATAGCTTGTTTTCCCCCCTACTTTTTTTATTAGCTCTTTCGTAGTATCCCAAGGTTTAATAGGAAAACTTTTGTAATTTCTAACATTTATTACTTCTCTTGTAATCCTACGTTTTGATCCCATTAACATTTTAATATGTTCATCTCGCACGTCTAAAAATTCTAGGAATAAAGTGTAAATAATATCAAGGTTGTAATCATTTTTCTTCTTATGTTCCTTAATCATCTGATTTTGAGAAAAGTCATATCCCCTTTTTTGATCTTCAGCTATTATATGTAAATAGCCTGCTTCCCCGAATACTGTTTCAGATGAAATTCGTCCACATATTATTTTAGTTTCAGAATCATTAACCATGCACCATCCTTGCTTACCACATATAGGGCACGTTGTTCTATAATATTCAAACCATCTCTCATTACTCCCCTTATTCATGCTTCTTACTGGCCTTAATATTCTACTTGCTGCTAACTTTTCAATTGACATCACATATCTCCTTTCCCCTTGAGCAAATAAAAAAGCCCTTTGGAATACGGAGGTTAAATACCACACAAACGTGTAATTTAATCCGTAACCCGAAGGGCTTCATGTAATCACTAGAAATTTTAAAAATTAACAAGTTATAATAAGAATATACTAAAAATTCTTTATTTAATCTAGAGGTTAATTATAATATTATTAAACTCCACACTATAATTATACATAGGCATCTCACTGCTTAACCCCCTTTGGACCTTTTGAAGCGAGAACTTCTTCGGAATTAGATACTATTTTAGCAATCTATATTTACTAAACTATAAGGGACCTCCTTATTAACCGTTCACTAATGGTTTTCTGCATACTTTTTTTGGTACAGTATAATCTCTACTAACCAATTAATTGCGCTATTAAGCACAATCTTGTTAACCATAATCAGTTTCTTGTAAATAATCATCATAACATTATATTTTGTTTGAAATTAATTAATTCTACCCAAAACCACTTTAGAATAAGGGCTATAAAACAGTCATATAATTATCAATCTCATGTTGATACCAACAGAAAATCAATACATCTCACCTATATTTGACATTGATATATCAACTAAGATTAACATATCAAATGAAGCGCACCAACTTTATCACTAGTATTCACCGGTTAACATCAACATAACATTAACAAGCGATTACTTATCAAAAACGTTTGCACCTATCTAAACTTCAAGATCTATATTAGTTGAACATTAGTCCATTGCAACAGATTGCGCGGAAATAAGTTAATTAATAAACTACCTATAAAAATGTTTCAATGCTAGTAAGACATAAAAAAGAAACACCCTGAAACTATCAATCTCATGTTAATACCGAAGGAAAGATAACTGGTTTTTAACCTTTTCGTTTGTTATTAACATATCAACTGAAATTAACATGTTAACTGACTGTTTTCTTTTGTTATCGATATCGTTTCGAATAAGATTGACATAACATTAACAATAAGGTGTCAAAAAAGAAGAATCATTTATAGCTTTCAAGATTTCAAAATCTATATCGGTTGAAATTTTTCTGCTGCGGCAGTTTTCTCGAAGTGAATCTAGTGACGATCTATCCTAGAAAATGACTCGACACCATCAAAACATAGTTAAAAATTTAATCGGGATAATAAATAATGACAGCATTTTACCCTTTATTTATCATTAACATATAGTCTAAAAACAACACATAGAAAGGAATGCTATCTATATTGTTAATGTCATATCAATAATTTTCATTTAACATTAATATGACATTAACAATTAAGTAGTTCAAATACGCATTAATACAGATCTTGGGTCTTGGCGATCTGTATTAATTATAAATTTATTTACTACAACAGTTTTCTAATGAAAAATCAAAAATACTCTAATAGAACTATAATTGCACATAGAAACTAACAAGAACTCCATACAATTGATAGTTTCTTATTAGTGACACCGAAAAATTAACAGTTTTTCCTTTGTCTATCATTGACATATAACCTGAAATTAACATGTTAAGCGATTGTTTTCTTTTGTTATCGATATTATTCTGATTGATATTGATATAACATTAACAATAAGGTGTCAAAAAGGAGAAGTGTTTATAACTTTCAAGATTTCAAAAACTATATTGGTGATTTTTTTCTTCTGTGGCGGTTTGCTCGAAGCGAATCTAGTGATGATCTATCCTAGAAGTTGTTTTCACACTATCAAAAAATAGTTAAAATTTAATTACAATAACAAATGACGACGGTAATTCAATGCTTTTCAGCCTTTGTTTATCATTGATATATGGTCTAAAGGCGATACGTAGTGAGAAATACTGTCTATATTGTTAATGTTATATCAACAATTTTCGTTAAACATTGATATAACATTAACAATTATGTAGTTGTAATACGCATAGATGCAGATCTTGGATTTTCGAAATTTGCATTAGTTAAAAATTTATCTACCACAACAGGTTTCTATTGAAAAATTAAAAAAGAAAACATCCTAAAAGAAGAAATCATTTGTAATTGATATGTAACCTGAGATTAACATGTTAATAGAGCTAGTTATCTATTAATGGTAGTGTCATATCAACTATCACTCATACGTATTGACATGACATTAACAATCATTGATTCTAAAGTTGAAAATATACATACAAATAGAGTTTTAGATTCTACATCTATTAAAAGGCTTTTTTCTATAGCAAAATTCACTGGATAAATCGGAGAAGATATCATTCTCGAAAGTATTTTGATAGTAACCAAAAACAATAAATCACTTTTTATTAATTCCGATTTAAAAGTGGCAATTGTATGAATCAATTTTGATTATATAGAGATCACTTGTAAGGGGTGATACCCCCTAGAAAAAGTGAGTTTATATTAAACTGCATAAAAGTACTTCAACAACCTATAATAGCCTTCACGTGCATTCTAAAGACCTACTGAAACCAATTAACTATACCGTTCATGGTTTTCTAATATCGAGTATCATAAATTACAATAAATATAGGCCTTTATTTACTATTAGTATGGGCTTTTCGCTTTAGATTTATACATACTTTTTAGTTTTTAAGTCTTTAAGTTTAATGCTATATCCTTATAATTTATTTACAAATCACTAATATTTTCTTATCATTAATATATTGTAGACTAATTTGTTAATTTCATAGCAACAATAATCACTAATAACTAACGGATTATTAACTGGACATTAGCAATAGTTAATCCCAAACCCTTAATTATCAACTTTATGTTAACAAGTGGTACTTTATATATCAATGACACATTTCATGTGAATGTCAATCGATAAAGGTATTGAGGTTTATATCGTCGAAAGACACTTAACATGTCAATCTCACTTTATATGTTAATTCCATTTTGCTATGGCCATTATATTTCAAGGAGGTACAACGATGATTGAACAAGATAACAAAAATACAACTGAACATATGGAGTCAAATAATACAAACTCTAGTCATGAAGATGCTTTTGAAAAAGCTTGGCGAATAACAGAGTTTTCAAAACTAGTAGGCCGACATCATAACACTGTATACAATTGGTTCAATATCCTAGAGGAAAAGGGGTTACACGGAACATTAAGAACCAATAATACAAATGAAAAGCTATATAACACACTGGATTTAGACATAGCTTTATTTATCAAGCTAAAAAGGGATGAAAAGTGGTCGCTAGATGCAATTATTGAGCTTTTACCACATCAATTTGAACTAAGACCAGTTTCTCCAGAAAATCAAACCAGTGAAGTCTCAACCCAATTAAACATGCAGGAAGCTGCAGCGACTATTGAAAAAATAGTAGAGCAAAAGATTCAAATGCATTTACAAAACATTGAATTAGAGTATCAAGGTAAGTTTGAAGATGCTATACGTGCAGTGCTCCCTGAACCAGAAGACCCTGAAATGTTAAAAGAGCGCCAAAGACAAGAAAGACTAGATAATATGATAATTCAACATAGAGCGCGTACAGAATTAAGAAAACAAGCTGAAAGAGAGTGGAGTTCACAACCAGAAGAAACTCGTATTAAAAAAGTTGGTTGGTTTAAAAAAGAGGAAGATCTTGCGAGAAAACAACTTTTCATAGAAAACTATATTGATGAGAACATGATTGAATACATGAAAAATGTAATGAAAACAGAAAAATAAGCCTGGAAAACTCCAGGCTTATTTTTTATTTTGTTCCGAACATCTTATCGGGATCCATAAATGCAGCTAATTCTTCATCATTTTGCGTTTGTGGTTCTTCATCTTTAACTGGTTCTAATTCAAAGTAATCACCAAAGTTAATATTGAAGTCATCGTCCGAGTCCTGCGCTTCAATAGTATTAATTTGTGACTTTGTATATTGAATTTGACTCTGTTTTTCCTTAAATTCGTTATATTCTTCAACTAATCCTTTAGATAAACGTGATGGTAGTGCATCTGTCTTATAGAAAGTATACACGCTGCCCATAAAGTCATTTTTACTCACTAAATAACCATTAAAAACAGTTCCATTGATTGGTAGTTTATTTGTCACTTCTACTTTTGCATCATCCATAAATGAGTCATCAATGTTCTTCTGTTCATCTAAAATTGCTAACATACCAAAATGATGTACCTTCGATGCCTCTAAATCTCCATTTTCATTTGTCTTCATCAGGTCAATAGGGTGATGGAATGAGCTTCCTTTCAATGATTCTGAGAACATATCTACAATTTCTTCACTGTTTTCAATTTGATTCATATTACGTGAAATCTTATTAATTACTAAACAGCCTGTTCTTTCTAGTAAAATTCGTTTAAAGTCCTGAGAATCTAGAATTACTGATGTTCCTGAACCATTTGCAGCTGTATTTAACTCATGAATAATATCTCCAATGCGTTGATTTGCATAGTCGCGTGAGTTTCCAATGCCTTTTTTCTCATTTTCGTTTAATCCCTTAAACTCATCATAGAAGTGTTGGTTATCTGCAAATACAACAAATGCAACGCCTTTCGCTGGATCATTAGCTAACTTCCAAATTTCTTGTGAAAATTTATTCACCTGTCTTAGTACATCAGGCCCATCCGCCCTAACTGGAAGTGTAACTACAATACCCATTTTAATGAAATCTTTACGCTCAATAGCATTATTGAAAGCAATTCTTGCATACTTTTGTTGATTTTTTATTAATTCTTCTCTAGGAATTTTCATTGCCATACTTTTAAGTTCTTCAGCAATTACAGGTTTATTATGAAAAGCGGAGAATTCTTCAATTGCTTGAATAATTGTAGATGTACCTGTACCACCGCCTAAACCTGCAAAAAATAGTACTAATTCATCAGTTGGTCTAACACGTTCCGTTATGAATTCTTTTAATTTATCTTTAGCTTCTTCATTAGATTCTAAAACCTTTACAGCACGCTCAGGATTCTTACCCAAACCACCTAATTTTAGTGAAACTTGGTTACTTTTCGGCACATTTTTCAGTTCAGCTAAATCTCCATCATTACTATTCAATGCTAGGCAATTATAAACTGCTGTACCGTCTGTATGCTTATACTCAGCAAACTTATCTACCATTCTAGTTCCAGCTTGACCAAAACCAACCATAGTCATTTTCACAGCTACTTCGTTTTTCAGAAAGTTTTTTGCCATTATTTTATCTCTCCCTTATTCTCATTACTTTTTTTACGTTTCCCTAATTCAACTAATACTTGTTGTCCCCTAATAGTTGAAATTAAAAACTTATACGGATGCATAATTTTTTCTGTTATTAATGACATTGAAGCTAAAGTAGCAACACTACCTTCTGCCGATCTTCTTGAAATGTTAGTTCTTTCAAGTTCTAATGAATAGGATTTACCCTTAGGTTTCTTTACTCTCCTATCAATAACAACACTTTCTACTATTTCATTTATTGAGATTCCTCTCATATACTTTGTCTCTTGGTATTGTTTGTTTACTTGAGATCCTATGTAATGAAATACATTGTAGAGTATTTCGTCTCCTTCAATAATGTCTGCAAACATTTCCACAACTTCTTCAGTGAATTTGTTTTGTTTATATTTTTCACTTAATACCTCGTTCAAGTTGTCCCCCCCTTAAAACGTTGGTTAATTATTCCTAAAAATATATTACATCATTGTAAGACGTATATCAAGTCATTATATATAAGACTTATATTAAGTTGTTATATATAAGACTTATATAATATTTACAAAATGTAAAATTGAAACAATGTCCTATATATCAACGTCAAATATATAAGACGTATATGAAAGTCGTTCATATAAGCAGTAAATAAAACATGTTAATATCAGGTTTCATATAACTAACAATAACCATTAAATAATAAATATGAGTGCAGTATTTATGTATATTTTAATCTAGAATTATAATTCCAATATATAATACTCCTAAAATAACGTACTATTATCATGGTCATTTGATTTATACACCTTATATATACGAACTACATATAAGACGTATATATAAACACTTATTATTAAAGGTTTTATATGATTTTATATTAATTCCATATCAATAGAATATTACCACGGATTATTACACGACTCATTTAAAGGTCTTATATGAAAGACTTATAAATAAAATTTGTATATAACCCTATAAAAAAAGAGTAATACTTTTTAAGTATTACTCTTTTAACTATATAGTTTTATATAAAACACTTAGTTTATTGAAAAGAACTTCATGATCTTGCTTCTTATTTACCAACTCATTTCTCCCTTTGTTGTCAACAGAAAGGAAAGGGGATGTTAATGTCATATTATATTTAGTTATTTCTTTTATTAATTCTGTAGTAATTTCAGAGATTTGCAGGAATAATACATAAAATTGTGATTCATTTTCATTCAATTGGCTAGTTTTATAGTTAAGTTCTACAAACTTGTCAGTATAACTTGTCAATTTCATATCAATATAATCTCTATAACTAACATGTGAAGTCATAATGCTGTTAAACTCAGCTAAATTAAATAATTTCTTTGTTAGACATAGGTTTACTAAATAAATCCTGTATAAAGCTTTAAATGAAATAACATATTTAGCTCTTTTTTTTATTAATTGGATGTATTCACCGTATTTGTTAATTAAATATCTTAACTGATTTGATTTTATTCTCAAAATTCTACTAACCTGTGAGGTATTATACGTTTTATAAGGATCTAGTGCTGCAAACTGTAATGGAATTATCTCATACTCATTATTTAATGTGTTGATTACTTTAGTATAAAGAAAGTCTGTTTCAAATTCACTTTGTATTATCCTTGTTATTAACCCATATTCTGTGTTCCAATTCCGCATTTTTTCACCCCTTAAATCAGATTGTAACATGCAAAATATGAAATATACACAATTTTCATTTACTTTATTATGTTTATTTACTTATTTCTTTTATGATGTAATTTTTCCTTCTGACAAACGGATACCTCTACAGAATTAAATACAATTCTGTTTAATACTTAATTTTATCCATGCAAAAGTATATTCACTGTACATTTTAACTATTTTTGATACTCTACACCTACATGACGAAGTACATATGACGAATCCTTTTTTTATCATTAGAGTTCGTCATATGTTCTCTTATCTATGTCGAAGTACATATGACCAACTCTAATAGAAATTTTCTACTTGATATCATTAGATTTAATTACCCACACCTGACGAAATGATATATGTTTTTAAACCGAGAGTTCCTAGGGGATAATGGGTTACTTTTTTGTAAATTTCAGTTAAAATATACTTTAATCATTTTTATGTACTGAACTGCTGAATTTATCCAATATTAATTACTTTCATTTGTTGACAATTGCACTCAATTTTATGCAAGTTTCCGTATATTATTTTCATATCAAGGGAGTGTTTAAAATTGAAAAAATCATTTGATTATACCGTTAAATATATCGTCGGGGAAAATGATCGTGGAGTTTATTTTAATCGTTCTGACATTTTTACAGTTTTATTTTTATATGAACAACGAACAGTATCTCAAATTCAATTACGCAAATTTTATGAATTGATAAGTGGGGAACCTATAAGTCGAACTACATTTTCATCAAAGCTAACCAAGTGGGCTAAAATGAAATTAATAAAAAAAGAAAACATAAGTGTGAGAAAAAAGCGCGGATTTACATTGGATTTTGTTTCTATCTCTTCAAAAGGGGTTGAAATATTATACCGATTGAAATTAATTTCTGATTGTAGTACCTCATTTGTTACCAAAAGGCAGTATGAACACAATATAGCTATTACACAATTTGTATTAAATTTACTTGAAGCAGAATCCCAAAATGAACATACTGGTGCTATTGTAGGTGGTAAGGGAGATTATCTTTTTCCGCTAAACTCGATTGTGAAGCAAAACTTACATTTACCAAACCTAATGTACTCCAATTCAAATGATGCTTACTTTTTATACGAAGATGAAGAGTATCGCGAAATGTTTCAACCAGAACTTCAACCCGTTTCTTTCCTACCAGATTTACCTCAACTTGTATATTCTTTTCGTCCATCTAAAGAATTTTATCCTGACTCAAAGGGAAACCCATTAATCATTCCTGATTGGGTTATTACTTGTAACAATTCTATTATCAACATTGAAGTTGATACAGGATCGGAAAACATTCCGTTTTTAGAAAATAAGTTAAAAAAATATCTCGATATCGCTGCCGCTAGCCCATCTAAGCAGTATTACGTGTTATTTTCTGTTATCGATGACTCCTACCATACCATTTCTACTTACAAAAAACGGACAACACGTGTAACAAATTTAAAAAAAGCCTTTAGCAATATACCACGTTTATGTGTAGTGGATAACCTCAATGTTTACGTATGCAATATGGGTGGGGCGGCACTTGTAGTAAATAATATTCTTCAAGAAATTCGCAAAACTAATAGTGTAAGTAAAAATCACCTACTCAAAAAAATCACTGAACGTTTAAACATAAATTCTTCTTTCCCTTATTCGGTAGAGTGGATATCTAATAAAAATGAAATGCAAACGAAAGGAATGCAGCATTCTAAACTACTTGAGCTAACAGATGACATTTTGGTATTACGAAAAAAATCATCTGATGAAGAAAAAAATTCTTTAGATTACTTAGAAATATTATGTATATCAACAATACTTAAGGTAGGGGAGGTTAACGCACACTTTAAATTACAACAATTATCAGGATTGTTGGCCATGCAAAATCAACACCGAACACTAAACCCAATTAAGATCTTGGGGATATATGAAGCGGATGAATTAGAGCGTGGGCAGCAAGCCATTTTTACTGATTTGTTTCACAATTCCATAGCACCAGAGAATATATTATTGGCTACTTCTGCTGAATTGCTTAATTTCACCGCTGCTTTTTATTCGTTAAAAGAGAGGGTGAAACAAGAATTTGGAGAATGCAGTTCAAAAGAATACTGAACTCAATAATGCACCAGGTAATGGGGAGGACCCAAAAGCCGGAAAGAGCAAAAAAAATTCCTATACAGTTACAATCGATATTTCGAAAAGCTGGAAATGTCGTTTAGCAGCCCGCTCATCTTACTATGTTGTGACATTACTACTTCTGCTAGCTTGGTATTTTGCTTTTAGAGGAATTTATAAATACGCTTCTTTCTGGTCGATACAAATGGGGGCTTCATTACCTACTTTAAGTATCTTCGGTAATCCATTTGAAACTAATTATTACATTGAAACCTTTTTTAGCTTTTGGATTTTAATTTATACTTGGCAACTATCAACCAAGGTTAAGACCTACCAGGAGATAAAGCGTAGATGGTTTATATTCTCGATGATGTTAATTGGTATAGTTGCCCAGTACTTATGGGCGTTTAGTGTTCCATTAGCTAAGATATTTATTCCATTCTTAAACTCGAAAGCTGGAGAGGTTTCACTAAATGACAAAGGATTAGAAGATACTATCCTTTCAAATTTCAGTAATATCATGCACCTTGTATTTGCTATACCTGTAATTATTATTATTCTCGTACTCTTATGGCTCTTTAAGATTTTTTTTGAACATAAAAAAGAGCTTTTAGATGAATTCGGAAAATGGGAATACGTATTTAAAATACCTGGTTGGATGCTTTCCTTTTTGAATGATGATCGACAACGAAAACTTGCTACTTCATTACACAAATTTTTCACTGAGAAAAATCCATCAAAATTGCCAGAACCTGATATCTTTCTTGGTCCTAACAGTGCTACACGGGAAATGGCAGTTATACAGGGCAAGTCTCTAACGCTTAATATAATGATCATCGGTAACATTGGTACAGGGAAATCCGCTGCCCTAGGTTTGCCAATTGCCAATCAAATTCTTGACTATATGGCTTCCATGATTAATAACTTTAAAACTTTATATGCAAGAAAAGATTATCATTCAGAGGATGTAAAAGGAACGCAGGTTAATGGTCTTACTGTTATCGAGCCATCAAATGACTTCTGCGAAAAAGTATATAAATTGGTATTAGCACACAAAATTCCCGAAAGTGTTATTTTCTATTTAGACCCAACAAATCCTGATACCCCTTCAATAAATTTTGTACGTGGTCCAGTCGATAAGGTTGCTGAGATGTTATGTTCAGTATTAACGGGGCTCTCTGATAATGGCGCGGGAAATCCTTTCTTTGTTCAATCTGAGCGTTCGCATCTTAAACAACATATTTACTTGTTAAAACTCCATGATTCAAAATTTGAAGCTAGATTTGAACATTTAATTGATTTGTATAATGATGCTAATCTCGTTTTTGAGATGCATCTCAAGTTAAAAGAGCGACTTCCTAATGATATTGAATCTATACCTGATAGAGATGAACGAAATCATTGGCGCATAATGAAGCAAGTTGATGAATGGTTTGATTTAAATTATGTACCTGAAATTTCTGGCGGTCGTGGGGGAGGGGAAGTTGTTTATCATACTGAAGGGAAATACTATGGGCAGCCAAAGATTATTGATAAACAAGAAACCTTCGTTCGTGGTTTACGAAACACATTAAATGATATTTCAGCTCAACCTCTGCTCCGTCGTGTATTATGTGGTCCATCAGATTTTGACTTTGAAAAGCATTTGGAATTTGGAGGTATCCTTTTAATCAATACAGCGAAAGGGGAACTTTCTGACCTATCTGATGTATTCGGTAAATTATGTTTATATGCAGTGCAAAATGCTGTTTTCCGTCGTAAACCTAACGTATCTCCATACCATCCCGTTTTAGTTGATGAGTTTGCTGATTACATTTATAAAGCATTTAAAAGTTTTCCTGCTCAATCACGTAAATATAAAGCTCCTTTAATTGTTATTGCACAAACCATTAGTCAATTAGCAATTGAACATGGCCCAAGATTCATGGATATCCTGTTAGGTACATTTCGTAATAAACTTGTTTATGGTGATGTTACTAATGAAGATGCTAAATTGTTTAGTAAGCTTATGGGTACGAAAACAATTTATGAAGCACGTGAAGGCGATCAAGAAATTGATATGGTAACAGCTGAAACGAAAACTCAAAGTACACGTAGAACATCCTACTCTTATTCGAAAACAGAGGTACCCATTCTTTCTGAAAATGATATATTGATTCAAAAAGCATTCCAGTGTGCTGCTAAAATTGTAAAAGATAATGCTCCTCAAGGAGGAATACAAGTAAATGCAAACTTTGTTCCTGCCACTGAGTTTAAAACAGCTAAGATTCAAGTTGATGCAGAAGCAGCTGCTTATTGGCTAAAAGTACGTGAAGAGTCATTGAATACGGAAATTAAATATGATGATTATGTTACAGATACAGATGTTGATAGTGAAGAAACTGTAATTGAGGAATTGAGTACACCTAAAACAGTGCCTACTGCAATAGATGGTTGGTTACAAACGTTAAATCCTGATACTTACGATTTTTATAATAATGAAGATGATACTGACAATGAAGGTGATTTAACAAATAATCAGTCTGTGCAAGATTACTCAAGAAATTCTGCTCCTAAGCTAGAAAAGGATGACGCTACAGCATCAATTGCTACTTCTACTTCAACAGAACCCGCAAAAATTAATGAAGTAATCAATGTTCAAAAAGAAAATGTACCAGACACAAGTATACATAGAGAACCTATTGAAATTAACAAAAAAGCATCAGTTATTACTGAAACCCCAATAGAAGTGCCAAGGGCGAAGCATACACCACAATATAGAGAGCCTGCTTACACATCGACTGTAACTCATAATCAGCAAGAACAGGAAATTCAACGAACTGCAGAAATCAATGGTAAAAATACAACATCTAACTTAACAATGCAATGGTTACAGCAACAAATGGCTGCTACTGTTTCTCAAGATGATAAAAACACATTACCTATAGATGAAATGCAAGGCGGCTCTCGTCTTCACAATCGTAAAGTAGCAGAAGTAACCCCAGAAAGTGCGGCAATTAAGGATAAACTCAGTCAATATATCGAAGGTGACATTGACCATGATTGATGCACTAAGCATATAACGAATATTTATAACGGTAAAAAGGTGTGGGTTGTATACTCATACCTTTTTATTATTTCATATTCCACTTTCCGCAAGAAGACCATTTCTTTATGCTAAAATTTAATTGAGTTTGTTTAGAAGCAGAAAATGGATTAATTATTAAGGGTTGGAGGAATGACATTGGAAATAGCCAAATTAAATTTGCCCATTGATAGTATGCACTTTTTACTTAAGCATCAAATTAAAGGAAATGAATTTGAATGTCTCAATGTAGAATTTTACACCTATTCAAATGGTTTTCTTTTAGATATAGTGGAATGGACAAAACAAAATGATTTTTCTCTATCGATATTGGATAAAGATTATACAGAAGCGTTTTTAGCGAGTTTAGAGAAGTTTAAACCATACCTTGTTATTGGGAGTAATATGGATTCAGGTAATCTAATTGCTATCTACCAGCCCACAGGAGAAATATATGAGCTAGAACATGAGATTACGGAAAGAGTAGAAAGATATTTTGTTAATTCTTCTATAGAGAAAATGTATTCCTGCTTCAATTGCTTTAAAAAGTATTGGGTTCAGCTAGCAGAGCAGGAGCACTACAAAGATTGTGATCTAATAAAGACTTTTCATGATTTGAAGAACAAATTAGTCGAGCTTGATAATAACATATTAATTAATGATGATAACTACAATAGACACTTTTGGAATTGTTTATATCATGGCAATTTAAACTTTCTTTTGGAAAAGTCAGACGAGAAATAGATTATCTTTAATTGAGATACTTACTGGAGGAACGTGTTCAATACTATGGGAGATATTTTGTTAAAATGTAAAATCAAAATTGTGATGATTTTCACTTAAACAAACGGGGCAGGTTAGTTTAAATTCAATTAAAAAGACAATAACAAAAAGGAAGGGCAACAGACTGCCCCTTCCTTTTATAATTCAGGTAATGAAACCCTTGCAATAACACTTTCGTCTTCAGTTAAAATCAAAATTTGATAATTGGCATCCACATCTCCGTCACCAAATTTCTGAATAAAGGCTTTTCGCAATTTTTTTCCCTGCTTGCTTTCTTGCTCGGCATCTACAAACACATTAATATTCCCTGCATAATGTTCATCCGCCTCAACCCTATACTCCATATTGAAATCATCGACCAACACGGGGTCAATCATGGCTTTAAGGTCAGTATCTATGAAGGTTCTTGCTTTTTCGATTCTCCTATTGTCTTTCTCAATCGCCTGGTTTGCTGCCTCCTCCAACTTAGCAGATTTTTTTTCTTTAGCGGCTTCCTCTTCTTCTGTTAACTCTGGATTTTGAATGTTATACAGCATGTCTTCCAGGTCGTCACACACAACCCCAGGACTCGAAGCATTTGCAACCATTTCATCTATGCTGGCGTTTGTGATCCCAGCTTCTTCCAACTGGTCCCATTCCTTGTCAAGAAACCCGCACTTACCATATTTGCTGTCATAGATGACATTGCTTGCTTTCTTTGTTACAGCTCCTGTCTCTAATTGAAGATAAACCAAGGGCAATAGTACTGCTGCTACAACTCCGGCAATGATTAGCTTTGTCGATTTTCTCAAGTTGACCCGTCCTTTTATGTGAAATATTTGCAATAAAGAGCATAATTAGCATAAAACATTGGAAGCCGCATATCAATTAAAAATTTTAGCAAAAATAAACCAAGGCTCAATTCATTTCCGATCCGCTTGACTTGCATTTCGCCTGTAAAGTATAGAAACGCATAAATGTACTACGTGTTTGAATCTGGATATATGAATAGTCTATTGCTACATAGTCTTTTAGAAGGGGACTTTATTACTGCTAGAAACTTTTTAGACTATCAATGGATTCTCAATTACCCGTCATGATGAACGGAAGAATACATATGGCTATTACCCTGAAGAAAAATGACTGAGGTGTTTTCTTTCTTCAACAACGGACAAAGCATTCCTTTAATGCTTTGTGAACAATTACACTTAAACAAACGGGCGCTTTTCTTCAATAAGCATCTTCAACAATCGGGCGCGATTGTTGAACAAAAATTACAAGGGTGATACATATTACACATGACTAATATGTATCACCCTTTATTTTTTATGACTTTTTGTGTTTTAGGTATTGATAATAAATTTAAAGGTATCTGCTTCTTTTTACATAGATTCTATAATTATTTGTCTTTCATACCACTTGTTTAGTTTTTCATTAACACTTTTTGAAATACGCTTCATTTTTTTATTACAAAATCTTGAGAGTGTAGCAGGGGATAGACCTATTTCATCTGCTATCTCACGCATTGTTTTATTTTGATGCATATGCTGATGCATAATTTTCTCTCGAACCATATCCTCTGATCCTACAGTAGGTTGTTTTACTGTATCTACAATATAACGCTCCTCTTGCTTCTCTTGCGTATCTATTGATTTTTTCTTCACCATGCTATCTATATTATTCATCAATTCTTTTGGAGGTAAAATAATGATTCCCAACTTTTCAAAGTAATTCTTAAACCAATTGCGTTCTCCTATCTTTGTTTCATCCAATTCTTCTGCATATGCCCAATGTGAAATGACATTTTCTTTTTCTAAATCATTTAAAACATTTTCTAGTTGTTCACGAATTCGAGTTGGGCGCCCCTTTGTAGTTGTAATACCCATTACAGACAGTAAACCTTTTTCTCCACCAATGGAGTATGGTCTTTTTAAAGTACTGTATTGTTGACGGATTCGCCACTGCCAGGATAAATAACGTATTAAACGTTTATGAAACTTGTGTCTATAGCTATTATACTCTAATGCTTTTTTCGATAATAAAGCAGTTGTGCTATTAGATCCATACAAATAGCCCGATAAAAAACTACCTGGTTTAATCTTACAGGATTCTATCCCCATATATTCATTAGTATTCTTATCTCTCCATAACACTACAGAGTCCAGTACGAATAGCCTTTTGATTACTTCACGTTTTACTTCAAATTTTTCCCCTGTTTCAGCTTGATCGTTCAATACTACAACTTCATTATCATCATTCAAATAAATAAAGATGCTCGCTAACGCTGCAATACGTTGCGCTACTTTTATCTTATCTTCTGCACGATAATACTCTACACCGTTTGCTGATGCTTTTGGCATATTACATAATTCCAACACATTTTCATAGCTAAAATCTATGAATTCATCTGGAGATTTAGCTTGATTTAACCATTGTATTGTAATGGTATCCAAACAGTCTGCTGTAAGATCATCCATATTACTAATTACTCCATCAACCAATATAGACCATCTTTCTGCTTCGTTTGTATTCACTAATCTCAAATCCTCATCCTTATGTGATGATAGTTGTGCAACTCCGCTTGAATTTTTTGTTTCTAATGGCAGTACCGGTTTTGCTACTGCTTCATCTTCCTCAAAATGATTTTTTGCTATTCCATCACGTAATTGATAGTACATTGCGTCATTGGTTACAGGATAGTAATCATCCGATATATCTTCTATATGTTCTGTTACCTGACTATCTTCAAAAATTGAAATTTGAGTTGGTTCAACTGCTTCAACTTTTTCTCCGAATTCTTGTTCAATGATCTTATCTAGTACATTTTGAATCTCAACTTTATATTTATTCAGATTGGCATAAATGTTTAACAACGATATTCCTTGCTCTTGTTTCTGACCTAACCAAGAAACAAGTGTCGAAAAGGAAGGGGACATATTAGCTGATGTTACTAATTTATCATGATTCTCTTGTACTTCTTTATAATATTTATTCCATTTGGCCCATAACTGCTTGTTTTCTTCATAAATTGGAGCAGCAAGTAGGAGGGCATCACTAAACAATGCTAACACTTTCTCCAAAATTAAATACCTCCTAACAATGTTAATTACAAATATAATTTGAATCTTAAAAATGTGAAACGTCATAGCTATATGATGGCTATATAACCTTTAAGTTGAAACATTATCAGAATAATCCACACGATTGTTGATTTTTACTCGTTCTATTGTGGATCATTTAAATTCTCTTTACTTGTCTTTAATTATATAAAACTGCTTCTATTTGTAAAATCATTACTTTACAATACAATTTCAATTTTTGAAAGTTTTTAATGCTCAAATTCAGTTACTGTTACATTTTTAACATCTATATTTTTGATTCAAAAAGTTGTAAACCTGAGTGATAAATATGTAGATGTAAGTCCTTGGATATCGTATTCTTCAGTTTTCCATTCTCTAAATCTTCTTCATCAACAATAATAGTTTTTGAAGCGACTCGATTTGTTAGCTTATTAATTATGGGGCTTTCCTTTAAAAGAAACAAAGCAAACAATAAAAGCGCTTGCATAATTAAAAATCCGAGTTATAATACTTGTATACAAGTATACTTGATTAACATGAGGTGAATTTATGGCGAAATCAATGGAATTTCTTTATCCTGAAAAATGGCTTTCAAAAGCTTCTACAGGTGATCGTGTTGCGAGCGAACTGAGAATGCGCATTATTGCAGGGGAAATTGAAAGCGGTACCATCCTGTCGGAAAATAAATTAGCTGCCGATTTTTCTGTAAGTCGGTCACCCGTTCGTGAAGCATTAAAAGTACTAGCTTCTGAAAATATTATTCGCTTAGAAAGAATGGGCGCAGTTGTCATTGGTTTAACCGAGAAAGAAATCGAAGAAATATATGATGTTCGTTTACTTATAGAAAAGTTTATCTTTGAGCGACTTGTAAAGTTGGACACAAATGATTTAGTAAGAGAACTAAATAAAATAATGGAAATGATGAAAATCGCCATTAAATATCATGATTCTGATGAGTTTTCTTATCAAGATCTTTTATTCCATGAAACGATTATTCGAACCATTGAGCATTCCTACATCCTGATGATTTGGAATAATTTAAAGCCTGTTATGGAAAGCTTAATCCTTTTATCAATGCGTACTCGTTTCAAGGAAAAGTACGAAGACTTTGAACGGGTTATTAAAAATCATGAGCTTTATATAAAAGCAATCGAATCAAAAAATCGAGCCCTCATGATTGAGGCCTTACATCTAAACTTCGATGATGTTCAAGGGAAAGTTGAAGATTTCTGGATGTCACAACAAATGTTATCTAAAGGAGTAGAGCAAGGACATGAGTAGCTATATGTTAGGTATAGATATCGGTACAACAAGTACGAAAGCAGTTTTATTTACTGAAAAAGGCGAAGTCATCCAAACCGAGAATATTGGTTATCCACTTCGCACACCGGATATATCCACAGCGGAACAAGATCCAGAAGAGATTTTCCAAGCTGTTTTACAAGCAATATCAAATATAACGAAACAGCATTCAGATAAAAAACCATCGTTTATTTCATTTAGCAGTGCTATGCATAGTGTCATAGCTATGGATGAAAATGATCATCCGCTGACACCTTGTATCACTTGGGCAGATAATCGTAGTGAGGCATGGGCACATAAAATCAAAGATGAACTGAATGGCCATGAAGTTTATAGACGAACAGGAACACCTATTCACCCAATGTCACCATTAAGTAAAATTACATGGATTGTGAATGATCATCCGGAAATTGCTATTAGAACGAAAAAATATATTGGAATCAAAGAATATATCTTCAAACAATTCTTTAATCAATATGTTGTTGATCATTCCATCGCCTCGTGCATGGGTATGATGAACTTAAAAACACTAGATTGGGATGAGGAAGCTTTAAAAGTTGCTGGTATAACACCAGCTCAATTATCTGAACTCGTACCAACCACCCAAATATTTAGTAACTGCAATCCAGATTTAGCCCAAAAGATTGGTATCGATTCACAAACACCGTTTGTCATTGGTGCCAGTGATGGGGTGCTTTCTAATCTAGGTGTGAATGCAATTCGAAAAGGTGAGATTGCTGTCACAATTGGGACAAGTGGTGCTATTCGGACCATCATTGACAAGCCACAAACAGATAAAAAAGGAAGAATATTTTGTTATGCCTTAACTGAAAAGCATTGGGTAATTGGTGGACCGGTAAACAATGGCGGAATGGTCCTTCGTTGGATTCGTGATGAACTTGCTTCATCAGAAGTAGAAACTGCGAAAAGACTAGGAATTGATCCATACGATGTATTAACTAAAATAGCTGAACGCGTGAGACCTGGTGCAGACGGATTATTATTCCATCCATACCTCGCAGGTGAACGTGCACCATTATGGAATCCAGATGTACGTGGCTCCTTCTTCGGTTTAACGATGTCACATAAGAAGGAACATATGATTCGTGCAGCTTTAGAAGGCGTTATATATAATTTATACACTGTATTCTTAGCGTTAACCGAATGCATGGATGGTCCTGTAACCCGTATTCAAGCAACAGGCGGCTTCGCAAGGTCTGACGTTTGGCGACAGATGATGTCCGATATTTTCGCATCTGAAGTCGTTGTTCCAAAGAGCTACGAAAGCTCTTGTCTAGGTGCATGTATATTAGGTCTCTATGCCACAGGAAAAATTGATTCTTTTGAAATCGTTTCCGAAATGGTTGGCAGTACCTACAAACATACACCGAAAGAAGAAGCAACAAAAGAATACAGACAATTACTGCCTATATTTATTAACCTATCAAGGGCGCTAGAAGACGATTATACACGAATTGCAAATTATCAAAGAAATTTAATAAAGTAAAACTTTCATGAGTAATCCCCCACGCCTCGCTTCTATCTAAATCTCGAGGTGGGGGGCCTTACTGCCTACAAATAGTGGGATAAATATAAATACAAATACAGCTAAGATTAGGGGGGAACTACGATGCCATTAGTCATTGTAGCAATTGGGATTTTAGCATTACTTTTACTGATTATGCGCTTTAAATTAAATACCTTCATTTCATTAATCATTGTATCGGTCGGGGTTGCTTTAGCACTTGGAATGCCACCAGAAAAAATTTTTAAAACCATTGAAGCGGGATTAGGCGGAACACTTGGTCATTTAGCACTCGTTTTTGGACTTGGTGCGATGTTAGGTAAGTTGCTTTCAGATTCTGGGGGCGCACAACGCATTGCCATGACTCTTGTGAAAAAATTCGGTGAAAAGAACATTCAATGGGCTGTTGTGACTGCCTCATTTATTATCGGGATTGCATTATTTTTTGAAGTAGGATTAGTATTATTAATTCCGATTGTATTTGCGATTTCAAGAGAATTAAAAGTTTCTATCTTATATCTCGGTATTTCGATGGCAGCAGCTTTATCTGTAACACACGGATTTTTACCGCCACACCCGGGACCAACTGCTATTGCTGGTGAATTGCATGCAAACATCGGTGAAGTATTACTTTACGGCTTTATGATAGCGGTTCCAACAGTTGTGTTAGCTGGACCTGTATTTACTAAACTTGCAAAAAAGCTAGTACCTGATGCGTTCACAAAAACCGGTAATATCAAATCTTTAGGTGAGCAGAAAGTATTTAAACTTGAAGAAACTCCTGGCTTTGGAATCAGTGTTTTTACCGCTTTACTGCCTGTTCTTTTAATGGCAGTCGCTACAATTATTACTTTGCTGCAAAAAACAATGGGATTCAAAGATAATAGTTTACTAGCAACGATCGAGTTTATTGGGAATGCGGATACTGCCATGTTGGTATCCTTACTAGTTGCGATCTATACAATGGGATTGGCAAGAAATATTCCAATCAAAAACGTGATGGAATCTTGTACAACAGCGATCTCGAATATTGGGATGATGCTCTTAATTATTGGTGGAGGCGGAGCTTTCAAACAAGTATTAATTGATGGAGGCGTTGGTAACTATGTAGCCGAATTATTCAAAGGAACTTCATTATCACCAATCTTGCTCGCATGGATTATCGCTGCCATTTTACGTATTTCATTGGGTTCTGCTACGGTTGCTGCATTAACAACTGTCGGTTTAGTGATTCCGATGTTAGGTCAATCTGATGTTAACCTTGCTTTAGTTGTCCTTGCAACAGGGGCTGGTAGTTTAATTGCTTCACATGTGAACGATGCTGGTTTCTGGATGTTCAAAGAGTACTTTGGTTTAAGCATGAAAGAAACATTTGCAACATGGACTTTACTTGAGACTATCGTTTCTGTAGCCGGATTAGGGTTTACTTTATTATTAAGTTTATTTGTATAGATCTTTCTAAACAGTAAAAGGGATACGGAAGCTGTTTAATGTGATTTTTCATAATTAACCGGTTATTTTTCATGATTGATTAATAAGGATGACAATTTCTCTTTATTTTTTAACTTGATAATGATGTGCCGTGTCCCTATAACCTTTTGCACGAATACT
The DNA here is from genome assembly GCF_038007045.1 of Bacillus sp. CH_70. Classification (NCBI taxonomy): domain Bacteria; kingdom Bacillati; phylum Bacillota; class Bacilli; order Caryophanales; family Bacillaceae; genus Bacillus; species Bacillus sp. CH_70. The sequence continues at coordinate 119,736 of NZ_JBBOWL010000002.1, forward strand.
GGCGGAGCCTATTGAAATGAAAAAGATTGATTATTTGATTAAAGTGTTATTTTAGGTATATATACTATAATACAGAGTAACATACATGGAAAGGAACGATAGAATATGGAAAAGTTACAAATTGGAGTTGTTGGTGTGGGCGTTATGGGAAAAAGCCTCGCACTTAACTTTGAGAGCAAAGGGTATTCTGTTGCCCTATATGATATTTCAAAGGAAAAAGTTGATGAAACCATTGAGGAAAACCGTGGTAAAAACTTAGTTGGTACTCATATAGTTGAAGAGTTTGTTAACTCACTTGAATCACCTAGAAAGATTTTATTAATGGTTAATGCAGGGGAAATTACAGATAAGGCGATTGATTCTCTAGTCCCTCACCTCGATAAAGGTGATATTTTAATTGACGGTGGTAATACATACTTTGTCGATACAATTCGCCGAAACAAACGTCTTGCTGAAGAAGGAATCAATTTCATCGGTGCAGGTGTGTCAGGCGGCGAAGAGGGTGCACTGAAGGGACCATCTATTATGCCAGGCGGACAGAAGGATGCATACGAAAAAGTAAAGGATATGCTTGAAAACATCTCTGCAAAAGTGAATAACGAGCCTTGCTGTTCTTATATCGGACCTAATGGGGCAGGCCACTATGTAAAGATGGTTCACAACGGTATTGAGTATGGAGATATGCAATTAATTTGTGAAGCATATTTCTTCTTGAAACAAACACTTGATTTGACTGCAGAAGAGTTCCATGAAATATTTGCTGAATGGAATAAAGGTGAACTGAACAGCTATCTAATTGAGATTACAGCCGATATCTTCAAGAAGAAAGATGAAGAAACTGGTAAGCCATTAGTGGATGTTATTCTTGATACTGCAGGACAAAAGGGTACAGGGAAATGGACAAGTCAAAGCGCACTTGATTTAGGTATCTCTCTTCCTATTATCACGGAATCTGTATTTGCTCGTTGCATTTCTGCTTTAAAAGAAGAGCGCGTGAACGCAAGCAAAGTTTTATCTGGCCCTAAAGATAAAACAGCAATTGGAGTTGAAAAAGCTGAATTAATTGAAGCAGTGCGCCAAGCTTTATATATGAGTAAAATTTGTTCTTATGCACAAGGATTCACACAATTGAAGGCAGCTTCTGAGGAATATGATTGGAACCTTGATTTTGGCAGCATTTCTATGCTTTGGAGAGGCGGATGTATTATTCGTGCTGCCTTTTTACAGAACATTAAAGAGGCTTATGAAACAAACACTGACCTACCGAATCTTTTACTTGATCCATACTTTAAAGAAATTGTAGAGTCATATCAAGGTGGATTACGCCAAATTATCTCAATGGCAGTACAACAGGGCATTCCGATACCTGCATTTTCAGCAGCAATTTCTTATTATGACAGCTATCGTACTGCCAAACTACCTGCAAACTTGTTACAAGCGCAGCGCGATTATTTTGGAGCGCATACGTATAAACGAGTAGATAAAGAAGGTACATTCCACACAAAATGGATATAAAATAAGAAATGGACTAAGATTAAATTCTTAGTCCATTTTTCATCCCACAATTCACAGGCTATAAGACTCCCACTGATGGAAGTTCACTTTAAACGAATGACTGAGTCAAAATGCGTTTATTTTTCCCATTTAGATGAAAAACTACATAACCTTTAAGGTGAAATGTTATCTGAATAATCTCACAATTGTTGATTTTTACTCCTTTTATTTTGGATCATTTAAATCCTCTTTACTTGCCTTTAATTATATAAAACTGCTTCTTATTTGAAACTATATAGCCTTATCGCGGCTATTACTTCTTACTTGAAACTATATAGCCTTATCGCGGCTATTACTTCTTACTTGAAACTACATAGCCTTATCACGGCTATTACTTCTTACTTGAAACTATGTAGCCTTATCACGGCTATTACTTCTTACTTGAAACTATGTAGCCTTATCGCGGCTATTACTTCTTACTTGAAACTACATAGCCTTATCTTGGCTATAAACTCTTATTTGAAACTATATAGCTTTATCGAGGCTATTACTTCTTATTTGAAACTACATAGCCTTATCACGGCTATAAGCTCTTACTTGAAACTATGTAGTCTTATCATGGCTATAAACTCTTATTTGAAACTATATAGCCTTATCACGGCTATTACTTCTTACTTGAAACTATGTAGCCTTATCATGGCTATAAGCTCTTATTTGAAACTATATAGCCTTATCTTGGCTATTACTTCTTACTTATAATAATGAATAGCTATATTGTGGTTATAATTTCGTAATTTATGAAACGTTATAGCTATATGATGGCTACAACTTTAAAAAAATGAAACGAGAATATCCTGAAAATCATTCGACTAAAAAAATTTTTATTCTATGTAATTTACTAATAAACGTTGATATAAAGCCATTTCATTAAATATGAAAGAAAAAACAATAAAATCATTATAGCTATATGATGGCTACAACTTTCACTTTAAAACTTCAAAAAACCTATATATACCAATGGTTACAGCAGCTTTCAATAAAATATAACTTGTTTTAAAAACATGAAACGTTATAGCTATATGACGGCAGGAAACATGAAACGAAATGAAACGTTTATAGCGGTATGATGGCCACAACTTTTCATTTAAAAACAGTTATAACTCCCTATATATCAGTGTTTATACGAAATCTATAGAAATTTCTTAGTCAATCCAAAACATGAAACGTTATAGCTATATGATGGCCACAACTTTAAAACGAAATTAGCGTAAAACCCTATAAAATCAATGGTTTAGTAAGATTTCCCCCACAACATACTACGTTTCATATTCAAAAAACTTCATAGCCCTATGGTGGCAACAAACTTTTTTTTATGAAACGTCAAATCCCTTGTCCCCCAAGGGATTTGGGCACGTTTCATTTTTTTATTTTTCCTCTTAAAGGGACAGATTTCACCAGCATTCGATTTGATATAATCAAAAATGAAATTCTATATCTAATTGTGGGGAAAACTGCAACTTAACATAAAAGGAGGTGAAAAAGATGGCAAAACCTTTCGTTATAAAGAACAAACGTAGTTTAAATGGTGAAACAACAACACCGGTAATAGTAACAATTAAATCATGGCAAAAGTTAGTAGAAGCTTTGGAAGGTAAGTATTACAGTTTTAAAGATACCTATCTAGAAGACATTGTGAATTCAATGTCCTATGAAGAACGAATTGCAGATGAAGAGGGATTTGTTGCTAAAGCAAAGCCATCTTTTTCACTGAAAATGAAAAAGATTGTAGATAAAGTAAGTGAATTTGATAAAAACGAAGGCAGAAAACATAAGCTATATGGTATTACAAATGCTGATTTAGAAGTATTTCTATTTCTTCATAAAAAATGTAATACATATGGTGAACTTTCGCATGTATCGATCCACATGCTTTGGGAAGATTATAAAAATTATAAAGAAGCATTTGCACATATTCACCACTCACAATTTTATGTGGCTTTGAAGAAGTTAAGTTTCCATAACATCATTACAATCGAAAATGAGTACAGTGGTAAATATAAAATCACCTTAACTGATTTCATGAATAAAGAAACGAATAAAGCAAATGCATATACATTTATTAGCCCGATAGTATTTACCAAAGAATTCTTTGAGTTATCCATTGCAGCTAAGAAACTATTCATGGATGTAGCAATGCAGCAGAAACGCGAAACTACCCTGAAACGTTCTTTATTCAAAGTTGATGAACAAGGAAACTCAACACACTTTAGTGGTATGTATCGTTACTTACATAAGAAATACCCACATCAGATTCGTGCTGTACTTGAGGAATTAGAAACAAAACTTTCTGCTACTGAATCTCCTTTATTTAAAATTTGCAAGTTAGAAAAAGGGAAGAGGAATAAAAAGCAATACACAACATTGCATTTATCTGTACATCCTGATTTCTTATGCGCAAAAGAAGAAGGAGCAGAATACCGTGATCCATTTACACCACGAGATACATATAAGCGTAAAGCTAAATTCATAGAAAACTTGTTAGTTGAAATGAATATTGCTGAATTTGCAAAGGATATGAACCAATTCATTAACGTTTTAAAACACTCCTGTCATCGTCAAATTCGCCAAGTAGTTCGTGGCTTACGGGAAATGATTGATCGACAAGAAGGATATCCGAAAAAGCTTGTTTATACACTAAGTAAATTATTAAAGCAATCTTCTCAATATCGTGTATTAGACACAGCTGCTAAAACTGGTATTTATCCTTTAATTACACACAATGTACCTAAACATGAACAAGAAGAGACCATTTTTAAATTTGGTACTCATTTTGCTATATACTCTTTACGCAATGTTCAAAAGCTATTCCGTAAAGCGCATGACCTGCTTCATGCGAAATATGCTGTACCTGTAACTATAGATGCATATCATCGTAATTACATGCAGTATCAAGAGGAATCACTATTTAGAAAATATGCTTATGAACAAGGGGTAAATATTAACGCATATACAGCATTAGAAATTGAAATTCGCGAACTCTTAAAGGCTAGTGGACATAAAGGAAATCAAATCCCTAGCGATATTCGTGAACTGTTCATTGAAAAAATTGATAAATTGCCGAAGGAAAAGATTCGTGTAATTGAGGTCCCTGAAGACTTTGATTTAATTCCGTTTCTACAATCTTTAGAAGCATATTACCGTTCAACAAATGAAATACCACATACGGTTGATCAGCTGCTTCCTGCAATGTAATGATACAGCTCTCTATTTTTGAAAAAAGCAAAAGTGGAGGGCTATTCGTGTTGGAGATAGCATGTGAAGGGTATTATTTCAAACAAAACAGAGAGTAAGTTTTCAATTTTAATGATTACGGCTCTCTATTTTTTATGCAATTACATACAGTGCATGTGAAACAAAATGAGATATTCACAATTTCTAAGTTATTTATTCTGAATTATCAATCCGATTATGTCATTTCATCTACAAAAAAGCAGAAATATTTTTTATAATTCTGTTGATATCTTAATAATTTTGATTTGATGTGTATAATATAAAGCCTTAAGTGCTATTCTTATCATGTTCTATCTCTAAATCTACTTAAAATCAGAAAATCTTCTGTTAGTTATGTTTAAAAAGTGGATTCTGTTTCTAACTTTGACCAATTTGTTAATAAATTGTGTGTAGTTTTTAAGAAATGTGGAAAGTTTGTTCGTAAGTCAGCAAAATTTGCATTTATTATTTATTCAGTCACTCGCATCAAGTTAACGATGATTATATGTAGTTTTTATATACCTACTTTACGATATTTTGTAGTTTTTAATCATCATCCAGCTCATTAAGTTCATTCCCAGTATTTACTTTTTATGATTTTTTACGGCTAGAGTAATAATGAACCCTTAGCACAGCAATGTTTTAAGACGATTTTTTCTCTGTATAATAGCTTTATCTTTTTTCTTTATATATATTAAAGATATATATTATATTAGGTTTTTATATTGTGTAATACTTACTATAGAGAATAGACCCTGTGTAAAACCAATTTCATTTCTTAATGGAATTGGTTTTTTTTATGTATTTTAATAAACATTATATTTGGTTTTAATCTTCCTAAAAAAATTTTGATATAAAACATAATTTTTTTTATTTCTCTTAGATTTCCGAAAAAAGTAAATCATACTTAAAGTAGATAGTTGATTAGTGGAGATTACAATGAACTTTGTAATCTCCTAAACATTTAAAAAGAGAGGTGAAGACATGGTAAAAAAAAAATCCCAGAAAAACGCCGAAAAAAAGAAATTTACATTCTTTAAAAAAGCAAAGAATAAAACAACTGAAATATTAGATATGCAACTAGAAAATTCAGAAGCACTTAAAGAAAAGAAGAAACGTAAAACAAGGGAGAAAGTTCCGGCGATAACAGGAAGAAAAGTAGGTAAGGTTACATTTTGGTGTGTGATGGGATTCGTGTTTGTAGGAAGCTCTCTTTCATTTATCCAACTTGCCGGTCCTCCTAGAGCAGTAGCTGTTCAAGAAAAGAAGGAGGAACCCGTAAAAATTAAAATGTCAGAAGCAGAATTAATTGCATATGCGAATAGTTTTGCCGCAAATTATTTTAACTGGAAAGTTGATATGAATGTAGCTGAAGAACGAAAAAAACGATTAGAGAAATTTCTAGTTGAAGGATCCGATGCGCAAGGTGGATTAAATAGAGACACTTTAAAAAACGCCTCTAGTACTTTAGTTAAGTCGGAAGCTGTAGAGGTTCGGCAAAAAGGAAATGAAGCAGAAGTAACATTGAAAATCATTCAGAAACTAGAACCTGTAAATAATCCTGCTCCAGGAATGACTCAAGCCCCAGATACACCAAAAGAGCCTAAAGAAGTTACAAGGTACTTCTCTATTCCAATTTTAATGGAGAAAGGAAAAATGGTCGTTCCTAACAATCCTACAATCGTTCATGGAGAGAGAGAAAAGGCATCTTATAAAGTGGCTACCTTCAAATCAGAAGGACGAGAAATTAATACAGATGCAGAAGTAAAAAAAGTAGAACAATTTTTACAATCTGTATTTAAAGTTTATACAGAAGGAACACCAGAAGAAATTGCTTACTACTTTGAAAAAAGTAATATAACAAATGGACTAAAAGGTATTATGACATTTAGCAAATTAGAAAACCTACGAATTTATGAAGATAAGGATAAAGGATACAGAGTCTTAGTTGATGCTAAGTTAAAAGACAATGATAGCAGCTTAGAGTACACATACACATATGATTTAAATCTTGTAAATAAAGATAACAAGTTTTCAATTAGCTCTATGAAGAAATTTGAAAACACATTAGAGAAAGTGGAGGGTAAATAATTATGGAGCTTTTGGGAGTAGATATGGTTGCTCAGCAATTACCTGCTATAACAGATGCAGCGGTTCTAGGGAACATTAATTTTGGGGTAAATATTAAAAATTGGTTAGTAGCTCAGTTAGGTCCAATCTTTTTAGTTTGTGCAATCATCGGTGTAATTGTTCTACTTGTAAAACGACAAATGGCAGCTTTAATTGGTTGGCTGGTACTTTGTGCAATTGTTTCAGTATTTGTATTCTCACCAGACGTATTTAAGGACCTTGGAACAAAATTATATAACTTAGTTTTCAAATGATAACTAATAAATTTTTAAGGAGTTGGTATAAGTGACTCAGAAACCGACTCGTAAGGAAGTAAGGACTTATAACTCTATTTGGGATATTCCAAAGAGTTTATATGGGATAAGGGACATAACACTCCCTTTCCCAGTACCTTACAGACAACTGGGAATCTTTGTTGGGACACTTTTAGTAATTATATTTCTAAATCAGTTTTTACCCTTAGGAGAGAATGTCTTTTTCAAATATTTAATATTACCTGGTGGTATAGCGTACTTCTTTGGAAATGTAGAATTAGATGGAAAAAGCCCACACAAATTTATATATCGATTCTTTGTATTCACATTTGAAAGAAAAAAGTTGAGTCGTTATAAAGATACAACTGGTAATATTGGAAGCTATCAATATAAGACGGTAGTTCGATTTAAGGATGATTCAATTGAGAAAAAGTAATTAATTAATCTATACAGAAGAATTAGTTTAGTCTCATATTCTTCTCTAAGGAGGCACAAATGAATCAGGTTGAATTTCCAGTCAAATATTTTCATGATAATTTGATTTTTAACCAAGATGGTTCTTGCTGGGCGTATTATGAGGCATACGGGATTCCTTACGAATTTAAAGGAGACGATGATAAAAATACGTTGTTTATGCGACAACTCGGTTTATTTTGGAATTATGAAGAAGAAAAACATCTATTAATGATTCCTGTTTATCAGAATTTCAAAGAAAAAGCCGATGAGTTTAAAGAAACAGTGAGTGGTGAACTAAAAGAGCTGGCAATAGATCATACTGATGACGTTGTCCATGAGTTAGAAAGAAAATTTGGTAAAAACGCTGTAGAATATCGTTATTTTATAGGTGTGAAATTAAAAGTAAGACACATACAAGAAGGACTTAAGGAAATGCTTTACACTGCATTCCATACTTTTAAAAACACTGCAGAACAGTTTGGGTTACTTGGTGATACCAAAATACTAAAAACTGATTTGGAGATGTTTAAAAGGGAAGCTAACGCCTTTAGAAACAAAATAAGAAAACATTTAGCCGTAAGAAGTTTAGAAACAAATGAAACACAATGGATTGTATTACGCAACTTCTATCGTACATTGGAAGCACCTGTTACAGCAGGATGGACGCCACCAGTAGTTGATGATGATTCTGCTATCTTTCCGAATCAAGAGAGTTTATTACGCTTAACAGAATCCGAAATAGACGTTAAAGGAAGACATATAGAAATGTCTCAAATCGGTTCTGATGGATTAGAGTATCCAGCATATATGAGTTTCTTATCTACATCGAAGATTCCATACACAATGGAATTTCCAGACCAAGAGTGGATGTATATGATCCAAAATATAGATTTCCCAATCGAACTAAGTGTTCGTACAGAAAATATTAACCATCGTAAAGCTCTATCTAAACTTAATAAAAAGAAAAAAGATTTAGAAGATCAAGAAGCCCATGCAAGGGAAAATGCACAAACTGTTGGGTTAAACGTGTATGAAGGTGTTCAAGAAGCTACTGAATTACAAGCCCTTATACAAAAAACACGTATGCCACTAGTTAAGACATCAGTATCTTTCTGTATATGTGCTGAAGATTTAGATACAATGCGTCGAAATACCAATTCACTTATTTCTATTTATAGAGAGATGATGATTGAACTAGTAAGACCATATGGAGATCAGTTCCTGCTGTTTAATGAATTTATCCCTGGTGCTAGAAGATATGTAAATGATTATATACACTTTATGGAGCCTGGGGTTCTGGCAGCCGGTATGTTTGGTGCAACACAAGATTTAGGTGATAATATCGGATTTTATATAGGTACAACTGGTATTTTAAACAAAGCAGTTTATATGACACCTTCTCTCGCAGCGACAAATACTGTTGCAAATCAAAAAACGAGTGCACTTTCAGTTGCAGTAACAGGAAGTACTGGTTCTGGTAAATCATTTGGAACAAACTTAATTGTTTACCTAGCGGTACTAGGAGGAGCCCAAACACTGATTGTCGATCCAAAAGGTGAGAGGGGGAACTGGACAGAAGATTTACACGGCTTAGAAGGTAAGGTAAATGTAATTACACTAGGGACTGATAGACGAGATGAAGGGAAACTAGACCCATTTATCATTTATAAACATAGTCGGAAAGATGCAATTGAGTTAGCAATGACAATTCTTACTTTCATTACAGGTATTAAACCAGATAACTCGGAAAAATTCCCGCGCTTAGCTTCAGCTGTAGAATTCGTAGCAGGAATGGAAGAACCGTGCTTAACAGCTGTATCTCAATACCTTGAAGATAGTGAGGATAAAGTGGATCAACAATTAGCCGCTCATATTCAAGCTTTTGAGAATTTATCCTTTGCACACTTAATCTTTGGGGATGGAACAAATAGAGATATTGAACTTGACACGGCAGTAAATATCATACAAATTCAGCATCTTGACATGCCAGACATTCAAAAAGATCCGAAAGATTATACCCTACAAGAAAACTTATCGGTTAGTATGTTGATGTCTCTATCTTCTTTTGCAAGAAAATTTTTTCAAAAGGATCCTACTAAATTCAAAATTGTTCTATTAGATGAAGCATGGGCAATCATGGGGACTTCTCAAGGGCGAGAGTTAGCTCGTAAGCTAGTTCGTGAAGGTCGTGCCTTAAACTCTGCAGTATACTTTGCAACTCAAAGCGCAAGTGACCTTGGAGATGAGACATTTAAGAATAATATCGGTATGAAGTTCTCATTCCGTAATACCGACAGTAAAGAGATTTCTTCAATCTTAGATTTCTTTGGTTTACCTGATAATGAAGAAAATCATGCGATTATTACTAATTTAGAAACAGGACAATGTTTATTCCAAGATATCCAAGGAAGAACAGGTGTTGTCACAATGGATGTAGTGTTTAAGGATTTATACGATGCATTCGATACAAGACCAAATGCAAGAAAGAATTATAGAAAGTCAAATGATGATGAAAAGCAGGAAGTTAATGCAACCTTTGTCGAAGAAGGGGGAGAAAAAATAAACGTAGGAGTGAGTTAACATGGTAAAAACTAAACTAAAAAAATTAATGCTATCTAGTCTATGTGCTGGCGCTCTAATTCTGAGTGCTGCATGTGGAAATAGCGAAACAAATGTAGGGGAAGAAAAAGATAAACAGGGGCACACTCCTAGAGGAATAATGCTAGATTTTGTAAAAGCAGATTTACAACGGGATCATAAAACAATACTTAAGCTTGTAGTAGATGGAGAAAAAGATACTATATTAGATAAAAATCAAGGTCCTAAAAATAATTTGTCTTACAAAGATTATAAAGTAAAAGAGTATATAGTCGATAAGGATACGATTATGTATAACTTTATATCAAAAAAACCCCCTAAAAATATTGATAAAGAAATAAAGTGGATAAGGGTGGTTCGAACAGATAAAGGTTTTAAAGTACGTAGTTATGCTGCCCCTTATCGAAATGAAATCGATGAAGTAGCAAATACTAAACCGACAAATGAGTTTAGTTCGAAAGATTAATAGGTTTCCCATAAAAGGGGGAGTAACATGTAATGAAAAAGTTTATTACCCTATTGTTATTAATTTGTACTTTGCTTTTAGCATTTAATTTAATTTTTAAAGCTGCTCCAGTATATGCAGAGGAAGAACCCAGACCTTCTCTTATAGACGATATTATTCCAAAGAATAAGGAAAAATTAAAATATGAAGAATACCCTCCAAGTAGCTATGGGATTGATATTTATACACCAGAAGGTGGATTTGGTGAATCCCTTAAGTTTTGGAAATGGGGGGATAAAGTTAAAGAACAAATGGTTGCTGTATTATTTAGTCTTATAAGTATTGGATGGACCATTAATCTTGGAATTAGTACTTTTGTTACAAGTATGGTCGGCCAATCTATGAGTCTCAATATTGTAGCTGATGTAGGAGATAAATTAGGCGATGTAATATCTAAAGCAGCAGGGTTCAATGGTTCTTGGGGTAATGGAATATATAGTGAATTAATTGGACTTATGTTAGCTTTATTAGCCTGCTGGGTTATCTGGGTAGGTTTTGTACAACGACGTCAGTCAGAGATGCTAGGAGGATTGTTAAAAGCATTAGGGATCTTAGTTTTTACTTTAGGTTTTTTCGCAAACTCAAGTTATATTATCAAAGGACTAAACACTTTCTCCGAACAAGTAAATAAAACTGTTCTTGATTCCACTCAAAGTATTAGTGGAGCAAGTGAAGGATATTCAAGCGGTGTAGATTCCATTACTGATTTAACACACACTCTATTAATAAAACAACCTTATACATTACTGCAGTTTGGTACAACAGATATGAAAAAAATCGGTGATGAGAGAATTAAGAAAATGTTAACAACAACTAATGCGGATGAAAGGCAAAAACTCCTAGAACATGAGGTAAAAGATGAAAATAATAAAATTCTAGTGTTAGATGCTACTTTTGAGCGTGGCGCTTTAGTATTACTACTTTTCTTAATCAATGGACCTTTATGGGTTGTCTTAGGATTATGTAGTATGGCGATGTTGTTCTACCAATTAATGTTTATTATCGTAGCATTAATGTCACCTGTAATGTTATTGATGGCACTAGTACCTGCATGGACTGGGACAGCAAAGAGATTTTTATCTGAATTGTTCCGAACGTTGCTTATGAAAGTTGCAATTGGCTTTCTTATAACTTTAATGTTTTGGGTTTCTTCAATCTTATTTAGCGCAACGGATAAGTATGGTTATTTAGTAGTTGCTGCATTACAAGTACTTTCGTTCTTAGGTGTTTGGTTATATCGTAAAACGATTTTTGATGCTATTACTACGGTACCAGCAAGTGCAGGAGCTGCACGCGCATCAGATGCTATGAGTAATATTAGGCAGAAATATCGTGATGTTAGACGTGGATCTAAGACAGTTGGAAGAGGTGTAGCAGTAGCTGGAGCCGCGGGTGTTGCAAGTGCGGCAATGGCCGGAAAAGTGGGTAAATCAGGCTATAGTAAGTTTAAACAGTTGAAAGAAAACTATGCTGATAGAAAAGAGAAGGTAGCAGATGGTAAACGCAAGGAAAAAGAACAAATGCAAGCAGAAAAAGAAAAAAATATTAGTCAAATGAAAAAAGAAGAAAATTTAGGTGTTCGTGATAGAAAAGGACATCAGGAGCAAGAAATGGTTCAGGAAGAAGTAGCCGCAACTAAAGAAAATCCACAATTAGCAGTACGTGAGAAACCTCAAGATAATAATATTGAAGTACAACAAGCAGAATTAAAAGATAAAGAAGAAGATGTAAAGGCGAATGTTAAACCAGTAGCACCATTAAATGAGGAACTAGGTAATAAAGAAGAAGATGTAAAAGCTCAAATCAGACCAGCTGCGCCTCAAAATAATGGTGGTCTTGATAATAAGCAAGAAGATGTAAAAGCGGAAGTAAAACCATTAGCGGCAATTAAAACACCAACAGGTCAAACAAAGCCAGTTACAACACCAAAGTCAGGAACGACACCATTACAATCGAATCCGATGGAAAGCAAACCAATCACAACACCGCAGTCAGGAACAACACCATTACAGTCGAATCCGATGGAAAGTAAGCCAATTACAACACCGCAGTCAGGAACAACACCATTACAGTCGAATCCGATGGAAAGTAAGCCAATTACAACACCACAGTCAGGAACAACACCATTACAATCGAGTCCGATGGAAAGCAAACCAATTACAACACCACAGTCAGGAACAACACCATTACAATCGAGTCCGATGGAAAGCAAACCAATTACAACACCACAGTCAGGAACAACACCATTACAGATCCGATTGAGAGCAAGCCAATTACAACACCACAGTCAGGAACAACACCATTACAATCGAATCCGGTTGAGAGTAAGCCGGTCACTACTTCCCATGTGAGTACACCACAAAAACAAGTAGAGGTAAAACAAGTTAATCAACAACAAACTAAAAGTGTTCCTAAAGTGAATAATCAACAACATGTAAAAGAAGGAGCAGATATTAAGAAAGTTAACGCAAAAGCACAAACGCAACAAGAAGCCTTAAAAAATGTAAAAGCAAAAGAAAACATAAAACCAAAATAATTCAGCTCGTGAGGGAGGGTTTATACATTGAGTGCGGAACCAAATCGCAACTTTGAAAATGAACATCATCCTGAAGCTGAACTAGAGAATGCTAAGCCTGCCTTGAAAAAGGCAGGCCATTCTTTAGGGAAGGCGGCTGGTAAAGGATCAAAAGTAGCGGGTAAAGCAGTTGCACAAGTAGGGAAGAAAGTAGCAGTTAAAGTAGCTCAAAAGGCAGCTACATTTGCTGTTGCAAAGCCATTATTAATAATAGCCAGTGTTATTCTGGCTGTTGTTGCAGGTTTAGGTATAGTGATATTTTTATTAACTGCTAGTATGAGTGAAGATGAAGTCAGTCCTGGAGGAATTGGTGGTCCTTTTGCCCCAGGGACTGCAAGTGTTAGTCCTGAAGTAATGAGATGGGAGCCGTTGGTAAGGAAACATGCGGCACAGCATGGTATTGAAGCAATGACGCCTTTAATTCTTGCTCTTATCCAACAAGAAAGTTCTGGAACACAATTAGATGTAATGCAAAGCTCGGAATCACAAGGGCATCCTCCAGGGTATTTTACTGATCCAGAGGAAAGTATAAAATATGGTTTAATGCATTTTGCTGATTGTCATAAAAAATCAAATGGTGATCAAAATACCACATTACAATGTTATAACTACGGAACTGGATACGCTAACTATGCAGTTTCGAAAGGTGGATATACACACGAGAATGCAAGAGCATTTTCTGCAGAGCAATCAGCTAAAAATGGGTATAAATGTGGTTCGTGGCGAAGTGCAGAGGCTGTAGCTAATAATTGGTGCTATGGTGATCCCGATTATGTCCCACATATTATGAGATACTATCAACCTGGACAAACTCCTGGTGGTTCTGGTGGAATTGCTGGTGGTAGTGTTTTAGGTGATGATGTATTCCAAGCAATTATGGCAGAAGCACTAAAGTATCAAGGATGGCCATATGTTTTTGGAGGGCGAACGCCAAATACATCATTTGACTGTAGTGGAATTATTGAGTATACGTATTCAAGGGTTGGTATTAATTTATTTGGTACTGCACAAACCCAATGGGATAAAACCCAACGTGTAACAGATCCTAAGCCAGGAGATTTAGTATTTTTCCATAGCACTTATGCTACAAGTAACTACATTACGCATGTTGGCATTTATGTAGGAAATAATACAATGTATCATGCTGGCGATCCAATTGGCTATGCTGATTTAAGTAAACCATATTTTCAACAGCATTTTGCGGGATATGGTCGTGTAGTTAGATAATAATGCATGTAACATCTAGCAACTTATGAAACTGCGAAAAGGAGGTGAATCATGAAGAAAATCACCATTATAATAGCAATTTTATTAATAGCTAGTGTAGGGTTTTTAATAAAATATCAATCTGATAACGAAAAACTTAAAACTGATAATATAAAATTAACGAAAAAAGTGGAAAAGGTGGAGGCACAATACAACGATACGAAAAAGGAATTGTTAGCTCTAAAGAGTAATAATCAACAACAAGTAAAGGAAGCTGCAGAACGATTTCTTAAAGCTTTCCGTACTTATGATACAGGTAAAGGCGAATCTTACCTTGCTAATATCGATGCATATATAACACCAAATGCAAAGAAAGAATTAACACCACCAGGTGGACCAACGCAATCTGCTCCAGGAACTGGAGATGAGAAAGAAAAGAAGAAAGTTTCATTTCAATCTGAATACACAGGTGGCGAGCTGTATTATGCATTTTTGGATACTACAAAAGCAAATGTATTAGCAAAAGTGAAAAGTAAAATTACAGTTAATGGTGTTTCATCTGATAATATGTCATTAATGCAAATAAATCTTATCTATGATGGAAATAAGAAATTATGGCTTGTCGACAAGCTTATACCTTTAGCAGATTTAAAAGATCGTATGCCTTAGGATTTGTACACACTTAACATGTAGATTAATAAAAAAATCCCCCCCTTTTTATTTTTTATAAGAGGGGAATTTTTGGGATTTTGTAAACTTAAAATAGGGACGTGAAGTAATTACTAATGTAGGGGTGTTTTATCTCTTCAATTATGTAGATAACACCTGATGTTAAGGGGTGATAAGTTGAAGAAAGGCACCTTAGGGTGTCTTTTTTTACATACATCGCATTTTTTAATAAAATGATATGGCTCATTTTATATAAAAATATTATAATATTAAATGATTTCATTATAATCATACAATCAGGGAGGATACACCATGTTGAAACATAAGATTTTTACGAAGTTTAAAAACAGTATTTCGCTGCATATAGTCTATTGCTAGCTATGATTATGATGACTGACTGCGAAGAAAAAGAAGATGCAGCGAATCAGCGACATTTAATTTATTTATCCTTATATAAGGAAAATACATATAAAAAGGCGGGAGAAATTTGAAAAAATTCTTGATGAGTTTTTCTATTTTATTAATCGCAACCTTATTATTCGGTTGCAGTAACGAAACATTTGATAAAGCGGTAGAACAGGGAAAATTAGCACTGGCAAATAAGGAATATACAAATGCAAATGCTTCATTTGAAATTGCATTAAAAGAAAAAAAGGACGAGGAAGTTCAAACTTTGCAAAAGCAAGCATCCAACATGGAAAAAGCGCTGATCGCAAAAGAAAAACTCGACATCGACAATGCAATTAAGTTATTCGACCAAGTTTCAACCATGAAAGACGGTTTAGAGATGGTGAAAAATGAGGCGAAGAAGGAGAAAGAAACACTCACTCAATATAAAGATAAACGTGAGAATTACAATAGAGAATTACAAACAGCTCAAGACCTTCTAAGCGAAAAGAAATTTGATGAATCAAAGGTAATATTGACAAAAGTACAACAAGAAACAACTTTAGATAAGATGTTCACGGAACAAAATCAAAAGGTAACGGAACAGTTAGAGAAGCTGGAAAAAGAGAAAAATGCAGCAGTGGAAGAAGAAAAACGACAAGAAGAGCAGAAAAAAGCAGCGGAGCAAAAGAAGCAACAACAAGCAAAAGAGCAACAAATAAAAGAGCAACAAGCAAAAGAACAGCAAAAGCAAACCGCTCAAAGCAGCAAACAAAAGCTCTCTCCTACAGATGCAGAAAACAAAGTTAGAAAAACTTTAAACATTACCAACAATCCTAAAGTTTACTGCCAATACGAAGGCGTTGAAGGTGAAGAGTATGTCATACATGTATATCAAATTGTGTCAGACGAAGAAGGCGGACATACAGCAACTTATGGTTGGTTCAATGTGAATTCTAATACTGGTGAAGTTCATAAAATGTAATTTTAAATCAAAATGATTACCTTTTTTATGGTGAAGTGGAAATCAGATGGGAGTCCAATACATATTATTAAAGTGGTTCAAGTCGGAGGAAGGCACCTTAGGGTGTCTTTTTTTCATTTCGACATAATATGACAAAATAGTTGTGATTATATTTGTTATGATAGTTCAGGTAAATCTTACATTTTAAACGCTGGGGGATACATACTATGAACAAAAAACTATTAACAACACTTACTTGTTTCGCTTTATTTATGGGATTAGCAGCATGTTCATCTAACGAGACAGCAAGTACTTCCAAAGAATCTAAAGCTGAGCAAGAAGCACAAAAGGAAGCTGAGAAAGCGAAGAAAGCTGAAGAAAAAGGGACTGTGAAAAAGGAGAAAGCTGAACAAGAGACGGCTGAAAAGCAAAGCAAACAGCAAGAAGAGGCTACAAAAAAGGAACAACCAACAACTACTTCTGGTAACACTATTAAAGGCTTAAAAGACGAACTATCCATTGGTATGCCATTTAAAGATTATCTTGCTAAAAAGAAATCATTAAATGTAGAGAATCCCTTCAGTATTTCACTCGGAAAAGGTAATGTAGGTAGTGTTCTTCAAGCTCAAGATGGAGTATTAGTTGTATGTATTGATGGAGAAAAGATATTCGATTTAAAAACATTTAAAAATGTTGATGAAGCTAAAGAATACGAAAAGAGCTTAAAAGTAAAACAATAGATTCGATTCATATTTCTCAATCACCAATATCACTTAATATTATAAAATATTATTTGGATGAAAGTCCAAATGCATATTATTAAAATTAAAGTGGTTAAAGTCGGAGGAAGACACCTTTGGGTGTCTTTTTTATGATTAGCAATAAGTTTTAAATTTTGCAATGACATCCAACGAGCTTATGAGAAGCCAGACGGACGTCAGCAAGGACGTTTTTCAAAACAAGTTTCATTGTACGTGAAAATGTTGCAAAACAACAAGGATATACTGTGATTTTATTTCATTGTAGAAGAAATTTTTCCCAAAGAAAAGAGGTAAAATTTTACTTGAATTTATCAATCCTACCAAGAGAACCATTCGGTTCTCTTTTTTTGTCTTTAGATGTTCCCCCAATTCTAAAGGGACAATTATCCATTATGTTCCCAAATAGATATAATACATCAAATGAATATCAAATTTATGTTAGGAGGAACGAACTTGAATGGATACTTTTATAGACAGAGTCCTGTGTTAGGCCCTATGCCTGACCCTTGGAGTCCTGTGTCAGGCCCTGTGCCTCACCCTTGGACACCTGAAAGACCGCCATGGTGGTGGTGGTATATTCCTAAACCAAAGCCTTGGCCACTACCAGATCCACCACCAGATCCATATGCTCATCCTTATAGTATACCGACACAACATTTTCAAACATATCAACAGTATCACCAATATCAACATCAACCATATAGGTGACTATTTTTTACTAATAGATAAAAAGGAGAGACTGGTACTCTCTTTTTTTACTTTTTCGACAAAATATGACAAAATAGTTGTAACTGGATTTGTTATGCTTGGGTTAAATCTTACATTTTTAAAGGGGATATTATATGGCTACTCCAAAATACACTAAAATTGATGAACGCTTTGGCATTATTGAATACCCAGTCACACTAACCGAAATGATTGAAATATCTAAAGAATTACCTAAAACTGAGCGTAAGTACTATCAGTTTGCTTTCGATGCTTTAAAGAAAGTTATGAAGGCAAAAGAAAATATCCACTGCTTTGAAGTTGCTAATCCTAAATTAACAAAAATGGGATTTATGGTTGTAGGGGAACATAATCTCTACCTCGTAATGATGAAAGGCGGATTTTTCGGAGGCGCTGAAGCTGAAGTAATTAAATACAAGGATATTAAAAACGTAGACTTCGATATTGCTCCAAATTTATTTGGCTTATCCAACGTGAATACTGGTGTTATTTACTTAAAAATAAAGAAAATGTTGGGTACAAAAAAGATGACGATTAGCAATATTCCTGATTACAACGTCGATGGAGTATTAAAAGCTATTCGTAATAAATTGAAATAAGCATTAGCACTCTAATGAGTGCTTTTATTTGTGAAATGATACAAACGAGGAGAAGAACAATGAAACTGATTTTATTTACAATATCTAACGAACAAATTAAAGAACAATTGAGCAAATTACAAACGAAAGTTGAATCTCTGGAAACTGTAAAGGATGTACAAGATAAGATCATTTCTGCTAAAGACAGCCAAATTACATTTTTACAAGGAGAAATCTCAAGTATTAGTAATTGGGTTATTTTTGTAGGCGGAGCCATAATAGCTTTAGCATCCGCTGCCTTTCTTTATATTAGATATTTAGAAAAGAAGGCTACCAAGAAAATCGAAGAAGCAGAAAACACATTACAATTAGTTACTACTAAGCTAGCAGAAGTTGAAAATTCAAGGCAACAAACCGAAAGTAACTTAACTGAATCAGATTCAAGAATAGAACAACTAGATGTATTGATTGGAAAATCAAACAATATAGCAACTATTGCTCAAGAAAAGATTGATAAATTAGAAGAAAAACACAAAGAGCTATACAATTTAGCGACTGCTACAACTGAAAATCAAAAAATAGATATGTCGATTAGAGAAATAAATATGCATCTAGATTTGTCTAAAAGTATTATCGATCAAATTTTTGCCTATCATGAAAATGTGATTAAAATATCCAAAAAACAAGAGGGAAAATTATTATATTTAAACCGTCAATATACATCACTTTTAACTACGTATCGAAGATTATTTTCAACTTTTACTGCTGATATAGTTGAAGGTCGAAAAATTGAAGATACAATAACTAATGGCACCAACACTCTGAAAATGAACAGTATAAATTTATATAAAGAGTGCATAGAACTTATCAATGAATTGGATCTATTATACTAAAAATATATATTTTCAACTGTATTTCTCAATGTACAAAACAACTTAACATGGTAAAATAATATTTGGATTGGCGTCCAATACATATTATTAAAATTAAAGTGGTTCAAGTCGGAGAAAGGCACCTTTGGGTGTCTTTTCTTTATGCATAAAAAAGCCTTATCTTCCTATAAAAAAGATAAGACCTTTATATACTACCTATTATCCGGTTCATCAGTTTCATAACACATTTAGCTTCTCCAAAAAGACCACCAGTGTCCTATTCTCCACCATAATACGCATACTTCCCAGGTGAACCATTATCTCGTATACTTGGATATGATTTTAGTTTATATTCATAAACCTAAAACATAAAAATATAACCAGATTACCATGATTAGAATTCCCATAACAGTAACTAATAGGAGTTTACCATCCGCACCTGTAATAACTTCTTTTAGATTTTCTTTTGCTTGTTGTTTCTTTTCTCCACTTGAAAAAAGATAAATAATGAAATAAGTAACCACTAAGAAGAATGAGAATATTATATCTATCATTACTTATGTACCTCCCTAATGCGTGCTATTAATTTCCTTATACGTTTTAAACTAAGATATCTGAAATCATAATGTTAATAAATATATCCCCCCGATTAAAAGTGCCGCAGCAAAGACTAATATTATTATTCCATCAGGACTATTAAGAATTTCTTTTATATGTTTTTTTGCTATTTGCTTAGTTTCTCCACTTGAAAAGAGATAAACAATGGAATGGAGAATTAGTAAGAAAAACGCCGTAACTAACTCTATCATGGTTTATGTACCTCCTAATATATATGTACCTTTAATTATCTAGTAATTTTCTTGCACCTTGTATCAGCCTGAGTAACTGGAATGTTTAGTTCAATAAAAACCAAATGATAAAAATTACTCCTATAACTGCTAAAGTTCCAAAAAAACCTACCAACATTTTTCCCTCAGGACCATTAATAAGCTCTTTTAAAACTTCTTTTGCTATTCGCTGACCTTTACCACTTAAAGTTATTGAAAGAATAAAGAATATTACCACTAATACAAATGAAAAAATTATTAGTTCCATGACTTGTATACCTCCCTAATATATGTTCGTTATTAATTAACCAATAATTTCCTTATACATTATACCAACTAGGGTACATAGAAGTATAACAAATTATTTTTATAATTTAATTTATTAATAGTAACGGCATTAATACAGGATAGTCCAATTCGGAAGAAGGCACCTTAGGGTGTCTTTTTTTCTACCTATAAACGTTTAATTGTTATATAATAATATCATTGTATTTTAGGAGGAACATAAATGAATAAAAAACTAATCATTGGAATTATCGCTGTACTAGTAGCTATCATTGCTTCCGTAGCTATTTTTAAAGATTCCAAATCAGAAGATATGAAACCTAAGTATTCACAAAAAGATATGGATAAACTTATCGATCAACACTTTAATGAACAGCAAGAATTAAAAACACAAATCAAAGAGTTGAAATCTAAAGTAGACTCCTATGAAAAAGAGCAAACTAGTTCACTTCAAAAAACTACACAGCCGAGTCAAGAAACACCTAAACCACAAGAACAAGAACAGCCTAAAAAAGAAGACGTAAAGCCGGAGTCTCAACCGGAAAAAAAAGAAGTACCTAAACCGGAACAAACTACTGGAACATTAGCGAATCCAGTAAAGAACATCGACAAAACAGAAGCTATGAATAAGGTTAAAGAAAAAGCTAAGAAAGACTTCCCAGATGATTATTCTACTCAAAATTATGTTGCAAATAAACAATCCAAAGCATTTGACTATTTAAATAACATTGAAATTAAATCGCAGGAAGAATTAAATATTATAAATAAGGCACTACGTGATTTTGCTACTGATTTTTCAACAGCAAAATATGTATATGAAAAACAAATGAAAGCTAAAGGTGAGCAAGAGGCCCAGTAATAATTTAATAAAATAGATAATAAATATGGTAAAATAATATTTGGATGGGAGTCCAATACATAGTATTAAAATTAAAGTGGTTCAAGTCGGAAGGCACCTTTGGGTGTCTTTTTTTATAAAAAAGGACTCATAAAACGCCTTGAATTATTTAATTTAAATATTTATATTATGTTAATACATTATAACTAAATATATTAATATGATATACTAAAAATTTGTTATAATTAGTAAAGAATTCTATTAATTAGATAGAGAGGATACAATATTATGGGTTATAAATTTCGTAGAATTATCCAGTTTTCCCCGGGTGTGAAAATTAACTTTACATACACAGGTATGGGAGGGAACTCTATTTCACTTGAATCAAGAACAACAACTTATGTACCTGGAACTGGAATCTCGTATACACCACGAATAGCTGAGTCAAACAACTATTATATACAACGAGGGTATCAAGGACCAAACACTTCCTATCCCACTATGGATGAACAAGATTACAATACGGTAAATGCATTTGAGCCAATAAAAGAAACCCAAACTTACCTTGTTACTGCTTTTCGTAAAAAGGATAATCAAGTAAACTCCGTAGGTAGAAAACTAATGAAACCACTTTCCATAATTACAGGCTTGTTTGCGGGCCTATTCTTAATTATGATGCTTATTATACCTGCTCTAATCATGGCATTCTTTTCTTTCCTATGCTATAAAAATATAAAAACACCATTTGCAGTTGTATGCCCAGAATGTGATGCTGAAAATCTATTCATTTTTGAAGAAGAGAAGATTGCTTGTCGTAAATGTGAGAGTACTCTTATAATCCAAAAATAAATGGTTCTCAAATTAACGTCTCTTTATTAGTCAAAACAATATAAATCTAATTATAAATATAAATAGATAAAAAAGAGGGATAAGTGAATATCATTATTAACTTTGAAGCGTTTAATCCAACTATAAACGACTTAGCTATCAAACTTGCTATGGTACTGTTTATACCGTTATTCTTAGCATTGATTGTCAAAGTGATACTTATGAAATTTATGAAAGAATCAATTGCTGGCAGATTAGCAAGTCTATCTTTGTTATTCTTTATGTACTATGTATTTAAATTTATTACAGCGTAAAAGGCACCTTTGGGTGTCTTTTTTCTGCATTAAAAATGCCTACCTATTTCCCTAGGTAGGCATTTTGTGACTTTGTATTTGCAAACGATGATATTATGACAAAACTCCTTAATCCCCAAACTCTCTGATCGTTCGTCTTCAATACGCTTAAAATGGTTCTATGTATACTAGTCTAAAGTACGAGCAGCTGCATAGAACGATCCAGAACCACCATTTCTGTGAGTAACTTTAAGCTTATATTTACCTTTTGGAAGAGTATTGTACGTATTTGTAAAACCCTTTCCTGCTGCTAACGATCCAGAACCAACAACATTACCTTTTGAGTCTTTTAAAGACCAGTTAAGTGTACCTTTAGTATTGTTTGTCATATGAACTCTCATATCTGCTTTTTTTACATGCTCGAACGATACTTCTCTTTCACCATTTATCAGACTGAAATCATCTTTAAGTATTTGGGTACGTTGGATAATTGGTGCTGAATTTTTAGTATTATCTACACCTTCTGTACTTGCTGATGCTGCTCCAATGCCTCCAGTTAATGCGATACCCGTTGCTAATGTTACTACTACTAATTTCTTAAACATAATAAATCCCCCTTAAATATGTTTTATAACTTGCACCTTAAATGTATCACTTTTGTATATTTTGTAAATATTTTCAATTTGTAGAAATGTTTATTTAATTATTAACAATATTGGGATTGCATTTTATCAAATGGAAAATAGAGGGATTTGAAGGGTTATGTAAAAATGCATAATAAATCAAGCAAATATCATGATATACTCTCAAAGAACTAATACAAAATTTCTTTAGATTGGAAAACTAAAGTCTTATCTACCTAAAAGGAAGGCGCCTTATGGCGTCTTTTCTCTATTTTCAAAAGGACCTGCTCAATTAATTCTTAAAAACATAAGGTAAAGTGAACCCATTAAAATCCATGGAATGAACCCTAGTTTTACCCTCTAATCTAAAGGAGGCACTATTGTTATGGGATATGGTGGTAGTTGCGGCGAAGGCTGCGGTTTCGCTGGAGGATTCGCTTTATTAGTTGTATTGTTTATTTTATTAATTATTATCGGATGCAGTTGTTTCTGCTAAAAACTATTGGAAAAGGCACCCTTATATGGGCGCCTTTTTGTATATTAAAAACCTACCTATTTCCATAGGCAGGCTAAATTTAATTTTGCACAATTGAGTTATAGCAAAATCATTTATATTGAGAGTAATTAAAATTAACTTAGTAATCCTAATACCCTAATAATCTCAATTGTTTTATTATCTTTTATTTTAAAATGAAGTCTTTTCCCTATACGTTCACTAATTACAATATTTCCAGAGGCTAATTTACGTAAATGTTGTACAATCAAATCTTCTGTAATTTTTGTTTGCTTACTTAAATCAGAAATAGACAACGATCCATATGTAATCAATTTACAAACAATTGATAATCGAGTAGAATTCCCTAATAGCCCTAAAACTTTTATACTTTCGGTATAGAAACTAAAATCCATATGAAAAGCATGTAACAGATCTTACAACCTCCTAAAATAAGATGAATATCAACCAAAATATCTTAACATAAAAATAGTAAAAAACACCCTAAAATATACCAATTGTTCATTGAGAAAAATGATACTTGAAAGGAATTCCAATACATATTATTAAAATTAAAGTGGTTCGAGTTGAAGGGAGGCACCTTAGGGTGTCTTTTTTAGTATAATACTTCTAAACAAATAGAAAAGCCTCATTAGTAGAGGCTTTTCATGATATATTCTATTATTTTCTTCCCTCATATAAAGCGACATATTTTCCACAAGATAATTTTTTCCAACCTTTAAAATAAAAAGTAATCCCATCTTCCTTGTATACATTATTAAACTTGTCACCAGGTTGAACAAGATATTTAGTATATACACCATTATTATAAGATACATGCGAGCTATAACATTCGTCATATGGAATATATACGTTTGCTGATGCTGCACCAATTCCTCCTGTCAATACAATACCTGCTGCTAATGCTCCTACTACTAACTTTTTGAACATAATAAATCCCCCTCAAATAATTTTTTAACTTGCACCTTAAATGTATCACTTTTGTTATTTTTGTAAATATTTTGAATTTGTAGAAATATTTATTTGAATCTTGTTAATATTGGTAATTCATTTTATCAAATGGAAAATAGAGGGATTTATTATGGTATGTAATAATGCATGTTCATTTAGAAAAAAATCGTGATAAAATCTAAGCACCTGTTCTATTTTTTCAGTTAAAATGGAAACCTTACTTCTTATTTACCCAAATGGGAGGCGCTTTATAGCGTCTTTTTTTATTTTCAAAGGGCCATGCTCATTTAATCCATAAAAACATAAAGTAATTTGAATCCATTAAAATACATGAGTGACTCCTTATTTTTCTCCTACTATTTAAAGGCGGAATTATTATGGGCTTTGGTGGTAGCTGCGGTGGCGGCTGTGGCTTTGCAGGAGGATTTGCTTTATTAGTTGTATTATTTATTTTATTAATTATTGTTGGAGCTTCTTGCTTCTGCTAAAAAACTATCGGAAAAGGCACTCTTATATGGGTGTCTTTTCTTTATAAAATTTACATTAAATTAATTAAACTTTATAAAGAGATGTAGTAAAATATAAATTGGGTGGAACCCAGATATATTTGTGCTGTAAGAAAAGTCTTATGTAGATTGAGTAGAGGAAGGCACCTTAGGGTGTTTTTTCTTTTTGTATATACTAAAAAGCCTTGCTATCTTATAACACGGTAAGACCTTTCAACAAACAATACTTGAAACTATATAAATTTTACTTCACATTAAGGTTAGGGAATATTATTATACTAATAAAGTGCTAAATAGTAGGTGTCGAAAATGGAATTTAATGATTTGGGTATTACCATTAAAGAACTTAGAATTAAAAAAAATATATCTCAATCCGAATTATGTCATGGAATATGTTCACAAAGTCAAATTAGCAAAATCGAAAAAGGTGTAATTTATCCATCTAGCATATTGCTATATCAATTATCAGAAAGACTTGGTGTTGATCCAAATAATATATTTGCATTAACTCAAAACAAAAAATTAAAATATATAGAGAATGTAAAATTCGTAATAAAAGATTGCTTAAAGCAAAAACAATATAAAGAACTTTATGAAATTGTGAAAAAAGAGAAAGATGAAAAAAATTTCCAGTCAAAAGAAGATAAACAATTTCTCCTATGGCATGAAGCAATTGCTGTATTTGAGGTGAACAGATCCATAAAAACTGCTTTAAATCTTTTAAATAATGCATTAAAACTAACTTTAACCAATGTTGATTTTTTATCAGAAAGAGAAATAGATATTATGCAGACAATGGTTATATTTTATGGGGAAAATAAAGAATATGAAAAAAGTATTACTATATCAAAAAGATGTTTAACTAATTTTAATAAGTTAGATTTTCCTAGAGATAAAGAAATTAAATTAAAAATCATTTTCAATTTAGCAAAAACTTTGACCTCCACATATCAACATGAAGAGGCAATAAAATACATTGATAAGGGCATCAAATTAGCAATTAATCTAAATACTTTATACCTATTAGGTGAACTATTCTATTTAAAAGGTCAGTGTTTATTAAAGATTAAACAACACAATGTAGAAGATGTTGTTTATAACTGGAAAAAGGCATTATTTATATTCGAACTAACCGAAAAAGAATATTATACAAAAGTGATACCAGATGAACTTATTGAAATACAAAATAAAAAACACTCATAATTTCGTAAAAACTACTTACAAATCCCTATAGTTTTTAAACTTAGAACTATATTATTAAAATTAAAGTGGTTCAAGTCGGAGGAAGGCACCTTAGGGTGTCTTTTCTTTATGCATAAAAAAGCCTCATCTTCCTATAGAAAAGATAAGGCCTTTATCAACTATTTAGTATAAATACATTTTGCTTCTTCAAAAAGACCACCAGTGTCCCATTCGCCACCATAATGAGCACAATTCAAAGGTGTACGATTGTTTCGCATACTTGGATTTGAAGGTGGTTTATAGCCATTATTTACAATACTACCAACACTAAATATTCCTCCAATTACAAATACCACAGCAACGATTAATAGTGTCTTCCTATTAGGACCAGTAACAATGTCGTTTACAACTTCTATTGCTTCTTGCTGAGTTTCACCTTTTGAAAATAATGAAAAAATAATAGAGATTATAAATATGAAAAATAGCACAATTATAAATTACAGAAAATATTTCTAAAAAGCTTAGTTTCTTAGCTAAAAGTAACAATAATTCAAGTAGGAGTATTATTTTTGAACTTTATAAATATTGAACGAGGGAGAGGAGATATTTTAATGGATTCAAAAACTTATGAAAAGCTACAGGGACTACATAGATATAAAGAGCCAATTCAAGCAGTATTGAGAACGGTTAAAAGACACGATAAAGACGACCCAGATACTGAATATGCTGAGTTTGCCCTTGAAAACGGTAAGATTATAGGGGTTTGTAAAAAAGAAGACTTCTCTGATTACTCTTTTAGGAGTATTACACACTTCACAGGTAATATTTTTAACGTAGTAATTACTCAAATATCTGATGAACTGGATGTAAATAAAGTTCAGGTTTCAGTAAAAGAAGCAAGCAGGAGATCTGCAGATGCGTTAATTCGAGAATTAATAGAATTGGAGCAAGATGAAAGACTGCAAGAGCCAACCTACGAAGCAGAAGTAACTGGATACAATATGAATGCTCAGGTTCCAACTATATTTTTACGCATTAATGGTGCAGAATGTTTCATGAAATTACATGAACTAAATTATGGAAGAGTGTATAAAAACGCTGTGGATCGCTATGCGCCTATTGGTGAACGCATCCCGGTTAAGGTTCTACAATTTAATCCGGAGCAACGACTAATTCATGTTTCTAGGAAAGTGGCAGTGGAAAATCCTTATCAGTTATTAGCTGAATTAGCTGAAGGGGATACAATTGTAGGAAGGGTTGTAAATGTTGACCCGCGTTTTGGAGTTTTTGTTGAATTGGACCAAGGCTGCACAATTAAAGGAATTGTCCCTAAAACAATCGAACAGCCAGTATTGGATGACGTAGTAAGTATGAGAATTGTAAGTATGGATGTAGAAAAAGAGAGAGGGTCGGGGGTTATCTTTAAGTTTCCATTTGGACGCAAAAAAGTTAACGATCCAACGGCGTTTTTATATAACTAATGAGCGCGCCGCAGGTTTCCGTACAAGAGAATGGAAAGGCGGTTCAATATTGGCTTAATAGGGACGAATCGTTATCACTTTGGGATGATCCCTCTTTACAGGGGGGACCAATTCTTCCAGATAAATTTAAACCACTCACAGATTTACGTAGTATATATGACAGAATTAATTCAGGTTTTATAAATGAAAAAGACAATTTAATACTAAAGCTTATTTGGGATTCATTAGCGATTACTGAAGCTCAAATTAAAAATTTTGTGGAATCTAAAATTAGTAGGTCACAGGTTTCAGAATCGCTGAAAAAACTAGTACTGTATGGATTTGTTAGTAGATGGGAGATAAAATCGGGGCTATTTCCGGATCAGCCCAAAACCTCTGCTCCAATCACATTAAATACTGCTGGTCATTTAATGATGTGGGCTTACCATAATCGCAACACAAACTATTCTTTGAAGCCAGAACAGTGGTTAAAACTTGGAGTAGCGGGGGTACAAAGATTTGTCACTATGAATCAAATAAAATATGAGTTTGCAATAGGCCAACAATTATTAAAAAACTGGTGCTGGTATCCTAAGTTACAAGGTACTGGTACTGGTTATAATCCAATTGCTGTTGGAGAAATTAAAACTCCAATTGGAAATCAAAACTTCATATTTGAAAGGGTACAACAAGGTCAGCGGTATGCAAAACATTTAAAATCGCGATTGAAAATTTGGGAAGAGCAAATTCAAAATGGACCAAATAATTTATTGAATTTCGAAAACACGAAGAGTTTACCAGGAATTTTTATATTATCAATATCTAATCTTGCTTTAGCAGAACATGTTAGAAAGGAGCTAATGTTAGACTTACGAAAGATTCCAATAATGCTTTTAATAGACGAATGCATTCACAGTGGGGGATTCGCAAAATCTTTTTATATTTCAACTCAAAACGGAATTCAGCAAGCACCATTACCATTTTTGAGATAACAAGAGCTGCTTCAGGTAAATATGCTGAAGCAGCTTTTTGTTGTTCTAACGATGAATCGATATGCACAACTCAACTTTTTTTGAGATATATCTAATTTTATTTTTTATAGATTTCAATTAGAGTTGTTTTAATGGAAAAACAATGTGTTGAATAGATAATTAAAGAAGGCTTTTCTACTCTTTCCTAGAATGAACAGTAATGTATAATCTACTGTCCCTAAATGTAGCAAGGAGGAAGTAAAATTTGAACAGGAGAATTTGGTTTATATTTACTTTTTTGGCTATTTTAGTAGCTAGTTATGTTGTTGTCCAATATTTTATTATGGATGGATTTCAAACAGGGCTTGTCAAAATGAAGCTTATGTTTGTATCAAAATTAAGTATTTTTTGGTACATTATGTTATTTATACATATTACGAATAGTATAGTAGCGTTAGTAATCGGTCCGTTTACATTATCCACAAAATTTAGAGGAAAGAATATCAACCGTCATCGAATAGTTGGGAGAATCTATATGATTGGTATATTATTAGGCGGCGTTTCAGGACTGTACTTATCCTTTTACGCTATGGGGGGATTGGTAGCAAAGCTTGGTTTTGGTTTGTTATCCGTATTTTGGCTAACATCAGCATATCAAGCATTAAATAAAGTTAAGAATAAGAAAATTCAAGACCATCGAAATTGGATAATTAGAAATTATTCCTTAACCTTTGCGGCAGTTACATTAAGAATTTGGCTACCTTTGTTTGTATTACTATTTGGATTAGAGCAGTTTGAAGTTAGTTACACTATTATTGCTTGGTTAGCATGGGTACCAAATTTAATTATTGCAGAATTATTTATAAGACAAAAACTTAATAAAGGACAATACCTGGAAAATGAGGATTTACATTTTTGATACAAATCTGATGTAATGTTGAGGACAGAATTCTTCAGCAATTCAATGTTTGTTTAATAATTTTTCCCGTTGAGATTATGGAGTAAGCTATCGCGACGTTAGCGAAAAAATAAAGGACCTATTGGAGCCGTGAACTACTCGCCACTTAGCAAAGTATGATGTGGGAGCCTCTCAGTTCCACAAAGAAAGTAATCTTTCATCTCCCTAAGCTTTACTTGTGGGGCCACCCTAGATGCCCAACGCTTTGACGCTCCCTTGGTATGGTTGATATGAACCGCATGGATTGGTTTTCGCACCCTGTTTACTTCTTGCAACCGCATATATCAAGTTATCAAAGAACTTCATATAGCTAGTCTATCAAATGTTTTGGCTATGCCAAACCGAAATTCATTTCCCATTTAACCACTTCACATTCTTTGAGGAAAGAGCCTTCTTGGCTAAAATGATAAGAACCTATTTGGAAGCAATGTCTAACTGGCTAATATAACCGGTGTTGATTTGGTGAAATATTTTAGAAGGGGGATGTAATTATGAGAGTATTTTTATCCAGAGATGCAGCGATGAACATGGATTTAAGACAACTTGAATTAAATACTACGTATGCACTTATAAATTATGGTGAGCTAAAAACTGCTCTTATGCAGAAGGTTCAAATAAATATTACTAAAATTGAAGATATGAAACTTAAAGTAGAAGTCATTGAAGAGAGAGAAGGACCAAAGGTGTATGGTTTTTTAATTAAAGACTTTTTTGATGAATTAGTCAAAGGAGTAGAAAATCATCCAAAATTTAATTTAACATACTATGACATTGATGATGCTAAAGGTATTGTATCCTATGATTTCAATCTAAATTCAAAGACACCTGATATGGAGATTAACAAATTTATCGATTTTGTAGAGAGGGAAATTACTGGAGTACATTTAGAAGTTTTTAAAGCTTTTAATTTACCAAAAAACAGACCGGAATAGTTAGATCATGTCGTAATACGTGAAAGGGAAAGGCTATTAATTGTAATGCCCTTTTTACTAGAGTATGTATGAATCAATTACCTCAGATGTAAACAAACATTAGAGTTATTGATGGGTTGTATAATATTATGTAATTACATATAGGAGCTGGGTAAATGAAAATAGTTGCATGGAATGCAGGCATGGCATTTAGGAAGAAAATCGAAAAAATATTACCGCTTAAGGCAAACATATTAGTAATTTCAGAGTGTGAAAAGCCGGAAAAATGGGGACAGATTATAGATGAAAAAGGTATTGATGATTTTTTATGGGAAGGGGATAATCCAAACAAGGGTATTGGAATAATTACTTTTGATGAAAGGTATCAAATTGAAATTCATCCTGATTATGATAAATCATTCCGCTATATCATTCCATTAAAAGTCACTGGTGAACAGGAATTTATTATGTTTGCAGTTTGGTCACAAAAGGGTGAAAACCGTTATAGTAGTTACATAGGTCAAATATATTTAGCTTTAGAGAAATATGCTTCTTTGCTAAAGGATCCATGTATTATTGTAGGTGACTGGAATAGTAATAAGGTATTTGATCATATAAAAAGAGTTAAGACACATTCTGAGGTTGTTGAATTTCTTGAAGGATTTGGAATTAAGAGTGCATATCATCATCTTTCTAAGAAAGAACAAGGTGAAGAGTTGAAAGCGACCCATTATTTTAGAAAAGAAAAAGCCAGACCATTTCATATTGATTGTCTATTTGCTTCTAAAATATTCCTTAACGAATTAGAATCTATTGAAATAGGTTCTTATGAGGAGTGGATTGATTTTAGTGATCATATGCCAATAATTGCTGAATTTAATAGGTGAAAAATAATTTTATAGTATCTTAAATTATAAAAACCACCTATTAAAAAATAGGTGGTTTTTATGTGAATTTTAAATACAAATAATATTCTATTATTCATTTTATATTAAAAGTTACTAATTCGCATTATACCCGTATTCACGTGTACCCAACTTTTCCTTATAAATATTTTCAATATCTAGTATTTCATCAATAGTAATTGTTTTGGGTAAAGTACGTAATATCGAAAAAAGAAAATCTTGTTTACGTTCTGGATTATTTTCTAATAGCTCAATTAATTGCTTATTACCACCATGTCCAGTTTTAGCGTAAGATTCCCATCTTCCCCATATACCGCCTTTTCCTATTCCACCATATGCATTTGCTTTACCTACATATAATTTCCCTGTTTCTCTATCTAAAATTGAATAGATTCCTGCTACTGAGGAAAGCATTTTACACCAAGTGGAGTTAACATCAGGGTTATCGTATAATTTTTTTAAATCGTTGTATGTAAGTGTAAAATCCAAAAAGCCTGGAAACTTACGAATTGCTCCTTTTTGAATTATTTCTATGATATCAAATTGTTTTCTCTTTCTGGATGTATTTACCTTTTTTTTTGGTGCAAACCACATATGAAATGTTCGCTCAGACCAATTAATGATTATTCTATCCTCGAGTTCCTCAAAGCCTTTGGCTTTTTCCATTTCATAATAATATTCATTACCCTTTTTATACTCAGGTTTCATCCAATCATAAAGTTTATCAGTAATGAATTTTTTGGGGGTGCATTTGCTTAACACTTTGTAAACACCTATAAATACAGCTTTTTTACCTTCTTCAAAGTCTAGGAAGCTAACCACATATTCACATTCTCCAAACACATCGTCTTTTTGATGTTTCTGGTATAACTCTAATTGTCCTTTTTCATATAAATCAACAACATCAATTCTCCCCTCATCTTTATGTCGAACGATTTTAATGTTTTTAGTTAAATCTAAGCCGTAACTTGCTAACATATTCTCTACAGTAAGCATAATTCCCCTCCTACTAATATGATAGTACTATTAGGGTAAAGAAACATCATAATTTTTACTGATAGAATTTCTATTATAGGTGCAGTAGACGGATATAATAGCCCAACTTGCTGCTTCATTTGTAACAGTTGTTTTTGCCTGCAGTGGTTCGTAATATGCTAGATTACACTTGAATTAAAATTTGATTTATACTAAATCAAATTGAATAATTTTAGATTTATAGTTAAAATAAAAGTATACTTTTTAGTTTTTTTTATATCCACAAATATCAGCGGTCTTTCGGACTGAGATTTAAGCTTAAAGTGCTTAAATCTTTATCCGAGGACCGCTTTTTTGTGGTATTAAAAAGTAAAAATATTAAAGGGAGATGTATTTATGAGTAATATCGGTAACAAGTTAAGAAGTGGCTTTTTCGCGACGCCGGAGCAACAAGGAAAATATCTAGTTGAACTATTTAATAAACCAAAAGGTTCAATAAATATTTTTGATCCAACTTGTGGCGAAGGGCGAATATTAAAGCAAATAGCGAAGCATTTAGATAATGATGAAAATCAAATAAAAACATACGGAGTTGAGGTAGATAAGGCTCGAAGCAAAGTTGCTA
Source organism: Bacillus sp. CH_70 (assembly GCF_038007045.1). NCBI lineage: Bacteria > Bacillati > Bacillota > Bacilli > Caryophanales > Bacillaceae > Bacillus > Bacillus sp. CH_70. The sequence continues at coordinate 152,833 of NZ_JBBOWL010000002.1, forward strand.
TGGAATTACTGGATTACTGCAGTAATGCAGCTATTGAGACAATGGTAGTACAGCGAAATGCTTTTCAGCTTATTTATTTAAATCTACCTTATGATTTTGAAATGCTTGGTGCAGATGATGTAGAAGGTGCTAAAAGAAAGGAATTTATTGAATTAGATAGAGCTGATACTAAATTAAAGGGGCAAAAAGAATTTTTAATTATGGACCCTGATGGTTATCTATTAAGATTTGTTCAAAATTTAGGTGGAAAAGATGTTGAGGCAGATTAAGATATGTAAAATAGGATGAAAATTTAGTAAATGGAGCAAGCTACTTTTTTCAATAAGAGGCATTAGTTGAAGAAGAATTAACCAACTTTATTATTTTTATAAATTACAGGCTACAACAATTAAATTTAATTTTAAATAACTTTAAAACCACCTACAAGTTAATTTAGTAGGTGGTTATTACATTTCTTAGACTTAAAATTAAACAACTTTATTGTCACTGAACACATTGTTAGATCGATTGCATAATTCGTGCGAGTTCTTTTTCTAAAGCAGCGGGCTCGTTTGCATAATTGTAAATCCCTAAAAACTTCTCTATAGCCTCTGGATGGGAACTGATTAGCTTATTGACAGCATCCTGTTGTTCAGATATGCGTTCATTCTTCGAAATTTGGCATCCCATGTGAAACCGAACCATAAACTCATCTTCTAGTGCCTTTTGATATTCTTCAGACATTTGATTTGATTGATCGGATTGTGCCTTATATTTTGATAGAATATTGGATAATATACGTGCTCCATATATAGCATCATGGATACCCTGCGCCATGCCAGGATCTTTAAAACAAACTGCATCTCCAACCAACGCCCATCCTTTTCCCATTCCTTTATACCAGTAATTATCATATCCGAGAATGCCTTTGACCGGTTCTACTAGTTCTGTATTTTTCAAGCGCACCCCAATTGTTGTATTCGGAAAGTTATCTGTAAAGAAATTGCGTAGACAGCTTTCCGGATTTAATTTCAACCGTTCTATCAATTCCTTATTTTCTAATGGGAAAATGCCGACAATTACATATAAATCATCATTCGTCGGAAAGAGAATGGCTGTGTTATCTTTTATCTTGTATACTTCAAATTTAGGGACATTATCGTGGCGAAATCCAGAGAAATACCCAAAATAGATGCCGACTGTTGCCGGAATACTTATTTTGAGTTCACTTTTTACCAGCTTGCGAATAATAGAGGATCGGCCGTCTGCCCCGACTACCAGGCGAGCTAAAAATTCTTGTTTCTCGTTGTCGCCGTCTAAACCTTTCACGCCTATCACTGTTTCGTCATCACGGATGACATCCGTCACACGAAACCCTTCTAAAACAGTTACATTCATTTGGGATTTGGCTTGTTCAAGTAGAATATGATCGAGATAAGTTCTTTTAATACAATAACAACTTTCCTCTCCGTAAACCTCAGGGATGAGACCTTCTATCACGGTATCCTCAAATTGAAATTTAATATCCCGTACCGGCGTTACTTTTGTTTCCAATAACTTGTCCAGGACACCGATTTCTCGAAGAAGAGCGGCAGTATTATTGAAAAAGGTATGGGTTGATAATGTGTCCCTTGGAAAATTCGCTCGGTCCACTAACAACACATGGAAACCTGCCTTAGCAAGATAAATTGCCAGGGTAGAGCCGGCACATCTAGCACCGGTAATAATGACATCATACGTCTTATTCATCGTATCACTCCATTTTCAAGTACAATTATTAACTTGCTTATCCATTAGTAGAGTTCTAAAGTTAATGCCCCTACGAGTTAAAGTAATGGGGAAAATTGATAAGAATGCACTACATACATAAAGTATGGAAGCTAAAACGAAATAAGTACAGAAAAAATTGGACATATGACTTACAATTTATATACATTTATATAATCATAATGAAGCAGAAGACGCATTATTTAAAATAATATTTCGCAAGACTATAAGGAGTATCGTCAGCATTTCGGAAAAAACTATGTTCTCCCAAAAATACAAAAAACCGTCCATCTGATGTGCACCCCAATTGTTAGACACGAAAGACAATTGGAGGTGTACTTTTTACATAATTGCCGTTCTCTTATAATTTAAAGTTAAAAGGAGTAAAAAATGCATACAATTAATAAAATCTTAAGCGATTTTGCCGATATAAATACAGACGAATATGTAAGTAATTATTATGAGCTTAGTATTATGTCAGAAAATAAAAAGGACAATATTTTTGAACTTGCTAAAAAAGCGACATACGCTACTAGTAATGATATATTAGAACTCATCTGCTTGAAAGAATGGAAAAAGAAATTCCTAATTTGCCAATATCCCAATGGAGAGTCTACTTGGTTTGGAAAAATACCGTACGGATATGATTTAAATGGATTGACTCCCAAGGAATTTATAATAGGGCAGTTATTAAATGTATTCAAGCAAGAACCAGATGAGGTTTATTGGATTAAATTAGATCCAGGAGGTTATTATGCATGCTGTTATGAAGAATATTTGTTTAAGACAGACAAAGGTATTTATTTTTTTAGTATGCAAGTACACGATTGAATAATCGGGATTTGAAATATAGTTTTATTCAAAAAGATTTATAATCTAATAATAAAGAAGAAGTCTCCAGGTCAAGGGAATAAGAATTAAATGAAGAATACAGATAGTCCAAGTGAATTTTGTATTTTTCTTAATTCCTATTATGTTTTTGAAAAGAAAATTAAAAAACCAAGCACCTAAAATTGTAACAGTTAACTCAAAAATCGTAATTATCCATTCTAGTATAGTATGTTCTACATCAGGAGAAGCGCCAGCCATACCAAGAACAACTATAACTGGGAGTGAGGGTATGTAAACAAGTAAATAAGAAAAAAAGTAAAAAATATACTTTATCAATGTTTTTCCTTCCATAGAATCCACCCCTAAAATAGAAATAATAGTTAAAGATGAATTATCAAACATACTCAAAAGTTACACATGTTATATTTTAAGTATATAAAATAGTGCTTTTATCCATAAATGGAGACCTCTAAAAAATGGTATTTTAGAGGTCTTCAATGGTGACATATCATATAATATCAAGAAGTGATAAGGGACTATAGCAAACAATTAGTCTGCATATATATCAATCTAATTATAGCGAAAAAGCCAATAATTGGAATCTTGACTTTTTTTGCTACATACATATCAATAGTAATAAGGAGCTATAGCTTAACCCTTTTAAATATATCCATATTATAACAAAAAATAAAACATAAATACAAACAAAGGTCTGAATCTTCTGTGAAAAATAAATTGAATATGATGCTAGTAATTTATATAATGTATGTAAGACTTTCTTTTTTCTTTTTATAATCCATAAATACTACAACCCTTTCGGGGAAATGACTTTGTAAAGCAGTGTTGCTTGCAAAAATTCATATACCCGAAAGGGTTTTTTGTGTTTGAAAACAATTAGGGTTATGCCATTTATATAGATATTTCTAAAAAGAAAGGATGAAAGTAGTTGTATATATTTGAAATGGAAAATTGCAGAAGGACAATTAGCGATGGATTTATTTGATTTTTGAAAAAATTGAAAAGTAAAGAGGAATTTAATAAAAAAATTAAAATTAAAACATTAAGGGAGGAAATTGTAATGATAGGTGAAACTTTTAAAAATTTATTGTTAAGTCTGGCTGGTTTAATAGTGGGGTTGAGCGCCATATATTTAATAGTTAGATATAGCTTTAAATTAACAGTAGAAAAAGCTTTACCTAATTTAATAGCCTATGCTAGTTTATATTTACCAGGAGTTATAATATTTGGTTTAGTTGGATACTTTTCTAATTCATGGATTTTTGGAATTGTAATGGGTGTTATAGTTGAGGCAATTCGTTTCTATGGGTTAAGCAGAATACTAAATCATATATCGTCTTCTTTAAGAGCGATGAAAGTGAAAATTGCTATAGCAAAAGCAAATAAAATAACAAATACTAAAAACAAACCTTTAGAGGTAATTGAAGCTGCTGAAGTTAATATTGAAAGAGAGAACATAGTACAAGAGCAACCAGTAATTGAATTGAAAAAAGAACAGAAAGAAATTATACAAACAGAAGAACCAGAAATAATTGACGATGCAGATGATGTAGAGGATTTAGATGAAATAGAAGGATTAGAGCGTGTAGCGGTACTGGAGCACATAGAAATGGTCGCAGAAACTAAAGAGGAATCACTAGTTAAAAGTGATTCTGCAGTTAAGCGTGAACGTAAACAAGCAGAAACTACACCGGATACACAGGAAATTTATGAACAACTACAACTAGTGTTAGTTGGTGGGGATTTAGAAAAAAATAAAGAAGATATAAGTTTTGATTAATATAAGAGCTATCATCATGTTTAATGATGATAGCTTTTTTTGACACTCCCACGGCTAAAGCCGCAAGTCCTACACCTTACGGTGTAACGGATGGGATTCTTGAATGACTAAGCATTCGCAGTCCATTTCTGTTTTGAACAGCCTTCAAGATGAGGGTGTGCCATCACCCCTCCTAAGACAGACCATATAGGTTCTTAGGCTGATTGACTATTACCGCCAACCACAGTTGCGTAGCGAATATTCATCGCCCCAACGATATCACGATGTTTCTCAAATCCACATTGGCACTTGTATTTTCTGTCTTGCGCCTTGTTCTTTTCAGAACATTTCGGACATGTTTGACTTGTATAAGAAGGGTCCACATATTCGACCTTTATGCCAACTAATGTCGCTTTGTACTCGATGAATTGTGCTAAACGATGGAATGACCAAGTGTGTAGATTTTTTTCGTTTTTACGGCTTGTTCGTGCCGTCTGTCTAATGTTCGTTAGTTGCTCTAATCGAATGACAGAAATATTATTATCCGTTGCAAAATCAACGATTACACGACTTACTTTGTGGTCTTGGTCTTGCATCCATCTTTGTTCTTTATCATCAAGTTGACGAAGGGCATTCAGTTTCTTAGCTTCTCCTAATTTCTTGCGAACACTGCGAAACTTACGTTTCATAAATTTGTTTTGCCTACCGTTCCCGAAGAAACGAACTTTATCATCATCTGTGATGGCTACCGCAGGAACTTTGAGACCTAAGTCTACTCCTAAAATCTTTGTTCCCGTTTTTTCGTTTGTAGGAATCGTGACAGATATTTGAGCAATCCATTTAGCAGATTTCTTCGTGATACGAAGTGTACCTAACTTGTGCTTCAACAATTCGAAATTGCGATTATATTTGTCGATTAATAAAGCGCGAACCTTTAAACGAGTTGACTTTCCGTTTACCATAAACGGAATTGAAATGTGTGTGAAGTCAAATGAATAGTTTTGGTTATTCCATACACAAACAGGTCTTTTTAGAATCGGAACGATTTTGTATTTACTCTTTTTCACCTTTGTAGAAAACACACTTTTCGCATCTTTAATTGCTTGATTTTTCACCGCACTTGGGATATTGGCTTCAATATCCTTTGTACTCTTCTTCGTGCTTTTCTTTGATTCAACCATTTCAGATACAAGGGCATTAATGACTTTTATATACTCGTGGCTACTTTGTTCCAATAGCATGATTTGTTGTTTTGTTGGAAGCAATTTAACTTTAACTGTGATGGTTTGTGGCACAAGTTTCACCCCCTCGTTTTTTGATTTTCAACATAATGTTTTATTGTCTCACTTGATACATTTCCAGCAGTAGAAACAAAATAAGAACGCGTCCATAGGCTCGGCAAGTGTTGAAGATGAGGAAACTCTTCTCTCAAACGTTTTGATGTCACTCCTTTAATTTTTGCCATTGTATCAGCAGGACTAAGTGTTGGTGGTGTATTTAAGAACAAGTGAACGTGGTCTTTGTCGCATTCCATTGCAACAATAGAAACATCCAATTCTCCGCCTATTTCTTGAACCAACTCTTTGAAACGTTCTTCTACTTTTGTATTAAGAAAAATCTTTCTTCTGTATCGTGGGCAAAACACAAAATGATAGTTAATTAATGACACGGTTGTTTTGGTTCTTCTATAATCATTCATCATGTTTGCATTGTATCAGTTGGATTATAAAACTGCAACACGAAAGATAAAAAAATAAAAGATACCAACATTTTGGATACTTAGAGTGCCACAAACCTTGCGGCTTTTAGTAGCACTCCTTATCCAACCTCACTTTCATCCCCTGCCTAAACGCGAGGGGCTTTCTCGTTCGGGAAGGGCTGTAATTTGAATTAAAAAACTCGTTTTAAGATGAACTAGTTACTATCTTACTCTGTTTCTGTTAAGTGGCAATAAAGTCATTTAAAAAATAATAAAGTTGTTTAAAAAATACCAATCATTGTATTCAACAATCGGGCCATTTTCCGGAATAAAAAAATGAGTATTTATGTTATGATGTGTTCGTATCGGGGGATTTATATGTATGATATTTTAATGATGTCTTTATTTATTGTGTTGACGATTAAGGAGATGAGTGATGAGGATTTTTCAATATCAAGGACAAGAAGAGGATCATTATACAAATATCTTAATGAATATCTTAGCAAGGAATGATTGTAGTTTAGTCGATGATTTCTTAAAAAGTCTTATACCAGAACCTGCACAAAAATTTACCTTTAAACAATTAAAGATAAATACTCGTGTGAAATACTGTCCTCAAGAGGAAAAAGAATACGAGTATATCATAGGTATTGCTCCGTACAAAAAAGCTATCGATACCCGAAATAAATATGAAGATAACTCGGGTTCTATTCCAGATGCATGGATATGTGGTAATAATTTTAATCTCTTATTTGAATTTAAGATTAGAGGTGTACTTGATGAAGCCCAAATAGCAGCGCACCAAAAACTATTAGGAGAGAATGTCAAAATAATTAGATTAACATGGACTGATGTTATATCTGCACTAAAAAAAATTCACACACCCAAAGACTCTATAAGCTACTACTTACTAAATGAATTTCTCTACGTTACAGATAACTTTAAATCGAAACGACGGTCATCGGGTATGCCTAGTCAGATTATAAGTAATATCAATAAAGAAGACGAATGCCATTTCATCATAACCGGTAGTAAAAAATTGAAAGTTTATACGGTTGAAATCATGATGAACGGAAAGAAAGAAATCCTACATAGCAACTTAAAGGGGATACAGGAGGCTAGAAGCTGGGTTGCTAATTATGTACATACTCAACATAAACAATTACCTATACTTTTTGAAGGTATGAATACAGAAATATCGGATTATTGCGTTGTACCAGGTAGAGCAGAAAAAAATAATCAGTGGAACCAATGGCGATTAGGAGGGTTTATTAACATTTAGGTCTGAGTCCATATTCTAGTTATTCCATTAAAGGGCACTATTGTTGAATATAACTTAGACTTTTAAACGACTTTATTGTTATATTTTTTAGTGTAGTGAAGTACCTTACATCAAGATTAAACAAGCATAACCACGTTCTAAATTCAGAACGTGGTTATGCTTGTTTGAACTTTTAAAATCAAATAACTTTATTCTCATTTTACAGTTTCAATAATGGAAAAATAAATATCATGGTACTGTTAAGAGATAATAAAGTTGTTTTAATTTCTATCCATTTAAATGTGTTTGCACTCAAAAATCAATAATAAAGTTGTTTAACTCTTGTTCAACTAAAGCACCCGTTAGTTCAATAACTTACCTATACTGTTTTGGATCTTTTTCTCTTCTAATTGGACCATTATGAGCAATACTCCATTCAACAACTCGGTCAGTAATTCTGTCATATAAATCGTCTTCAAGATAAGGATTTTCATAATCGAGTAATGTTTTAATATCAAATTTAATTTCTTCTAAATAATGGCTTTCGAAGGTTTTACTGTCATTTAAAATATCCCAAATGTATTCGCAAAAACGCTCTAGGCCCTCATCCCAATTACCATTCCCATTGTTTTGTGCTTCATATCGAAGCTTTTCTACTGCTCTTATTAGTTCACCTTCGATAGTGTCTGATTGACCATTCTTTGGAACTTGGTTTTTCCAAATGTTTTTAGCTTCTTCAAAGTACTTCATAATAGCCTCCTTGAAAATCTTTTCGCTCTTTTTATAAAACATGTACTTTAATAACAATTTCCTTTTAATAAATTATAGCATTCCTTATTAAACCATCCTGCACCGTTAGTTCAATAAGAAGTAAACAACTTTAAAGAGCTTTACTACAATACAATGTAGCAAGGCTCTTATATTTTTTATATCTAAATTAAATAACTGTATTATCACTTTACATGTACACTTGTTGTACGCGAATAATAAACTTGTTAAAAGTAATAACGCCATTTCAAAAACTCTAGAAACATATGGTAATAATTAGTGTAATCGTTCTTTATCCTGTATGATAAAAATAGGGATATTCCAATATTTTCATAGAAAATAATTAGCTTAATATAAGTAGAAAAAATTATTAATAGGAACGAAAAGGATGATCAAAATGGGAAGAAAAAGGAACTCGCATGACATAGACCGTGTCTTTGTTAAAGACTTAAAATATGAAAATGGAAAGATAAGAGTTCTTTAAAAAATGTTGTATTTGAAACCCGTGATGTTTCACAAAAATATTACGTATATGCAATATATGGAGTCAATGAAAATAATAAAGGTGCATATAATTTATATTTTAATTAGTTCAGCCCCTTGGAGGGCGCTCCAAGGGGCTAAGATTCGAGAATTTTTAAACTCTTGTTAATTTATATGAGGACTCCTTAAAGAGTACCTATGCAATTTTAACACTTAACCATTTATTTTTACAACTGTATATATAGATTTGTGTGTTAGTAGGTATCATGTTGCGTAACCATAATTGGTGAGCGAAGGTGAGGGGACAACAGAAGTACTGACTGGACCTACGGAGTATAAATGAGAAGATTCTTGGTTTTCTCCCAACCACCAAACATAAAGCGAATAGTTAAGAAAGATAGAAAGTTATATGATGCAGGTGCTTTTTTTTAGTTATATAGAAATTATACATTAAACATACTTAAGGAGTCATTTAAGTATAAAGATAATTGATAATCATACAATGATATGGAAAGGTCTTTTCGAACATGTTAGTTAATTCAAAGTATATGTATTATTTGGAACCTGTGCGAGGGTGCTTTTTTAATTCACATTATTATAAGGACAAGCATATTATGTAATAGGACGAGTTCTTCGTGTCCTATTCAATGCTCAGGATAACCCCGATTCACATTGAGAGCACCGGTAGCGGGGGTGCTCTCTTTTTATTGAATAATATATTTAAATGTATATAATATGATTATTAAATTTTTTTTCAATATAAGGGGTACAAATTCGATGCGACGTAAAGAGGATTTGTTAAAACAATGGAAGGTGGATCTGCAAGCTGTTCAAGAAGAAAAGAGGATGAAGAAGAAAGCTAAGAATAAAAAATATAGCATTCCTGGTAATACAGCGGGATTCATGAATGGAAAGAATACTTATCGTAAAGAGAATGGGGTATGGAAACAAAGAAGTAAATGACGTGAAGGTAAATAAGTTTAGTTAAGTTTATAGCAAGTATTGTAGGCGCTTCCGTGATCTGGTTGGCGTCTTGTTTGTTGTTAAGGAAAAATAACAAAATCAAAGAATATAAGTACGGGATTAGGAGAAAAAATAATAGTCTTGTCGTTTGCTATAACCCACTAGGAAAAAGCGAATAACAAGACAATAGACAAGTAGTGAGAGGGAATTCCCATTCTCGATTGAAATTACATCGCAAAATCCAAATGCCGTATAAGAAATATTAAACTTATAAATGAAAAAAGAAACATGCTAGTGTCCCAAAAATATAAGTTTTTAAGGCTCTACCAGGATATGAATTGCAGGTACATCCCCGTATCGGTATAACGCGGAACACTATGTTCTTGGAACGGTGGACAGTAGTTGCCACGGAGAAGTCGGAGTGTTGGTTGTTAACAATGAAGTTCCTAAAGAGGAAAATTATGCAAGATCATGAAATTGAAAGAGGTACTCGTATTGCTAAAGGCGACATAGCTTCGGTGGAAAAAGCTCATTTATAGAAAAAAAGAATGAGGAAAGTGGATTGGATTATTAGCGAAATCCAACCATAATCATTTCTTCATTTTTTATTTCAATTATAAATTTATATTCTTTATCCAATAACCAGAAATAAAAACTGACTGCATCAATATCAACTAGTGATTGGAATACTTTATCAAGATTTGTGCTTATTACAGGGATTTCATAGTTATCCCATAGTATAAAAATTTGTTCATCAAAACCTGGTTTGTTTTCTTTAATAAGGGAAATTAGTTGTTCTTTATTTAAAGCTATTAATTGATTGTCTATCTGTTCCCAATCTATTCTTCCAGAGACAGTTATAGGAAATGAATTTATTAAAGTATTTGCAATTTGTTGGCTTTTATTTTGAGAGAAAATGAGAGTTTCCTCTCCGAGAGATTCAATACATTCATTAAACAAAGGGTTTGTATCATTGCTATTTTTTGTTTTCAGTGCCCGTAACTTTTGTTGCATTTTCCATCGTCTTGAGGATCTATCACTCATTTTTATCATTCCTTCTACAATTAATTAGGAGTCAGTATAGCATATAGTAACAGTTCTTAGTAAAGAAACTATTAGGCAATTGAAATAAGCCTCTACTTTCACCATATTTAGTTTAAGAATTAGATTGTCCGATTCTTTTGAAACATAACTATAATAATTCAATTTCAATATCATAAGCAACCCAATTATTATATAGAAATACAAATTCAATGACTGGAATTCAATGTTTTGTTACGCTATAAATAGCTTGATTTGTTTTTAACTTAAATATATTAAGAGTACTTAATAATTTTTAGGAGGCTTTTTTGAATGAATTTATGTAAGGCGAAAACCTGGTTACCATTATCTGCTGCAATGATTACAGTCGTATCAAATCCAGTGGGGACTGCGGCTTCAACGGTTTATACGGTTCAAAAGAATGATACCCTAGAAGCAATAAGTAAACAATATGAGGTGTCCGTACAATCACTTAAACAAGAAAACAATAAAGAAAATGATCAAATTAATATTGGAGAACGTTTAACAATTCCGGTATCGTCAACTGCAAACAAATATGTTCAGAAAAATAATTCACCAGTTTCAACTAATACATATCAAGCAATTTACCAAGTGAAAATTGGGGATACATTAAGTTCTATATCACAACAATATAAGGTTTCAATACAGTCCATAAAACAAAACAATAACGTAGACGAAAATCATATTTTTGTCGGTCAGCACTTAAAGATTAATACTGGTATTTCATTACAAGAAGTGGATTTAATGGCTCGTTTAGTAAATGCAGAAGCAGGAGGAGAACCGCATGCAGGAAAGGTTGCAGTTGCAAAGGTAGTATTAAATCGTGCTAACGCAAATGGTTTTCCAAATACAATTACAGGTGTAATTTATGAACCCATTAAAAATGGTTATGCATTTACTCCTGTTACAGACGGTAGAATTAATCAGCCTGCTACACAGGAAGCAAGAATGGCAGTAGAAGAGGCTCTCACTTCAAAAGGAACAAATTCTGATTGGCTTTATTTCTACAATCCAAAAACCTCGACTGATAAATGGATTACAACACGTCAAACCGTTGCACAAATTGGAAACCATCTGTTTGCTAAATAAAATAATCGTACATTAATAGGTTTCCAATGAGATAAGGAGAGGTTATTTTTGCGTGTAGTTCATTCACTATTAGCAATATTAGCAGTTATATTTTTAATTTGTGGTGCTATTATTCACGAGTATGTATTGGTGTTTTTGGTAGGGATTTGTTGCATGGTGATAGTAAGTTTTATAATTTCCAGTATACGTAATTGGAAAGAGAATAGAAAGCGTATTTCTATCGTGTATTTTACTTGTGTATTAATATTATTGCTATTGACAATATATCTTTTGTTTGTCACTTTTTATACACGTTCTTTGGAATTTTAGCACTTTTATATAAGCTAACGCGGCACAAAAATCAAAAAGAATGATGAATTTTTCAAAAAATAATCAGCTCGGATTAACGAGCTGATTATTACATCCAAAAATCCTCAAAGTCTACGCTGTAACCTTTTCTTTTTAAGGCCCTAATTAATTTTTGGCCATTCCCTAATGAAGGTTTGTATGTATTTGAACGAGAAATACGACTAATTGTATTTTGATTTACTCCACTCCATTCCTTTAATTCGGTTTGAGTAATATTATTTCTTCTTAAAAATTTACCAAACTTTGATGATGGTTTCCCCAATCCAAACATTGTGAACACTCCTATTCTTAAATCCTCTATTAATCACATCTTTACCAAAGCATGATTTTTTTAAACAAAAGTGTTAATAATGTACAAGCCCCACGCAATATGATGTATCAAGGTAGCCACTCTGGTATTTAGCAAACTTATTACCAAATTAGATACCAAATCAACCAGCCTATGTACTAGCAAGGTATCTACCAAGTTAACAGTCAAGATAATGTTATCAAGGTAATAGGCACATAAACCCTATATTTTATCTAGTTTGTTCATTTTGTTTATAGAGGAGGGCAATTAAATGCGTGGTAGGAAGGAAACAATTTCTTTTCGTGAGTGTATGAATCGATCTTACGAAGAGAAAGAAAAGAAAATACGTAAATACAATTCAGTTAGTCCTTTCGCATTCCTTCATATGTCGGATCAGGTACTACATACTTACATTGCATTAGGAGTAATGGGAACGATTTTAATAGGGGCAGTCATATTAGAAAAATATTTGGTGCGACATGACCATATATCGGCAGCTAAATTTATAAGTGAAGGTATTTATTACGGCATGCGAATAGGCGGGGGTTGTTTGATTGGATATGTATTTATTCGCATCCTAATCATGTTTTAGGGGGAAGTATATGAGAATGATAAAGAATTGGCTTCATACAAAAAGGTTAAGGAATCAACTTATAGAGGTATTTGGAAAAGCAGGTCTATATACGGAACATCAAACACGCGGGGGGAAAGTGCCTATTTATCCAAAGATATATAATATATCTTTTTCAGCGGAAAGCGTGAGATATGTATTTACCATACCAAACGGATTAGATCCACAGAAGATTGAAAAGAAGTGGTTTTGTTTTCAGCAAATATTAGGACGGAATATTACGATTGAAGGGGATGTGAAAAAGTTTGTCCTACATGTATTTCATTCGAATGCTGGGCTAAAGCCGTATACTTATTGTTATAGAGAATGGCAGCCACAATTAAAAGGTTACGGTTTACCTGTTGTGGTAGGCAGGGACCAATACGGAAAAATGGTTGCGTACGACATGATTGGTTCCAATTCACCGCACTTATTAATCGCAGGAGAAACGGGAAGTGGGAAAAGTAGTATGGTACGTGTTGTACTATCCACACTCATTCAATATATGTCTCCTAATACGTTGCATTTGTATCTTGGTGATTTAAAAAACTCTGAATTTCATTTTTTACGTAGAGTGAAGCATGTAAAAGAAGTTTGTATGGAAGAAATCGAAATGAAAATAATGCTTCAAAAGTTATGGAGGGAAATCAGGGAACGAAGAAAACTTATGGAAGAATATGAAGTTGATCATATTGATGCGTACAACAAATTAAATCCAGATCATCAAAAGCCATATATCCTACTTGCTATCGATGAGGTGGCTATGCTTAAAGATGAAAAAGAGTGTATGGCTACAATTGAAAAGATTTCAGCAGTTGGGCGATCACTTGGGGTTTTTCTTTTGCTTAGTATGCAGAGGCCAGATGCCAAGGTGTTAGATGGTAAGTTAAAACTTAATATGACTGTAAGAATGGGCTTTAAATGTGATAGTGTGATTAATAGTAATATTATGGGTACTCCTGGTTCAGAGTATTTAGAGCAATCTGGACAAATGATTTTTAAACGAAATGGATTAAAGAAAGTGCAAGCTCCTTATTTGGAATTAAGTAAGGCGAAACAAATTGTTGAACCGTATCGCATGTCTAAAGAGGAGAAGATACTCAAGAATTCATCGCAAGAAGAAATTCCGTTATTTGGGGTGTTAGATGATGAAGAGTAGAGATAAAGGAATTCTGAATGATTTGAAGCAATTTAGATGCATGTCCCGAGACGATATTATTGACTTGCATTTTCAAGGTTTAAAGAATGCGATAACCTGCTGTAATACGGTTATGAAACGATTAAGAAGAGACGGTCATGTTGATGCTAACGTATTGCAGCACCCATATATTTATTTTCCGCAACCCAGTTCTATCAGAAAAACCAGTCAAAAAATCCCTCATTTCCTTGGTATTGTGGACGTATACAAACAACTTGTTCATTATGAAAATCCTAAGTTATTTAAAGTGGAACCAAAGTATGGGAAGGAATATATGGAGCCGGATGCTTTTACTATATGGCGTAGGTCGCCATTCTTTATTGAACTTCAAAAGTCAGTGTACAGTAAAAAAATAATGCAAGATAAGATAAATAGATATGAGTTATACTTCCATAGCCAAGAATGGCATAATGAATCTTGGCAACCGAAGACTTCTAAATTCTTTCCTTCAATTCTTATCATTACCGACAAATATTACGACGTTCAATCTCCTTATTTCCGTATATTCCAGGCAAATTCTATAGAGAGTTTTATGCATAATTTAGTAGTGAAATCATAAAGAAAGCCTGCATAGTGCAGAGCTTTTTTCCTTTCAATAATGTATTAAGTCATGTGTGATGATCGTTAGAGGGCAATAAATGCGAAGAGTCAATTTGAAACAAGTTATGAAATAGTAAAAAAATGAAGAAAGTAATCGTTTAAATAATTTTAATGGTTAAGTAAATATCACATTTATAAATATTGGTATAGGTAATTTTATTATCTTTCGAAAATGTAATGTTGACGTAATGTTTTTGAATTTCTCTTCAAACGAAAACAGATTAAGATTACAGTAGTATAGAAAATCAATGAGGTGAACAATATGAAAAAATATATGGCACTTTTTAGCCTTTTAGTTGTATTTGCAAGTCTGCTAGTTGGGTGTGATATCAATCGTATGGGTAAAGATGAATATTACGTTCAAATTACAATAGATGGAAAAGAGGGAGTTTCAAAATCTATGGATGGGAAAGTGATGGGAAAGGAGTATGAATATACATTATCGGGTTTTGATAAGGAAGGTAAAGAAAAAGAGTTAGAATTTATGGCACAAAAGAATCTTCGTAAAGAAGCATTCCTACGTGTATATCACTCAGAGAAAAAAGGTGTAACAGCTTGGGAGGAAGTGCAGGAAGACGAGCTTCCTAAGAAAGCAAAAGAAAAACTAGGTGTGAAATAATCATTTATTTGTGATGGTGGATTCTCCTACGTGGAGGGTTCGCCGTTTTTTTATTATATGTTATGTTGTAGTTTTTTATATAAAGCATATTGAAAAAATAAGGTAAATCTTCCGGAATGAGATCTCCATAATTAATAATTTGTACGTTAACCTTTCCGTTATTACTAAATCCATTTATATCAACGATTTGTCCCACATATCGCGTTGTACCAATATCTTTTAAAGTACGTATAAAAAATGCCCTTTATCTTATCTTTATCTTATCTTTACCCTATCTTTAAACTTTTATATTAAACTTAAAACCTTAAAGTATTGATGTTTGAGTCTAAAAAGGGCGGGAGATAGATGTCCATTACATAGTTTGTAAATAACCAATTACCTTTGAAAAATTGAATTTTTTATACGAGGAGGAATATATGAAGGATACAAGTAAAAAACAAATTATAAAAGTGTTCCTTATTAGTATTTTGGGCTTAGGAATTATACTTGCAATGCTATATTTTAATCATAAAACCAATATTCAACAAAATAAAGCGCTAGCCACCGAAAAACGTGTATTGCAATATGAATCTACCTTGAAAAAAGAATTAGAAAAATATAATTTAGGAGAGAAAACAGCAGTTTTATTAGGAATTATGTACCAAGAGAGTAGAGGTGAGGGAAACGATCCTATGCAGTCATCCGAATCGCTTGGATTAAAGCCAAATGAAATTCAAGAGACAAGCTTGAGCATTGAACAAGGGGTAAAACACTTTGCTAAAATGTACAAATATGGAAAGGACAAGGATGTTAGCATGGATACAATTATTCAAAGCTATAATATGGGGCCAGGGTATATTGATTTTGTTGCTAGTCAAGAAGTTAAACAACACTCGGAGGATTCAGCCAAAAAGTTTTCTAAGATAAAAGTTGATCAAAATCCAGCGATGTATACTTGTGGTGGAAATAAAAATAATTTTAGGTATCCATATTGTTATGGTGATTTCACATATGCCACAAAGGTAAATGAAAAAACAAAACTTATTGAAGAACTTCTTCGAAATGTACATAGCTCTTCTAAATAAGTTGCAGAATGAAATATAGTGATACTCAGTTATTAACAATAATATCTAAGAAAAAACTACTTCCTTTCTTAATTCACATAATTTTCAAAAATAAATCCCATAGATGTTAATATTTGTTATATAATATATTTATCAAAGTATTACCCCTAAAGCTTCTACAGTCAAGCTGTAAGATAGTTTGTTTGGCCCGTATATTCACCTTAAAACAAAAAGAACTTGTGGAGATTCCTACAAGTTCTTTTTGTTTTAAGGGTTAAAAGTGGATTTTAAATATAGTTGCAATTTTTTGAGGGGGAAAAGTAAATGTTTATAAAAACAGAAAGATTATTAATACGAAAATTTGAGTTCAAAGATTGGCAAGTTGTTCATGAGTATACATCAGATATCAATGTTATGAAATACATACCTGAAGGGGTTTTTACTGAAGAAGATACAAGGAACTTTGTGAATGAAAACATTGGTAAAAGCGCTAAGAACTTTCCTGTGGTATTAATAGATGAAAATATCCTAATTGGTCATATTGTTTTTCATAAATATTTTGGTGAGCATACATATGAGATTGGTTGGGTGTTCAATCCTAAATATTTCAATAAAGGATATGCTTCTGAAGCAGCACAAGCTACATTGGAATATGGGTTTAAGGAATTGAAGTTACATAGAATTATAGCTACATGTCAGCCACAGAATATACCATCATATCGAGTGATGGAGAAGATTGGAATGAGAAGGGAAGGCTATTTCAGGAAGTGTATACCACATGGGAATGAATGGTGGGATGAATATTATTACGCTATTTTAGAAGAAGAGTAGTGTTTTAGAACGCATTATTTAAATTGAAGCTCCTATCTCTAAAGAGGCAAGTTGACTAACATTAGTAGGATTCTTGTTACCAAAGGCGAAGTCCATTTCTGCTATGGCTGACATGCAAGACCATGGTGTCCCATTACCACTATCGTGATTACCCTTATGCATTCTTAAAATATAGAATATTAGAAATATATTATGGTAAAATGTGTATAAGTATATATTATTAAATAGATTGGAGAATACTAGAATGAAAGTACAATTACTAAGAGTAGGGATATTGGCTTGCTTCATGATATTTTGTTGGTCCTATGAAGATGTCTCTGCTGCATCTACGTGTGAGCCATATGGTGAAATTAAGCCAAACCAAAATCCCTCTCGTCAGCACATAAATTGCCTACTAACGAACGCAGCATTAAAAGAAAATGTTCCTCCTGAAGTTATAAAAGCAGTAGCTACACAAGAAAGTGGATGGAAACAATTTGATGGAAACGGCCAGCCAATCATAGCGCAAGACGGTGGAATTGGGATTATGCAAATTACCAATCAACCTCAGTTCGATCAACAAAAGTTAAAATATGATATTAATTATAATATTGAAGCAGGTGTTAAAGTTCTTCATAGTATGTATCAGCGAACAGATCTTCCTAAGGTAAAAGCTGCTGGACCAGAAGTAATCGAAAACTGGTACTTTTCCGTTATGGCTTATAATGGAACAAAACCTGCAAACAGTCCTTTGTATAAAGCTACTGGTCAAAAAAATTTAAACGCTTATCAGGAAAAAGTATTTTCTATTCTAGAACAATACAGTTTTTTAAATGATACAAAATTGAGTCAGTTTCCTTTCAGTACAGCTGATTTCGAATATGATCCTAACACGAGCACAAATATTATATTTAAAAAGAAGGAGTACACACTAACAAATCTACATTCTTCTATCTATCACCTAAAAACAGGTGATCAAGTACTTGTAACAAGAGATGGCGTAAATTTAAGATCTAAACCTACTTCCGCTTCAAGTGGGAAACCGTTAAGTAAAAATACCAACTTGATTATTCAAGGAAACGCTGCATATGATGAATCTGTAGATAGTAGCAATCAGTTTGTATGGTATCCAGTTAAAACTGCAGATCAAAAACTAGTAGGTTATATTTCTTCTGCATATATTATGAAAAAATTATAATTTAAAATCAAACGGTGAAGATAATCACTGATAAAGATATGGTAGTGATGGGAACGGTTGAACCAAATATAATTGTGGGTTCTGGTAAAAAAAATATTAAACTTGAACATACCGATACTGATACTCTACAAAGGATTGTAACCGACATGGAACAAAATGGTTGTTCAAGTGGAAGCATTTTGTTCCTAACTGTATTTTGTAAACAGTGAAATGATACAAGCGGTACAACTTGAATTTTCGTAAAGAAGCACCCCTGCGTGTATATTACTTAGGAAAGTTTGGTTGGGAGGAAGTGAAGAGAGACGAGCTCACAGCGAAAGTAAAAGAAAGAATAGATATGAAATAATTAGTTACTTATGATGGCGGATTCTCTTACATGGAGGATTCGCTGTTTTTTTATTTACAATGAGAAACGCATGTTAGGGTGAATATTGAGGTTAATTGGAATGCCAGACTGATCGATACAGTGAACGTATCAATTATTGATTTATATAAGTACCTATACATACCAGGTTATCGAAATTTTGTTCATTTGTTTCCATTAGAGGTGCATCTTGGGGGAAGAAGAAAGTGTGCAAAAGAAGTGTTAGAAAGCCGTAGCGTGATTGAGAGAATTAAATTCGTAAGATGTCTCGTAATAGATAGCATAATAGAGAATTAAATCGTTGTATATTTTAATATATTGTTATAGTATTACGAAAGGAAATAAGGTAATATAAGGTAAATACGCTATTGTTATTGTATAAATATAGCGCAAACAGGGAGAATGAACATGAAAAAGTATCTAGTAGCAGGATTATTGTTGTCAAGTTTATTAGTGGGGTGTGGTCAGGAGAACGCCTCTACCAAGAAAGACACGCCTAAGAGTGAGCAGGAAGTGAAGAAGGACGCGCAAGCCGATAAGAAGGTAGATGAAACAAAGCATGATGAATTAAAGGACACGGAAAAGTTGGATGATAACGTGCCAAAGGATAACGAAAACAAAGCGCTTGATACGAAAAATAGAGAAGATAAAGTTGATTTTGTGCAGTATCAGCTTCCATCAGATGAAAGTAGTTCTACGATGCCTGTCGATTACTTTGAAGCACTTGAACATGGTATGCCATATGAAGAAGTAGCTAAGGTGTTACACCGTAATGCGACAAGTGCAATTAAAACTAAGAAATTTGATACTGAATTAATTGAATATACTTATGAGGCGCCAGAAGCGGTGATACAAGTTCAATTTAAGGATGGTAATTTATTTGGTGCGGAATATGTTGGTCAAGATAAGGAAATGTATTCAGTCATTCCTGTTGGATGGGATGTAAAAAATAATCGTTGGGAGGAAGAAAAAAACGTAGGCGTGCGATCTAGTGAGAGTAAGTCAAACAACCACACGTCTCAAAGGAACGAAGGCAAGAATGTTGAAGCCAACGATAAACCCGCATCTAGTACAGCAGGTGTAGAGGCAGATAATAAGTCCGAAGAAGCTACTACCAATCATAAACCTAATAATAAAGAAGTTGAACAACATCATAATAAGGAACAGCAACGTAAGGAAGTAGAAGAATTTAAGCCGAGTGATGCAGACATGGAACGCATTAAACGACAAGAAGACCGTTGGAATACGCCATCAGGTGGTTTTGGTGCTACATGGCAAGAAGAAATGGAAGAGATGAAAAAACAGAAATAAAATAACATATATACCTATTATAAGGATTAAGCGAATTTAAAGTGGGAAATTTATAGTTTTTATCATATTTTATTAGATTCATTCTATAAAATTCAAAAGGATTTCTCATTACTCTGTCTATTATAAAATGTTAATATTGTTGTTGATATTGTCTTATAAGAAGGAATTCATTTAAGATATTAATTGAAAATATTAATTGGGAGGATGTTAGAAATGGAATTAAATAATGGGGATGGAATTAATATAGAAAAAAGTGCAAGTATTAACATGGAAGAAATGGAGTTATTATTGCTAGCCGATCCCTCTACAGAAGTAGTTAATGGGTATCTTAAAAAGGGAGATTGTTTTGTTTTAAAAAAAGATGCTGTTACTGTAGGTATTATGATTTTAATTCCTACCCGAACTGAAACAATTGAGATTATTAATATAGCAGTTTCCGAAAAAGAGCAAGGAAAAGGATATGGGAAATACCTACTTAAATTTGCTATAGATTATGCTAAAAAAGAAAAATATAAAACTATAGAAATAGGCACAGGAAATTCTAGTTTAATGCAATTAGGCCTTTATCAAAAATGTGGTTTTAGAATAACTAGTGTGGATAAGGACTTTTTCTTACGAAATTATAATGAAGAAATATATGAAAATGGTATTCAATGTATGGATATGATTAGGTTAACGCAAAATTTATAAAAATTATTTACATCAAAAAAATCGCAACACCCTTTAAATGTAGAGGGTTGCGATTTTTTTGATGTAATGCGTCATTATGATTTATGGGTAGCATTAGGGAGTATATGTATTTGAGAATTATTACAAAATCAACAAGTGTTAATAAATTCATCTGTTATGTCAACAATTTGAATATATTTCAAATTGTTTTTTATAATTCAGATAGTTCTTTTTCCATTAATTTTAATAAAAAGTAAAAATATAAAATTCATCCATTTTAGTTATGGTAAATGTTCATTTAAACAACCAACTGATGGGACTTATTGGATAATTATTGGCGTGATTTTTTTATTTATTCAAGGATGAAAATCGTACTAAATGTAGATATAACAACTATTATATTGTTTTAATGATATATAAATATTTGGTTTTTTCAAAAAAGAATTTTCTGAATTATAAATATTATTATATATTGAGAAAGTAAAAAAATAGAAAAATATCAATTGAATCCCAAAAAATAACGTGTGAATATTATAGATATAAATTACACCTTGATATTTCACATGAATTTCTACAAATTTAGATGTTTATTAAATTAGGAGGATTGATAGTGCTAGAATGTAGTTTGTTGCTAATTCAGTATTTTATATGCATCCATGGGATTTTAGAACGCACAGTTATTATTTGCTAGTTGGCATTTTAATATCAAATCTTTTGGGGAAGTGATAAGTAATGGTCACAGTATTAAATAATGAAACTAAAAGTTTATTAGTTGAAAAAATTGCAAATAAAAATGCGTGTATTGGATATGTAGGCCTAGGTTATGTTGGACTACCATCAGCTCTTAAATGTTTAGAAGTAGGTTATGCGGTAAGAGGTTTTGATAAAAACTCAGCAAAAATAAGAAAACTAGAACGTGGAATAAGTTATATCAGCGATATTCAAGATACTGAAATCCAAGATGCTTTACATACAAATAGATTTTTTGTTAGTACAGAAATGAATGATATAAACGAATGTGATGTTGTAGTTATATGTGTTCCTACACCATTAGAAAGAACTAGTAAACAACCAGATTTAACATATATTCATTCAGCAGTTGATGAAATAGTTAAATACATTAAAAAAGGTACATTAATTATTCTAGAAAGTACTACTTATCCAGGTACTACAAGAGAAGAAGTTTTATACAAATTAGAACAGAAAACTAATTTTAAAATTGGTGTAGATATATTTGTAGCATACTCTCCAGAGCGAATCGATCCTGCAAATCAATCGTTTTCAATTCAAGATATTATAAAAATCGTAGGTGGAGTTACATCTAATTGTACCGATTGTGCAGCAGCCTTCTATAGTAATTTAATTAAGGATATTCATAAGGTAAGCAGTCCAGAAGTAGCAGAGACAGCTAAGTTATTAGAAAATACGTATCGTTTTATAAATATCGCTTTTATTAATGAAATGACCCAAATTTGTAATGAGTTAAATATAAATATTTGGGAAGTAATTGATGCCTCAGGAACTAAGCCATTTGGATTTCAAAAATTCTATCCTGGTCCTGGCGTAGGAGGACACTGCATTCCGATTGATCCTATTTATTTTAAGTGGATTGCAAATAATAAGGACTTAGCAACAAAAATGATTGATGTGGCAAGAGAAATTAATGAAAACATGCCTAAGTATGTTCTTAATAGAGCACTACAGTTACTACATGATAAAGATGGTAAGAATATTCTTATGGTTGGGGTAGCATATAAAAAGAATGTTAATGATGCTAGGGAATCGCCAGCTTTGGATATTATGAATGATTTAATGATAGAAGACTATAACGTGGATTATTACGATCCGTTTATAGAGGAACTCATTGTGGGCGATAACACATTGAAAAAATCTATAGATTTAAACATAAGTCAATTAGACAAATACACTTTAATTATTGTTCATACAGATCATGATTGCATTAATTTTAAATTGCTTAATGAGGTAAATTGTTTAATTTTAGACACAAGAAACATATTTAAAGATGAATCAGTATATAAAAAAAATATTATAAGTTTGTAGGTGATTACATGGTAGAGTTTATTCCTTTTTATCGACCAGAAATCAATGATGAAGATATAGATAGGGTAGTTTCTGCCCTTAAATCTGGATGGCTTTCAAAGGGGCCAAAAGTGATAGAGTTTGAAGAGAATTTAAAAGAATATCTGAATACTGAACATGTAGTAAGTTGTAATTCAGGGACTGCCGCATTACATTTAGCATTACTGTCTCTGGGAGTTGGATTAGAAGACGAAGTAATAGTTCCAAGTTTTACTTTTTGTTCAAGTGTAAACGTTATTATGCATGTAGGTGCAAAACCTGTATTTGTAGACATAGATGAAGAGGATTTATGTCTTGATCTTCAAGATGTTAAAAGAAAAATCACTAAAAAAACGAAAGCAATTATTGCAGTTCACTTTGCTGGATACCCGGCTAAATTAAAAGAACTTCAAAAATTATGTAAAGAATACGGATTGTTTTTGATAGAGGATGCAGCGCATGCATTAGGAACAAAATATGATAATACTTTAATTGGTACACATGGAGATGTCATTTGTTTTAGTTTTTATGCAACAAAAAATATAACAACAGGTGAAGGCGGAGCGTTAGTCACTAAAAATGAATCGATTGCTGAAAAAGCTAGATTATATGGTTGGCATGGTATCACGAAAAATGCATGGAATCGTTATGGTGAAGAAGGAAGCTGGCGTTATGATGTTCTATTACCTGGGTTTAAATATAACATGATGGATCTACAAGCTAGTTTGGGTATTAGTCAGTTAAAAAGAGCTGATGAAATGATTGAAAAACGCAAGAGAATAGCTGAAAGGTACCAAGAGGAATTAAAGGAGGTTCAAGAGTATATAACGTTACCTAATTATACTAACGATCCAAGTGTAAAACACGCATGGCATTTATTTGTTATAAAAATTAATTCTAATTCCCCTGTTAGTAGAGATCAGGTAATTCAGGAAATGAAAAAGAGAAATATTGGACTTAGTGTTCACTTTATCCCTGTTCATATGCATCCGTATTATGAAGAGAGATTTAACGTATATTTACCTAAAACGGAAGAAATATTTAATCAAATTATTTCATTACCTCTGTATAGTGCTCTTACAGACAATGAAGTTGAACATATTATAACGTCTTTAAAAAGTCTATATCAATTAAAAATAGGGAGGTAAATATTTATGAAAATCGGGGTTATTGGTGGCAGCGGATTTATTGGTAAACATGTTACAAAGGAGTTATTAGCAAGGGGGTATGAAGTAGTTATATTTGATAAATTTAAACCGAGTATTGATGTTCCTTTTAAGGAAATTGATATTTTAGATATTGCAACATTAAGAGAAAATCTTATTAATGTCGATGGGGTAATCCATTTAGCTGCATTAGTGGGTGTTGATAATTGCCGTTTAAATGAAGAAGATGTAGTGAGGGTGAACTTTGAAGGCACGAAAAATATTGTACAGATATGTAACGAAAATGGTATAGAAAAATTATTGTTTTCTTCCAGTTCAGAGGTATATGGGGATGGCGTGAGTGTTCCGTTTAAAGAAAATGATATTAAAATTCCAAAATCAGCTTATGGAAAAGCTAAATTAATGTCCGAAGACTATTTGAAAGAATATGCTAGTGATAGTTTGAAAGTCAGAGTGGTACGTTATTTTAATGTATACGGTTCACAACAAAATGATAACTTTGTAATTTCTAAGTTTTTAAAACAAGCTCATAGTGGTGAAGATATTACTATTTATGGAGATGGACAGCAAATTAGATGTTTTAGTTATATAAGTGATATTGTTAACGGAACTATACTAGCCTTTGAATATGAAGGAGAGAAATTTGCAGATTTTAATGTTGGCAATAACAAACCTATATCTATGGAAGAACTAGCAATAAAAATTAATGAATTAATGGGAAATAAAAGTAAAATTAAATTTCTTGATTTAGGTGAAGAGGGAGTCAGAAATTCTAGCATTGAAATCTTTAGAAGAATCCCTTCAATAGAGAAAGCTAAATTATTTTTAAACTATCAACCAATTATTTCATTAGATAAAGGACTAGAGATAATAATAGGGGAGAAGTATGGAAACACAGTATCTATATCCTAAGAATCCAAAGAAAATTAAGTATCCCATATATTCTTCTCTTTGGAGTATATCTGATCATGTATTTTTTTTGAAAAGTGTATATAGACCTAATGATTCTAAACTTAAAAAAAGTCTTCAAGCTCTTTATCCGGATGCAGAAATTGTATTAACTAATAGCGGTACATCTGCATTAGTGGTTGGTTTAAAGTACTTAAAAGTAGCAAAGGGAGATGAAGTGATTCTATCAAACTTTAATTGTCCTAATGTGATAGAAGCAATATTAACGGTGGGAGCAAAACCTGTATTAATTGATTTAAACACTAATCATTCAATTTCTCTTAATAAAATAAAAAAACATTTGAATGCTAATACAAAGGCAATTATTCTTACGCACTTGTATGGATGTCATGATGATTTAGAAATTATTGACTGGGCTAGAGAAAATAATATTTATATCATCGATGATGCTGCACAAGCAATGTTTTCTTATCAAAATGGAAAGCCAGTTGGTAGTTTAGGCGACATTGGTATTTTAAGTTTTGGGGGAACGAAACCAATCCCAAGTATTGGGGGAGGAGCGTTACTTCTTAATCGTACAATAAGTGAATTGTGTGACATGGATGAAGAAAAGAAGGAAGAAGTGATTTTAGATTATAAGAATCATTTAAAAACACAATTAGGTATAAGAATAAAAAAGAGTAGAGTACTGAGCTTATTTACTAATTATTGGAGGAAATTAGAGATTCTGCCCTCCTATAATAATAGTAAATTAGATTCTTTACCGGAGAAAACGGAAGTTATAAACCCAAAAAGAATGTCTATAGTACGTTCATTGTTAATTGATAAACACCTACAGAAAACAAAGAAGATTTTAGAAATGAATATATGTAACGCTAGTCTGTGTTATACAATGCTGCAGGAAATTGAAGAAAAGTATGGCGTTAAGATTATATTTTCAACTCAGAACGTTTATTTGAACTATTTTACCATTATATTCAAAGAACCATCTGATAGGTATGAGTGTTCTGTACATTTAGCGGAAAAAGGTATACAAACTTGTTGGAACTATTTACCTCTGAGTGAAATCCCTATTTTTTCGAAGTACGCAACCGAGTCAGAAAATATAGATTTTTTATGGCCAAGGGTATTATCAATACCTTTTAAATATCCTTTAGTAGACAAGGACCTTAAGTATATATGTAGTCAAATTCTAAAATATTTAGAGAATAAGAATTAAAAGGTGATTATATGGAAATCGAAATATGTACTGACGCCCAATACTGGGATTCTTGTATGGAAGAATATAATGGTTCTGTATTTCATAGTTTCGAATGGGGAAAGTTAATGGAATTATTACCTGGTGTTCAATTTTTCCCAGTACTAATAGAAACACGAGATACAGTAGTTTTATCTCCTATGTATGTACAAGATGGTAGGCTATTGGGAAGTTTAATTGGTTATGGTGGCCCAATAATAATCGGCCAAGATAAATTAGATTTTTCAGTTTATGAATCCATAATAAATAAGAAGTTTGAAAATAAAATTCAAAAGCTTTTATTACCTATAACGATAAATCCTTTTCAAAGTTATAGTAAGGAAAAGTGGGATTATAAAGAAACTTATATGTTAGATCTACCAAATAAGTTTGAGGATTTATGGACATCGTGTTCTGGGAAAGCTAGGACAAGTGTTAGGTATGCACGTAAACAGAATGTTGAAATTCGTCCTATAACTGTAGCGGAATTAGATGAGTTTTACCAATTATATCAAGAACATAATAACAGTATAGGAGCTAGTTATTCATTTAGTAGAGAGTTTTTTTATCATTTAGTTCTTAATTTACAAGAAGAAATTCTTTTTTTAGGGGCATTCTTAGAAGAAGAACTAATTAGTTCTAGCCTTTTTATAATGGATAAACAGGTTTTATATTACTGGATTAATATTAATAATACCAAAGGAAAAAATTCGCAATCTTCATATTTACTACTAAATGATGCGTTTGAATTAGCAATTCATAATAAATTAAAGTATGCGGATTTAGGATATTCACATAATAAAGGGATTGCTAGACCCAAGATATACTGGGGGGCAGCTTTGAAAAAATGTTTTTGTTTAAAAGAAAGGATTTAAACTATGATTATTAGTGGCCACCAACCAAGTTATTTACCTTGGTATGGTTTTTTTGAAAAAATTCATAAATCAGATGTGTTTGTATTTCATGATATAGCACAATTTGAAAAAAAAGGTTTTTTAAATAGGAATCGTATTAAGACTTCACAAGGAGCGTCTTGGCTAACGGTTCCAATACAAACGAAGAATTATAAAGAAATTCCATTTAATGAGTTAAAGATAGACAATACTCAAGATTGGGAACGGAAGCATTGGAAAACGATAAGAATTAATTATTCTAATGCACCTTATTTTAATGTATATAAGGATTATTTAGAAGGTTTTTATTCAGAAGATTGGATTAATTTAAATGATATGAACATGAATTTTATTCATTTTATTATCCGTGAATTAAATATTGATACGGAGCTATATTATGTATCAGATCTAGAAGGGATTACAGGTAAGAAAAGTGATTTTGTATTAGAATTGTGTCAGAAATTTAATGCCAGTACTTATTATTCTGGAAGTTTAGGGCAAGATTATTTAAACAAAAATGACTTTGAGAATGAGAATATAGAAATTATCTACCAAAGAATAAGAGATTATTCCTACAAGCAATTATTTGGGGAATTTATACCACATTTGTCTATTTTAGATATTTTACTAAATTGTGGGCCAAAGGAAACAGAAAAATTAATTAAAGGAGTCTAAAATTCTATGAATGTACTTGTATTTGCCGCTCATCCGGATGATGAAATAATTGGTGTTGGTGGAACAATAGCGAAACACGTGAAACAAGGTGATGATGTACATGTTGTAATACTTGCAGAGGGAAAATCTTCTAGAGCTAAAGAATATAAAGAGCTAGATTTAGAGGTTAAGAACTTATCTTATAAAGAAACAGAGGGGGCATGTACTACACTTGGTGTAAAGAGTTTTGCAAGACTAGATTTCCCTGATAATCGTCTTGATACATTACCTTTACTTGATGTAGTGAAAGAGATTGAAAGTCACATTGAAAAAATAAACCCTACAATTATTTATACTCAATATGGTGGAGATATAAATATTGATCATACTGTTGTTTACAGAGCAGTAATGACAGCGACACGCCCTCTGCCAGATACTAATATCAAATGGGTATTTGCATATGAAACTTTATCTTCTACAGAGTGGAATTATAATGAAAAAGATAAGTTTCTTCCTAATTATTTTGTGAATATTGAAGATCATTTGGAGGAGAAATTAAGTGCAATGAGACATTATGAATCTGAGTTAAGGGAATTTCCTCATCCACGCTCTATAGAAGCAATGAGACATAACGCAATGGTATGGGGTGCCAAATCTGGATACCAAGCGGCTGAGGCATTTATGTTAGTAAGGGGGACATGGTAGGTGAAGAGAATATGTTAATACCACAGGTCCCGTTCTTTGGTTTAGATAGTAAACAAATTGACTTAAAATGGGTTGAAAAAGGCTATGGATTAGAAGCAAATATTTTTGATGGAAAATCTTTATTTGATAACTCATATACAAAAAGGTTTTCAGAGGTTCTTTCTTTTGTTCAAACCCTTAATCCATCCTTGTTAACGCTGCATTTTCCTACTGATAATGCAGACTATCTCAATGATGAATTTATTAAAAAGCAACTATATGAATTTATTGACCTTGCTATAAAGTATAATGCATCTGGTATAACGGTGCATGCTAATCAATTCATGAATGTCGCGGAATTTCAGAGCTATAATCTTCTTGATAATAGAAAAAGGATTATAGAGTTCTTTAACATGCTAGATGAAGAAATAAAAGGAACTGATATATGGATTGGCGTTGAAAACCTACCCATTATTGGAAACTTGGGCGATGATTTTGATCCTATATTTATATATCCCGAAGATTTTACTGATTTGGTTAATTTGGAGTTATCTAACGTTGGAATAACATGGGATATATGTCATTGGTCTATAACCTATCTTACACGTTTAGGTATTTCTAAATTATTAAGGCAAGAGGAAATTGAATATAAGGATTTTCATAAGTATTTAAGCTTAATGGATCATATTAAACATTTTCATTTTAGTTCTTTTAAGCATTTAACGATTCCTTATAGTGAGGTACGTTGCTTTGAGGGAGAGAATCCGGTTAATGGATCTATTGATGAAAATTTATTACATGAAGCTTTATTAAAAGTGAAGAACAATACCTTGGATAAAAACATAGGAATTGTATTTGAGGTTCAGGAAACTGATTATACGAATAGAAAGAGGTCATGGGAGACTCTTAATTGGTTTCATAAGAACATTACTGATATGCAAACAAAAATGAATTATTTGGAGATATAAAAGGCACTATCGGCTTATTTATTTTTTACATGAAACTTGAGTTAGAGATTATTTTAATGAACCTTTTCTTCTAAGTAAGTGTGTTAGGAGGGAAGGTTTTACTATTAATCTTTTTTAATCATAGGGAGGACAAATGAAAAAACTAACTCTTATAAAGAAGCTTATTGTAACTTTGGGGATTTTGTTGCTTTTCCTTTTTAGTAATTTATCTGAGGATGTAATACTAGTACATGCTATGAATAAGAACGACCAAAGTTCTCGCATGGCAGATAAAGTTCGTGCTAGTCGAGCTATTGAACATACACGTTTTCTGTCTGAGAAAATTGGTCCACGTCCAAGTGGGACTAAGGAAGAACATAAAGCAGCTACATACATTGGAGATACATTGAAAAAATTAGGGTATGAAGTGGAGTATCAGGCATTTCCTGTACCAGATCAATATATTGGAAGTATCTCTTTTAGTATGTATGGGGAAAAAGAATGGCAAGTTGGAGCAGCATCTAATGCATCTATACCTAAAGATCCTGTCGTGGGGCAGGTAGTTTCTATAGGAAAAGAGAATGATATTAAAAATTCACCTGAACCAATTCATGGGAAAATAGTATTATTGGAACAAGCTGATACGTATGAGAAATATAATGAACAAGTTGAGTATGCAGCAGAAAAGGGAGCAAAAGCTGTATTGTTATATAGTACGATTGGGGATAGAGGCAACTATGGAGAAGCCTTTAACCCAGTTCTAAAAAAGAAACAAGAAATACCTGTATTTGGGCTTGCTTATAATCAGGGAATAAGAATGAAAGATAAGATAGTGCATAATAAAAATATAGTTAGTTTAAAGGCAAAACACGAAATGAATTTGAGTTCATTAAATGTTATTGCGAAAAAAAAGCCCAAATACAAGACAGATAAAGAGGATGTAGCAATAATGAGTGCTCATTATGATAGTGTTATCGGAGCACCTGGAGCAAATGACAATGCTTCCGGCGTAGGACTTTTATTAGAGTTAGCATACAATTTTAAAGATATAGAGACTAATAAAGAAATTCAATTCATAGCCTTTGGAGCAGAAGAAAATGAATCTTTAGGTGCTTACCATTATGTTAATCAGTTATCTACAACAGATAAGAAACATATTCTAGGGGTTTTTAATGCAGATATGATAGCGACTAGTTATCACCAGGCTAAGGATTTATATGCAATGACACTAGATGGTTCTCAAAATGAAGTAACAAATACTGCGGTAGCTACTAGTAAAGCATTAGGGAAATCGGTTGTATTAACTGGAAAGTTTGATTCTAGTGATCATGTACCATTTAACGAAGCTGGAATTTCCTCGGCACTATTTATTTGGATGGATGTAGAGAGCTGGAATCCTCTAATTTATCATGTTGAAAAGGTATTCCATACACCTCAAGATACCGTTTTAGAAAATATTTCTCCTCAACGTATGCAGGAGGCATTAGAAATTATAGGGACAAGTTTGTATTACTTTATCAAAAGATAGGTTTTTCGGAGGTTTCAGCATAGCCGACTAAATTTAGATTTTAATAATAATATAGTAAAACTTTTGTTGGGATAAAAATATACTTTGAGCATAGGCGAGGTAACTATATGAGGAGTACATGGAAAGAATTAAGGGGGATGGACCTTAATGTCTGGATCCGCTTTATCGGAGAAGCTTTAAATGGTATTGCAATGATGATGTTAATGCCATTTTTTGCATTATATTTGAAGGACAAAGTGGATTCTCTACTTGAGGTAGGTATAATTATAGCCTTATCCCCAATCGCGGCAAGTTTTGGTTCATTAATTGGAGGGCATATAGCGGATACTTATGGTCGGAAACCAACTATGGTACTCTCTATGGCCAGTAATGGGCTACTAATGCTTGTTTTTTTGTTTATTGATGGTTTTATAGCATATGCCATTTTATCTATTGGTTTAGGGCTATGTAATTCTTTCTTTGAACCAGCGGCATCTGCAATGGTTACCGATGTAACAGAACCCGAAAAAAGAACTGAGGCATATGGATTACTTAGAATGGCTCATAATATAGGAGCTGCGATAGGCCCTATCATTGGTGCAGCAGTTGTGGTTGTATCAAAAGATGTCATATTTTTGATTACTTCTGGAACCATGCTGTTTTATACAATATTAATGTTATTGTTTCTAAAGGAAACAAAACCTAAAAATATCATAATACATGAGGAAGCACATAAACAGTCAATAAGATTTACGTTAAGAGTTGTTATAAGAGATAGAATATTTCTATTCTATATAGTGACAGGAATCATTATATTTATGGGATTCTCACAATCGGAAGGTATGTTACCACTTCATTTTAGTAATGAGGATACAATGATTTTTGGAAATAGTAATCCATTTCCATATTTAATGACTGTAAATGGCTTATTGGTTGTATGTTTTCAATTTCCAATTTCAAAGTGGTTAACTCACAAATCAATTGGTAAATCAATGCTATATGGTGCCATTCTTTTTGGCATTGGCCTTTTAGCAATAGGGTGGTTACCAAAGTGGTTTCATGTAATAGACGCAAATGATTTAGTTATCCTAAGCTCATTATTAATAGCTTATACAGTTTATACAGTAGGGGAAATGATTATGTCACCTGTTCAAATGACATTTGTTGCTAATATAGCTCCAGAACATTTGAGGGGAACTTATATGGGAGCGGCTAATCTGCAATGGATTACAGGTAATGTATTTGGACCTCTTCTAGGCGGTGTATTACTGGATCAGCTTTTAGGGCATATGTTATTTACAATCTTAGGTGTAGGTTGTATTATTTCTGGATTTGTTTACTTACTTTTAGATAGACTTATTGAGAATAGAAGTAAAGAAATACCTATAAAACAAACATCTTAAGTTTAATATTGTTAATAAGTTGAAAATTAAATTTTATGTTTTAAGAATTAAATAAAGTGCACGTTTATTATTAGTAAACGTGCACTTTATTTATTAGTATTTAAATTAACTCATATATATAAATTTTTTAGGTTATGACCTAAGTGTATAAAAGTAATTTACTGCTTCTTTTAATCAATTACAACTAAACTTCTTGACCTATCAATATGATTAAGTAACATACGATACTCTTCTTCGTACATAGTTACACGTTGTAGAAGGGACTGGTTTTCTGCTTCTAAATTTTTTATTTGGTTTTGTAAGTTTGTAAATTCATTTGTTTTTTTATAATTTTGTAGAAAGAGAATAATATCATCTAATGTCATAGATAAAGAGTTTGCTTCTTTTTTTTGTTGAGAGGGGGAAATACTGTTTCCCACTTTTCGATTTTGTTTTGCTTGTTGTATTTCCTCTTGGTATTGTTTTCTCACGTATGAATTCCAACGAAATCCACAAGCTGCAGGTGTCCTATTTAGTAGTTTTGCTACTTCTTTGAATGCAGCTAACTGTGTTCCACCGTTACAAATATTCTGGAGTACTGTTGATGCGAGAAGTAAATCGTTATCGTTAGTCCAGGAATCTTGTCTTGAGATTACCACGTTTTAACCTCCTTATATGCTTTATATTACATATATGCAATTACCTATAATGATAGAAGCCTAACATCTATTTAAAATATTTAGGACTAAGTGGATACAATTAGACATTCTTTAAAATGCGAAATTGCATAAAAAATTAGATTGACTATTTGTTATAGTTGTAACTATAATGGTTACAGTTATGCGGCTAAATTAATAGGTTTAATGGTGTGAAGTAGTTGCATTAATGATGTTTAAGCAAATATTAAAAAATGAACGGAGTTGGAAATATAAGAAGCTTATATAAAAAGAATTAAGGCCATATAAAGCATTTTATAATCATATATAAATTAAAAGAGGTGCACATTTTGAAAATTTTTAAGGGAATTATAGTTTCTTCAATTGCGTTAACAGCATTTAATGGGGTGGGTGGGCTACTTCCAAGTGATAAATCAGAAGTTGCCTATGCAGCTAGTTACAATTATTCAAATAAGCAATTGAATTCTACTGTACATAAGCAAGTTACGAAACAATTAATTTTGAAATTTAAAAATGAGGCAAATTTGCCATATCAGGATGGAATAGAAAAATTCATTAAAGAAGAAAAACAAGATCCTGAATTAATTGGAATTTTAAACGAATACCCAAATGTAACTATAAATCGACTTTTTAGTTCTTTAAATCCTAAAGAAATTAAAAATTTAGGTAGAGAAATAAACGACTCCGAACATATTTCTTCCAATTTGCTAAACTATTATATTGTAGAAAACCAAGGTGATATTGATGTACAAGCCTTACTTGCAAAGTTTGAGAAATCATCTCTTATTGAAACGGCGTATTTACAGGAAGAAGAAACGCCACCTGAAGAGCGTTTACCAAATTTATCTGTTAATCCATATGATGAGCCTAGACTTACAAGACAAGGTTACCTTGAACCAGCACCATTAGGAATTAATGCACCTTATGCCTGGAGTATAAAAGGTGGGGACGGAAAAGGAACTACTTTCGTAGATATGGAGTATGGTTGGTTATTAAGTCATGAAGATTTAGTGAATCAAAAGATTGAATTGATGTCCGGACAGAATAAGAGTGAACACCATGATCATGGTACCTCAGTCTTAGGAATTGTTTCTGCAGAGGATAATAACATAGGTGGAATTGGGATTGCACCAAAGGCTAAGGTAAAGGTTGTATCCCAGATTAGGGATAACGGAAATTATAATACAGCTGATGCTATTTTAAGTGCGGTTAACAATATGCAAGCTGGAGATATTCTTTTACTAGAGGCACAAGCAACTTACGATGGATATGGAGATAAGAACTATTTTCCAGTGGAAGTAAAACCAGACATATTTGATGCAATTCGTATGGGAACAAATAAGGGAATTATTATTATTGAAGCAGGTGCAAACGGTGGAAATGACTTGGATCAATTTAGAGACCGTAATGGTAAACAAGTTTTAAATCGTAATAGTCCTGATTTTAAAGATTCAGGGGCAATTATGGTTGGGGCAGCTTCTGCAAGGGTTCCTCATAAGCGTTCATATTTTTCTAATTACGGTAGTAGAGTGGATGTGTATGGATGGGGGAATGCAGTAGATACTACAGATGCTAAACCAAGTGAATTTATAACAAATCTATATACATCTAGTTTTGCTGGAACATCTAGTGCATCGCCTATTATTGCTGGTGCTGCAGCATCAATTCAAGGAATTGTAAAAAATAATCAGGGGAGAGTATATACACCAAGACAGCTTAGGGATATTTTAAGTGATTCTAGTACTGGAACGAAATCTAATGATCCAACTGCCGATAAAATTGGTGTGTTACCTGACTTAAAAGCCATTTTATCTAAACTTGGTTTTTCACCAAACTTAAATAACGATTCTTCCATTGTATTTCCTGAGGAACAAGAAATAAATAATGGAAATAAGGGAAATGAAGGATCTACTATTACATTCCCAAAAGAGGATTCAGCTAATAGTGAAGGGAACTCTAGCTTCATTTTCCCAGAATAATTGTAGATGTCTTTTTTATTTAGTATGAAAGACTTTTATATAAATAGTTGTTTATAATACTAGTCATATAGGCTCTTATGTGTAATAGCATAAGAGCCTATATGTTGTACTTTTAATCATATGAGGTGGAAAGTACTTCTGGGTATATTTTTAGTGTAGTGAAGTGTCTTATATCAACATTCTAATAATATTCAGTGTAGCCTCATTATAAATTTAGAAATGGACTAATTTTTCAATTATATGCATAATGGAAATTGGTGGTAATAGTGCAGTCCCACCAACTGCATAAACGTTTAATTTTTCAACTAATTTGTAGTTTTCACTATTTGAAATAGGTAATGCATTGTTATAGAAATTGCTGTATAGAGTGATGGAAACGAATGTGTTTAAATAATTAGATAGAAGGAGGGGCTTATGTTAAGGATTACTTAAAGATAAGCCCTTTCTTTTTTATTATTTCATGACATTCATCCCAAAATTCTAAACGATGTGGAAGTAGGAGTAGTTCAAGATAGTTTGTATTTAATTTATGACAACTTTAATAAATTAATTTTTACTATCGTATGAATTAGGATAAATTATTATAAGTTATGGTTATTATTTAGCATTTTGTTTTACTTGATCTTTTAATTCATTAAGGGTCTTACCGCTAATATTGTCAGTAATAGTTTCATGTATTTCATTTTTTAATACAATTGTTTTACCTGCAATTTCTGCCTTGGAAGACATTTTACTTTCATTAATAGTTTCTATGTTTGTTTGAAGGTCAGCTTTGTTATTTTCATCAAAAGTAATTGCAAATGGTTCAATTGCTCCGTAGTAGTTTCCAAATAATTGATCTTTCTTCAAAAACATCATATATTTTTTATTAACTTTAGGCTCGATATATAAAGGATCCTTATTTTGAACCTCTTTAGTAGTTACCTTAGTAGCTTGTTTTGTAACTGTGCCATCTGGTGCAACAACTGCATTAGAATCTTCAAGCTTAACTGTTTCAGCAAAACGATGATTGATTTTTATTTGTTTATTTTCATTTATACCTTTAATTGTTTCGGAAATATTGAAATTATATAGATGTCCTTCAACATAATTTTCTTTGTCCTCTTCCGAGGGATTATTTGGATTACGCGCCATATTCCACTTAGAGTCAAGACCTCCATATTCACCAATTACAACTAGATCGGCTTCATTAATCATTTGATTTAAATCACTTGTAGCAGGGAAATCTTTACTGAGAATGACAGTTTCAGCATTATTATCTTCGCCAGCAATATTGGAGAAGTGACTATTATATGCTGAATATCCTCCAAAACCAATCACTGCAGCTAAAGGAATTGCAATTACTATAGTTTTTGCTTTTTTACTTAACATTAAGAAATCATCTCCTTTTTCTGTTAATAGATTGCATTCACACCATTTTTATCGTCAGTTTGAGGGACATGCATAGTAGTACGATTACGATTGCTGTTCATAATTGAAGTGCCACTGTTGTGACCTATTCCTATTGCATGACCAAACTCATGTACTCCTGTACTTTTAGCAACATTAGATTTTGTAATATTTGTATTCCCTGCATTAATATCACCAGCGAATTTCGTTACTTTTTTAGTGGATGTATTATAAGTTGTGTTCATTCTTCCATAATAAGTAGAGGAACTTTCAAACCAAGAGTTTAATTTGTTCACTGAAGAAGAAGAAACTGTAAAGTTAATACGAGAAGCAGTGTACCAGGCTGAATCTGCAGCTTGCCAACCGGATTTAATGATACTGGAGCCATCGTCTAATCTGTCTCCCCACTTATATGTAGCTGATTTTGAAGGTAGCTTCCATCCTTCTTTTACATAAGCTTCTGAAACTCCAACGCTGGAAAAGACAAATACACTACCTAATAAAAATGCAGTAATTCCTTTTCTAAAATTCATATTATCCCTCCAAAGATTATTTTTAACAAGAGAATTATAGCATCATTATCTTGTTTTGAATTAATATTTTTTAAAAATTCTGAATATTAATATTGAGAAAATGGTATAAAATATCTTTTAAGGAGACGTTATTATAATGTTTAAACATAAAGTAATAAAATGGAGTCTATGTTTATTAATATTTACTTTTTTAATTATTATTGGCAAAACAATTTGGTCAAATACAGACATAGCAGAAGTGTCTAATGTTTCATCGAATTCTGAAACTATAGTATTAAGTAAGACATTCAAAACTACAAATCATTTAAGTGAAATGGTAGAAGAAGCAGATGTAATTGTACTAGGTAAATATGACGGCTTACACTCTAAATGGAATATGGCAAACAATTCATCATATGAGATTCAAGATGAAGATGTCGAAGGCCATCTGTTTAATTTTCATGTTAAAGAAATTTTAAAAGGGGACTCTGTAGAGAATAAAATTTTAATAAATCATAGATACTCAGAAAGCCTCGTATTAGAGGAAAGTAATGAAGTTATTGATGACAATGGAATAATTCTGAAAGGTGCTACGAAAGTGTTTACAAAAAAAGTAAAAAATAAAGATCCATTGTATATTAAACCTAAATCTGGTGACACATATATAGTTTTTTTAAAAGAGAATAGTAAACTTGGACATTTTTATCCAGCTGTAGAACCTTTTATGATTCAGTTTGATTTAAGGGATATTGCGCAACTAAAAAGCAATTTAATAGATTGGGATAAAAATAAAAATAAATATAAATTTGAGGTAAAGGTTAAAGAGAAAACTTTTTATATTGAAAATGAAATAGATTCAACCATCAAAGATAATATTAGTGGAAAAAAATTAAAGGATATTAAGGAGTTTGTGAAGAGGTCTTCAAAAATGAAATAACATTTTCACAGGCTATAAATTTACCCTGCGTTAAAGGATAGAATTTGCGTAGATTTAAAATAATAAATTGCATTATGAAAAGAAAAGAGCTCAAAAGAAGAGTCTAATCTTTTTTTGAGTTTTCTTTTGCATTCTTTATGCAGAATATGAATTCAGAAGATGTCTTATTTGTTCTATAAAATAATGATGGTATATATTATTTTTTCATACTCGACTAGCCATAATAGCTTCTTTCATTGAAGAAGAAAGGAAAGAAGCAAGTGACATAACATCTATATCATTTTTTTCGATTCCTGCTTTAATAAGAGATTCCAGGCTATAATTTGATAGAAAAGCCTATATTACGAAAATGTAATATTAATGGATTTTGGTAGTAAGCAGATTAGGATATAATTTTTGTGATGTTTACTGTGTTTTTATTGGGGTGTAACTTAAATTGACTTGGTACAGATAAATATTATGTTCAAATTACTAAGGATGGCGAACAATTAAAAGAGAAAAATGTTAATGGTGATACGACTTATCAATATAAATTGTCTGGAATTGATAAAGGCGGTAAGGAAAAAGAAATGAAGTTTACAGCAGTGAACTACTCGCCACTTAGCAAAGCTTGAAGTGGGAGCTTCTCAGTTCCACGACGAGAGTAACTTTTCGTCTCCCTGAGCGTTACTTTGGGGTGTTCCACCCCTAGATGTTCAACGCATGGATGCTCTTTTGGTACGGTTGATATTTTACGCAGGAACCGAATGGCTTGGTTTTCGCACTCTATTTTCTTCCTGCAACCTTCTATATCAAGTTATCAAAGAACTTCATATAGCTAGTTTATCAAAAGTTTTTGGCTATGCCAAACCGAAATTCATCTCCCACCTATCGTTGGGCTACGCTCTTCACACGCTTGAGGAAGGAGAATTCTTTCGGGGAATACGTTAAAAAATCTTCGTAAAGAAGTATTTTTACTTATATACTACTCTGAAAAAAATGTGTGAAATCTTGGGAAGAGGTTAAAAAAGACGAACTCCCTACAAAAGTAAAAGAAAAATTAAAGGTAAATTAAAGGTAAATTAACATATAAAAGACGCCATTGCTAGAGAAATATAGCCCCTATTTATTTAGAGTTTCAAAAGCAAAAGACTGACAGTTATTGTTAGTCTTTTGCTTTTACAGGAATAAGCACGTAATTTTGAGGTGCTTTAAGTATTAAGAAGGTTTATTTTAATTTTGTTTATGTATTTGTTGAAGCTTAATGGATTTCGTAATGGTTATGATATAATAAAATTCAAGTATAATAAGGGGGATTAATTAAATGATTTTTCAAAGCATGATAACAGCTATTATAGAAAAATTACAAGAAACGGTGAATCCCTATTGGATAATTGTGTTTGGATCAACGGCTGAGAATAGAGAACGGGAAGATAGTGATATTGATATAGCTTATGTAAGTGATACAACTTTAGGGAATTATGAACGTTTTTTATTAGCACAGGAGTTAGCTAACATTGTTCATAGAGATGTTGATTTAGTTGATTTATCCGAGGCTTCTACAGTTTTTCAAGCTCAGATTATACATACAGGAAAGACAATATTTTGTTCTGATGAAGAACGGAAAATCATTTTTGAAATGAAAACCTTAAAAATGTATTCAAAATTGAATGAGGAACGCAAGATAGTATTCGATGATATAAAGAAAAGAGGTTCAATATATGAAGAATGAGGTTATTTTAAATAAAATTTCCACAATAGAGCGTTGTATAAAAAGAATCCAAGACGTGTATGGAAATGACCCTGAAAATTTGGAGGATTACACAAAGCAAGATTCAATAATCTTGAATATACAAAGAGCTTGTGAAGCGAGTATTGATTTAGCAATGCATATTGTTGCTGGGAAAAAACTAGGACTACCTCAATCTAGTCGAGAAGCTTTTGATTTATTAGTTACAGCAGGACTACTTAGCGCAGAGCTGGCAAATAAGTTAAAGGCAATGGTTGGATTTCGAAATATCGCTGTACATGATTATCAAAGTGTAAATTTAGATATTGTTAAGCAAATTATTGAAAAACATTTAACTGATTTTAAACTATTTACAAAAGAAGTTATGGGGATATTAGAATTTTAAGTAAGAAAATAGAATTATTAAGCTGGGATAAAGTAAAAAAGAGATCTAATAAATAGGTCTCTTTTTTACTTTCGAAAAAAATCAAATTAAAACCAGTCTCCATTCCTCACCAATAAGTCCATTAAAATAAGTATTATTTGGATATTTTAGCGAATTAATTACTCTTTCATACCTATTTCACTCCTCTGGCCGTTAACAAAGACTAAATATAATTTATAAAATTGTTCAGATTGTAAATGAATTATCACATATTTCCAATACATATGTGAATAACAGTAGCAATGTAGAGACTAGTATGAAAGAGTAAGAAATGTATGTACAAGAGATTGCAGAATTAGCAACAGCATTAAGGTGGCTATCACAAGAGTTACAAGAATTAATTGGAGAGTTTAAAATTTAATAAAATTAATAAGTATGAGATTAATTTTATTGAAAAACCTTTTTGAAATTTGAATTTAATAATGTAAATCACACACTTACTTAAATAATATAAATTTTGCATATTTAATTGGAAATAGAGCATGATATTACCAATTAAATGGAGGTGTGTTAGAAATGCAAATTCGAGAAAATAATAATTCAAACGAGA
Source organism: Bacillus sp. CH_70 (assembly GCF_038007045.1). Taxonomy (NCBI): domain Bacteria; kingdom Bacillati; phylum Bacillota; class Bacilli; order Caryophanales; family Bacillaceae; genus Bacillus; species Bacillus sp. CH_70. Next base: position 193,226 of record NZ_JBBOWL010000002.1, read on the forward strand.
TTTTGGTAGCAGCGGCAGCAAGTGCAATTGAGCAAATGAAGTACGAAATTGCTCAGGAGTTTGGCGTTACACTTGGACCAGATTCAACATCACGAGCAAATGGTTCAGTAGGTGGAGAGATTACGAAACGTTTAGTTCGTATGGCGCAAGAGCAGTTATCTGGCCAATATAAAATTCACTAAAGTTAAAGGTATATCCCATTGAAGGGATATACCTTTTTAATTTGCCTTTAAAGAGGATCGTTAAATTTTTTATTGTTGGTTAAGTTTAGAAACTGCAAATTTAGCTGTAAAGTTCATTTTCTTCATGTAAGAAGAATTTACTCCTGCTTGAAATTGAACAGAAATATTACCGTCTTTTTGTGCTTTGAATACGCGACCATATGGTGAATTAGCATTGTATGTGCCAATTACTTGATTATCTGCATCAAAGACTGTATAAGAAATTGGGAACCCGGAATTTTGTACAAAGACTGTAAGTTCTTCCCCTTTACTAACATTAAATGATTCTTTTTGAGAAATTTCATAGGAATTCATAGAGTAATATTTTGTAACTTCTTGAATTTCTAAATTCGTAGTTGCCGCACTCGCTTTTGGTGCCTCTGCTCCTGGTAAATTCATACCTGATAGTACTGCAATTCCTAGTGCCCCTGCTAAAATAGCTTTTTTCATAATGCTAGTTCCTCCTTTAATATATTTTGAGATTTGAAAAGGAAGTGAAAATACCACTCCTTGAAACCATTATAGTTACAATGAGAATGATTTTCAATAGAGTTCGATATGTAATTCTGCATACATAAGGTGGCGATATAAGATAATCTATCTGAGATTTAGAATATTCTTAGAAGAAGAGGAGGACAAATTTTTAAAACTATGAATGGAATTGTAGCTATTTTTTACATACGTTGGTTTATAAGTGAATATTTCGTTGAGTTTATTTTTGTTCGTTTGCTTTAAATGAAATATTTTAATGTTGATAAAGTTTTATAATTTGGAATTATTAAACAAAAATGAGATATTGTGTGTTATGCTAAAAGGGCAACAAAGCACACCATCCTGATAATATTGTGTATATTTATCCTATGTATGTCGTTTGTATTAGAAATGGGAAGTCTCTTAAAAGGAGACTTCTTATTTTTATATGGAGGGGTATTACAGATGATTGATTACTATCAAATCTTTTTAATTATCATGACAGGTATTGCCTTATTTTTTTATATACAACATGCTGGAAAACCAACAAAAAGAAACAAATGGACATTCTTTGTTGTAGTATTTTTATTTTTCTTTTTGAACTATTTATTTCTTAAATTCGTATAGATAAATATAGGTGGAGATACGTTTTTTATTTTAAAATATAAAATAAGGAAGGATAATTGACAACTGTAGGTACTATGATTAAGAATTTAATTCTAATCATTTTATGTTGAGAAATAAAAAATTATTTTGTAAAAGGCGAGATGGGATGGCAAATCTTATAGATTTTACAAGAAGAGAAGGTAAAAGTAGAATTTTTATTGAGAAAAACTTGTTGGCAAGATGAACTTAAAAACCCTTATAATCTAATTAAATAATATAATTAGATTATAAGGTTTTATTTTAAATATAAAAATATTTATTGTGATTTTTTATCGAAGAATAAATTTAAATCTGTTTTGTCTGTGTCGTCTGCTAAAGCATTTTGTATAATATCATTTAATAATTGCATTTTTTCTTTTTCAAAGAATGGGACACTAATATGATAAGGTGTTCCTGCTTTTTCAATTCTTAATATTGTTTGGATGCCGCTACCCGCAATTCCAATACCTAATAGTAGTAAAATTAATCCACCAATAAAACTATCACTTAAAGTACCTAATCCAAACAAGAAAATTAGTATTCCTAAAATCATTGGTTTAAAGAAATACTTGGTAGATAACATTGCTCCAGAAATATTTTTTAGAGGAATGTTTTGTTGGTCTTTACCAGCAGGAATAAAACCCAATAATGTGTTTGATAAGTTGGTTTTTACAAACCTATTATCAACGTCTACTCTGCCTTTTATCCAAAAGAATAATAGGCTGGTTGAAAATTCAAGTCCTTTCATCTTTTCATCTCCTGTCATAAATTACTAATAATAAAATTGCAATATTGTTATATTAACATGAATAATAAAATATGTGTATAATTTTTTTGCGCTTTTATATAAAATTATGATATATAGAATAATAAGAGTGAAAAAAGTGTTAAGGGCAATACGATTATAAGGGGGACTATTAACTAGTACAGGTTTTGCTGAAGTAAAAGTGGAACGAATTCTGTTTGATGAGGTGCCAATGGATTATTGGTCATGTATACAATATATAATTTATCTAACGAGGGAAATATTATTGTAGGATACGAAAATGGTATATTGGGAGATAATGTGACCCGTGAACAAGTAGCTGCACTACTTTATCGAGCGCATTTAAAGGGATATGTGAAAGATGATCAGATACTACATATTCAAGGGAAGTCGTTATTTGCTAATCCTTATCATGATATTAATGAAAACTCAACAATGTTTTTAAAAGAATTTTTGATTGTGACAGAGTTAGGGATTTTTAAAAGAGATCAAAAGGGGTGCGTTTACACGCGCGGAGGTGGAACAAATAATTAAAAATGCTTTTCCCTACAGTGTGAAAGCTCCGCATTAATTTAAAGATATACCTGCTAAATTTTGGGTAAAAGAAGCAATTAGTGTAGTTTACTCTAATTATATTTTTGCAGGAGTAGAGATAGGAGAATTTGCTCCATTTATGACAGCAACTCGTGAACAGTATGCTCAATTTTTATATAATGCTCTTTGAAATGATCTTTCATTGAATCATAAGGATCTATTTGAATAATGAGAAAGACTTTTTGTGAAAGGTAAATCAGTTAGTGAACTACTCGCCACTTAGCAAAGCTTGAAGTGGGAGCTTCTCAGTTCCACGACGAGAGTAACTTTTCGTCTCCCTGAGCGTTACTTTGGGGTGTTCCACCCCTAGATGTTCAACGAATGGATGCTCTTTTGGTACGGTTGATATTTTACGCAGGAACCGAATGGCTTGGTTTTCGCACTCTATTTTCTTCCTGTAACCATTTCTTATTTATCGCTAGACAGCTTTATTAATAAGAGAAAAAGGTTGGTGGGATAAAGGGCATCATTCTAATTAGAATGATGCCCTTCTTATTTTAAATATAATCTAATGAAATACTTTTTCAATTGTGGGCATAACAGCTATTGGTGGTAGGGATTTAGTCCATGCAGCTGCATATACATTTAATTTCTCACCTAATGTATAGTTTTCACTATCTGAAACAGGGACCCTTAAAATCTTATTTTGAGAAACTAGATTCCACCAATTATGTTGATAAGCAAGAGCTTCATCTTTTGTAGACGTAGCAGCAACTACCAAATAATTGTTCTCTACTGAAATAACATATCCAGTAAAAGGTTCTTGTTCTTGGTTCTGAATAGAATGAACAGGAATATTGTTTGCGGAAATCTTGTTAGAATCTGCAAAGGCCGGTGTTAATCCGAATGTAAATCCACAACCTAGTGTTAAAGCTGTTACCGTTGTTACGAATGTTTGTTTTTTGTTAAACATGATATATCCCCCTTATATTTTATCCTTACACTATCCACTTTCAATTTACATACATATAAAGCCTTTTAATATTAAGATACTTAACAAATTTGCCACAATTATTCCAATAATGTTAATATTACCTATTAATGGAATTGTGTTTGTGTTATAATTCACTAGGTGAACTATTATTGTTCCTTTCATCTCTTGATGAATGGATGCCCTTCCTTAAATGTAAAGATGTTCGATTTTATTGGTGAAGAGAGGATATATCCCTCTTCTTTTTTTATTAATATGGGATTTTAGGGAATGAACAGAAAAAGAACCCTATGGGGTTCTTTTTCTAGGCATATTAACAGTAAGGAGATTGTTGAAATGCTATTTTCAAATCTTTACAAGGAGAAAAATTTGAAAAAGCTTATCATGTCATTATTTTTACATACATGTAATATAAAGTAAATTGATAATATTTAGACTCACTATTACTAATATTCAATTAAGATAGTTAGTACTACATTGATAGTGTTAATTATCCTGATTGGTGTGGGATGTGATAGGAAGCATAAGTTTGCCGCAAACTTATGCTTTCAGGATTTGAAGAATATTCTTAATATGGATTTTAAAGAAAATACAAATTTTTTACTAGATTTGAGAAAAAGGAATTGAAAATATCCTTTAAAACAAGATATATTCTGGTCAAAAAATTAGAGGGTATCAATTCATTAAAGCAGTAAAAAACGTTTTTATGAATTGGTGTCCTTTTTGTTTTAAAAAGAGAATATATTTTCTCAACAGGACAAATGGTAATTAGCTATAAGTATTAATTATAAGGACAACAGGAAAATAGAAATTAATAATAAAGGAGAATGCGAAATGATAACATTAATATCTGAAAGAAATCTAGCTGAAATCCATGAAGACGATGTAGATGTATTAAAAGTAATGGCACATCCTGTTCGATTACAAATTGTAAATGAATTAATGCACCATAAAATATGCAATGTTACACAGTTAACGGAGATATTGAGACTTCCACAATCCACTGTTTCACAACATTTATCAAAATTGAGGGGAACCGTACTCCGCTCAGAAAGAAGAGGGTTAGAGATGCATTATTATATAGATAATGCTAAGGCCCGTCAGATTGTTGAAATTTTAGGTTTGTAGGTTAAAGATACATAAAAGGTTTCCTGTTACAAAGCAGGAAATCTTTTTATATGTATAACTAATTGTGTGATAATATCATACCGTAGAAACTACCTAACAATAATTCAATTTAGCAGCTTGTTTTATCTTGCCACACACAATTTAACACGATGTATAGGTATAAACTTATAAATAAGGGATTTAAACGGAAATTAGATATAGCAATGGATAATGGTAAGTGTATTAAAGAAATTATAGAATTAATGATATAAAAAATAATCAATAGTTGTTGTAAAGGCTTATTCTGATAATAAAAGGAATTAGATATATTAAATTCAACTATGAGTTTTTTACTAAAAATATGTAGGTGAAGAGTATAAGCAACATAATCCTTTTGTTGCTGATGGACGAAAAGCCTTTATGGATTTCTTTGAGGAAGATCTTGTTAAAAACTCTAATTCCTCTGCAGAGATTAAACGTGTAGTAGCTGAAGGGGATACAGTTGCTCTTCATGTACATTCTCGTACTAATTCTCAAGATAAGGGAAGTTGCTATAGTCGATATATTTCGTAACAAGGATGGAAAGATTGTCGAACACTGGGATGTAATTCAAGAGATTCCAAGTGAAGCAGCTAATGATAATACGATGTTTTAGGTAGAATAAAAATTTAATTGATAGGGATGTATAGAATCTAGATATTATAAAATGAAGAGGATGTCCGAGGTATACTACTAAGACATCTCTTTTTGTTTTACTAAGATTCAATTTATTATAATTTGTAAGGAAGGTATTTTGTATTGAGCAAGAAAAAGCAATCATGTATAGATTTTGAAGAAATATCAAGTATGATTGAACGTTTAAGAGGCGAAAGCGGGCAGTATATGTCTCTATAATAAGAGGTTCAAATTCCTGACACAAAACGTGCTGAGTTTTTTTATGTTGTGGGTAAAACACTTTTATTTGAAAGAAGAGTAATTCACCCACAAAACGCTCACATAAAAAATCAAGATTTCCTGAAACTAGACAAGATAAAATCCCTGCTATAAAAAAGAAGGGGAGAAAGCCCCCTTACTTTAAAATTTATTACAAAATAACTTAATTCATCGATGAAATATTATTGAATTGGTGCACAACTCCAAATGTATTTTCCAACTACTTTTATTTCTGGACAATTTTCTATATCTGTACAATCAAACATTAATGGATGTATACTAGGATTAAAAGAATCTGGTTCAAGTATAATTCTATTATTGGTTTTGTAAATTCTTTTTAAAGTGGCGTCATACCCGTTGATGAGTACAGCGGCTATGTCGCCATTATTTATATTTGTTGTCCTCTCAAGTACAGCTATATGTCCATCATGTACAATTCTATTCATACTGTCTCCGTTTATACGAAGTGCTAATAGTTTTTCAAATCCATATTTATCTAAAATGATATCAGGTACCTGTATATCCCCAATTACATTTTCTATAGCTTCAATTGGTTTACCAGCTGCGATTGTACCATAAATGGGAATATTCCGTTTGGTCATTGCGTGATCTTCAGGACAATAGGATTCATTTTCATCAATAAAGTAGGTTGCAGAGACATTTAATATCTTAGCGATTTGAGATATTTTTGACATTTTAGGGCTTCTTTCACCATTTCTCCACCGCAAAACAGTAGTTCTACTAACAGATAATAATTCAGCTAATTGCTCGTCTGTCATATTATTTTTCTTCATCAATTGAGATAATTTTAAACCGAATGATTTCATGACTTTTTGTCACCTCCGTCTTGATTGATTATATAATTGGTGTGACAAAAATGCAACTTTCTTCGTGATTTGGTAAAAAAATTCTTGACTGTTTTGTCACGTAGTACTATATTTGAATTTGAAAAGAGGTGACAAAAATGCACAAGATGATATTTTTAGAAAGAAAATTAAAGAGAAAAACTATTGAAGAAGTTGCTGATTTTCTTAATGTTTCTCCACGTACATATTGGGCAAAAGAACATAATAAAAGTGAATTCACTCTGAAAGAGGCACATATGTTATCGTGCTATTTAGAGAAATCTATAGAAGAATTATTCCCTGATCTTTTTTTAAATAATTTGTGACAAAAATGCACGTATTTATATATGGATTATAGGATGTTTTTTGAGGTATTTTAAACAAAATATCTAATAATCCTACTATTAAAGGTACTTTATATATAGTTTTTACTTAGAAAAGAAGGAAAGAAATCTAAAAAATGAAACGCTAAAGTGTATTTGGTATATAAAAATCGAGATGAAATATAGAATGCTAAATATTCAAGTAGGTGAAAGAGTGATCAAAAGATTATATTTAGAAAAATTAGAAGAAAAGCTTAAAGAAGTGGGTGCAGAATTTTTATTTTGGGATACAAGGGAATTTTAAAAAAGAACGTGCATGTCGAGGATTACTATTCAAAAAGAATTCTATTTTGATCAGCGTTTACAAAAATTTAAAGTGGAAGGGAAATGGTATTTTTCGGCTAAAGAAACGAAGGCATTTTTATTAAATTGGCTAACAGAGAATGTGGTGTAAGAAAAGAAAGACTATCGTCTTAAAAAAACAAATCTTATAGGAAATCCTATTGTAAGGAGGATTAATCATGGTTTTTAGAGTGACAAAAAAAGGATATGTCAGCAAGAGTACTAATGAGAATAAAGAATTTAGAAATACTAGTTGTTTCGAATCAGAAAAACATTCGAATAAACAGTTAAAAATGATTTATGCCAAAATTCATATAATAGCATTGAAATATGATGGAGTAATTTCAAAAGAGGAAATCAAAAATAAATTAAAAGTAAAACTTAAAATTCAATCACTGAGTGATCTTACAAGGAAGCAAGCTAATCAAGCTATAAAAGTATTAATAGGTTGGGAAATTTAAAGGTTTTGGAGAATAAAACTTTTAATATTTAAGAAGCTTAATATATTGATTTTAAGAAAAAATCTGGAGGAAGATAAAATGAGTAGTTTGCTAATACAGGATGAGCCATTATTAGTATTACCTCGATTAGCAAGTAAGATTGGATTGAACGAGGCAATTTTTCTTCAACAAATACATTATTGGCTCAAGCGCTCGAAACATTATTATGATGATCGTTATTGGGTCTATAATAGCATTACAAATTGGCATAAACAATTCCCGTTTTGGAATGAAAGAACGTTGAAACGTATTGTTAAAAATCTAGAAGAGTTTAATTTATTGATAAGTGGTAACTATAACAAATTAAAGTTTGATAAAACAAAATGGTATTCAATAAATTATGACAGACTAGTTGAATTAGAAATAGATAACGATTGTGACAAATTGTCTCAACGAAAAGAACATATTGTCATGATGGAAAATGATAATATGTCTCAACCAATACCAGAGACTACACAAAAGATTAACTCAGAGAATACCACTCAAAAAGATATAGTAGAGATAATTAATTATCTCAACAGTGTATGTAATACAAGTTATCGTATTTCAACTAAAAAGACACAAATGTTAATTAAATCTAGACTACAAGAGGGATTTAATATAAATGATTTCAAAGAAGTTATTGAGACGAAGGCGAAAGAATGGCTTTATACAGAACAGGCAAAATATTTAAGACCAGAAACCTTATTTGGAACTAAATTTGAGGGATATTTGCAGCAGAGAAAGATGGTGAAATCAAATGGCTTTAACAAAGGTAACAGATATAGTACAAAGTCTTTCGAAGAAAATGAACTTCCTTTCTGAAACATGTGTGATATGTAATCAGGAGAGGAAGCGAATTGTAAGATTGATGGAGATTCAGGGTGAAACGATTTGTCCAGTATGTCGTTTAGAAGAAGAAAATAGAAGGTTAGAAAAAGAAATGAATGTTTTTCGTTATGAGAAAGAGGAAAGAAAACGTAAAAGTATATTTTACGATCAGAGTCTTATTAAAGATGAAACGATTAAATTAGCTAGATTTTCGACATTTATATCAGAATGTGAAGAGGATGAAAAGAATTTAATTTTAGCTAAAAAGGCTCTTACAGACTATTTAAATGATATTCGATTTAATTTGATTCTTGTGGGGAAAGTTGGAGCCGGAAAAAGTCATATTGCATACTCTATAGCGCATGAAATGAATGAACAAAGTTCGGATAAAGTTATGTATGTTACAAGTTCAGAACTCTTTGATTACATACGTTCGACATTTAATACGCAATCTTGTGAAACAGAGCATAGCATAACAAATATGCTAATTTCTATGGATTTATTAGTCATTGATGATCTAGGAGCAGAGCTAGGGGATATGGATATTAATGATTTAAAAGCCACAGCATTTGTAAATCGTGTGTTATTTAAACTATTTGATGGACGACAAGGGAAAAAAACAATTATTACAACGAATTTAACAGGTGAGGCAATTATAAAAGCGTACGATGAAAGAGTTACATCTCGTATGTTTAATACATATCGACACATAGAATTTAAAAAAACAAGAGATAAGCGTAAGAGAAAATTACCTTTTTAAGAAAAGAATATATATACAGATAAAAACATATTGTTCAAGAAATTTGTAATGTATGAATTGGTTCGGAAGTTAAGAAAGAATATGAGGAACGGAAAGAGTATTTGATTAGAAATTCCATGTATGTACATTGAAAGCAGTTTTTAAGTTTATTCTATATGTTTTAAATAATTAAATGGAGGCATCTTGAAAATGAGAACATATAAAGGATTTGAAGCAATTAAACGAATGAAAACAAATTGGATTACAACAGTACAAGAGACACCGATGTGTTGGAAGATAGAAGGTGAAAGAGTGATTGCTGATTATTTAGGTAAAAAAGAAAGCTATCAACAAATTAATTTCTTTTTTGAGAATGAATTTATAGATTGTAGAGAAACAATTCGAAAAGGAGAACTATTGTATATTGAAAATGAAAAAAGTGAAAAATTCATCGCTGAATATTGTAAAGAAAATGAAAAAGAAATAAAGCATGGTAGTTGGTTCTGGATTAATGGAGAGGAGTTCTCTAATCATTATGGTCATTTTGAAAAGAGTACGAAATTAAAAATTAGGAAAGCTGAAAAAAGTGAAAAATTATTATTTGAACGGGCAAAATTATTCGCTATTAAAGGGCGTAAAATAAATGAGTTTAGACTTGGTGATGTAGTTGAAAGAGATAATAAATTGTATAAAGTGGCTATTGTAAAAAGTAGAAGTGAATCTCAAATTGTAGTAGGATGTGTTCCGATTAATGGGGGCGCAATTTGTTATTATAATTCAAAAGATATTGAGATTCAATTTTTCGTTGAAGATATGGTGGTGTAGCAAGGTGAAGTTATTTTTAATTAATCAACTTATTGAAAATGGAATTTACAAATATAAGGATAAGCAATTGTACGAATTAAATAGTGATGAGTTAATAAAATTAATCAAAAATCATAAGGATAAGAAAATAAATGTTAGCAATACAATGTATGAAATAATACATGAAGGATATAAGCCTTAATAGCAAATCATTGTAATGATTTTGATATGTGAAATTTAAATTATGATTAAGGATAAATGATAAGAAAGGGGCTTAACATGTTAAATATAGAATTACCAGTATTAAATAAAGAAGCTACTAAAGAAAATGTACTGAAAGCTATAAAGAAATACAGATTATTTATGAAGTGTAATTATCTTAATGAAACGGTACTCTCGAAAGAAAATATATTAAAAGAAAACGCGAAAGAAGAGCGGGTCAATTATATTATTGCGATGAACAAAGGGTTAGAAAAGCTAGATATTGAAAGTGATAGAATAATTATTCAAAAATATTTGTTAAAGAATCGAGTTAATAGATATGAGGTTATGAAAGAGTTGAATTTATCCGAGGGAGATTATTATAGAAAAAGAAATACTGCTTTTTACAACTATGCATATGCATTAGGGATTGAGGTTGAGGAGTGTTAAGATTATTAATCATAAATAAGTTTTTAATATGGATTATAACCACCTGTGTAAACAAACAGGTGGTTATTTTTATGTAAAAAAATGATGAAAAAGAGATAAAAATGAATCGTTATATACATATATCATATAAGTACAAAGTAGCAATGATAAATAGTATTAAGGAAGATTTTTTAAAAATAATTTTAGTTTTTGATGAGAAAAAATAAATGGAAATTAAATGTAGATTTAGATGGTCTCTATTTTTAACAATTTTGCTTTGTTATAAGGGTGGGAATGGTATATGCGAGATTTAATTATCCAATATAAAGAAACGTTATGTAAGCTAGAGAGTGCAAAAATAAGTGCAAAAGAAGAAGAGATTAAAATATTAACAAGTATGATTAGTGATGTCACATATGCTTTGGAGTGGATGAAGAATGCAAAGATGCCAGGTAATCGCAGGGGAATAGAACGTAGAGCTGCTTATCAACGAGAGAAATCATATGATTCCTTGTTAATGCAAAGATATTTTCGTAGTACTGATACAACATATGAATGGGATGATGAAAACAAAGAAAGTGTCATTTCAGAATGGGAAAGAATAAAACTAGAAGATGCGCTCTCTACTTTGACAAAATATGAAAGAGAAATATATATCATGTCAAGAGGAAGAGGCATTACACAAGAGAAAATTGCTAAATATTTGAATGTTTCAAGAAGCACAATTAAAACGATTCTATATAGATCTGAAATAAAAATTGCTAAACAAGTAAGAAAAAGTCTTTTCTGCGAAAGTAGTTAAGGCTTTTTTTATTTACAAATACATTCTTGTCACCATAGTGCCACCTATAAATAGAGAGTAATAAAATAAGTTTAAATGAAATATAAAAAATGAAGAATGGATACTAGCAAAAAGAAAGAGTAATCCAAAGGATATCTATAAATTAAATGAGAGATTTTAAAAGTGACGGCATCTTTTTATTTACTACAAAATAGGCAGTAGTACATGAAAAACTACAGAAGGATGCGATTAGATGTTAGAACAAGATATAGATACTATGCCAATATGTTCAATTTGCCTTGAAAAATGTTTGTGGGTTTTGAAATTTCCAATCACAATTCAGTATTGTGAACAAATGTTAATTCGTGAGGTAGTTGACGACAATATAACAACAATATGTATTGAGTGTTTAGAAAAAGAAATACAAATGATGAGTTAAAACGGGAGGAAATGCTAGTGGCGCGACCAATGAAATTGAATGATGAGCTGATAAATAGGTTGACCCAATATATTAAAGTAGGGAATTATATTGAAACCGCATGTGCGTTAGTTGGAATAAGTAGAAGTATAGTTTATGTTTGGTTAAAACAAGGGCGTAGGGCAATTGAAACGAGTGAAAAGACAGGTGAAGTAGTACCGAGAAAAGATAAGATTTATGTGAAGTTAGTCATGGAAATTGATCAGGCATTAGCATTTAGTGAAGCTAGAGACGTTGAGACAATTGGGGAGCATGCAAAATCTAATTGGAAAGCCGCAGCATGGAGATTAGAAAGAAAATTCCCAACTAAATGGGGAAGAAAAGATCAATTGCAAGCAAACGTAAATCATTCAGGAGAAATGAAAGTAGAGCATAATAAAATGGCTATGAAAATTGGGTGTGATGAGGAAATGCTTGATTTAGCTATGAAATTATTTGAGAAAGTTCAAGGAGGAGAATTACAATCATGACACGGATGAATGTGCATAAGTTAATAGATGAAAATACATTTAAGGAATTGGCAAAAGTGAACTACCCCTTTCTATGTTCAGTATACACATAAGGGATTCTATAAACATGCAAAGCACACAAAATTAATAACAAAGATTTGCCAAGATTTAATTGAAGAGAAATTATCGACTAATAGATTAATGGTGTTTATGCCACCTAGGCATTCAAAATCACAGTCTATAACAGAAACATTGCCAAGTTGGTATTTAGGAAAGTATCCAAATAAGAGAGTTATAGAGGTATCTTATGCATCAAGTTTAGCTGAAAAGTTTGGTAGAAGAAATCGTGCTAAGATTGAAGAGTTTGGTAAAGAAATATTTAATATTAGAATTGATGAGCGACAAGGTTCCGTAACAGATTGGGCACTACATAACCACTCTGGTGGAATGTTGTCTGTAGGAGTTGGTGGTTCGATTACAGGGGAAGGAGCAGATTTATTAATTATTGATGACCCTATTAAAAATCGCCAAGAGGCCGAATCAATTACATACCGAAATAGACTATGGGATGAATGGGAAGATACTTTATCTACACGTTTACAAAAAGGTGCAAAGGTAATTCTAATTTTGACGCGATGGCATGAGGACGATTTAGCTGGTAGATTGTTAGAGAAAGAACAGGAGAAATGGACTGTGTTATCAATTCCTGCTATAGCAGAGTCAAGGGATGATCCATTGAACAGAGAAATAGGAAGAGGCTTATGGGTTGAACACTATGGCCAAAATTATTATGAAGATAAAAAGAAGTTTTCCTCTGCACGCTCTTGGTTATCTTTATGGCAACAAAAACCATCAAGTGATATAGGGAATATTTTTAAAAGGAACTGGTTTCAATATTATGATGTGTTACCAAATTGGGAACAATTTGATCAAATCATTACTTCCTGGGATATGGCTTTTGATAATACTACAAATAAAAGTTCATTTGTGGTTGGACAGATTTGGGGAAAAATAGATGGAGACAAATATTTAATTGATCAAGTGAGAGCGCAAATGAATTTCCTAGAAACAAAGAAAGCATTTGTTGTTTTTCATCATAAATATGAGTCGATTCTTCGGAATTCTGGTTTTAAAAAGTCCATTCCGAAATTAGTTGAAAAAAAAGCAAATGGCCCTGCCATTATTAGTTCATTGAAGAATGAAATAAGTGGTATTATTCCTATAAATCCACAGGGTTCAAAAGAAACACGTGCTGAGGCGATATCCCCTGAATTTCAATCTGGAAATGTATATATACCTAATCCTAAAATACAATCTTGGGTATATGATTATGTAGATGAATTAGCTTCTTTCCCATCTGGTAAGCATAATGATCAAGTAGATACAACGTCACAAGCCTTAGAATACTTTTTTACTAAGCAAAAAAAAATAATGGGTGGAAAAATAAAAAGAGTTTAGCTGAACATGTAATGTTCAGCTTTTTTATATTGGTAAAGTTTTTATGAAAAACATTGAATAGATGATTTGTATATGAAAGGAGGCATAGGTTTTATGGTTGAGAAGAAAGCAATTAAGAATGTGAAAGTACTTAAATTACAAAATCGTGAGATGAATTTACGTAATGAGGAACTTCAAAGTAAACAAATGGCAATTGATCCATTTGCACAAGTGTACGGTGATAAAGAACTAGTAAAGCCTCCATATGATATGCAAGTATTATTAAATTTGAGAGAAAGTAACCCTATTCACTCGGCATGTATTAGTGCAAAAGTAAATGATATTGCTGGTATGGGATTTGATTTTGCACCGCTAGATGAAGTGACAGAGGCAAATCAAGAACAATATAAAGAATTAAAGCGTTTTATGAGGTATTGCAACAATGAAATGACAAGTAGCGAAATACTTAGGGCAGTTTGGGAGGATTATGAAACTGTAGGTTGGGGAATTATAGAGGTTGTTCGTAATTTAAAAGGAGAACCAACGCAGCTTCACCATATTCCAGCACATACGGTACGTGCGCATAAAGATAAGATTCGATTTGCACAGATTGTAAATAATGAGGAGAGATGGTTTAAAAGATTTAGTTATCCATATGATTTTAGGTTAGTAGATGGAGAAATCATTAGTGATAGCTTAGATGAAAACTCGTTATTAGACACTGAAGAAAAAGCTGGTGAAGTTATTGTAATTCGTAAATTTGGTTCTAGATCATCATACTATGGTATTCCCGATTATGTGAGTTCTATTGGTTCCATTGTAGGATCACAAGCTGTAAGAGATTACAATATTAATTATTTCACTGGTAAAACAATTCCAGATGCTGTTTTGTTTGTTGAGGGTGTTGATGAAATAGATGATTCAGTTGAAAGAGAATTAAAAACATTTTTCTCTGTCGAAACAAAAGGAGAACATCATAAGTTAGCAGTTGTTCCTGTCCCTGAAGGAGCCAAAGCTCGCTTAGAGAAATTAGGGCCTGATGTCAAAGAAGCGAGTTTTCGTTTATATCGCCAAGATAATGCTATGGAAATTTGTGTAGCTCATCGAGTTCCACCATATAGAATTGGTTGGGCTATGACAGGATCACTTGGACAGACGACAGCAAAAGAAATGAATGAAATGTATAAAAGATCAATTATTGAACCAGGTCAACAAATTTTAGAACATCGATTAAATACACAATTATTTAAAGAGTTTACAGGAACATTGGGGGAATTGGACTGGCAGTTTCAATTAAATGAAATTGATACAGATGATCGAGCAAGTGATATGCAATACGCAATAGATGGATACGAAAAGAGTATATTAACAAGAAATGAATGCCGAAAAGTTATTGGATACGAACCAGTTCTAGAAGGAGATAAATTTTTAAATGAAGATTCAAACTCGATTTAGTAGTCTTGCTAGAAAGTAGGAATATATTATGCCAAATGAATTGAAAAATGTAGAAATTAGTTATGTTTCATTAGTAACAAAGGGGGCTAATGGTAGGCCATTTGCAATTATGAAGGGTATGAACATGAATGGTTCTAACGTTTTGAAAAATGTCCCTATTTTAAAGAGGGAAGATGAAAAACAACTTGTAACAGGGGTTGTTTATGAACCAAATATAGAAGATGCACATGGTGATATCATGACGGCTGAAGAAATTGAAAGAGCAGCTTATAATTTTTTGGAGAAATATAGATATATAGATAAAAACCATGACGAGTTGGCAGGAAAAGGAACAGTAGTAGAAAGCTGGATTTCTAAAAATAATACGGTTGTTGGAAAACAAAATATTAAAAAAGGAACATGGCTTATGACTGTTCGAGTAGACGATAGTGAAACATGGAAAGAGATCAAAAAAGGGAAAATTACAGGCTTTTCGATGGGAGGGGTTGGAGAAAGAATGGAGATGCCACAAATGGATGAGTTTACACAAGATGAGAAAGGTGTAATTCGTAAGATGTTTAATTTTTTTAAGTCACATTATGACGAGGAACAAACTCAGGAGATGGATAATCAGTCAGTAAATAGTAAACAAAACTCTAAGATGCAAAATGTATTTAATTTGTTTGAAGATGTATTTTATGTTGGGATTTGGGAGGGAAATGTAGATATTAAGCGAATGGTTTCCACCTTAGATGAAATGAAGGACATTTTAAATACAATGAAGGGTGGTGATACAGATTTCTCGCCGGATGATATTACTATTAATTCCATAAATGAAGTAGGCAAAATCTTATATAAGAAAAATGATAAAAAATTTGATGAAATGATTTCTTTGATGAACCAAATTAAAGAAAATAAGTTACAAAAAAACGCAGATCAAAATTCAGATGAGATTGCAGACATTGTAAAGAGAGAAATGGGTCCTTTTCTTGAGAGATTACAGGAGTTGGAAGAACAGTTAAATAAAGAACTTGAATCAACTCATGATACTAATGAATTAGAAAATGACAGAGAATCTAAAAAGACAAGTGAATTTATTCAGAAGGTAATAGACCCCATTTCAAAGAGACTTGAAGTAATTGAGCGATCAGCACAAGTTCGTAAAAGTCTTGGGGCTGATGCCAAACCAACAAACGAGATGAGAAAACCAGTAAATAAATGGGTAGGATTAGATCTATAAAGATAAGGAGAAATGAATCTATGAATAATAAAGAATTATTAGCACGTATTGAACGAATTGAAAAGAGTACAATGACAACAGGAGGAATGAAAGCGGGGCTATTATATCCGGAACAAAGTAAAGAATTTTTCCGAATGGTATTTGATGCAACTCCATTTTCTCAATTGCATCGTAAAGAGATTCGCAAAGCGAAAAAAGGTGAATTAGATAAAATTGCAATCGGTGGTCGAATTTTACGTAGGAAAATGGAAAATAGTGATGATGGCTATCGAGCAGGTGTAGAAACGTCGAAAGTTGAATATGATACAGTTTCTATTCGTTTACCATGGGAGATTACGGAGGAGCTACTTCGAGAAAATATCGAAGGTGAAGGATATGAAGATACTGTTATGACATTAATGTCAACTCAGTTAGGTATTGACCTTGAAGACCTTCATTGGAATGGGGATGTAACTTCAGAGGACCCATTTCTACAAATTAATGATGGCTGGTTAAAACAAATTAAACAATCAAGTAAATCTCATATTGTCGATCATTTTAAATTAGTGACGGGAACGGGAGATGCTGAAGCTAGCGCTGGGTTTAGTAAAGACTCAATCTTTAATTTATCTAAGGCGATGCCTAATAAATATAAAAATGAAGGTTTAAAGTGGATTATGTCACCTGCTCGTAGAGAAAAGTGGATTGAATATTTAACAACTCGTTCAACTGGTTTAGGAGATGCTGCGTTATTAGGTACAGGGGATCAAGTGAATAAGCCGTTGGGGTATGAGATTGTCACAGTCCCTTCTATTCAAGATGATGTAATTATTTTTGCAGATCCTAAAAACTTTATTGCGGTAAATACGTATGACACGCGAGTTCGTAAGACTGTAGAAGGTAAATCTGCTGTTATGGAAGATAAGCGTTTCTATGTTATTCATTTGGATGATGATGCAGTTATTCAAGAAATGGACGCAGTAGCAATTCTTACTAATATACCTGATAAATTTGGAAATTAAGTAAGGTAATTTGTATATGAAGATTATAGAATTAAAATTAGGCGGTACATATACTGCATATGGCTATACTTTTTTTAACGGAGTAAAGGAAAAGGTTGCAAATGAGAAAGCAAACTATTTACTAAGTACAGGACATTTTAAGTTAATAGATAGTATAGAGGTTAAAAAGAAAGAGAAGTAAAAGAGGTGGAAGGATGGAAATTACTGTACAGGACATAAAGAACAGGGTAAATGTTCAACGAATGCCCGATACGGTAATCCAGGAGCTCATTAGTCAATATGAATTGATTACTAAAAACTATTTGAGAAGTAAGCCAAGTAACCCAATGAAAGAGAAAGTTAGAACAAGTAAATTGGCTTGGCTTTCTTTTCGAGCAGAAAATTTAATCAAGGTAATCCATATTGGTTCTGGAGAAGAAGTTACCAGTTCAGTTTTTTCTGATGGTTGCACTGTATATGGTTTAAGTGAGAATCAATTATATGAATTTGAGTATACCATACAAGATTATGATGGGCTTTTGACTTTAATGAAAAAATGCATCATCGATATGACGTGTTATGCGGTAATTCGAACAAATCTACAATATGAAAATATGAAAAAATCAGCAAATATCGGAGATTATTCATATGAAATAAATATTGAATCGCTAGATGAAGAAACTGTTAATAAAAAGATTTTAAAAGTATTAAAAAAATACCGAAGTAGAAACCCTTTAATAGCATTATGAATGAAAGAATAGGCTGTGAGCATTAGATATGGAAGAATTATATATACATGAAGTAACTGTGAAAAGGAATCAAAAGGTAAAACAGCCGGCAGGAAATTTTAAAGAAGAGCCTGTCATTATTTATGAAAGAATGAAGTGTCGGGTAACGACACACACAGCAGTAGATAATGAAAGGTTAAAAAGAAATAAACAAAATTTTGAGCCGAATTTTAAAATTTATACTTCTGCAGAACATAACATCCATACAAATGATGTAATTTATTTTCATGATTATGTATTTGAGGTAAGGGGAGAACCAAGAAATCCATCATTTTTAAATCACCATATTGAATTGTATTGTGAGTTGTTGGAATAAAATGACGAATACATCGGAATTCATGGTTACACGTAATGTAGAACAGGTTAAAGAACAACTCAATAAAATGATGGTAGAAAGAATTATAAGTGCTTGCAATCAACTGCAACGAGAAATGAAACAAACAGTATCAGGTAGTCACAATGGTGTGAAGTATAAAATTCCACGATCAAGTCGCACATATATTGCTTCAAAACCAGGAGAGACATTTGCTTCTAGAACGGGAGAATTACAAGATTCTATTAAATATGGCTTACATATTACAGATACCGAAGTAGTAGGTACGATTGGAAGTCAATTAAAAAGAGCGGTGTATGTCGAAAATGGTACAAGTACTGTAGAAGCCCGACCTTTTTTCTTAAAAACGTTTGAAAAAGAGCGTGGGGAATTAAAAAGGACATTGGGAGGAGAACAATGACGACAAAAGCGATTGCAACAATTAGAAATATTATTGAGAAAGATACAATTGTGCAAAGTAATTTATCGAAATATGAAGGAGAGCCCGCTCTGACATTTCAAACTGCACAAAATGATATGAAAATGCCTTATGTGGTAATGAGAATTGAATCTAATAATCCAGATGATATAGAGGTAATTGATCGTATGATCCTCACTTTTGATATATATTGTGGCCAAGGTGATTATGAAAAAGCGGATGTAATTTCAAGGCGAATAGAACATTTGTTAGACAGAGAAGCGGGATTGTTAAGAGATTCTGGTATTATTACAATTCATCGAGCAGGCAGTATTACAGTTCCAGATGAAGATCCATCAATTATTCATATTAGTATTAAGTTTCTTGTACGGGTAGGAAGAATGGAATTATATTAAGGAGGGAAAAAAATGAGTTGGAAGCTTATTAATGGTGTACGTGAGGGTACAACTGATAATTTTGTTATTGGACCGGGTGTAATGTATAAAGGTTTTAAAAGTGTTAAAGACCTAGGTGAGATGTTAGGAGCTACTACAGGTGGCTGTAAAGTCGGGTTTACTAGAGAATACTATGATGCTGATATTGATGGTGTTTTAGGAAAACTAGTTCGCGGAAAATGGCTATTAAAAGATGAACCACATATGGAGGTTACACTAGTAGAATTTACGAAAGAAAATTTAGAGTTAGCTCTACCAGGCGTAGATGTAGATAGTACGACTGATAACGATTATAACATTGTAAAACCAACCAATGAAATTAAAGACGCAAGTTATAGTGATATTGCAATAGTAGGTGTAGTTTCAGGAAGTGATATTCCGGTTATTTTTGTTATCCGAAATGCAATGGTAGTTTCTTCTGTAGAAATTGATTTAAAAGATGGTAAAGGAACTGTAGGACTTAAATGCAAATTTATTGGTCATTATAGTGAAAGTTCGCCTAATACACCCCCTTATGAAATTTATTTACCAAAGAAAAAAGCACCTAAATTACCTACAACAAGTAAATAAGTTGTAGGTTTTATTTTTAGGTTATAAAAGGAGATATTGAATATGACAACAATGCTAGAAAAAATGATGCATAATAGTACAGAAATTACAATTTCAGGTCAGAAGATGAAGATGAGACGTTTAAATGTAAAAGATGTTTGGCGTTTTACTAAGATTATTTCTAAAGTTGGTCGTCATGCAATGACTGATTTTATGGAGTTTGGGAAAGAAAAGAATGAAATTGATGAAAAAATTCAATTGGCTCAAATGAATGAAGAGCAACAAGAACAGTTAAATGAAATTGAAAAACAAAAAAAAGAAAAGGGTTTAGAGTTTGTCTTTCAATTATTGTCTATGATTCCGGAATGTGAAGATGAGTTTTCGGAATTTTTCTCTAGTCTATTACAGATTAAGCGTGAAGAATTCGATCAGTTACCACCAGAAGCCATGGTAGCAGTTATTGAGGGATTATTAGAAAGTGAAGATTTAATGTCTTTTTTCAATCAGGTCAAGGGTCTAATCAAATCTCAAAGTCTCAAGTGGAACAAACAAGAAATGTAGAAAATGACTCTAATAAATACATAGAAGAAACAGAGCAAAATATGCTAAGGGCTTTTGATAAAGTCCAAAAACGGTATGGATGGACAGATGATTATGTCTTATCCATACCGTATTCTCGTTTAATGGACTTATTTTCTTTTATTAGTCAGGAAGAGCAGCAAGAAGAATTAAATGAATGGAAAAAGATGGCCTTTATCGGATTTCAAACAAGGCAATTAGAAGAAGGAACAACTTTTCAGGACTATTTGCAAGCTTTTGGACTTACGGAATCTACGTCGGATGGGGAAGAAAATGAGACTATGGAAGTTTGGTCCAAAGAGGAATGTATCGACCATGCAAATAAGCTGATTGCAGAGTTTCAGTTTGAAGACGATAAGGAATAAAAAACTTCCTAGTTAGAAAGGGGGGAGTGAATGTTTACAGAAGTATTCCAGTTGTTTGGTACAATTGGAATTAAAGCAGATGAAGCTTATAAGGATTTAGCAAAGTTTGAGGAAAGTTTACAAAAGGCTTCTAAGAACATACAAGAAAAATTTCAAAAACCAGCAGAAGTACTTAATCAAATAAATGGCCAAATTCAAAAATTTGGTAACGGAGCGACCAATGTTTTTGGGAAGATTGGTAACAAAGCGGATCAGGCATATAAAGGTGTAGAAAAGTTTGAAGAGAGAGTGCAAAAAGCCTCTAATACAATGCAAGAAAAAATCCAAAAATCAGCAGATTCTCTTGGGAATATTAGTAAGCAAATGCAAACATTTGGTGACACTATTTCAAATAAAGTTACAAAACCTATAGAACAAGTCAATAGCAAAGCTTTACAATTTGCTACCGATGTGGAAGGTTCTCAAAAAAAACTACAGGATATGCTTGGGTTAACTGAAAAAGATGCAAAGAGTTTGGCTGGAACTATTCAACCTATCGCTCAACAAGTCGTGAAGATTTCCAATATAGTAATACCATCGTTGAAGCAAACGGTTGAGTTAATCAAATCTGTTTCTAGTCTTATATCTAAGGCGAGTGAAATCATTGGTGGCCTTGTAAATATAGTTAAAACATTAATGCAAATACCGGGTGCAATTACGGCGATTATTAAAGATGCCTTAAAACTAATTAAAGTTTTTAGTGAGTTCGCACAGATATTGACTGGTCTTGGAAAATCAATGTTTTCATTAGTATTAAGTCCATGGGGCATTGCAATACTTTTAATGGTTGGTTTAGTATATGTGCTGTATAAAAATTGGGATTCAATTGTGAAATATACAAAGCAGGCAGTGCAATGGATCAGTGATATTTGTTCTAAAGCCTGGGATGCTATCGTTAAAGTTGCGAAGTCAGTATGGGATAGCTTGTCAAAGTTTTTCTCAAGTTTTTGGGAAGGAACAAAAAAAGTATTCCAATCTGCGGTATCGTTTATAGATAAAATACTTAGCGGGGCATGGAAAATAATTACTACTGTAATTACAATGTATATCAACATATGGAAAAAGACATTTGAAATTGGTTGGAATTTAATAAAAACGATATTTAATACAGTGCTAAACGTAATAAAAAGTGTTGTTAAGTTTGCTTTAGAATTTATTAAAAGCTATATTTCTACTGCTATTAAAACATGGCAAAATATTTTTAAAACTGGCTGGGATATTATAAAAACAGTTTTTACGACGGTGCTAAACTTTTTGAAAACATTTATAAGTGGTGCATTTCAAGCAATTCGCAGCATAATTACGACTGTGATGACTGGGATAAAAACCGTCATTTCTACAGTGTGGAATGGAATAAAGGCAATTTTTACGACTGTATTAAACTTCTTAAAATCAGTTGTAAGTAGTGTGTTTCAAGCAATTCATAGCATAATTACAACTGTAATGAATGGAATAAAGACGGTTATTTCTACGATTTGGAATGTAATTAAAACAGTTTTTATAACTGTATTAGAGACTATAAAGAATTTTGTGGTTACAGCATTTCATTTTATAAAAAACACAATTACGACTGTAATGGATATCGTAAAGTCTATTATTGTAACCGCATGGAATTTTATTAAAGAAACAATAATAGTTGCTGTTCGGACATTTGTTAACTTTGTGGTGGATAACTTTAATAAGATAAAAAACACAATATTTAGTGTTGTTGGTGCTATTAGAGATTTCATAGTAAGTAACTTTGCAGCAATTAAAAAAGCTATCGTCGGAGCGTTTGACGGCATTGTTGATACAGTAAAGGATGTATTCGGTAAAGTTGGTTCTATAGTGAAAGGGATAGCAAACGACGCTGTAAGCTGGGGGAAAGATATTATTGCTGGTATTGGTAAAGGTATGACATCTATGGCTGGCTGGGTTGTTGATAAAGCTAAAGGCGTTGTAGACGGAATACCAAAAGCAGTTAAAAGTTTCTTTGGTATAAAATCTCCTTCTCGTCTAATGATGGAGTACGGCGGATATATTACAGAAGGTCTTGGTGTAGGGATGGAAAAAATGATCCCGGCTGTGGACAAGGCTTCTGGATTGTTAAATAAAGCGGTTGTTCCACCGAAACCGATGCAACTAGTAACGGATGTATCTACCCGAATTGGACAAATGGGGGCACATTCTGCTGATATGATTGGAAAATCTGCACATCCATTTGCTGGACACTCTTCTGTTGAAAAGAAAACAGATAAAGGTGTTACAATTCAAAATGCTACATTCAAAGTTGCTGTTGAAAAATTGCAAACTGCAGAGGATTTTGTGAAAATGAGAAAATTACTACAAAACGTAGTTGCTGACGATCTAATGGGAATGGCGGTGCGTAATGTATGAGTATATTAAAAACATTGCATAGAAGAGCTGGTTCATATCATCTCTTATGGGATGTTACAGAATTAAAAAGTACAATTAAATATACTATTAATTTTTCATGGCCTGGGACATATAATTTTTCTTTTATGTCCCAAGTTCCTATTGGTTCTGATGGTATGTTACCAGATAAATACTTTATTGTTCGAGTAAATGGTATTGAAAAATTTAGAGCAAGAGGTGCTTATGCCTGGGAAGCAAGAGAAATTTTTGTTGGTGCAGGGCCACAAACAATTGAATTTACAACAATCGGTTACGGTTCTTCTGACGTAGCCTATTTGCGCGATGTTTATTATCATGCATATGGACCGATACCTACAATTGCAATGATTGAACAAACGAAAATGCCTAAATCCTTAAACGGATTAAAAAATTACAATGTTATGCATGGATATCCTCGTTACCAAAGTACTGGTAATAAAGGATGTGAAGTAGAATTTACTGCTTTATTCAATGATATCAGTCATTGGCGTGAGTTCATGAGTGAAATATATCGCCCTCATATTATTACAGGTGATTACGGTACCTATGGTGGTATAATACCGCCTAATGAAGTTGATGCAATACGTAAAGGAACACTAGTAATAGCAAAGTGTAAATTAATATCTATGTCACAAGCAGGTATTGGAGTTGATGGAATGTGAGAGAAGGATCTATTTCTTTAATCAGAATGTTGGGGAGCTATTTCCAAGTGGGGAATAATGCTCCTAATTTAATTGTTTATATGAAAAAAAGAGAATCTTCTTCTTATGTACAAATACAACATCGTGTAGTAAGCCTGGAAGTGCAAGAGAACGCAGATCAGTTCGCAAGTACATTTTCTATTACCTTTGCTAATGAATATGGGCAAATGGCACCTGATAACTGGTATGGTAAGTTTTCTTCCATTCAAGAATGGTTTTACAACAGTGAAGTAACAAACACAAACCAACTATATCCGCAGACTGAATTTAAGGTTTCTATCGGTTATGGTGAAGAAGCTTTACCGTATATACATGGTTTTGTATCTGACGTAAAGGTGAATGCCGAAAGCGGCACAATATCAGTTACCTGCACAACATCTTATAAAAAGGTTCTACAAAAATCAGTAATTCCAACGCCGGGATCAGATGAAATTGTTGCACCGACTGGAAATGTGTATGATGTAGTGAAATTCTTCCTTGAAAAAGCAGGAGTTACATTACACGGTAGTAGGGTAAATATTCCCGGTACAAATCAAAGCTGGATTGTTGAAGGGGCAACTGGAAAGAGGTTTCAAAAGTGGGATGAAATTGTAAGGGATATTATAGATACAACATTCCACTACATTAAACATGAACCAGATGGAAGTTGTACATTTATGAAAATGCCAGACTATGCAATTAATGAGCCTGCAAAGTTTAGTTTTAGAGAAGGCGAAAACCTTATCTCTTTAGATATGCAATTAACAGATCAGGACATTAGTAACAGTATTGTTATTAAATGTGGAGATTATGCTAATGGTTTTATTAATTCATTCTTACTTAAAAATGTCTCTTTAGGGGATTTGCGAGAGGAAATGATAGAAGTACCTTGGGCAACAACATTCTTTGCAAGAAGGGCAGTTGCTGCAGCTTATCATTTAAAAGCGATTCAAAAGTTCAGAACATTAACAGTTGCTGTGATAGGGGATCCGCGAATTCAATTGTTTGATGTGGTTTCCGTCTATAATAGGGATTCTGGGCAACAATGGAACTACTTTGTTAAAGGAATTAACACAATGATTTCTGCTGATGATGGATTCTATCAAACTTTAGATTTATCTGTTAACTATGGGTATGAACCTACCCCATATACAGATATAGCAGGAATCACAGTAAATGTTGATACATTAAGATTAAAGCTTTGGGATTGGGATGTAGAGGATGGAGATTTATTAAATATTTATTGTAACAATAAATTAGTCGAAGAAAATTATTTTATTCGGAACAATCCTACATACGTTGATATTTCGCTTGAATATGGAGTAAATATCATTGTATTTGAAGCGGTTCGAAATCCTAAAGGGATTCTTACAGGCCGTTTGCAAGTACTAGATACCAAGAATAATATCTTGTTCGATTATGGTTCCTTACCAGATTTATCATTTCCTCGAGTAAATCAAGATAAAGATCACTATTATACCCAAAGGCCAGCAAAAACTTGGTCTGTTACAAGGGTAAATTAGGGGTGATTCTATGATAATGCAAAAGAACTTATATGATCCTATTATGTATTTAATGAAAGGATTAATTGATAGAGAATTTTACAGCGGTGGAAAACCGATGCCTGGTAACGATCCAAATGATGTTTTTAAAGAGGCTATGACCGAAGGGTATACACTGGTTCGTGATGGTGCTCGTTTATCGGCAGTTGATGGAGATAAATATCTGCACTACGATTTGGTTTTTAATGGACAAGCACTACTTGAAAAGGTCATTATATCCCATAAAATAACAGGTAAAAAGATGGAGATTCAACTAATTTATAACGCAAATAAACAATTGGATCGAGTACAACCAAGGCTTATTAATAAAGGTAACGGTATGTTATCAGATTTACCAATTCCCGATGTGTCGTAATGATGTATGGGGATTTTTTAATACAATAAAAAGGGTGATTACCTTTGTTTGAAACAACTTATATAGCTGGTGGCCGATTAGATGCGCCATTTTATCCAACGAAAACTTTTCCGTATATGAAAGGTTTTATAATGGATTCTAAAGCATGGACAGAAGATAAGATGGAATACGTATTACCAATTGACATGGAGTTTTATGCCATTAGCGTGAGTAGTTCTATGTATGAAATCGATGATAAATGGTCGCTTATTGTAAATGACGGTATTGTTTGTGAGGATATTTATACAAAAAAAATACCAGAAGGTATAAGTCTTATGTCCTATATGCAATTAAAGGCCGGAGATAAAATTATTTTTAAATTTCATAACCAAGGAATTAATAATAAGCAAGTATGGATTGCTTTACAGTTTTTGAAGTAATGGGAGGGAGATTATGAGTTTTGCTGTAAATTATATGGCGGGTGGCCGATTAGATGCTCCATACTTTCCAACCAAAACGCTTCCTTTTATAAAAGGAAGAAGAATAGGTGTTTATGAAAATATTCATCATAATGAATTTATAGCACCAGTTGATATGGAAATGATTGCATTTTCTATTGGCGCATCAAAATATAACGATAATGATTATTGGAATTTATATATTAATAATGAAAAAATAGCAGATGAAATTTATATGAAAGATGTTCCCGAAGGATTCAATTTTTCTGTTGTTAAACAAATTCCTGCGAAAGCGATTATCCGTTTTGAATATATAAATAAATCTTTAGAGAAAAAAGCTATTTGGCTTAATTATCAATTTTTAAAAGATTAGGAGTGAAGTAAAGTGGCGTTTATTGAAAAGGTATTTCAAGAAGGAAGTTTCTTAGATGATCTTATAAATGTAGCAACTAGTAACGGATGGACAAAGGTTAAAAGGTTTCAAAAAGCAGGTTATCCATTAGAAATTTTAAGGAATTCTGGTATAAATGAAACATTATACCGTTTTGGAATTGCGGAACATACGATTATTAAAAATGCAGAAGGGGCTATGTATGGATTAGTCCAAATCGCATCTTGGGATATTGCTAAAAAGGATCTTTCGTATAAATTTAATACGGAGGAGGATAAAGCGGAGTTTATTAAGGATGCAAAATTAAGATATAGTAAAAATCTTGATCGTTCCTGTTTTTATGTTTATATGATTGAAAAAGATCCTGAATTTAAAGATGGGACAGCGATAGCAGTAGCTTATGATTCTTTCACAAAAATTTTAATAGATGTAGAAGTGAGTAAAACGGATATTCTTATGAAGAATGGCTATCCAAGTATAGATTATACCAGTGCTAATACGGATGTTATGATGTCACCGTTTGTAAAAATTACATTACGTAACCCGAATTTAGAAGGGGTTGATGTAAAAACAAATTGGTGGCCTGATTCATTAGTTAGAGTGACTGGCCAAGTAGATAAGGATCGTGTAGTTTTATTAATTCAAGCAGATAATACACCTGCATTTGAAAATAATGTAGTTCCGGTTACACCTTTATACATGGGCAAAATTGAAAGCTATGCGAAAGATGATCAAATTGGTGACGCACTTTGGGCTGGGACAGCATTTGATACAGGTACAGAAAATAGCTCACATGCATTTGATTTTAATGATAAGAAACCATATAGAAATGTGAATGATAGTTTGCCAATTTTAAAAACGTATCCTAAATCACCGGGTAATGGTATTGATAACGTTATTATTAAGCGTTCGCGATTAGGGGCTAGATATCAAGCGCATTATATTGCTTGGAATGTTGCTCCGAATGAGATGCCGCCTGATAGAAAAGGAGTAAATGGTGGTCAATATCCACTAGCTTGGCAGTCTCATGATAATGATGAATACAAGTATCAATTTAATCCTTCGGTATATAGTGGTCGAGTTCATACATCTCGTGCTTATATTGTTCATCCAGATGAAGGTGTGCGAGGTTTCTTACCTCATATGGTTTTACTATCTCCTTTAGGATTATTGAATGGGGATAAATTAAAAGTGCGAAAAAATACTTGTCCAGATACATTTGATATTTATCGTTTTTATAATGTTGATGCGATTTCGCCAATTACAAAAAGACCAGCGACACCATATCGTCCAGCTGGATTAGGAATTTATGAGAAGTCAATGTAAAGGGGAGAGAAAAACATGTGGTTTGATAAAGTAGCTTATTTACAAACATTACCGGTTGAATTAGAGAAAATGATTACAGAGCGAGGATGGAGTCGAAAGTTATACTTTAAAATTAGAAGTGGTATTAATAAATTTATTGATGTTCGATTATTTGAATCGTTAGGTAGCGATGGAGAATGGCGCAGATTTGGAGTGGCAAATGCTTATGATACGAGCGATTCTGATTTTACAGATGGTAGATTTATTCCTGTGGATTCTCCATTAGGAAAGCTAGGCATGGGAGATGGAGTGAAAAAGGAATTTCAAATTCCGACATTTCCTGTAGTTGAAAGTTCTTTATTAGTGTATGTAAATAGCATTTTACTAGAAAAGGATAAATATAAAGTTGATGCTAAAGCGGGGAAAGTTATTTTTAATCAAGCGATTGCAAAAGGAGATAAAATCACCTGTGAGTATCGATTAACAAATGATGCATACGAACCAAATAATGATATGATTTTCTTTACGTTTAACCAATATTTTATTGAGAAGGAAGTAAAGTTATCAGATGCTGAAAGTGATTTAGGAAACGGTACCGGTTCAAAAAAATCATTTAATTTGCCATTTTCAAATTTTGATGAAAGTCGTTTTATGGTTTATAGAAATAATCAGATGGTCGATCCGGGGGAATATACAATTTCAGATACAGCAATTGAATTTCAAACTGCCCCAAAAAGTTCTGAGAACATTAAATTTTCTGGAGTGTATTTTTTAGCACCAAAGGCAGACGGGACGTTAGATACTTTAGTAGCAAAGACATCATTTGACGTGCAAAAAATGGAAAGTATTATGGCTGAAGTATATTCTACAGTTAATTTTGTAAACCCTTCGCCTTATACACCAATTAGTTTTACACCAGATGCTCGTTTTACAAAAGATTGGAAACGTGATTCTGTCGTTTATATGTATGGAAATGGAAACAAAGACCGTATTGTTATGTTTATGCGTGTAGATCCAACTCCAAGTCCTGTTCGAGCATTATTTGTACCATTATATATTGGAAGAATGTACACATTTGATAATGCACCGCGTAAAAACACTGTAATTATTGGTGGTTGTCGTAACGGAGATCAATATAATTATGCGCCTAATAAAAAAATTGGAAATGCAAATTTAGACTACGGAGAAAATACAGGTAATGGAAATGATTCTGTATTATTAGCTCAATCATACACAGGTGCAATGTATCAAAAACATTATTTATCATTTATTACGCACGATATGGATATTGATAGTGGACAAGGTCGATTTAATCCATCTGTCTATAGTGGGAAATATCATCTGTCACAGATTTATATCGTTCATCCTAATGATGGATATGTTGGGAAATTAGATGATGTTTATGCTGTTCACCCAAAAAATATTCAACAGGCCGATGAATTGGAAATTGAAAAGGAAGTTATAAGTGAATCTTTAGGAAAAGGAAATGGAATGAGAAAAGTTTTCCATTTAGAGCATAAACCGAAAGCAGGAACACTTAAGTTGTTAAATGCATGTACTCTAGTTCCTGATACTGACTTTATTTTAAATGAAGATGATAAAACAGTGACGTTTAAAGAAATCCCAATTAACGGGGTAGAGATTACAGCAAGTTATGAATTTGCACAATTATATCGTTATACGTTGCCGACTACCGCAGTCTCTCCAATGACACAAGCGAAAGCAACGCCATTTAATCCGATTGGTCTAGCTATTTATAAAGAAGATATTTAATCATTAATCATATAAGGGGGAATGCAGAGAGTGAGTGAGAAAATTTATTCTATTGCTTTCCCTTCTTTATGTACGAAAAAGAAGAGTCATGTTGTTTCGATTCCTTTGGGATCAACAATGAAGAAAACATATAGTCTCTCGCTTTCTGTTTTAAATCCTTTTGTAAAAAATGCGAATAATTTTCCAGTCAGTTTGCCACCATATTCAAGATTCAAAGCTGTTAAGGAAGAAGATGCTGGGGTATTTGCAACCAAAATAGTAAAGGGAAAAGGTATATTAACAGACCTTGTTGTAGAGGCAATAAGGCAAGTTGAGGTGACTGCTAATATTGCTAAAGTGGATATTGCAAACCTAATGCGGAGTATCAACATGGAACTGTTAAGCATACAGGATTCTAAACCGCTTAAAGAAATTCTTGCAGATGTTCATTACTATCAGAAAGCAATGCAACATGACCGAACTTTTGATATGGAACATATGGAAGGGAACAATGGAAGCAGATTAGATACAAAGTATGCAGATGTAACAGAAATGTCTAGTACAGATCGTAAGATATATAAAGCAGGTAATATGCTCCCAATTGAGCAAGAGAGAGTAAAACAGAAATTACGAGAATTTGCAACCAATGTAGATGAAATACCGCGATGGGTACAGGTTGCACGTATTTTATATGGCGAAGGATTTTATGAAACAATATTGACTGAAAGAAGAGAAAAAGAAATATGTAGTACTGTAGTTAGAAATGTGGATTATGTAGAGATTAGCCAAAAAGAATTACCTGTACAAGAGATAAGTGATTTTGAGCTTTATAATAACTTGCCAAGAGAAGTAACTACTTCTTATGAAGAATTTGATTTATTTACTGATACAGGAATTCCGGTTTATATGCCAGATTATGATTTGTTTGCTCGTAAACAAAGAGAAATACAGACTCGTAATATAAATTACAATACAGCGAATAGAAATGCCATTCAGCGGAATGGTGAAATGAATTATTTTGAATTTGTAAATAGAAAAGCACTGAAGATAGATGGAAGATTTATTAATATAGAAGATTTAGAGCGTAAAAAGTTAGAACTTCAAACTAATGAATATGATGTGTCATATGCGGACCGCATAATACAAGACATATATACATATGGTGGCCATGTATATAATAACGCTCAAAAACTATTAATAGAATATGATTCATCTCGCATAGAAATGAATGACATGAATCATATAACGCATGAATATGAAAGTAAATTCATAAATGAATATGAGTTATTGGAAAGACAGTACCATTCTAATGAGGTAAATTTAGTAGAAACATTGATGGTATCAAGTCAGAATCATTTGTACATGGATTATAATCTTCCAGAAATGATACAGAGTAATGTGCTCACAAAAGAAGTAGAAGTAAAATTAGCTGAAGACGAACAAGTTAATAAGAAAACGAAACATGTATGGACTGAATATATACACCATGAGGAAATGGACCTAATACATAAACAATTATTTGGGACTATTCAAGATAACTATGAATTTGCTAGTAGACAAATCAAAAAATTGACTGGATTTTATGAGGAATTTGATCTTTTTAATAGTTTAGGAATCCCAGTTTATATGCCAGACTATGATTTATTTGCTCGTGTACAGAGAGAACTACAAGCGAAACAAATAACAGTTAATTCAGCTAAAAGAGACATACGTTCAGTATATGGTAATGTTCGTGATACGGATTTAGCAGATAGAATCATGCAAGAGAAAGAGGGAGTCTTTTTCGATGTAGCTGCTATTGATAGAAAAGTATTACAAATGGAAGTGAATGTACCTTCTTATGAACTTTCTAATCGAGTTATAGGTGAGCAAGAAGATATGGGGATATATGGATATGAACATTTCAATCGAGTAAATGGACAGTATCATACTGCTCAAGCAGATATATCGTCCATGAATCGGATTCTAGGTGAAATAGAAACTCCATTTACAAATGCGTATGAATTAGCAAAGCGCGACCTTCATGAGTTGTTAGTGGAGGATGATAGAGTAGCGAATTCTGTATTGTATGATCGATTGTTTATAAGTGAAGAAAGTAATGAACCAATAACAAGTGAAAGAGTTAAAGTCGATAATGAATCAGAATGTATTAGCCCTGTAGAGTTTACAAAGCAAGAACAATTGATAGCACATAATGAAGAAGGATATGACCTTGTTAGTAGACACGTAAAAGAACAGGATTCTCGTTACGAAGAATTTGATCTTTTTGATTTAATAGGAACTCCAGTTTACTTACCGGAGTATGATTTATTCGCAAGGATTCAAAGGGAATTACTAACGAATATAGAGACAGCTGAAATAGCTAATAGAGAAAATAATATAGAAGCAGAAATTAATACGGTTGATTCGATTGGTAATCTAGAGAAAGAAGTAGCAACTAATATAATTGATAGTAATGATATAGGACATATTGAGAAAGAGTTACAAACTAGTATTGAACAATATGAAACCGCAACGAATGATAGAAATTGGTATGCAGAAAGTATTATATTTGATCCGATGGCAAAGCAAGTGCCAGAAATAGATACGCATATAATGGCTACTGATCAACTCGAGAGAATAATAAAAGAACGTAATACAAATGTAATCAAGGATGAAGAGTTTGAACGACTTACGAAACAACTCATAATGAAAATTAAGCATTTTGATGATATGCGACAAATTAATAATGAGTACGAGTCAAATATTTTTGAAGCAGACGAATGGCAAAGAAAAGCAGATAATAAAGCATCAATACATGAATATGATGTAAGTGAGTCTGAAAGAGAACTAGCTAGTGAAGAAATCCGTACAACTTTAACGAATAAGTACAATACTTTTAATACTACTATTGGTGAGATAGAACAATCCAGCCGAACAGTAGACAGCGAAAGTATACTTGTTGAGAGTGATACTTTTGTATTAGAAAAAGAAAAAGAAATAGAAGCATTGTATGAAGAGTTTGATCTATTCGAAGGATTAGGGATTACAGTTTATTTACCAGATTATGATTTGTTTGCAAGAATCCAAAGAGAATTACAAACAAATATAGATACGTATGAAATAATGAATAAAGAAAATGAAACAAGAGCAGAAATTAGTTCATTCTATCAGTTTGGTAATGTCTTGCAAGAAGTTGATGCGACTGTTGCAACGATAGATAATGTAAAAGTCGTAAAAGAATTAGCTGCAAAAATAATTGATAAAGAGAATTTTAAGATCATTGACAGAGAGTTACAGATTAGTATTGAACAATATGAAACTGCAATGAATGATCGAAACTGGTATGTAAAGAATATTACATCTGCCCCAATGGAAAAGCTTATGAAAGAGGCAGAGGCAAATATAGTAGTCACGGATCAATTTCATAAAGATGTAAGAGAATTTAATACAAATGTAGTGAAGAATGAAGAAGTAGAACGTACAGTACGAAATATAATGATGAATATTTTAGAATTGAAGGATATGCATCGGAAGCCAATTGAAGAGGCTTTAAATATACATGAGCTATATGAATGGGAAAGAAAATCAACTCATAAAGCATCCATAAATACATACGGTATGTTTGAAAATGTAAGAGAATTATCTAGTATAGAGATCCAATCAACCCCAGTGAATAGAAGAAATCTCGTTCATACGAATATAGATGAAATAGAACAATTTAATCGCATTTTAGACAACGAAAGTATACTTGCTGAAAACGATACGTTTAAATTAGAAAATATCTATCAGGCAGAAGAACCGGTTGAATTTGAGGAAAGCGATATATTAATCGAAGAAGAACCAAAAATATGGTTAAAACATAGCCGGGAATCTTGGTGGAATAATTGGAATTGGAAGAAAACGAGATAATAAAGTAGAGTGCTAGATTAGTTTTTATTTAAGTATATGATATCGAATATTTGTATTTTATGGCATTATGTAATTTTTAAAATTGAACTGCTAGAGCTGTTGTAAAAGTAAAAGCTTAAGCAGTTCAATTGTATTTTAAATGTCTTTTAGTAAGTAAATTAGTTCCTTTCTGTTATGCATGAAATATTTAAATTTATTGATCCATCAAGCTGTTAATACAAATAGTTAGGGCATAGTAATTGCTACTGATGGAGCAATTGAAATTATTTTAAGATAAAAATGGAGAGGTGATATGATGGTGAGAGTATTAACTCAGCCCGAACCAGGGTGGCAGCGTATTGATGATAGCGATAGGAATATTATCTTTGAAGGAGAAAATTGGTTTAGTGGATACTCTAAATACTCTGATAATTATT
This sequence comes from Bacillus sp. CH_70, assembly GCF_038007045.1. Taxonomy (NCBI): domain Bacteria; kingdom Bacillati; phylum Bacillota; class Bacilli; order Caryophanales; family Bacillaceae; genus Bacillus; species Bacillus sp. CH_70. Next base: position 227,375 of record NZ_JBBOWL010000002.1, read on the forward strand.
TGAAAACATTCCACTATAAAAGTTCTAGTCAACCATCAAACTCAGTACAGATTAAATTTTCTTTCGTAGGTACTAAACTTCGGCTTATTGGACTTGTTAATAATGGTGGTTATGATAGATATGCAACAATCGTTATTGATGGCAATACAGAGAGATTAGATTATGATGCATGGGAGGGAACAAGGCAAGCTGTTATATATGAGAAAACAAATCTTAATAAAGGGCCGCATACAGTAACGATTCTAGGTACATACTTAAATCTTGATGCAATTGATATCGATTCTGATGGTTATGTATTTACACCCAAAAAAGTAGGGGAGATATTAGATAAACCTGATCCTGGTTGGAATCGTTTTGATGATGCTAATCCATTAATTAAGTATGGTGATGGTGCTTGGAATAGATTCACTGATGATAGATACTATAGTAGTACCGCGGTATTCTCTACTCAAAATGCAGTTGTAGAATTTTTGTTTAAGGGTACAGGTGTCAGACTTGTTTCTAAAAGTGTTAATTTAGGTTATGGTCCTGTAGATGTAACAATCGACGGTGTCAAAGAATCTTACAATCCAGTACTAGGTTCCGATAACTTGAAAGTTCTACTTTACAATAAAGAAGGTCTAAAAAATGAAGTTCATTCAGTTAAACTTGAGGGTCCTGAAGGAATTATAATGGATGCTATTGACGTTCTTGATGGAGAATTAGTGAAAACTGCTAAAGTAGGTGACGTTCTGCTTCAACCTGAAACTGGTTGGAAACGAATTGATGATACTGATGTAAATATTAAGTATAGAGGAGTTTGGAAGAACGATGTTGTTAACTCAAGTCTTTATAACTCTACATGTCATTATAAAGCTCCTGAAGTAGATAATAACCCAGCATCGATACGTTTCGACTTTGAAGGTACAAAATTAAGAATTATAGCCTTGACAGTTAATCCTTACGACTCTGATGCAAAAATACTGATTGATGGCAGAGAAGAAGTAATAAACTTCTCGTCAACTGATACTATATATCAACGTTTAGTTTATGAAAAACTGAATCTACCTCAAGGAGTTCATAAGGTCGAAATAAAAGGACTGTATATAAACTTAGATGCTATTGATATAGATGAAACTGGTTCGATGATTAAACCGCCTGTTGAAGTTGGGGACGTTCTATTACAACCTGAAGTTGGTTGGAAACGAATTGAAGATTCTAATTCAAACTTTAAATATACAGGAGACGGATGGGCAACTAATTCAGCTGCCAAATGGTCTGGAGGATCTACTCACTATTGCCCCAACTCAGATAAACTTGCTACTGTTGAGTTTGTATTCAATGGCACTAAGTTACGAATAATAGGATTACTTTCTGCTGGGTATAGGGAAGGTCAAATTTGGATTGACGAACAACCGGTTGAGACTATAAACTTCGAGCAACAAAATGCTCAATATCAGTCCTTAGTTTATGAGAAACTAGGTTTAGCAAACGGTGAGCATAAAGTTAAACTATCCGGTCTTAATATAAACTTCGATGCTATTGATATTGATAGTGACGGAAGTATTGAAAAACCACCTGCTAAAGTAGGTGACCAATTAATTCAACCAGAACCGGGTTGGAAACGAATTGATAATATAGATACAAATATTCAGTATCTAGGTAGCAATTGGACAAGTGATTCAGATTCTACCAGACAGTACTACAATAACACTTGCCATAACAACTTGAACACCGATAAATCAGCTCAAATTAAATTTAATTTTAAAGGTACTAAGCTGAGATTGATGTGTTCTGTTTATGAGAATCATAGTAACAAAGTTGCAATAAGTATAGATGGTCAAGTTCAGTACTATTCAGAGTCAAGGGTTGTAGATAGAGCTTATGGAAATGTTTTATGCTACGAGAAATTAGGATTAACTGATGCCGTTCACGAAGTTACTATTAAGTGTGAAAACCCTGGTGCACTCTCACTTGACGCTATAGACATCGACGACAATGGTTCAATGAGTAAACCTCCTATTAAAGTAGGAGACCAATTATTACAACCGGAGGCGGGTTGGAAGCGTATTGACGATACCGATTCTAGTTTTAAATATGTAGGTGATTGGTGGAAGTCGGGTAATACTACTACTGAATGGTTTAACAATACATTCCACTATGTTGACGGAGCTTCAGGGGAAGTACAATTCCAATTTTCAGGCACTAAACTTAGAATTATTGGTTGTATACACGAGTCCCAGTATCGAAGTAACGATATTAAGATTATAATCGATGGTCAAGAGGAATTTTACAGTGAGCAAGCTACTAAAGTTGGATATCAAACATTGGTTTATGAGAAATTAGGTTTGGCAGAAGGTGTTCACGATGTGGTTATTAAATCCGGAACTAATTCGCCTTTCCCGTTAACTTTTGATGCTATTGATATTGATAGTGACGGAAGTATTGAAAAACCACCTGTTAAAGTAGGGGACCAATTACTCCAACCAGAATCTGGATGGAAGCGTATGGATGACGCAGATTCAAATATTCAATATGATGGAAAATGGAATTTCATAACTACTCAGAAAGGTGCATACAATGAAACTATTCATTATTATTCTGCACCATCGGGGAGTACAGAAGAAGCGTCTGCTACCTTTAAATTTAAAGGTACTAAGTTAAGACTTGTAGCATTAAGCAATTACTTCCAGAAAAAAGCTATTTTAAAGATCGACGGAATATCTTACGACTTAACTAAGGTTGAAGGAAGATCACCAATTAACGGAGTTCAGCAAACTTTAATGTTCGAAGCAACTGAACTTGAAGATAAAGAGCATTTAGTTGAGTTATCTGGTATAGACATAACGCTGGATGCAATCGATATTGACAAAACGGGGTCTTTAGTAAAACCAAACCCACCTGCTAAAGTAGGAGACATTTTATTACAACCTGAACCAGGATGGACTCGTGTAGATGATACAAATCCGCTAATTCATTACAGAGGCGATTACTGGACTTTAGCTAAGGATGGAGGGTATGAAGGCGGATACAATAAAACAGCAACTTATAGAGTTCCTGACTACTCGAACAGGACATTAGGGACAGTAGAGTTCTCTTTCAAAGGTACAGGCCTTCGTGTCATTTCAGCAACCTACTCCACGAGTTCTTGGGAGGATGTTTCCATTACAATTGATGGTGTGACTGAGAAATATAAGGTTAACACTACAACTGACCCAGCCAAGAATCATTATCAGGTTATACTATACGAGAAACACTTACCCGACGGCGTTCATAAAGTAAAACTTTCAGGTACTCAATGTACATTCGATGCTTTTGATATAAAAGGAGGAGAATTAGTAGGAACTCCTACAAACCTTCGTGATGTATTATTTGAGCCTGAACCAGGTTGGCAACGAATTGACGATACGGATAGTAATATTCAATATACTGGTGTATGGGCAACAAGCGATGCTGATGGTAGATGCTACAAGAACACTATTCATTATAAACATGCAACTTCAAACACACCAGCTGATGCTAACCCGGTTTCGATAAAGTTTAACTTTACAGGAACAAAACTTAGAATTATCGGAATTGGAGTATACGGGTATGACCCTGACGCTAAGATTTTAATCGATGGAGTAGAAGAAACTATCAACTTCTTTAGACCTTCAGGCTTAGCTGCTGTCTACAAGTCGTTAATATACGAGAAGTTAGGTTTATCAAATAAATTGCATACTGTTGAAATAAAAGGTAAATATATAAATCTTGATGCTATCGACATTGATGAATCTGGTTCAATTGGAGGTAAGTCATCAGTTAAGATCGGGGATCAACTTTTACAACCTGAAGTTGGTTGGAAACGAGTTGATGATACTGACTCGTTACTTAAATACCAAGGTACTTGGGAAAAAGGTTCACATTCTTCTTGGTATAATGGTACTTGCCATTATGTAGCAGATAAGGACTCTACCGGTGCAGTTGAATTCGATTTTTATGGAACTCAGCTTAGAATTATTACTTGCTTCGATGTTGCATCATATCGTACAGATGACATATCAATTACAATTGATGGCGTGACAGAAAAGTATAGCGAGATAGCATCTGCTAAGGTATATCAAGGTCTTGCATATGAGAAGTTAGGCTTAACTAAAGGGAAGCATAGAGTTAAAATTCAGTGTGGAACTAAAGGCACTTATCGACTTAATATTGATGCAATTGACATTGATGCAGATGGTTATATTGAAAAACCACCTATAACAGTTGGAGATTTCTTAGCTACACCAGAAGACGGTTGGAAACGTTTCACGAAGGAGAATATGTATTTCGATTATACCGGTGGCATGGATTACCAAAATCAAACACCACCAATCAAGTACTCGTTCGATAAAATTCAGTTTAGATTCTTCGGTACAAAGTTTAGATTAATTTATTCGTCTAACTTAGGCTCAAATGAAGACCAACTTGGTCACGTATTAATTGATGGAGTAAAGTATCCTGTTAATATGTTCCCTGTATCCGGACCAGCTAAAATTGCTTGTGAAGTACTTAATCTAGATGAAGGATATCACGTGGTAACAGTCAACGGTGGAACTCATGAAGGTTGGGACCCTCAATTTATTGGTGTTGATATCGACGCTACTGGACACATTGATAGACTACCTGTAAGTATTGGTGATGTTTCTACTTATCCAAACTATGGATGGCAACGTTATGATGACAACGCCACATACATTCAATATGATGCTAACTGGAGTAAAAACGTAGCCTATAATGGTGCTTATGGCGGAAAAAGTACTTGTGCTAAAAAGGGTAAAAATGCAAGTATGGTATTCAAATTTAAAGGTACTAAGTTACGACTCATTGTTGGTTGTGCTACTAATCAATATTATTCAGATAGAATCAGATTAAAAATTGATGACTTACCGGAAGAGTATTTTGACGCTATTGCACCACAAGATACAAACCAAGTCTTGAAATATGAGAAACTCGGTTTAGAAGATATTGAGCACGATGTAACGGTAACAGTTATCACAACTCAACCCGGTGCTTTAGAATATGACTTCCGAATGGATGCTATTGATATTGATGACACTGGTACTCTTGTTTCACGACCTGGTGTAGGTACTGTTCTTACAGAGCCTGAAAAAGGTTGGAAACGGATTGATGATACCGATCCATTAATTCGTTATATCGGTAACTGGAAACTAACCACGGGTAATGATAAGCACTATAACAAGACAACTCATTACAATCTCGACAAGAAACTTGACACGAGTTTCGAATTTGAGTTCGTAGGTACTAAACTTAGACTCCTAGCTTATGGCGACAGTGGTTACGATGCAACTTCTAAAATACTTATTGATGGTAAAGAAGAAACTATGGTTTACAATAGTCCTTCAGGTAACCAAGTCATACGTTACGAGAAAATAGGTTTAGACCGTGGCAAGCATACTGTAAAAGTGATTGGTAAAGCTATGTCGTTAGATTCCATTGACATTGACGCTGACGGATACTTACTTGCTAGATTAGGTGACCAGTTAGTTGAGCCGGAACCTGGTTGGGTACGTTTCGATGATACTCATAAGAATATTGAATACAACGGTTTCTGGAAAACAACTGAAGGTGATGTTAGTTGCTACAATAATACTCATCATTGGAAGAGTAAGGAAGACAATAATGATAGCACCATATCAGCTAGATTTTTATTCAAGGGTACTAAGTTTCGATTAATTAGTATGACAAGTCCATCTTATCCGGAAGACATTGAATTGAAAATTGATGGCCAAAAGGAAATCCTTAAACTTTCAGGAGAAGATATGCAATATCAAACACTTGCATATGAAAAGAAAAACCTTGAAGATATGATTCACGTTATTGAGTTGTCAGGGAAATACATCAGTATCGATGCTATTGACTTAGAAGAAGGTGCAACACTATTAAAACTACCTGATGAGAAATTAAAACCATATCAAATAAGAAGTGGTTTAATCTTTAAGGATGATTTTGATACGTTCGATTCCAGATGGATTGCATCTCCTGTCGGTAGCTATTCTTTAATTGATCGAAAAGGATATTTTAGAATGCTACACAATGTTTCGCGTGACACATTATTACTTGCAGATCTTCCAAATGAGAAAGAATTTGCATTTGAAGTATCTGCTGATTATACGCCAACCCATGAAGATGACAAAGGCGGTATTATCGTTTGGAAAAACGGTGAGGAGAATATCGAGTTCTTAGAAACAGAAGATGGTACTCGAGAAACAACTGAATTGAAGTGGATGGCGTGCAAAGATAATGAAGATTGGACGTTTTTTTCTGATTATGGCGAAGGTTTTAATTTTTATGACTCAGATAGAATGAACTGTAGTAAGTTTGGTGTTGTATTAAAAAAAGGATCGAATTCAAAATTTGTGAATCTTGATATTGATTCCATTATTGCTACAAGAGGAAGAAAGTTAACCATTGCTAATATAGCGCCGAATATAAGTGTGCAGATGGAAGATAAATTTGGGGGAATTATTTTCAATGGAAATACAGGGTATAACACTGGTATTCAAATTACTCTCCCGTCACTAGAATTTACAGGTAAGGTTATTTTGACAAATGTAGAAGGTAAAGAATTAGGTGTTATTAAGACTACATTTTATGGTGGAGATGTATATGGATTCGGATCTAATTTAGAAATTAAATTTTCAGGTGAGGAGCTTTCAACATTAGCACAAACTCGATTGCCAGATATGATATCAGGGAAATCAGAAATTATGCTAGAACTTGTGAATCCTTCAGTTGCACGAGCAAATAATGTGAATTTAAGTATTGCTCAATATGAAGATAAATTTGGATGGTCATGGGCGGATCTTGCGTTAGACAGTAATGGTAGACCAGGTCAATATCAAGATAGTATCAATATTCCTTATGTAAATCCAGAAAAAACAATAAAGTTTTGGTTAAAAGTAACAAAGGGAACAGATTATGTTGGCCTTGCTCCATTACAATTTCAAATACATCTTGAACATGAGTAGTTGGAGGTGAAATGATGGGAACATCAATGGTCGTAAATCGATATTATAAGCAAGAAGAACAAACAGAAAATATTCTTCCAAAGCTTATCGAAAAAAAAGTAAAGGTTGAGATTAATAGTAATGAAAAGAAGTATATACCTATTGAACTAGGTATAAACAAGTATGAACTTAGGACAATCTTTATTGAAAATACAGCAAATAATGATTATGAGTGTACAATTTTTGATAAACAAAAAGATGGACAAATTCAGTACAGCAGTATTAAAGAAAAAAGAACATACGATATAATCAATATTCCTTGTGACGATAAAGATCAAACAAAGTCTTGTCACCTATTTATTGAAAATTTTAGTAATGTTCCTTCGTTGTATACTGTGGTATTAAAAGTAACGACGTTAGTATAAAGTAAGTTTTATATATACAAGTAGTTTTGGGTTATCAATAGAAACAGTGAGGAGGATAATTTATGACAAAAGCTATTTTTACAAAAGGAACTTGCAAGAAATCTGAATTATTCGAAACTTTAATTAATATTATGAAAAATGCAGGTTGGATATACCATAACGAAGATACGCCAACTCAATATCCCGTTTTGTACACAAACGGTAAAAACGGTAACAGGCATTTTGCTATTAATTTATGTTGGGAGGATGGTTTCGTAACTGCTGCAGATATTCGAAAGACAACATATGCAGATGGGGTTTTTAAATTAGGATGTGTTACAAAAGATCCTTCAAACAATTCTATAGCTTTCCGTAGTGGAGATCAATGGGATACATTAGCATTCTTCCCAGGGCGGAGATATGATACGTGGCAAAATGGAAGTAGCTACAATCGTGCAGGTTACGAGTTAAACTGGGATATTGATTATTATTACTATGCAGATAAGGATTGTGTTATCTTTGTTATTTTACCATTTAAATATACAGGAAAAGAAAATACTATTATGTACTTTGGCTTTCCTGAACAGTCGTTTGTGGAGGAAGCTCAACGAAACTACACTAAACCATTTTCAGGTGGAATTTATGCTAATAGTGGTCATGCTGGGACAACGATTGGTTCTAAGCGTATTCGGGTTGTAGACAACCCGAAAAATCTACCAGAATTAGCTACTTTAACAAGCCAACCACATTCTGTAAACAGTTTAATACCTCAAATGTCACCAAACCTAGATAATAAGTTTTGTTTAAGTGAAATATTTATTAGTTATGGTAACAATATCGGAATGCGTGCACGGCTAGGGAGAGTATACGCATTACCGCCGGGTGGGATGCTTGATGGTGATATTATTCAAATTACGATTAATAGCGAAGTTCAAAGATATCGCTATACAACACTGGGAGCGGCTGATCAGACCTATACATCGTTCCCTACACAAGCAGTAGCAATTCGAGTAGAATGAGGTGATATAAAATGGAAGCGATTTTTACAAAGGGTTCAACGACAAAAGCTGGGTTATTTGATACATTTATTAATATAATGAAGGACGTAGGTTGGAAAGTTATGAATGAAGGCATTAAGGTGTCGGCTGACGGTAGTGTAGTCCTTCACTCAAAAGGTAGTTTAGGAAATACACCTATGTATATTGAATTTATTCCATATGAAGGTACTAACGTATTTGATAATGCCAGCTACGATATAAGAAGAGGGACCTATGGGTCAAACTGTTTATATCGATACTTTACAAACTGGGATGACGAGAAGAAAAAGGGGATAGGAGGTTCTAGCTATCAAAGATTTAATTTCTTCAATGGTAGATATCCTACCACTTCCTCGTCTGGATATATCTCTATGCGTTCTGATATTAAAGTAGATTACTACTATTATTGTGATTTGGATCGAGTAATATTTGTAACCGTACCTGACAATAATGATTTTACTACGTATAAGCCAGGGGGATCAAGTTATCAGGCATGGGGGCAAGTTATTCAACCTCATATTAACTTTTTTGGAATACCAGAAGAGTCTTACTTGGAAGAGAGGAATGAACCAAGTTACTCATTTGTTATTCATGCTGCATCATCAACTTCTTATTACAACGTTGATTCAACATGGGGGGCAGATAATTATCCGTATATTATAATGGATAAACCTGCAAATGTTATTACTAATAATAGTCCATATTATGCAAGGTTCGACTATATGGGGATAAGTCCAGGACCCGAAGGTATGATGTATCTTACGGACTTTTATTTAAATATACCAACGGAAGGATTAAGAGGTAAATTAGGATTTATAAAGATATGTCCTTCTAATGGTAAAATAGTAAATGGTGATATTATTGAGGTGACCACTGAGAATAATATAGAACGTTATTTGTATATAGTTCATCCTTCTGGATATTTTGGTAGTGACTCTAATTATAAATCTACAGGTTCATTTTTTGGTACTAACATAGCAATTAGAATAGGGTAGGGGGATATCAATGGAGGTATTTAAAGCTCAGTATTTCACTCCTTTGTTAGTTCAAAATAACTATTCAAAAATATATCTTCATAGAGCGAGTGAGTTTGTTCTTACAACGTATTATTCTGGTGACAAATTATCTCAGAATAATACGATGAGTGAATTTCCGGCAGTATGGTATGGTGATGGTGAAGCAATGAGTATGCTTAATGAGGCAGGTGATTACTTTGTACGGTTTTTCTACCTTGGTGGTGTTCGAGTAACCCCCAGGGATACAGAAGGATTCTTTTTGCAGAACTCATTTTTATCAAAAGAAGAAATTTATGAGCAGAATTTACCAAGAAAAGAACCATTAGAATCACCATGGAAAAAGCGAACATATAGCAAGTAAAATAATTACAAATTTTATTGAGATGAGTATACAAATTACAATTGAACCAGGGAAAGTTCTATATACGCCACTGGATGTAGGGTGTAACAAATACGATATTCGTACGATTTAAGTTACAAATGATTCAAACGTTGAAGCAATGTTATTTATGTACGATCAAAAAGAGAATGGGAATCAAGTCTATAAAAACTTATCAGAAAAAAGAACATATGATATTTTGGCTATTCCTTGTGAGGATAAAGATCATACAAACTAGGTACATCTTTATATAGAAAATAGGGCGTAGCAACCTCTACTTTTAATGTTTCTATGAAAGCAATACGTTTAAATTAAGGAGGAACATATAAAATGACAAATAAAATTTGTAGGTTACACAGACTAGAGCGCAGAGAAGTCTTTATGAAGATTATCGATGAAATGAAAAAGGCTGGATGGCAGCAATTAAATGCTGACAAACCGGATAAGAATAATATTTTTGTTATGTATTCTACAGGTAATGATGGAACCAAAAACAATTATATTGAGCTGCGTCCTTATGATACGCTTTCAAAAAATTCTTCATTATCAAGTTCGTATGACATAAGAGAACCGAATGTGAAATATACAGATGGTAGTTACAGACTAATCAGAGGTTACGATAAAGAGGGTGGGAGTGGAACTGGAGAAGAAGCTTGGTTCTCTTTAGTATTCCATCAAGGGAAAGCAAATTATTCTAGTGGGGCAATTGCTTTAAATTATGAAAAATATATGGTTGACCTATATCTATACGTCGATAAAGATACTGTCATTTATTGTGTATATGCAAATGATGATGAAATCCCATCTCACAAAGGAAAGACAGTGATTGGTTTTATAGGCCTTCCAGACGAATACTATCAACCGGAATTATTTTCACCGTATTCTTGCCCGTTCAGTGTTATGTTTAGCTGCGGTTCTCGCGGTCAAACAGCTACACATATAACTGATAGAAGTAAATTTTCAGGTTCCGTTCCATATTCTGATACAAACTCTACATTTTATTGGGATAAAGTCCTTCTAAAGGCACCCTCTAATGAAGGAAAGATAGTTTTCACTCCTTTATACATGGGAGATAGTCGTGAAGGATTTAGAGGGAAGTACGATGGCTTTTACATCTATAGAGGTAGCGGTTTTATTTATGGTGATATTACAGAGGTTGTTGAAAATGAGGAAATTCATAAGTACAAATTATTTTACACGTCGGCCCCTATATCTAATCAATTTAATTCATTTAGTGATTACTATGTAGCTTTACGGATTGAATAAGTAGGAGGTAAGTATATGGCAGTACTTCAAGGTATGATCATATCTCCAACAATGCTATCTCATGCCGGATTACGTGAAATAAATACACATCGTCAAGGTAATATAGTCGATCCGGTGGATTTTTCACATACAGGAGTTAGGCAACTTCTCACACATCGAGGGGTTATTTTAAATCCTGATAATTGGATGCGAACAGGTATTAGGCAGATTTCCACCCGTCAAGGTACCATAGTCAATCCAATTGATTTTTCACATACAGGAGTAAGGCAACTCCTAACACATCGAGGGGTTATTTTAAATCCTGATGATTGGATACGAACAGGTATTAGGCAGATTTCCACCCGTCAAGGTGTTGTGCACAATTTATCTCAAGGTAAGAAAGGAACTGCTGAAAAAGAAGTAATGAAGCCACCACGAACTGAACCACTAGAGTATGCGTGGAAGAAAATGAATATGTAAATCTTTTATACGATAGCGTGCCAAAGCAGGCTTTTTTATTTTGCTTTGAAATGTAAAAAGGGGGTGAAAGTTTGGAAAGGATTCATGAACTTGTAAAAACATTAAATGTAATGGATGTTATTAATACCACCCAATTTAAAGTTGCTTCCGTAATTAGTGGAGGATTGGGAACTATATTTAATTTTTTATATGGTAAATCTAATTTAATTTGGATTATCATTTTAGTATGGGTAGTTGTATTAGATTGGATAACTGGTAGTAAGGCTTCAAAATTAGATGGTACGTATTCATCACAATATGGAATTGAGGGCATTGCACGAACTGTGGTGCTCTTTTTATTACCTTCTTTAGCGCATTTATTTGATATTGCATTTAAACTACCAGAGTTTTTCTTTTTTATGGTAACGGGTGGTTTAATTTATCATATTTTTAATAGCTTTACAGCCAATTGTGTACGGATTGGCTGGGATAAATGGATTCCTACTTGGTTGTTAGAAAGTGTATCTTCTGAAATTGAAGCGAAAATTAGAAGATCAAACTCTAGAAAAGAAAAAAGTTAAACAAAGACAAATATAAAAAATGATAGCAAAAGGAGCAGTCTCAATTGAGTTGCTCTTTTTGTTTATCGAGATTTTATTTCAGTTATTCAACAGAGAGCATGCACAGCATTATTTGTGTGGATGCTTTTTCCTACACAAAAAAAGAATGAACAGCGTGAAGAGTAGTACCAAGCTGTTATTCAAAAGAACCAGGAAGTTATTGAAGAATAGGCAAAAACTTTTGGATCTATTTCTAAAGACGTAACAGGAATTAAATAAAAACTATTTGAAGGAGATGTTCAGTAATGGGAAACATTGTAGATATTTCAAAATGGAATGGAAGTATTAATTGGGATGTAGCAGCAGCACAATTAGATTTAGTAATTGCTAGGGTACAATATGGTTCAAATCTAGTAGATCATTTGTATAATGAGCATGTAGCCAAATCAGAACAATACGGTATTCCACATGCTGCATATGCTTATGGATGTTTCGTATCAGTAGCAGATGCAATTGTAGAAGCTAAGGATTTCTTAGCAAGAGTAAATCCTAATGCTAAATTCCTTGTATTAGATGTGGAAGATGACACAGTAAAGTCAATGAAAAGCAAAGGTAACCTTAGTGATTTAGCTAAAGCATCACAAGCTTTTATTGATACATGTAAAGCTGCAGGTTGGAAAGTAGGATTTTATGTAGCACACCATATGTACGGTGACTATAATTTACAAAGTGTACAAGCTGATTTTGTTTGGTTACCACGATACGGAACAAATGACGGCAGTCCACAGAAGAAACCAGCCTATACTTGTGACATTTGGCAATATACCGATAATGGTTATATTGATGGTATTGGAAAAGTGGATATTAATTTATTGCAAGGTGACAAAACGCTGGATTGGTTTACCGGAGAGAAACAATCAAAACAATCTGTTGCTAATGGCGGTTATCAATATGTTAAATCTGGTGGTTTTGGTATTTCATTGGTTCAAGAAGCTCTATATGCTATGAATGAGCGTGGAACTAAAGGACAAGTTATTTCTAATCCATTAACTGGTTTAGCATACTTGCAAACCGAAGTGTTACCAAATGGTGAGCTTGATAAGATTACAGCTTGGATGGACGAAAGAAACTGGTGGTACGAGTATTTGAAATAAAACATAAGCCGTCCTGTTTGAAATGAACCCAAAAAGTTAGACAAAAAATTTAAGCAGTTGATGGAATATGAGTCCGGTATTGAACTGGACTCATTCCATTTAACTTTGCTTTAATTCTTTTGTGATTATAATAATGAATATAATTATCTAATTCTATCTTAAAATGTTCCATACTCTCGAACTCTTCAAGATACAATAATTCAGACTTTAATAAGCCAAAGAAGTTTTCTATGACTGCATTATCTAAACAATTACCCTTACGGGACATACTTTGAACAACCCCATGCTCTTTTAGCGATTGTTGATATCGCTTCATTTGGTAGTGCCACCCTTGATCTGAATGAAGGATAGGGGTTCCCCCATTGTTCAAGCATTTAAAGGCCTTATCTATCATTTTAGAAACGAGAGAATATGCAGGCTTATCTTCTATATTGTAAGCTATAATCTCCCCGTTATATAAGTCTAAAATAGGAGATAAATACAACCTTTTACCATGCAAATGAAATTCGGTCACATCTGTCACCCATTTTTCATTAGGTTTTGAAGCGTGGAATTGACGTTTTAAAATGTTAGGAGCGAATTTTCCTACAGTCCCCCGATACGAACGGTATTTCTTCATCCGTACAAGACACTTTAACCCAATAGAAATCATCAAGCGGCGAACTGTTTTATGATTTAGTAAATATCCTCTATTTTGTAATTCTAATGTAATACGACGATAGCCATATCTACCGTGATGTTCATCAAAGATCTCTTTTATCAGTTCTTTAGCTTTCTCGTATTTGTCTGGACGATTCATTTGTTTAATCCAATAATCGTACGTACTCCGAGCGATACCAGCGATTTTCACAAGATCGATGATCTTGTATTTGTGCCTTAATTCATAAATCACTTTTGCTTTGTCTGGTTCTGTAATGCTGTCTTTTTCTGAATTAAGGCATTTAACTTTTTTAAATAATCAATTTCCATAAGTAACCGTTCATTTTCTTCTTGTAATGCCTCTATAGATCCTTTGACAACCTTATGATTTAATTTTGGTCTTATATTTTTGTTTTCCGTAGCTGGACGTCCTCTTTTCTTTGTAATCAAGGAATCCACGCCATTTAAATCATATGCTTCTTTCCACCTACGAACTGTTTCATAAGATGGAATATTAAAAATAGCTGCTGTTTCTCTAATAGATGTCCCTTGTTTATCCATATAATTAAGTACATCCAGTTTATACTGAAGGGAATAGCTTGTATAGCGTTTTTCAAAAGCTTTTTCACCTACTGCTTTGTATTGCTTAACCCACTGTTGTATTACACTTGGATGAGTTTTTATAGATCTCGCAAGTTTTTTCACGCTATCACTGCCATCTAAATATTGTCTTACCACTTCTAATTTTTTTTCTTGTGAAAATTTAACCATAAAAAAGTACACCTCCAATTGTCTTTCGTGTCTAACAATTGGGGTGCACATCAGTTTGGGCGGCTTTTTTTATTTCTATGTAATTAAATATAGAACGTACAACTTTTATAGAGATGCCTCCCGTTTATATCACGCATTCATAAGTAATTCTTTTAGTTCTTTTGTGGATATCAAAACAAAGACGTTAAAAATCTAAACCTACGTAAATGGGACTGTCCTTCTTGCCTTACACATCATAATAGGGATATTAATGCAAGTATCAATCTAAAGATTGAAATGGAATTTATTATTTAAAGAAGTTTATTTTAATTCGGTTCTATTTGGTTAATAAAACATTTTTATTGAACAAAAAACTCAATTAAAAATTGAATTTTCTTAATAATTAGTCTGGATTTTATAAAAATGTTATATAATCCCATGGAATAAAATGTATGATATATTTTAATTGTAATATATAAAATTAAGAGGAGGAATTATAATGGGTAAATTCAGAAAAATAATGGGTGTTGCGTTAGTAAGTGGGATGGTAATTAGTGGATTGGGGGGGATTGGTACAACTCAAGCCAGTGCCGATGAAATGAGAGCGCATTCATATGTAAAGGCACTCCAAACGGAACCAATTAAAAAAGGGATTGGTGGCCGAGCAACCTTAAATAGTACAGGTTCAGTTTTAACTACCAAAGTAACATTACCAGAAATCAAAAATAGTAATGGAACTCTTAAAGCGAAAGGTGGCGAACTTTATATTTATTCTGGTTTTTCTGGTCCGGTGGAATCAGATATTGGATTTTTGTATAGTGAAACATATAATGTTTGGAAACCCTATATGAAAGTAGGTGAAGATAAATACCCTATTTATATTGAGGGGAAAGATGAGTTTACGAACTTGAATGGCTTTAAACCAGGAACTGAAGTCCAACTTACGATTTATAAAAACTTAAATGGCAACACTAGGGCAACCTACTGGGGAACAAATGGAAAAGGCAATACAGGAAGATTAATTTCTGAAATCAAGAATACTAATATTAGTAAAGTTAACAATTGGAAAGCGTTATCTACAATTGCAGTAAAAGATGACAGTCAAACGAAAAATATTAAAGTAAATACCCAATATAGAGCTACGTTTAGTGATATTTTAATAGATAATAAGCCTATTAATCCTATTAGTAATGCTACTGAATTTGCAAAAATCTATACAAATAATAATAAAGTATCAATTGATATTATTGAGAAAAAGTAGTTATTAAATTATTAATTAGATATTTATCTACTATATGTTGAATTTAATTAGGTAAATTATTTTGTATAGTTATATTTATCTAGTAAATTATGAATTCAACCTATCAATACAAAGTACAAAGCAGTAAAGTAATACCATGTCACTGCTAATTAAGTATATGTAAATATAGGATAATTATAATCAGTAAAAGTAGAATCTTCATAAGGATCCGCTTTTACTGATTGTAATTGATTCGCACTATCTAGTAAAAATCCCATTTTCACCAAGTTAATATTTTCGAGTATCCTCAAAACGAAAGAGCGAACCATAATCTTTATAGGGAGATAAAAAGCTTTTTATTTCTTGACTAATATCTTCTAAATTTCCATATATATTATCTGCGGCTAAATTAATTTCCTCATTAAAATAATACAGCTGTTCATCTACATAATCGAATCCCTCACAGCAATTATTATGTATTAAATCAGATATAAATGGTTGAATTTTCAATACATTTTCTTCATTTATCATAAATTCCTTACATAACAGTCCCAGTATAATTTTTACGGGTAATTTTTTATCATACGTTCCTTTTATGTTTTTTAATTTAGATACAATATCAACTAACTTATCATTACTGGATAAAGCAACTTCTATAATTTCAATAGAAGGACTATCTAATGTTTCAATTTTATGATCAGCCCACTTGATTACTTCAGTTTTTGAAAATAAACCAATTTGTAACCCTATCCTTAATACCTCAGCTATTACTTTTATATTAACCATATCTATAACCCCTTAGAATTTTTGATAATTATACGTCACAGTAACCTAAAATTCAAAAAGGTATTGTTAGCGGGCGGTAATTACAGAAATGTTAAAATTAAGGATTGCTATCCAACTAAGAAACAATATACCCTAAAATGAGAAAACTGATATCTCTAGTTCAAGAAAACAGTAGTGCATAAAATAACTACTACTTTTATGTTTTCTGCAAGTAAATTATTTAAATTCTTGTCTATATAGTTTAAATAAATGGCTCCAATGAATAATACAAAGGTTTCAAATAATATAAAGGTTTAATTGATTATAAAATTCGAGTGGAAAATCAACTAAAAGTGTTGAAATCTAAAAAATCGTAGAAAATAGGGTAGGAGAATTATAAATGAAAGAAAAATAGTATTGAATTCTTTAAAAATAAAAAGAAAAAATATCAGATAGATTTTAGAAAAGGAGCAGAAATAAGATTAATAATTTTTCAGGGATAAGTAAGCGCTTTATATTCGAGGGAGGTGGTAGGAAGAAATGTAATTTCTATTTTAATAATGTTCTATTTAACTTATATTTTGTATAATAGAATTGTTCAATTTACAAATAAAGGAGAGTTGATTATGAAAGCCCATGCAGAAAGAATTTTTAAATCTTATTTACCCAATAATAACTTGAAACCCGATCAATGGAAAGCTATAAATTTATTATTAGAGAATAAACGAACCTTAGTTATCCAACCAACTGGCTGGGGAAAAAGCGTTGTTTATTTTGTTGCCGCAAAACTTTTTAGAGAACAAAATAAGGGAATAACTATTATTATAAGCCCACTACTTGCGTTAATTAGAAACCAACTTGAAGCAGCAGCTCAAATGGGATTGAACGCTTATACAATTAATAGTGATAATACCGAGGAGTGGGAAACTGCTAATAAAGCAATTGTGGATAATCATTGTGATTTACTGATTGTGGCTCCTGAAAGACTTCATAGTGATTCGTTTAGGGAAGATACCCTGCCGTTAATTGAAAAAGGCCCAGGTATTGGCTTAATTGTTGTAGATGAAGCTCATTGTATATCTGACTGGGGGCATGACTTTAGGCCGAAATATAAAAAAATTATTCAATTTGTTAATACTTTGCAAAAACAGATTCCAATGTTAGCTACTACTGCGACAGCAAATGCTAGAGTAGCGGAAGATATAAAAACTCAATTGGAAAATAATGTGGAAATTATTCGTGGATCTTTAATTAGAGAGAACTTGTATTTGAAAATTATCTCTGCAAAGAATTCTTATGAAAAAATGGGATGGTTGGATTACCATTTGAGTAATGATAACCTGAAAGGATCTGGAATTGTTTATTGTACGACTCAGAAAGAATGTGAAAAAGTAACAAGATGGTTAATATCTAGGGGAATAGATGCTGATTATTACCATTCTGGTATTAAAGACAAAACAAAAAAAGAGGAGATTGAAAAAAAACTTATTAATAATAAACTCAAAGTGGTAGTATCAACTATTGCTTTAGGAATGGGATTTGATAAAAAAGATGTCCGTTTTGTAATTCATTATAATTTATCATCTTCATTGATAACTTATTACCAGGAAATCGGTCGTGGTGGTCGGGACAATAAGGGGGCCGAAATTGTTTTACTTTATTGCCCGAATGATAAGGATATGTTAGAACGAATGATTAATTCTGGTATAGCAGATGAGAAAGATTATCTAAACATTTTAGAATTAATTGGCCAGACAGAAGCTTCTATATATGATTTAATGAAGCTATATAATCTACATAAAAACCAAATTACGAAAATAATAGATTTACTAGAAGCAGAAACGCTAATTTATAAAGATGAAAATACAAAAAAATATTATAAATCTGCAAATATGAATTCATTATCCTTAATACAGAATTCTAGAATTCGTCAAGCTAAACTAGATGAATTAAACTTAATGGTGGCGTATGCAGAAAATCATAGTGAGTGTTTAATGAATTATATAATAAATCATTTAGGAGAATCTGAAATTAAAAGATGTGGACAATGCCAAAATTGTCACAGGGTGCCAACGATTCTGACAGAATTTAACACAGTTTCAATACAACAAGCTGAACAATTCATAAATCAACAACACCTATTAATTAAACCGAAAGATAAATGGCCAATTGGTGGGAGTAAGGGATTTAAAGGGAAGATTCCGGAAAATTTAAGATTCTTTGAAGGGCGTGCTTTATGTCTTTATCAAAACGAGGGATTAGGAGAGCTAGTTATACGAGACCGATATCAAAATGGATTTTTTGGTGATGAGTTAGTCGCAAACTGTGTACAATATATTAAGGATCATTATGAGGAACTAAATAGTCCAAAGTGGATAACAGCTGTTCCATCCCTTAGAAATCCAGATTTAGTTCCAAAGTTCACTGAAAGAGTAGCTGCATTATTAAATATTCCATATAAACAAGTATTGTTAAAAGTCGAAGATACTCCGGAACAAAAATATATGAAAAATGCTAATAAACAAGCAGCAAATATTATGGATGCATTTACTATAAGTGATGCTTTACTTGAAGGTCCAGTTTTACTCATAGATGATATAATGAATTCTGGTTGGACATTTGCAATATGTGCTATGAAATTAAAAGAAGCAGGATGTGAAAGTATAACACCCCTTGCTCTTTCAAAAACTTAATTTTTATACTAGAAAGGGGATAGAAAGTGCTTAAACCTATTTCGCAAGATAGTTTTGTTACGCTACTTTTATGTACTTATGTAAAACCACAGGAAAAAATAGTAAATGATTATAAACCGTTTACACAAAAAGAATGGATTAAATTATCAACTAAAATTGCTAAATCTGATATTGCTCGTCCTTCTAACCTTTACAATAAGTCTATTACAGAACTAATTGAAGAGTTAAGAATTAATACTTACGAAGCGAATCGTATTATTACACTTTTATCTAGAAGTACTTCTATGGCACTAGAAGTAGAAAAATTTGCATCAATGGGTATTTGGATAATTACTCGCGCTGATGAACAATATCCCAAACGTTTTAAAAAGGTTCTCAAAGGTATGTCGCCTAATATCCTTTACGGAGCAGGAGATGTTGATATTTTAGCCAGTGAATCTATAGGAATTGTCGGCTCTAGAAATGCAGATGTGAATTCTATAGAATTTACTAAAAAACTTTCTGAACTAGCGGTTTTTGAAGATTTCACAGTAATATCAGGAGGATCTAAAGGGATAGATTCAGTTGCTCATAATTCAGCGATTGATAGTGGAGGAAAAACGATTGCAGTTTTATCTGATGGGCTATCTAAATTTATAAAAAATAAAGATAACTTAAATTGCATATTAAATAAGCAATTGGTAGTAATATCTCCGTATCATCCTAATTCACGTTTTTATAGTTATACAGCCTTAGAAAGAAATAAGTATATATATGGCCTCTCTAAGCTCACAGTAGCGACAGCAAGTGATTTTAAAAAAGGTGGTACATGGTCTGGAGCAACAGAAAATATAAAAAATAATTGGGTACCAATGTATGTCAGACAAGACGATTCATCAATGGGTCTTTTGGAATTAGCAAAATTAGGTGCTAAAACATTATCTTTACATAATTTTAAAGAAACTACTATAAGAGGTTTATTGAAGAATGAGTCTGTAGCTAATGAATTTAAAATGGTCACTGATTCTTCTGATAAACGTTCTGAAATATATACTCTGGTTTGGCCGTTAATTGAAAAACATTTAAGGAAGCCAATTAATGTGAAAAAATTAAGTGATATATTAGAGGTAGAAGAAGGACAACTAAATATATGGATAAATATAGCTAGAAGAGAAGGTAAAGTTAAATTTATAGATGCAGATATCGTAGTTGCATCAGTTTTTTATAATGCTGAAATTGATCAGAGTGAGCAAATAAATATGTTTAAATTGTGATTTTTAATTATAAAGGAAATATTTTTCACCTTGGTTGATTTTTTAAAAATTAGAGTAAACGTATTACTGTTTTGTGTTAACAAAATATTTTATAAATATAATTTCACTAGTTAATTTTAAATTACTAGTGTAAAGGTAATTTAAAATTAGTTATAATTTAAGGTTATCGAGGTTATAAATAATTATTCCTGGATACCAGAAAATTTTTATTGTATATTTTATTAAAATTCGATGCCTTTTCAAAGTTTCTAGTTTGAAAAGGCATTGAATGCATGGAAAAGAGTAAGGTAAGATTTTTGCATTAGTTTATGATAATTTAAAACATTTAATTAACGATATAAACGGAATATAAAAATGAACTTTGATTCATAGACTAAATGTAAATCAAAGGGAGATGTTTTAAATAGTGAGATGAATATTATATCCACTTTAATAATCCTGTGTATTTATTGTAGAAAAATAATGGGATTAATTAGGGGGAATTATTTTGTTTTTACGTGCGGATATTGAAGCGAAGGAAAAAGATTTAAAATCATTACGTGAAAAATTCCAAACTTATTATGAATTAGGGTAAGCCATCTGTATAAATGAAGTGCCCCCCAATTGTTAGACACAGTCTAACAATTGGGGGGCATTTTTTATGGATAAAGTTTCTTCAAAAGAAAAAATTGAAGGGGTGAAACGATATTTAGATGGTACCTTGCTTGCCCTTCCTTTGGCAAATGGGTTCTTAGCAGGAGGATTATGCGTGTAGTGGCTCCAAGTTAAGCCGTTTCAGATTAAGAAAGATTGAAAAAATAATCACACATATAAATTCAACATACTTCTCAACTTTGTATTTTTTCGCTGCAAAAAACAAGTATTAAGTAAATGATGACTGCCACTATTACACCAGCTGATAATATTTGGTAAGAAAGTAGATGATTATATCCAAATAGGCTTGTAATGATAACTTTATAGGAATAAAATTAAAATATAGTATGTTTTCTCTATTGAGGGGGATAAAATTTTAAGATTTAAGGAATTAACCAAAATCCGGAAAGTGTTCACCGTTTCACTATTGGTAATGTACATGAAAAGCAAGATATTTGTGTTTATAAATACTGTTTTGTAAGCGGTTTCCAAGTGGTGTGCGAAGGACAAACTAACGAATCTACCTTAACAATAAATTAATTAATTTATTGGAATAGCTATTTGATTCTTTCATGATAAGAATGAAAATGTTCCTAATGATATGATTAGTTTCCTGAATAAATAATAATATACTTTTCCATATTGAATGAGTGAAGGATGAAAAAGGGTTTTTACATACATTTTTTGTAAAATAATAAATAACCTATATATAGGAAGAAGGGATAGGATTGAAAACAAAAATCACATCAAATGAAATTTTCCTTATCAACTATGAGAATTGGAATAAAGTTTTATGTGAACATTTTTTTAGTAAAAATAATGAGAATAAAATAGTTTACCTATATGTAAACGAAAACCTTATAAAAAAATTAGGCGCTAAGTTGGGAGTAAGTGAAGACGATGCCATGTCCTCGTTTTGTAAAAGTGTCAGATTATTTGGAAGAAATGAACCTGACAAGGTGTTTGAAAAGGCACGTATATGGGGCAGAAAATGGTTTAACCAAGGAATCAACGGGTATCCACCGTTTATTGCTGTTTTGGCATTAACAGTTTTAGCAGCTACTAAGATGAAAGGAAATAGAGAAAAAGGGATAGGCGCGGGAAATTATTATCTGAGATTAAGAAGCCTACTGGAAATTGAGGGAGAAGGTAGGCCTTTTTCCTTTCAGCATACAAAAACATTATGGAGTTACCTTACTTCTTGGCAAAAGGAGAATAATGGGAGATTTGGGTATACGAACGTTTTTAGATATGGCCAACCATATGTAGGTTATCCAATGTCACAGTGTCTAGTTAAAGATGCCGATAGACAACTACTTTACGAGTTTTTTTATTGGGCAGGACTTCGACCGGGATTAGAAGTTAATTCAAATTCGATGAGGGAGCAATTTGAATTGTATCTTTCAACAAAAATTTGCAGGCTATCTAGATTGTTTTTTAATAAAAGCAAAGGAATACAAGAGGGGATTATTCAGGCAGTGCTATTTGAATATCAAAACTGGAGTGGGATTAAAAAACTAGATAATAAGGAGTTTTTACTAGATATAAAAGAAAAAAATAAGCCGAAGAAGTATAATTTATTTTTGCGTATTGATGAAGATAAACAGACCAATTTTTTTAATCCAAAGTTAAAATTGGGATACTTTGCAATTGTTGATGAAAATATTATTTTTAATGAAAATATGGAGAATGAAGAACTTAAAGGCTTTCGTTATAATAACAACACTTTTTATAAAGAAGTTAATTTAAATCAAGATACATTAATAGATAAAAATCTCTATTCACTTCTTTATAACCAGCTAGAATTAGTGTTTGAAGGTGGGAATTTATTTTTTCTTCATCGTGGGACTGATTTAGGGATTAATGGTTGGATAAATAGGGATAGCATAGTACAGGGGAAGGATCACATTGTATTATTTAGCTCCGAGGCTGAAAAGGTTGTAAGAACTTGGGTTTATTTGAATGATTTCTTATATAAGGAAATTGTAATTTCAAATCTATCTTCTTCATGGAAATGCTTATTAGTGAAAGTGCATGAAAAAGATATTTTAATTACGCAAGAATTAGAAAAACAATTCTATTTTACTAAAGCACAAGATAAAATCACATTTCAAGAAGGACTCAAAGTAGGTAATATGGAATGGTTATTAGATGCACCACCGGAGGTATCTATTATTACCACCCCAAAAACCACAATCTTTATTAATGATGTACCAGTATTTAGTTTAATAAACGGAGAGGATACAATTAATCTCCAAAATATTCATTTAAAGGAATCTCGAATTTATAGAATTAGATTCAATGATATTGAGAAAACAATTCTATTAAAGAATAACTACGAAAATTTGATAACATTTTCTCAATTTAAACCTAAAGAGTTTTCGGATGGGAAACTTAAAATTGCGGGCACCTATATTTATGATGCATTGGAGAACTACCCTAGACCATATAAGCAAAAAGGATTTAAGGCTTATTTAAGTACTAAAAATACAAATAGTACAAAAATAATTCCAAAGTTTATTAATGCTATGCCTTTTAGTTTAGATCGTGACTATTTGAATATGGGGGTTCATTTATGTACCAACGGACTTACTAAAGTAAGACCAATAGACTTATTCTTTGAATATTTAACTATTAGAAAAGAGGGAAACTGGGATTCATTTCTAAAAGGGGTAAAATGGTGTTTTGGTTCAGAGAATATAGGCTTAACAGCGTATAAAGTTAGGAAAAAACTTTCCCAATTAGGGTTTGTTGAATTTATAGTGGAAGGTGATTCAAATAAATATTTTTGGAATGTAATCCCGATGTCTATTGCAGTTCTTCCTTCTAAAGACCCTATTGTCTACCTAACTGGTGGACGTACAAGAGAATCAACTAAACAACTACAGGGATTTGCCGAAGGAATGATAAAGGTTTTTCAAGCAATTCCTAATTCACATTATGAACCTATATCAATATATTTATTGGGAAATACCTTAGATAGTTTAAAAGATTTTTTGAACACTTTAAGTATTAAATTCAACTGGGGATTGGATTATTTTAGTTACGATCTATTACGATGTTTACCTATATTAAATGAATATATAAATAATGCTTCGGAATATCAAGAACCAATAAGTAATAATACTTATTGGGTAGTTAAAGGATGGGATCTTTTTAGCCATAAATGGATTAAAGATAAAGATTCCCCATTGAAGATGTATTTAAATGGTTTTGGTCAAAACTTTTGTTTATACAAAACATCTAACAGAAAAACGGTAAAATTAAACAAAGAAATAGGAAAACTATACTATGCACGGCAACAAGGGGTTTCACTTTTACAATATAAAAATTATGAATTAAGAGTTAAACAAGGATATGAATTACCTGAGCTTTATGAAAGAGTATTAACTTCATGTGTAGGACAATGTCCGGGAGAAGGAAATGGTTATAAGGTTTACAGAAATGTTCCACATGAAATTGCTATTTCCTTAGCATATAAGTTAGGTTTTCAGTTAAATTACTATGTTTAGGTGGTGTAATAATGAATGATGTACTTGGTGCATTCAACAGAATGAAAGAGATGTATATAAGGTATATGGATAGCCCATATGCCTTAGGGCATGAAAAGTTAATGGCAGAGCGGGAAGAAATTTTGAGTAAGGAAGGTAATATATATCAATATCCTTATATTGAAGCTATGCCACCTTTTAAAAGTTCTAATAAGAATGTTGTAAATTCTTGTGAATCTATTGGATGGCCTACCGATTTTGGTGAATTTGCTTCGAAAGGGCTATTTGGTAGCAACCATAATTTACATTTACATCAATTCGAAGCTTTTAATCAAGTTTTAAAAAATAAAAAAAATGTTGTTGTTACTTCGGGAACAGGTTCTGGGAAAACTGAGAGTTTTTTGCTCCCTCTCATTGCAAATATTTTAGATGAAGCAAAAAATTGGGAAAGCCCAGGAGAAAAAACAAATCCTTGGTGGCAAGAAGGGAATCAGTGGAAACCTCTGAGAAGTAATGAAACACGTACACCAGCTATTAGAGGATTGATACTATATCCGTTAAATGCCTTAGTTGAGGATCAATTAGTAAGGTTAAGAAAAGCTTTAGATAGCAAGGAAGCTAAGGAGTGGCTTGACAAAAATAGAGGTGGAAATAGGATTCATTTTGGTAGATATACAGGAAAAACCCCTGTTCCCGGAGAACCTTCCAATAGAAATAAAGTAAACAAATTAAAAGAAATAAGTAAATTGATGCATAGAAAGCAAAATCAATTAGAAAAACATTTTGGGGATTTAATTCAAAGTGTCATAAGTGAACCTACTCAAGAAACTAAACAAAAAGTAAAACTTGAATTGCAAAGTGAAGTTAATAGGAATCTGTTGAATTCTGATAATTGGAGCAATGATGAAATACTGTTAATTAGAAATAAGCTCAAGCAAAAGTATCACGAAAAATTAACATTTATTAATCAAGTTGGCGGGTCAGAAATGCTGTCCAGATGGGATATGCAGGAGTATCCACCTGATATTTTAATCACTAACTTTAGTATGTTAAACATTGTTTTAACTAGATCAATTGAACAGAAAATGTTTGAAAAAACAAAACAGTGGTTGGAAAAAGACTCTAATAATATATTTTATTTAGTCCTTGACGAATTACATACTTATAGGGGAACAGCAGGAACAGAGGTCGCTTATGTTATTAGAACGTTATTAAGCCGCCTTGGACTATCACCTGAAAGTCCGCAACTTAGAGTAATTGCCACTAGTGCCTCCCTAGATGAAGGTGGTAAAGAGTTCCTAGAAGAATTTTTTGGTATACCTGTTAATAAATTTGAGATTATTACAGGAGCTAGAGAAGGAACGAACTTATTTGAACAAGGTGATTATTTTAGAAATAATCCTGAATCATTCATGAATTATTATGATTTGTGTAATAAGGATTACGTGAAAGCAGTCGAAGAACTATGTAAAGAGTTTAACCAACCTTTCAATAGCTATAATGTTGATGAATCCTTATACAAGGTACTTGATAAATCTGGAATTTTACATGAATTTATTAAAGAATGTGAAAAGCCAAAATCTATAAAAGAGCTTAACGATAAGATATTTGGCTCAAAGAATGAATCAATTAACGCAATTGGCGGGCTCCTTCATGCAATAACTAATGCAAGGAAAGATGATGAGGCTGTAATACCTATTAGAGCACATTTGTTTTTTAGAAATTTCCAAGGGCTTTGGGCTTGTACGAATCCCGAGTGTTCTGTTGTGGATGAGAAATTTAAGTATAGTGATAGGAAGATAGGGAAGCTATATAACCAGCCTAAAGTTCAATGTAGCTGTGGTTCGAGGGTATTGGATTATTATTATTGTCAAAATTGTGGTGATTCATTTTTAGGAGGATATAAAAGTAAAGGAGAGGGAGCCGATCTTTATTACCTATCTGCAGATTATCCAAATCTGGATTTATTACCGGATAAAATTCCCTTTCAAAAGAAATACGGTGAATATGCTCTAATTTGGCCATCTGCAAATATTGATGATGATATTAAAACATGGCAGAGAACACTCGATAATGGTAAAGGTAAATTAAAGTTCTCATGGGTAAAGGCTAACTATGAAAATAAAATTGGAAAAATTAATAGGGATATAAGTTTTCTTGAACATAATGCTTATTTATTTTTAATAGAAGGAGAAGATGAAAAAAGTAGAAATCAAATGCCTGCATTTCCGATAAAATGCCCTCATTGTGCAGACGACTGGGAATCTAAAAATCCTAACATAAAAAATGAACCATTAGAGAGTACAAAGAGAACTCGATCTCCAATAAGAGGTCAAAAAACAGGTTTTGATATGATAGCTCAAGTTATGCTAGATACCCTTATGAGGGAATTACCAGAAAATGAATCGCCTAAAGCCGTTTTATTCTCTGATAGCAGACAAGATGCAGCTAAACTTTCAGCCAAAATTGAATTGAATCATTATTATCATATTTTAAGGTACATTGTTGTTTCGGTAATGGGAAATGAACATAACCCACTAAAGTCATTTGTAAAGCAGCTTCAAGGACAGGTTTTAGATGAAAATGAGAAATTAGAGGCAGAAGAATACCTATATAACCATCAAACTCAGGCAATGCTGTTACAACTGTATTATCATGGAGCTCTACTGGAACAGCAGAAAGAACAAGTAAAAAAAATACTTGATTCAATGGATAAACCTGTGAAGCTTATGGAATTATGGAAACCTATTGAGCTTAGTCTAATAAAATTGGGTATAAACCCTGGGGGTACTGACCAATCATTAAATGAACATGGTAGTTATAAATGGGTACAGCTTTATGATTGGAGTAACTTGGTACGACCAATACCGAGGCTTGATACACTCCCAGTAGAACTCGATCAATTAGGAGAGCAAATTAGGGGAAGTTTAAAGGATAATGTTCTAGCCAATGTTTTATTTTCACAAAGAAAAAGAGATCTAGAATCATTATGTTTAGCAAGACTTACGACTGATTTCGATTTGGAATTAACAGAAAATATGGGGAAACAACCTGAATTTTGGAGGCAGCTTATCGATAGTTCAATAAGGATACTGGGTGGGTTAAGAAGATATGACGGTAACAGGGTTCAATCAGATAACCCACCTAGTTTGTTAAAAAAATATTGGAAGGCAGTTGCAAAAACGAATAATTTAAATGAGGAAGAGCTAATTTTATATGGAAAAAGAATTTTTGAAAATTTAAGAGGTGTAAAGGATTATTTAATTTATTCCGATGAAATATATATAGTCCCTGCAGGTCAGCAAGTTCATGAATGCATAAAGTGTGGAAGAAATCATCTCCATGCATCATGTAATGTTTGTACAGATTGTTTTTCCATACTAGAGGAAAACACATTAGAGGATATAAAAATTAATGATTACTATAGGTTTTTATCGAAAGACAAGAAAACATATAGAAGATTTCACTCTGAAGAGATGACTGGTCAAACTGATTCTGAACTTGCTTCAAGGAGGCAGCAGCTGTTTCAATCAATTTATGATTTTGATGATATTCCATTAGTTGATGAAATAGACATTTTAAGTGTTACCACAACAATGGAGGCTGGAGTAGATATAGGTTCTCTTCAACTTGTAGCAATGTCTAATATGCCTCCACAAAGATTTAACTATCAACAACGTGTTGGGCGTTGTGGGCGAAGAGGTACGGCACTTTCAATAAGTCTTACTTTATGTAGGGGGCGTAGTCATGATGATTGGTATTTTGACAATTTAGATAAAATAACAGGTGATCCGCCTCCTCAGCCATATATAGATTTGAAATCTGAAAAAATATTTTCTAGGATATTATTTAAAGAAATATTATTTCATGCATTTGCTGATACTGGTTTAATAGATGAAATTGATGGTGGAGAGAGTGTGCATGGTGAATTCGGCCATAAAAACGATTGGGATTTATATAAAGATAGGATTCAATCTTATTTTCAGTCAAATGAGGGTATTAAGCAGTTAAGTAATATATTACTTAGTTTATCGCACCAATCTAAAGTAGAAGAGGATGAAAAACAAAAACTTAAAACTTATATTATAAAAGGTGAACTTTCCAAGAGAATCACTGATATTTCGAACGATTCTCGATTTTCTTCCAACTCATTAAGTGAAAACTTAGCTGCTGCCGGTTTGCTTCCAATGTTTGGATTTCCAACTAGGGTTAGGCTATTTCACCATGAAAAAAGAACACGAAATATGCCTCCTCAATCTCTAGAAAGCGGAACAGTTGACAGAGACTTGGAAATAGCTATTAGTGAGTACTCACCGGGATCAGAATTAATAAAAGACAAAGTCAAACACAAAGCTGTAGGAATTGCACATTACTGGGTACGGGGAAGACAAATTATTGCTGAAGAGAATCCTTTAGGAAACATACGGAATATTGCAATATGTACAAACTGCCATATATTGTTTGACCAGGAAACATTATTCCCTATGAATTGTCCTTCTTGTAGTTCTCCATTGGGTGAAGATAATAATTTTATTTTTAGAAAAATACCTATTTCAGAACCACAAGGATTTAGAAGTGAGTGGGTAAAAAGGGATTATAATGAAGAATTCGAATGGAGTTCCCGTAGTTCAATTCCAAGGTTGGCTGATGATGCTTTAATAAACCAAAATATCAAACAATTATATAATATTAAATATTCATCACAAGAGGGAAATGTATATTCAATCAATGACAATAATGGCCAATTATTTACTTTCCAAAAAGCAAATAATCCATACGAAGGTTGGATAGAAAGAACTACTGTAAATAAAAATGGTTTTAGGCCTATTCTTTCTGAAGATGATACCGAGACAGTTGCATTAGCTTCAATTAAAAATACTGAGGTGTTAGTTATTGCCCCTAGAGATACTATGTCTGGAATAACATTTGACCCAATAAATTTGGGAGTCAAATCAGGACTTATTTCCTTTGGGTATTTATTTAGACGAGTTGCAACATCAATTCTGGATGTTGATGCAGATGAACTTCAAATTGGAATTAGGTCAAAAGTCGACTCCATCCAAAATCGTACCGTAGGGGAAATTTTTATAGCTGATAGGCTTATAAATGGTGCAGGCTATTCAAAACACTTGTCCAATAACAAAATCTTAGATGAAATTATTACAGATTTAACAGAAAAACATATTCATATTCCTATTATTAAAGAGCATAATTGTGATACATCATGTTATGATTGCTTAAGAACATATGAGAATATGGGATACCATCCAATATTAGATTGGAGACTAGCGCTAGATGTAGCTTCCATATTTAAAGATAGTACATTTATTCCTAGTATAGATAATAAATGGAAGGGTACAGTGAATAATGCAATTAATAGTATTTTAGCTAATTACGGTGGAACGTCGGTTGAATGGAGAAGTGGCTTACCTATTTTAACCCTACCGTTTCCTGATAAGCCAGTTTCTATAATCTTCGTACATCCTTTTTGGGAAAAAAGAGACCGAAAGGAATTTAGAAGTAGCTTATTAGAGGTGACTGAAAGTTTTGAAAAACTGGGACATATGATAATGAATTACGATATTTTTGATCTAATAAGAAGGCCAAACTGGGTAATAATGAATACTATAGAAAGAAAAAATCAGGAGGATTCATTTATCTGGTAATTATTTAAACATTTTTATAAAATAAAATTTGTGTTTAAAGAAATTGATTCGAAAAAAATAATTTTTTAACATCCTCCTTTGATAAATTTAAAGGGGGATGTTTTATAGAACTTGGGGTATTATTCATCTTTTTAGATGGTTTCCTTGCTAACTTATTTATTTAGCATTTTTTAATAGTGGATGAAATTGATGGGATCTTCGTCAGTATGATAAGGATATTGTAAGAGAAGCGATGGGGAGGGCAAATGAATCGGGTGGAGGGAAAGTAGTTTTTTTTAGACGTGTAAATATCCATAAGCCTGCTCCAACTCTCCTTACTTCTAAGAGCATAAATATAGGTCATCTGTTCGATAGTCGTTTATTAAGTATAGAGGAATACTTAGAGATTCTGAAATTTTTCGAAGGATATTAAATGGCTGGAACTCTCATTCAGCACTATAAAAAGATTGGTAATGCGGTTCCTACACGTTTGGCCCAAGTGTTGTTAAGTGAATCAATTTACCAAATGTTAAATAAAATTAAAAAGGCACATGAGCGGGTGCGAGATATGGTAAGATAGGATATGGGAAGAAATCCTTATATCCTTTTATATTAGAACCTATATATGGTTATCTGTAATATTTAGAAATAGGAAAGCGTAGTGAAACAACAGATCATACCTAATAATTATGGTATTTTCTAATTATTTTCTGTTAGTCATAAAAGTAAACAAATGTTTCATTAAAAGAGGCGGTTGGAAAAGGGAGAAAATTATGAGAAATTTTTACATGGGGGAAATATTTTCAAATAAAGCAGAGTGTGATTTTAATCCAGCAAAAGGCAAGTTAACAGGTAGATATGGCACATATCAAAAGAAACAGGTTAAATCTTTAAAGTATGCAACATATATGAGGCGGAATACAAAAATAAGTAAAATCAACAAATGTTTAAATACCCAAAAAGGAATTTTTAATTATGAAAGAGTAATTATCAGTGGGGGAGAAAAGGTAATTCCCGCAATACTGATATTTGGTCATCCAAATTCTGCGGGGAAGGAGAATACGCCTTGGAAAGATGTTTTTGATTCGGATCGTGGTCATATAAGGTATTTTGGAGACAATAAAACACCCGGGAAATCTCCTGACACTTCCGAAAAAAATAAAGTTCTGCTTGAAGCATACGGTATGTATGAAAGCCATGATGTAAAAATAAGAAAACAAGCACCTCCTATTCTTTTTTTTGAGCAACTTGAAATAGGAATTTATAAATTTCATGGATTTGGAATTATTGATAAAGTTGAGTTGGTAACTCAAAAAAATAAATTACAACAAATGTTTACCAATTATGCATTTGATTTTACTGTTTTTCACACTAAGAATGAAAATGAGTTATTTAATTGGGAGTGGATAAATGAAAGGCGGACTGGGGGAATCCCAATTGATATAACTTTAAAAAAGGCACCCACCTCATGGAAAAATTGGGTTAGATATGGAAAGGGAAAGTTGAATTCTTGTAGAAGAAATTTAGCTGAACTTGAAGTGACAAAAGGCACTGGACAAACTAATTTGCCTAAACAACAAGAAAAGTTATTAAATGACATTTATAACTATTACAATGGAAAAAAGCATGACTTTGAATATCTTGCTGCCTATATAACGGAATTAGTTTTGAAAGAAAGTAATCAAAATTATTTTACTGGTTGGCTAACTAAAAAATCTTCGGATGGTGGAAAAGATTTTATTGGAAGATTAGACATAGGAAGTGGTTTTTCCCGTCTAAAGGTTATTACGATAGGTCAAGCAAAGTGTGAAAAAATAAATAAACCAACAAATGGAAAAGATATTGCTAGATTGGTTGCTCGATTAAAAAGAGGATGGATAGGTGTTTACGTAACAACAGGATTTTTTTCTAAAAATGTTCAAGTTGAGTCGTTAGAAGATGGTTATCCAATTATATTTATTAATGGAAAAAGAATTAGTGAAGAAATCGAAAAAGAAATGGTAAAAATCGGTTTAGAAACTTCTAATACTATGGAAGTGCACAATTATCTTAGTAAACTTAAAAATAATTATGAGATAAAAAATAGACGACCAGAGGAAATATTATATTAAGCGCGAAAAAAATAATAAATGGCAAGATAAATTTTATTGGAAAATTACTTAGTATATCTTAAACACGATAAGATAGAATATAGGAATATTTCCTGTATTCTTTTTTTGGAGGAGGAAGAGTTTATGAACCATAATCGCATTCGAAAAATAGATGGCACAGATATCACACTCGAAATACAAGAAATAATGTTAAAGTACTTAAAGAAAGTCTTTAAAAATTTACGAAAACTAAAACTCGATGACTTGACTCCGAATCCTCTTTTGATGAAATTGGTAGGGACGGCTGCTGAATTAAACACGGCACAAGATTTAGTAGAATATATGCTCAATGCTCGAATTGAACGCTCCACTAGCACTGGCTTTGGTATGACCATTCAAAAAATAGCAACTGTTTTTTGTGAAAAAACAGGAGTAGAAGGGGCAGACATTTCAATTGTAAAACCCAATGAATTTGGAGTGCCTGTCCGATGGTATATACAAATGAAATCAGGACCAAACACTGTTAATAAAGATATCTGTATTCAAATTAGCAGTGACTTACAATCCGCCGTAAGACGTGCGCCGGGTTCTGCAGGGCTTCTGGGTATTACATATGGGAAAGCTGACCGCGTAAGTGGAGTTACCCAGCAATACTTGAGTTTTGATTTCGAAGCAGGACGTGATTTTTGGGAGTTTATTTCGAATGATCCCGAATGTTATAGGAAACTATGGTATCTTACCATTTCCATTGCTGAGAGTTTCAAAGACGAAGGTGGGCTTACACTTAAGGAATTAATAGAAATGAAACGTGAAGAACTAACTGACCAATTCGTGTATAAATATGGAGAATCTGGTGGGGGAATGTGGAATGGATTTTTGGAAGAAAATATGTAATTTTAATAAATCCTGGTGTTCGATATTTAAGAATATAAAAAGGATGTGTTTTTATGGCAAAGGGTCAAATTTACGATATTACTGGAAATGTGATTACAAACAATGATTTGCAAAATAAAGGTGCATGGTGTGCTCATGGGGAAAGAAAAGAAAATATTTTTGTTAGAAACTATGGTAATATTTTAGGATTAGTTATAAATCCTGAAAAGAAATCAAATATATATGCTCCTGATTTATCTGATTTTAGAGGTGCTGAATTAGCAGATTTAAAAACTCAAAATACCCCGTTTTTCACTGCTGAAAAATATGGCTGTAACCCACAATATACAGTTACTTTTAACAAGAAGGACGCAGAAAGGTATAGAAATGAATACTCTGATATAGATATATTTTTTTGGGTCGATTGGATAGCTGTTAGATACTTTAAGAAGAGCACTAATAAATGGTATTCGGATACAGATGTCCAAGTTGAACCGATGTATGGAGTTTGGAAAGTCTCATTTAAAGATTTAGATGAAATTATTAAAACCGCTCCTTATCATGCTTATAATGATAGAGTAAATGACACACAAGGTAATGCTAAAGGTAGTTATTTAATAAATTTATGTGATGACCGTATTTTGAAAGTAATTTAATATCTTGTTGCCATAAAAAATATTTGGATATATTCGAGTAAGTAGAAAAGACCAAAATATTGATAGTTACCTTAATTGTCAACAGAGCTTGAAAATTCCGCATTTATGAACGATTAAGTGGTTATTTAGGCAGGGTAAATTCCTGCTTTTTTCTTTTCCTGTAGACGATAAAATTCGCCCTTAATATTAAACGTAATCGCATGTTGTAAAAGACAATCCCAAATAGCTGTTGCTAATACATCATTGCCAAAAACTTTTGCCTTATGAAATTTTTTTAGGTTTATGTGTTTAATTTCTAATATCAATAAATAAATAAATAAATAAATAAAATCTTCATTCAATATAGTATTGACTAAGCCTCTTTGGTCATGATAAGTATCAGGTAAATATTTCTGTAAATTTATCAATATCATCAATTTTATTACAAATAATAATTTTACATTTTCTGCTAATTTTATTTTTGAAACTAAAAGGGATATAATTTTGGAGGTTATATTTGTCTAAAAAGATTAATGGATAAACAAAATGTTGAAGAATAAAGAAATAGAAGAGATAGACCAAATATAGAGACGATAAAACGTTTAAAGTTATTTCTGTAACCTTACAAGTTTTACTACTGGACCGATTCTATGTTCTGTGTTATACTACTTCTAGGATTTTAGACTCGGAGGTAAGATATATGAACTGTATTAGTTTTTTTGCAGGTGCAGGTGGACTAGATATGGGGATTCACGAAGCTGGTTTTGATGTACGAGTTTCTGTGGAGCTTGAATCTATATACTGTGAAACATTGCGATTAAATCACCCTGATTGGAATGTAGTAGAGGGTGATATTATGACATATACAAAAGAACAAGTATTGGAACAAGCGAATTTGCATGATGGTGAAGTAGATTTGATGATTGGTGGCAGTCCATGTCAATCCTTTAGTACAGCGGGAAAGCGTCAAGCCTTTTCAGATCCACGTGGACAAGCGATGTTGAAGTTTGCAGAGCTTGTTCGAGATATTCGACCGAAAGCTTTTATGATTGAGAATGTTCGAGGTTTATTATCTGCAGCTTTAAAGCATCGACCATTAAGTGAAAGAGGAAAAGATGATTTGCCACTTACGGAGGAAGAGCAGCCAGGAAGTGCATTGGCATATTTATTACAACAATTTGAAGGGTATACTATTCAAGAACCTACCCTATTAAATGCAGCGAATTATGGGGTACCTCAAAAACGTGAGCGTGTATTTATTGTAGGGATTCGCAACGATTTAGGTAAAACATTTGTATTTCCTGAGCCTACACATAATGAAAAAGGAACGGATGGAAAGAAGCCGTGGGTTACAGTGGGAAAAGTGTTAAAAGAAATTGAAATAAAAGAGCATCGCTTTCAGGCGTATTCTCCAGAGCGATTAAAATATATGAAGATGATTCCAACAGGTGGTGGGAATTGGCGTGACCTTCCAGAAGACGTAGTAAAAGATGCTATGGGAGGAGCCTATACGAGTGGAGGAGGAAAAGTTGGGTTCTTTCGTCGATTAAATATAGATAAGCCGTCTCCGACTTTACTAACATCACCAGCTCAAAAGAGTACCAACTTAGGACATCCATTTGAAAATCGTCCATTGAGCCTTGAAGAGTATTTAGCTATTCAGGAGTTCCCAAATAATTATTGTGTAGCAGGTACATTGATGAAGCAATATACACAAATTGGAAATGCAGTACCTGTTCGCTTAGCAAAAATTTTAGGTAATGCAATTCGACATACATTAGAAGTGTAAAAAGTCATAGATATACTATGGCTTTTTATTTTTTTTCTTGTGGAATAATGGAATTATGCAATTTATGGATGTAAAGGGAGAGAAAGAAAATGAATGATCAGACAAAGCAACGGATACGCGAACACTTATCTACAGTTATGGAACGTCTCATACAGAAAAGAACGGTTGACGAACCATTTTCAGAGGTTGACATTGAGACCATGTATATGATGAAAAAGGTTATTTTAATAAAATATTAAAAAACATTTCTATTTATTTAGTGACCTATAGTAATGTGAATATATTTATTGGTATAATATTCAAAAAGTGCAAGTTATATTGCTTGAACAACTGGTAAAGGTGGAGGATTTTTTTGAATGATTTTTTATTAAGGCTTAGTATATTGGTCATTTTTACTATTTTTACAATAATAGTATCAGGTGTTCGATTTAAAAGTAAAATGAGCAAGAATACACTAGCTGATATAGGGATTTGGTTGTTTACCATATTAGGAATACTCTTATTAATAACTGCAGTTATGATGCCTTTTAGGATAAGGGACTATTTTAAATCAAAAATAGAGGATTATCATACTATAGCTGATTTGGGGCCAATAGGGGATTTTATAGGAGGAACCACTGTTGCATTCTTAACTGCAGCTAGTGTCGTTTTACTACTAGCTACTATTATCATGCAGCGTAAAGAGATTAAAATTAGTCAGCAAAGTATTGAAGAATTGGTTAAACAAACCGAAGCATCAGTAAAACAAGCTGAAGAAGCAAGGAAAGAAACTCAAATAACTAATGATACGATGAAAAAACAACAATTTGAAACAACTTTTTTTAATATGCTTAACCTACTTCAACAAATAGTTAATAATATGAGAGTAACAAATCGTCCTGATGATGGTGAAAAATATGAATATATAGGCAGAGAAGTGATTAAGTGGTTAAAGACAGCTTACGAAGAACAATATACTTTGAAGCATCCTAGTATTGATTATATTAGTCAGGCGGAGCTAGATGTATTGTATAAACAATTTCATGATAATTTTGGAAATGACATTGGTCATTATATGAGATTTAACTATAGAATTGTAAAATTTATAGAAAATAATATAGTAAATGATGAGAATGAGCAGATAAAAATAAAAAAAGAGACGGAGCGTGAAACAATAATAGGAGATAAAAGATATTACTTTGGTATGCTACGTGCCCAATGGTCAAATGCTGAATTTGAATTAATCCTAATTAATTCGCTGTACAGCAAGAATCATAAGTTTAAAGATTTGATATTGAAGCATGATGTATTAGATATTGAGGATAAGGAAAATAATACGACTCCTGACATTTTTAAACTTAAAGAAAGTATGGACAAGTTCAAGGCATATAAAAATTTGATTGAAGTTAATAAAAATTAACAGTCATCTACATCTAACGCTATTAAAGAAGGGGTATTTGGGGAATTGCAGGGTTTATAACTCACGAGATAGGGTTGAATATATTAAGCATCAATGGTATTGGTGGAGATGATTGGAAAATTTGTGGGTAATTTAGCTAAATTGTTTATACAGAAGTTAATTTAAACTATTGGGTTTCAATTATTAAAGCTACTGTTAGGAAAGAATATTGAGAGTTATAATTGAATGGAAATTCAGTTTGTTTTATAATAACATTAAGAAATTTTTTCCTTTTTTACTTATTCAATAATGACCATAAACCTTTCGGGTTTACGTTTAATTACAGGTATGTGTATATAAAATACACGTTACTTTGTGAGACGAATATATTCCTGAAAGGTTTTTTGCGCGTTTAAGGAATAAGACGGGTGATTCACTAATAGTGCGTGAGAGAATGACTTGATTTTTCATAGAGAAGGAAAAACGTATTAATAAACTTATAACATCTATATAATATAATACGAGGTGATAAAATGTCATATATTTATTCTGAATCTTGGACCGAGCAACAAATATTCGATGTAGCAGAAGAGCTTGTTGGAAAAAAACTTGGTGATTTAGATAAATCAGGTTGGTTAAAAAAGAAAAAAGATAAAGGTAATATTGGAAATATGATTCAATCTGATTTTTTCGGAATTCCAGCAAACTCAATAAAAGGTGCTGATTTCGAACATCATCACATCGAATTGAAAGTAACACCAATTCTTAAGAAAGTAAAGGCTGGATACAGTTCAAAAGAGCGTCTTGTATTAGGAATGATTAACTATATGGAAGATTATCAAATTCCTTTTGAAGAAAGTATTGTAAACAAAAAGGCACAAAATATGCTTTTGGTTTTTTACCTTCATGAGGAAAATAAGCCCGTTGAAGAATTCAAGATTATTAAGACAGCTCGTTTTCAGTTGCCCAAATCTGATGAAGCGCAAGTACGATTAGATTATCAAACAATAGTTGATAACATTCAGAAAGGAAAAGCGCATGAAATTAGTGAGAAACAACAGAAAATAATGGGAGCATGCACAAAAGGGCAAGGTAAAGGAAAGGACTGGGTTGCCCAACCGTGCTCTACAGAACAAGCAAAATCGCGGGCATACTCTTATAAGGTTGGCTATATGTCTGCTTATTTTAGAAATCTAATGACACCTGAACAGATTGAACATATTCATATTCCGCCTCAAAAAAGCTTTCTTGATACGGTTACTGAAACTTTAGATAAATATGTCGGTAAAACGGGTGAAGAAATTCAATTTGAATTACAAAAAGCAGTAAACGGTAAAAGTAGTATATTTAATTTAATTGGTTTCATGTTTGGGACTAAAGGGGATAATCTGAATCATACAGAGGAATTTTTGAAAGAAGGATATGCGATAAAAACAGTTCGCAACAGACTAGCTAGTGGTAAAAATCAAGATATGTCATTTCCAAATATTGATTTTACTGAAATATCAAATGACGAGTTTGAGGAATCTACTTGGAATGGTTGGTTTGCAGAAACAAAATATATACTAACTGTATGGGATGAATATGAAGTGGGAAAAAACAGATTTAAAGGTTATACGATTTGGATCCCTGATGATGCACTAATAAAGCAAGCATCAGAACTTTATTATCAAATTAAAAATATGCTTAATACGGATTCCGTAAGAGTAGACATTGATGAAACAGTAGGAAAACATGGGAGATGGTCTGATAATTTACCTGGAGGAAAGGCAGACTATCCACCATTTCAAATTCGCCCGAAAGGTTCAGGTGAAAGTATATTTGTAATATTACCAACTGGGTTAAAAGTAAAGAAAAAAGCCTTATACATTAATAAAGAATATATAAGAAAAATTGTTGGGTTAAATCAATAGAGAATATAGGCTAGCAACAACACTTTGATAACAAAAAAATTAAAAAAGCCTTTAATTATGGTTTAGCTATCATTAAAGTATTGGTTTGAAAAATGAATGTAACTCAAGCTAGAGTTGTAGTTTCTATAGGATAATTTAAAAGAGTAGTCTTCTTCAATAAAAAATTCTAATGTATTTTACTGAGGATTGTTATTGAAAGTACATTCAGTTTACTTAATAATGGTACTAAGAAAATTTTTCCTTTTTGACAACTTCAAAATGACCACAAACCTTTCGGGTTTACGATTCATTACAAGGAAGTGTATAGAACATATACGCTAATTTGTGATACGAATGTATTCCTGAGAGTTTTTTTGCGTTGTAGGAAGTAGACGAGTAATGTACGAATAAGGATGTGATGAAATGTCTTGATTTTTCAAGAATTGTAGTAAGGTAATAAGAGATTTAAATTTTAAAATATGCAAAAGGTTGAAGAAGGATATTATTTCATAACTTATGATAAAACACCCATTGAGAAAAAGGTTGTATGAAAGAATAAGGAGATTCTAAAGCGTTTACACGTTTGGATTTTCTTATTCTTTTTTATTAAGAAGGATGAGTGATGAGTTTATAAAAAGGAGTGAACCGTAGTGAGTAATAAAATACAAAATATTATAGATAGATTGGCATTAAATAGTGATTTGTCACAATTAACGGAGGAAGAAAAACGTCAATATTATTATTTTGTATGTCGTAAGTACGGACTAGACCCATTCACAAACCCTTTTGCTTTTTTTAGGTTTCGAGATAGTAATAAACTACAGCTGTATGCACGAAAAAACTGTTCGGATCAGTTACGGAAGATACATGGCATTGATGCTGAGATCGTACATCGTGGTCAGATAGAGACGGCAGTTTACGTAGAAGTAAAGGTTACAGATAAAAGTGGACGGAAAGATACAGCTATGGGTACGGTTCCTATTAGTACGGAAGATGGAAGGAAACTGAGTCCAGTTCAGTTAGCTCATGCACTTATGATGTGTGAAACCAAGGCCAAGAGACGAGCGACATTGTCACTTTATGGTTTAGCCATGATGGAGGAAACAGAAGTAGATACACTTCCTGGTGTAGAACGCTTTGATATACAATTAACCACAGCAAATCTCAATCTATCTTTGCAGTCTAAACAATCTCAAAACCTGCACTCTGCCAGGGTACAAGAGCTACTAACAAAACAAGAACAAACCAAGGAAGAAAAGATTGTGAAAAGAATTGATTCTTTTCACATGATTGGGAAGGTCATAAAGGTGCATAAAAAAATTTATGCAGACAGGAAATATACTAATTATCATATAGAGTTTGTCGTGAAAGATGAAAGCAAGAAGCCTACGGTTATGATGAAATATGACATCACAGCAACTGGAACTGATACGACGGCTATAAAACTAGGTACGATGAAGGAAGGAATCTATGGATACGAAAACAGAACAAGGTCTTTTGTTACAAAAATGGACTCCTTATATTCATTTCAGAGGCATATTGGTGGGAGCACAAAAGAAAAGAAACACAACAGCATCAGAGTTTTTGTATGTCATTCAAATGAAGGATGAAAACGGTCATGTAGTTGAGGTTTTTGTCTTACATCAATTCGTAAATGAATTTGAACAATTATTTCAGGAACATAAGCTAAAAAAATATTTCGTTAGTTGCTTTGCTTGAGAAAACAAGTAATGGATATGTATTGATTAAGTACAACATCTGATAATGATATGGAAGACCAAATGAAATATTGCCGTACTTTCTGTTCATTTAGATTCTTTTCGTCTATACTGGAGTAATATATCGAAAGGATGTTCGTGAAATATGATAAATGTTATAGAACTATTTGCAGGAGTGGGCGGATTTAGAATCGGATTAGAGAAAATGAACCACTTTCAAGTCGTATGGGGAAACCAGTGGGAACCTTCAAAAAAGGCACAAGATGCTTTTCATTGTTATGCACAACGATTTCAGGATAAGGGTATCCATTGTAATAAGGATATTGCTACTGTAACCGACGAAGAGATTCAAAAAATAGATGCAGAAATGATTGTAGGCGGTTTTCCGTGCCAAGATTATTCAGTTGCGCGTAGCTTATCTGGAGAAAAGGGCATACAAGGAAAAAAAGGCGTATTATTTTGGGAAATTAAGAGATTAGTAAATATAAAACGTCCTAAGTACGTGCTGCTCGAGAATGTAGACCGATTATTAAAGTCACCATCTAAACAAAGAGGTAGAGATTTTTCTGTAATGTTAGCTACGTTTAGAGATTTAGGCTATCATGTAGAATGGCGTGTCATTAATGCAGCTGAGTATGCACAAGCACAAAGAAGGCGTCGTATTTTTATTTTTGCGTATCGAAATGACATACCTTATGTGATTACGCATAAGGATGAGACAGATTATAGTTTATTGCATCATAAGGGCTTCTTCGCTATTCCATTTCCTGTACAAGCGGAATCCTCACCAAAACACCCAGCTAAAGAGCTTGAGTTACCGCTTGATATTGTTGATGTATCCGATAATTTTTCAGCAGGGTACTGGAATGCTGGGATTATGAGAGAAGGAAGGATATATACAGCGCAACTTATACCGATTGAAGAAACTCCTATCCCATTAGGATCTATATTAGAAAAAAATGTAGATGATAACTATTACTTAAGTGAGACGGCTATCGAAAAATTTGAGTATTTAAAAGGTCCTAAAAAAATCGAAAGAACCGCAGCAAATGGTCATAAATATATCTTTGCTGAGGGTGGTATGGCATTCCCAGAATTGCTAGATAAACCTGGCAGAACAATGCTAACAAGTGAAGCGAGTATAAATCGAAGCACGCATGTAGTAAAAGATGAAAAAGGATTTCGATTTTTAACTCCGATTGAGTGTGAACGACTAAATGGCTTCCCGGATGATTGGACTAATACAGGTATGTCCAATCGAATGCGGTATTTCTGTATGGGAAATGCGCTAGTTGTAGGGTTAATTGAGCGTATGGCCAAAAGGGTATATGAAATAGATAGTATAGTTGAAAAACAACAAGAGATTAAATTTGAGGAGATGGTATAAGCCATCTCTTTTATTGTTACTACGTATGTAGATTTAAAACCTGTAGACCATGGATTAGCTATTACTGAATTATCTTATACGGCAAATACAATAAATAAAACCATGCATATTTGTAATACAAATCACCTTAAATGGGACTAATTTATCATTTTAGCCAAGAAGACTCCTTCCTCAAGGAACGCGAAGTGAGTAGGTGGGAGATGAATTGGCTTCGGACAAGGGATGGCAGGAAGCCATCTTAATTGTTCGACATACAGAAAGTGTTACTTTACTATCCATCGAATGTACGTTCGGTATATAATAGTCATATACCGAAATGGAGGTGAATCAAATGATAATTAATAAAGCCTTTAAGTTTCGTATCTATCCAAATCAAGCACAAGCAATTCTAATTAATAAAACGATAGGTTGTTCTCGCTTTGTATTCAATCATTTCCTATCCCTATGGGATCACGTATATAAAGAAACTGGAAAAGGTTTAACATATGGTACATGCTCTGCCAAACTTCCTGCCATGAAGAAAGAGTTTGTTTGGCTCAAAGAAGTGGATAGTATTGCGATTCAGTCGTCTGTTCGCAACCTGGCGGATTCGTATACACGCTTTTTCAAAAAACAAAATAGTGCCCCGCGTTTCAAATCCAAGAAGAATAACGTACAATCTTATACCACAAAACAAACAAATGAAAACATTGCCGTTGTAGGAAATAAAATAAAATTGCCAAAACTAGGTCTTGTTCGATTTGCCAAAAGCCGCGAAGTAGAGGGACGTATTGTAAATGTGACTGTTAGACGAAACCCTTCTGGCAGATACTTTGTGTCATTATTAGTCGAAACAGAAGTACAAGAACTTCCGAAAACAAGTTCGTACATTGGAATGGATGCAGGACTAAAAGATTTTGCCATTTTGTCAGATGGAACACCCTATAAAAACCCGAAGTTTTTCCGATCATTAGAAGGTAAGTTGGCAAAAGCACAGCGTGTTCTTTCTAGAAGAATGAAAGGATCTTCTCGCTGGAATAAACAACGAGTAAAAGTAGCTAGAATCCATGAATACATGGTAAACGCTAGAAAAGATTACTTAGACAAAATCTCAACTGAAATCATCAAAAACCACGATGTTATCGGTATAGAGGATTTGCAAGTATCGAATATGTTAAAAAATCGTAAGTTAGCAAAAGCAATTAGTGAAGTATCTTGGTCACAGTTTCGAACCATGTTGGAATACAAAGCAAAATGGTATGGCAAACAAGTCATTGTTGTATCGAAAACATTTGCTTCCAGCCAATTATGTTCTTGTTGTGGATATCAAAACAAAGACGTTAAAAATCTAAACCTACGTAAATGGGACTGTCCTTCTTGTCGTACACACCATGATAGGGATATTAACGCAAGTATCAATATAAAGAATGAAGCAATAAGGCTTCTAACCGCAAGGACTGCGGGGTTAGCCTAATTAATTAGAGTTCGATAGAACTCTTTACTTAGGAATCCTCCATTTCTAAACGAAGTGAAAGTGGGGGTAGTTCAATTGTAAGGGTGATTTATAAATGTAATCATAATATGTGATTCGTGGAAATGGACAGATTAAAAGGTCAGAAATATAGGATAAGAAAAA
The DNA here is from genome assembly GCF_038007045.1 of Bacillus sp. CH_70. Lineage (NCBI taxonomy): Bacteria > Bacillati > Bacillota > Bacilli > Caryophanales > Bacillaceae > Bacillus > Bacillus sp. CH_70. The sequence goes on from NZ_JBBOWL010000002.1 coordinate 271,083, forward strand.
AAGAATCTATGCGTAATAAACTAACAAGATGGCTCTAACCTAAAGCGAGCAAAATTAGCTTAAAGGCTTTTGATATGAAGGAAAAAAAGCAGCAAGCTGCTTATGTGATAAAAAAGTAGCAGAAGAAAATCCAATAGCATTCAACGAGCAAACTTTGGAGTTAGTAAACCATTTGTGGCTGAAGGGATTAATACGGGGATTGAAAATTTGAATGTACAACTTGTTCTCAAGGCAATGGAAATAGCATTAGAAAAGAATGCGCCTAAGGTGAACGTAAACGTTTAGAACAAGTATTAGCTAAATATCGAAAAGAAGCTTAAGTCAAATGGGGTTTTCTTCCTTAAAAGAGCTGTTCCATTGTTATACCTAAGAACCCCTCCTAAATATCAAGGAGGGGTTCTTAGGTATAATCTCGTTTGGATTCGAATTAGCGACTGCCACCTTAACAAGGTGGCAGTCTTTTTGATACATTACGGCTGGTTCGACTTATGTAAATATACGCTAGTAACGCACCTTAATGAACGTAGAAAACACCGCCTATTACGGGCGGTCGCATTTTTATATAGCTCAATTTCTTTTTATTTTTTCCTTTATGTATTTTATATTTTTAATAGTTTTATGAATCATTATAGGTATTAGAATGATCATTATAGTACAATAGAATACATTCCAAGCCGTACTAATATACGTATCGTTGAGTCCTTTTATATTTAGCCAGTAATCCACCACCATCCCACCGAATAAAAGTGATAAACATAATGTGCTGGCATCTTTTCCTTTGTTCCCAAGAAAAATAATGAAAAACAAGAAAAAGAGAGCAATAGGTAAATTGATATCATCAAAAATCATCATAGCAATCACCACCTTTCAAAAAGAATATTAATGCTAATTATATTCTATTATACGCAGGAGATTCCCAGTATTTTGTAACGAATTTAGAGGTTTTTTTATAATCAAAGTGATCGAATGTAATTTTTTCTAAGTCATCACGAATTATTTGTATTTAGCCAGATCCCTAATTTATTGCCGCATGTATCAGTTAGTTCAGCCCACCAAATAAAAATGACCTTATGAATTTCTTTTTTTAATGTTGTTGTTGTTGTTGTTGTTGTTGTTGTTGTTGTTTTGAGTAATTTTACTTTATTGGTTTTTAAAAGAAATTATTGTTATATTTAGCATCCCAATGTTATTATTACTTTGGGTTATCGAAATGTCAATTTATTAAGTTATTAGGATTTTTAATTAAAACGCTAAATAAATACATAGAATGTGAGGGAACTTTAGAATGTCTGATTTTTTGTCTTTAATTAGTTTTTTAGGAGCAATTGTCCTATTCATTATGGGTATAATGTCCCTTTTAAAAAGAAAAGGTAATCAGAAGAAATGGTTTGGATTAACTATAGGCTGTTTAATTTTATGGGTGGTGTGTGCTCAATATACTGACGAAAATTCTACTGGTAAAGAGAAGAGGGAACAAGTAGTCTCTGCTAAAGATAAAGAAACAATTGAAACTGAAAAAACAGCTGAAATAAAAAAAGAAGAAACCATGTATTTCAAATTAGAGAATATTGCATACGAAAAAGACAAAGATATTGTTACCGTTAATGCGAATACTAATATACCAGAAGGTACAACAGTTGGTGTTTCAATCGAAGATGAAACAACAAAAGAGCATTATGGAGGAAATGTGCCTGTTAAAGATGGTAAAATTCATATTGAACTAGGAGATTATGAGTTTATAGTAAATGGAAGCTATAAAGTAACTGCTACTATGTATGTCGATAGTGCAAATAATCAAGAATTTCATCAAAAATATGGAAATTATAAAGATATTCAAAAGAAAGTGGCTGTAGAGAATGGAGAAATAAAAGAATCTTCTTTTGATGCTAAAAATTACGAAATTAGGTTTAACAGATTAGGCGAGCTGGAGATAGCAAATGCTTATACTAAAGAAGAATCGGATAAAAAATCAAGAGAGAAACAGAAGCAAGAAGCTAAACAAATTCGTTATGCAGAATTTAAGAAAAAACCTGATAAATTTAAAATGGAATTTGTAAAGTATCAAGGTGAGATATTGCAAATAATGGAAAGTGGAAACTCTACAATTATACGATTAGCTGTTACAAAAGAGTCCTATGGCTATAATTCTAATGATATCATCTATGTCACTTATGATGGCACGACGCAATTTGTTGATAAAGATATAGTTACAGTATATGGAAGGGTAATGGGGTCTCATACATATGAATCAACAGCTAATTATAAAATTACGCTACCTCATATTGAAGCAAAAATTATAGAATAAGAGTTAGATATCGCATTTAAAAGAGCATTCATGAGATTGCTCTTTTTTTGTATGCATCCTTCCTTCTTCAAATGCAATGTTGTTATCGCCTCATCTCACACGATACGGTGAATAGAAAATATTCGAGACAAAACGGGAATTTAATACATTTTATCTAATAAAACTACCTCGATGAATTGCAAGAGAAAGGTAAATTAGAGTGTGTAATTGAACATATAGTGTTACATCGGTTACACAAAATTAATAAAATTCTTCCTATATTATTTGCTTACAAATGAACTGGAGAAGGAACATATTTAGAGAGCAGGCTTAAACATGCTGTTTTCTTTAAAAATATTTATATAAAAATATATGGTGCAATCTTCCTATATTAATTGTTAAAGCGGAGGATATATTTGGAATTTATATCAGGAGAAGTTATTCATTTAAGATAATGAATTAATGTGAATTTTGTTTAAGAAAACTTTGAATTGGATGGAGGAATGTGTTTTGATGAGTTGTATAATCTCATATTTAGACCCGAAGATACATAATCGAGATGAGGAACTGCTATTCTCAGAGTACACTTATTGAGATGATGAGAAAAATGGGAGGATTTTGAAAACTAAAGTTTCAAAGGAGGACTTCCTTTTTTATAAAAGTATAGAAAATATCCTATGTATTACTGCATTATATAAGATGTAAAAAATTAGATATTTATAAAGCGGCTGCCGTTCCTAAGGTTCGCTTTTATGATTTACGTCATACTCATGCAACGCTACTACAAGATAAGAATGTGAATGTGAAAATTATTTCTGAGATATTAAAAGTTATAGTAACATCAAAATCACATTAAATACTTCCTGTCGTGTGCTGTGAACGATGCAAGAGCATACAATTAACATAATTGAATAGATTTTGTAGGTAATGTAATCATTGGTGTTATAAAATATGAGGGTAATCAAATAAACCGCCATCCTGTCAGGGTGGCGGTTTATTTGATTACTCTTCTTCTTGCATTAAAAATTTCCAAAAACGTTTTAATTCTTCACGCTTTTGGGATGGTGCAAATTTTATATCTTTTAGCCATTGATCTAGTTCTATTTTGTTTCCGTCCTCTGTAACATTAAAATCTCGCCCTAAAAGAAAATCAGTAGATACATTAAAGTAATCTGCTATACGTATCAAGGTATTGTAATCAGGTTGACGTTCATTCCGTTCGTACATACCAATTGTACTTTCACTTAACTGAAGCGAGTGAGCAAGTTCTTTTTGCGTAATTCCTCTTTTTTTTCTTAAATCACGAATTATATTTCCAAACGTTTTCATTCTATCACCTGATAATATATTAACACAATATGTGTTAATATATTAAAATTTTTAAAAGTTGAAAATTAGAATCTATTGACAACACAAAGTGTGCAGTTTATATTTTAAGTAACAACACGAAATGTGGTTTTAGGGGGAGAAGACATGAATTATGAAAGAGTGGCCAAAAATCTAATTAATTTAAGAAAGGAAAAATCCAGAGAAGAAGTCGCAAAGGCTGTGGGGATCAGTGTTAGTACATTGCAAATGTATGAAAATGGTCAGAGAATTCCACGGGATAATATAAAAATAAAATTAGCGAATTTTTATGGTGTTACAGTCCAAACAATTTTTTTTGATTCAGAACAACACGAAGTGTGTTTAAAAATATTTGATTTTTAAGATTATGTATTGATTTTTAAGAAATGTAAGTTTAGAAAGAGTTTTAGGCAATTTTACATAAGAATATAATATTTTTATCACTATATATAAATTATAGGAGTGTATTTACATGAACATGAAAACATTTGAAATGCGTGAAACACGTTTAGCAGAACTACTAGGTGCAAAAGTACTATGGGAATTTATCAGTGCCGTCACAGAGGAAATTGAAAAGCAGGAATTAGGGTCTACACCAGGTTTGTTAGAAGATCTATTCATACATGTGAAAGAAACCATCCAAATTCAAAATATGAATCAACGCATAACAAAAGCCCCTGTAAAAACAGAGGCTGGTAGTATAGATAAAGAGACATTATATATAGAAGCATATGTAGAATTAATTAATCATAAGTTTGTTATTTCTGAATTAGCTGTAGAACTTTCATCTGTTCTAAAAGAATTAAATTGTTTTGTTCAATCATCTTTGCCACAGCTTCAAAATGAGCTTGATTCTCAAGAACCTCAATCTGCTTCTCTTTAGGGAGTGATTGAAGTATCTCTTTTATTTCTTTACACTCGTATATATTATTCTCCGAGTCTTCGATTAATTTATTACGACGATTGGTGTATTCAAGTGCACCTAAAGTCGCTAATGCCCGAGGATCTAAACCTAGAATTTCCATGTATTCCTCTCCTTTCCTCTACAATAATTCGATAGGGGAAAGGAGAATCCTTTAATGATTTAGTAGAGTCTTTATATAGTTAGTGAGCATGTTATCTAGTAGGAATGTAGTAGGAATCTGCTTAAAACTCCTTAAAAATAATGAGAAGAAAGGAGAAATTATTAGATTACACTCTTTTTCCTTAAGAAATCTTCATATGGAATGGGATATGAATGAATAGAAAAACGAAATTAAAGAGATTTTTAACCGTTAAAATTATAGAGAATATTAAGAGGTTATCAGGCAATATGTCTTAAAGTGTTTAAGAGTAGGAAGATATGTATCACTCGTTAATTAAAAAGTAAAAAATTAGACATTAGAATAGGGAGAAGTGTCTAAGTAAGTTGCTTTTATAGATGAAATAGTGGGGCGTATGAAATTAAAACATGTTAAAGCAAATATAAGAGTGATCTCGATAGGTTAGGCTTAGAAAGTGGCTATTGAATTCGAAGAAGTTAAAATGTGAAAAGTTTCACTTATGTTAACCTGAATATCTATTACTTATTTACTCCATATAAAAAAGCAGCTGCACAAAAGTACAGCTAGTCTTCTTCACAAATTTATATGGCTTTAATGACGAATTGAGATTGAGGTATATATAGTAATTGAGCTGCTAAGGAAGTTGTTGTGTTAGCAAATGGATATGCTTCCTTATAAAGAAATTTACTATACACTATTTCATTCATTTCAAAGGTTGTATACAGTTTTTTAAGGATTTTTTGAGAAATTTTATTTGTACAAGCAGCAATAAAATCATAATCTCTTTTACTTATTTCTTGAATGGCATGTGAAAGAAGGGTAGTGACTATACCACTTCCCATCCAATCTGGATGACAAGCGCCCATATCTAGATAGACCAATTTTTCTTTATCTAAATGAGAAAACTCAATAGATTCTGTCTCTAATGTATCTAAAAGTTGAAAAATAGGTTCCATTTGCGGGCATAGTTCAATCGCTTTCTCTGTATCTATTAGTGGTTGGGTTACTTTTTTTGTTAAAAGAACTCCAACAATTTGAAAATTTTCTATTGCTACAAATGACATGGCTTGAGATACAGCTTGTTTCATCATTTCTTCGCACATTTTGTGAAAAGGAGCAAAAGGAATTTGTAAACTGCTTACAAGAGGTTCATTATTCACAAAAGAATGTGCAAGTAAATGTGCTGCATCTTTCACGTGGTGTGTATCAAGTAGCTCTATATTCATATGTTTTTCCTCTTTCCTGATATAGTTAATAGTAATTAAAAGGATTAAAAATTTTATTTAATTTAGTTAAGTTTAACTATTAAAGCGCTAACAAATATGATTATTAAACATATGAATAAATCTGTTTAGTAGCAATCGAAATATGTTCATAAAGAAATGCTACGACCTCATCTAAACATTCAACAGTTGTATATGGGGAGATAGAAAAGAATTTTAATGTAGAAATCGGATTTCTATCACAACTGTTTATTGCGTCTACTACACATGAGCGAGTTGTATCGCCTAAAAATATTTGATCGCGATTTTTTCCTAGATAATTAAATAGTTCTATATTTAACTGATTTGTATCCTCAATTTCTTCTTTTGTTGCAAGACCTATTCGTTCTTTTTCCCAATTTTCTTGGCCATCTCCATTCATATAGAACCGAAAGGTTGTAATTGGTCCATATGTAAAATCATTTGTAATTGCGACTTGAGGGAGGGCCTTGCGCAACTTCTCTCTAAATAATAGATTTACACGAATATAATTTGCTAATAATTTTTGATATCCTTCAATTCCAAGGGCTAATAGATTGATATACATTGGAATAGCACTACCAGATCGTGAACATTCTAAGGTATAGCCTGTATGATAACTTCCATATGACCTATTACCAAGATAAGGTGTGTCATCTTGTTCAATGTCCATCAGTTGTAAATCAGTATGATTTTTTACGATTAAAATACTTGAAGCATAAGGTGTTTGTCCTAATTTATGAAAATCAAAACATACACTATCAGCAAGTGCCATATATTGCATTTTATCTTGTACGTATAGTAAAGCATTTTTTAAGTTAGGTTCAAATGAAAGTGGATTTTCTTCGAAATTATAATTATTAAAGAAACTATAGAATCCACCCATTGCAGAGTCCGCATGGATATAAATAGGTTTTAATTTATATTTTTTTTGTATTGCTTCAGCGCTCTCTTTAATTTTTTTTATATCATCAATGGTAAAAGTATCTGTTGACCCCATAGTAGCTAGAATATAAAGGGGGATACCACCATTATTAATAACTTGTACCATCTTTGCCTCTAAATCATCTATATCCATAGAATTTGAATAAGGATCAGTTTTCACTTTAATTAAGTGATTTGATCCAATGCCAGTTGCTTCAGCTGACTTTAATAAACTATAATGTGCATTTTCAGAAGCAAAGCAATAAACATTTTGTGGAGCACCATGTTCTTTTGCTGATGGGAATTGTTTAGAAATTGCTAAACGTAAGCTCGAAAATACACAACCTTGTCCACCCCATGTTGTATAACCACCGCTATTATGCGGATTATAACCAATCTGTTTTGAAAGCATGGATACAACTTTTACTTCTGCTTCAGCTGCCCCTGGGCCATAGACATCCCAAACGCCATTACCATTTAAAAGTGCCATGGTTAGTATACCCAGTAGTGATGGAATACTTGGTAGTGGTACAGCATTAGACAAGTAGTATTTATTTGGATAAGGATGGCCATTCATAAATTGGTTTAGCTCTTCTATAACCTCAGACATAGTGATTCCATCTAGTGGTATATGACTTTGGTGAATTAAGCTATTATAGTATCCTTCTGATTTTTCCTCACATTTACCTAAAGTAGCTCGCTCTTCATTTTTTAATCGGTCAAGATTTTTAATTATTTTCTGCATAGATTCTAATAAAAGTTGTTGTTTTTCTTCATTTCCGTCAACGCTCGGAAATAATTTTAAAATATCTTGCATGCAGTCACTTCTCCTTGTGAAAAACTGGATTTTTATTTTACTTGGTTAAACATAAGGGTATAATAATTTGTAATTTCCCTTTTGAATACTTAGAAATGAGGAGCTATTTAGAAAAAAATGTAATTCTATAGAAAATTATATGAACTATGGAATTTAAAGTAAAGAAAAATTTTTTGATTTATTTTAAAAAAAGTAATTGTGAGATAATGAAGTTTCTAAAAATGTTTCTGAATTAATTGTTTATTTGGTTTGCATGATGTCCTAGCATGTATTCAACTAATGTAGTAGATAATTTAATATAATGTAGAACTATTATAAGGTAGTTGAATATAAGGGCTCAACTACCGTATAAACTGTGGATATTGTTGGAAAAAGAGAAGAATAGGGTGGAAGTGTTAAAGATATGTTCTAGTGGAGAAGAAGTAGTAGCATGGATTTGGTAGAAAAATCAGCATAATTTTTTATGGAAGAATAAGCACTTGATTAAAGTAGTTTAATGAATTCAATTTCATTATCTAATAATAATGGACGAATTAAATGTGAAGAGTTTTCTTTAACTTGATTAGAATTTTTTGTACCAGGAATAGCAATTGAAACGGCTGGGTGAAGGAGGAAAGGATGAGAATAGATCCACCAGATAAAGTAATAAAATATAATCATGTACATTTATATGATGAGAATAAAAATCCATTAGATGTAAATATGAGTATAGTAGATGCTAAAAGTCCAGATGCTCATATTCCATATAAAAAGTAAGAATTGAGGTCGAAAATGAACGTACAGAGAATACAAGCAGAATTTGAAAAGTTACGCTATTGTGATGCATGGGTTACTAAATTAGTATGCGACTATTTTGGTGATGAGGTACACCTAACATATAAGGATGAAAATGACGACGTAGATTTTCAATTTAGCGGTTGCTATAGAATAGATTTCAAACATAGCATGGGGTATGTAAAGGAAAAACCAATAAAAACATTTACATATGAACAGTTACCATATTTTCTTCATGATATTGAAATTGGTGAAGTAGAAAAAGAGGGCTTGAAATTATATACCTGTAATATAATTATGCCTCCTATGAAATTAGAAATATGGTGTAAGGATATAAAAATTGAAAGATAAGTATTATAATGAAAAACTATCCAATACTTGTGGAAAATTCACAAGTATTGGATGTAAAAAACACCAGAATTTCTCACAGGTTTCAATATGGGAATAAATCTTGCAAATGCATTTACGGACTGAGCTAATAGAATAGCAAGCCATAAGATTGATATTCCAGCTGCGAGAAATATTGATAACATTGATTTATGTAATGTGTTATATGATCCGGGTGTTCCAACGGAAAAAAACGCTGAGTTTATAGCGGGCTAAAAGTCTGCTAATCAATTCATGACAACATCCATAGACTTTGTTTCTATACTGAGATGAAATGGAGAGGATATTTATTATAGAAACAATCCAATTAGATAACGGAAATTTACAAGTAAAGAGATAATGCATAAAATATTGAAAAATAAATTAGGTCTACCGAATTATTATGGAGAGAATGCTGATGCGTTGTGGGATTGGTTAACAGCATGGGTTACTCTTCCTTTAACAATAGAATGGGAGTTTTTTAAAGATAGTAAGAATATGTTAGGCCGCAGAAGCGGATTTGATTTTAGAAACATTTCAAGATGCTCAAGAAGAAATGATAGGTGAATTCTATATTGTTGTAAAATAATGAAAAGAGCCTTAGGTAAACATAAAACCGTGGGGATATTTAATTTCTGCGGTTTTTATTATATCAATTTCGATGATTTTAATTTTAAAAATTAATTTTTTGTTGATAGGAGTTTGTATATGAAAGTAAAATGTATAAAAAATTCAGGAGATACATTTTCAGAGGGGTTATTAAAACAAGAATATAATCGAAATTCGATAATAAATTTAGAAATCTATAAGGAATATGTGGTTTATGGTATTAGTTCATTGGGTGGAGAATTAGACTATCTAATCTTAGGTGAAGATGAAAACCTGCCTTCATGGTACCCAGCTGAATTGTTTGAAGTATCTAATCCTTTACAGCCTTTAGAATGGTATTTTGCAGATCATAAACAAAGTAAAGCGACAACAATAGAATATATATGGGATTATAAAGAATTAGCTTTAAATGATAGACACGCTCTTGGTTTAATGGAAAGAGTAAATAAAGATATTGAAATATTTTTAAAGCGTAAAGCTGAAATTGATGAATTTGAGGAATTGTAATAGTAAATGAATGAAGTGATCAACCTATAAAAAACGTAGGAATTAAATATTTCTACGTTTTTTGTACATAACATTTAAATAAATAACTTATTTTTTGAAAAAGTTGAAAGATGGTATTTATGTTGCCGCGAATATCTATTACAATGTACCCTATATGAAAAAAGGTAGCTGCAAGTGCAACTACCTTTTCACATAAACATTATTATGCACATAACACTTTTAGCGTAGACTTGCGCTTAAGGGTACTTGGGAATAAACTATGAAATTGTTACCATAAGTACCGTGTCTTGAAAATGAGGAAGAAATTGAACCGTTCCAACTTTTGTAGGTAGATCCAGATGTATCGGCTCTTAGAAGTACGTTTGAAAAGCTAGCCTGGCTAAAAGAATTACGTCCAGCATCTTCAACACCCTGAACCATTTTTACTGGTTCGTATTGAGAAAATGAGCCATATACAGGCTGATTTGCATATCTAGGGCTTCCATTTACATACATAGTAACCGTACCATTTCCGTTATTAATTATTTTAAGGTTTACCCGATCACCATCTTTAATTGATGTATCATATTGTGTGTTCCAATACTTACTGTTTTGACCTGATTCATTATATCCTGAATTAAGAAATACTTTATATCCACTTGGTGTTTTTGAAATGCCACCCTCAACTTTAGATGCTCCAATACCTAAATACCAATTCACATATCCATCTTTAACAACAACTGATTTTGGTAGATTTATATCACCTGCAATCCCAGTATAGGTACTATTTGTAACACTTTTTACAGCACCTTCTGTAGCTGCAAAACTAGTAGTTGAAAACATTGATAGAGAAATTAGAAGTGAACCAACTAGATACATCATTTTTTTCTTACTTTTTCTTAATACTTGATTCATTTTAGATCCCCCATATTTTAAATTATTAAATTGTATGGAAAGTTGGCCAACTAACTACAACTTACAAACTAAAGATATATCAGGTTTCATTTAATGTATATATTTTCCTGTTAGAAGTCATCGAAACGTCAAATATATTTGTTTTTTCGTATTTATTAATATAGGTGGAGTTGACAGATTAAAGTAGTATGTCTATTTAAATGTAAGAAGATTTTGTTAAAAATCCTATAAAAACCTATAAATGTATTGAGGATAATATGTACTATGATTCATTTAGGAGAGAAAAATATGGAATGAATATAGTGGGATCTATCAAAGAGTATATCTGAAATGTTTATAAATAGATTAAATTCAAAGGAAATAAATGAATCGTTTGTCTTAAGGAATTCATTGAAATAGTCCGTAGATGAAGGGAAATATATGATTTATAAGACATGGATTTCCTATATAAAAGAAGAAAGGGGATCCAGCTATGGGAATTACAAATACAAAATCAAAGTTAGATAATGCAGCTATTGAAGGGGCTATAGAGGCATTAAAAGGTGAAAATGAATGTTTACGTATGGAAATAGATTATTTAAAAAAGTTAAAGGTTTTAGTTGAAAAAGAGAAGGAATTCCAGAACAAGACAAAGCAAAAGTAATTTATCTTATGAAATTTGAAAGTATGGAACATATTAAGATAGTATTAGATAATTATCTAGGTCATTACAATCGCAAAAGAATCAAAGTACAGTTAAAAGGAATGAGTCCAGTACAATACCGGACTCACATTCAGATGGTCGCTTAATTTTTGTTTAACTCTTTGGGGCCAGTTCATCATAGGTGATTGAATAATGTTGGCTTGCTAAGATTAGTGATTGTTATTCTTTAACTGATCTTAAATTACGTTAGTTTAAGTATTGAGAGTAAAAGAATAGGAATAGAAAAATTAATGTTTTGCTAAATAATCTATTAAAGAAACTTAAAGGAATAACAAGTTCTCCTATTGTAAGGATTTTAAGTTTATCCTTATTTAGTCCTTTTATTAATTCTTTTAATGTTTGGAAGTTTATTTTATTAACGAAAGACCAACTTGGCACAGCTTTTGTATCTGAACCTATTTTGAAAACGATATGAATACTATGTGCATGAAAACCGCTTATTATTAAAATAAGCATAAATCCTAAAATAATGAACCAAGTCATTTTTCAACACCTCCTTTGAGTATCTAATATTAAGATATTAAAACCGTTGAGAAAGTGTGCTGTTGTCCATGAAAAATATTGAGAATTTGTTGAGGGAATATTGAAAATGTTGCAATGCGATTGATTGTAGGAGAGTTAGAGTTAATAATGCTTGTCAGATTATATGCGTGAAAAAAGGAAATAGGAAAGAGAACAGTTGCGTAGACTGTTCTCTTAAGGAGCGGAAGTGCTGAACATTTTCAATGACAATGATTCAAGCCTTCCGTTAATAGTATGTGTATATATTTATCATTTTAGCCAAGAAGATTCCTTCCTCAAGGAGTGTGTGAAGGGCAACAGCCCAGGAGTAGGTGGGAGATGAATTGGCTTCGAACAAGGGATGGCAGGAAGCCATCTTAATTGTTCGACATATAGAAAGTGTTACTTTACTATCTATCGAATGTACGTTTGGTTTATAATAGTTATATACCGAAATGGAGGTGAATGAAATGATGATTAATAAAGCCTATAAGTTTCGTATCTATCCAAATCAAGCACAAGCAATTCTAATCAACAAAACGATTGGTTGTTCCCGCTTTGTATTCAATCATTTCCTATCCTTATGGGATCACGCATACAAAGAGACAGGGCAAGGCTTGACCTATGGTACATGCTCTGCCAAACTCCCTGCCATGAAGAAAGAGTTTGTTTGGCTCAAAGAAGTGGATAGTATTGCGATTCAGTCGTCTGTTCGCAACCTTGCGGATGCTTATACGCGCTTTTTCAAAAAACAAAACAGCGCCCCGCGCTTTAAATCTAAGAAGAACAACGTACAATCTTATACCACAAAACAAACAAATGAAAATATTGCCGTTGTAGGGAACAAAATAAAGTTGCCGAAACTAGGCCTTGTTCGATGTGCCAAAAGTCGTGAAGTAGAGGGACGTATTGTAAGTGCCACTGTTAGACGAAGCCCTTCTGGCAGATATTTTGTGTCACTATTAGTTGAAACAGAAGTACAAGAACTTCCGAAAACACATTCTTACATTGGAATAGATGTAGGACTAAAAGATTTCGCTATTTTGTCAGATGGAAAACCCTATAAAAATCCGAAGTTTTTCCGATCATTGGAAGATAAGTTGGCGAAAGCACAGCGTGTTCTTTCTAGAAGAATGAAAGGATCTTCTCGCTGGAATAAACAACGAGTCAAGTTAGCTAGAATTCATGAATACATATCAAATGCTAGAAAAGATTACTTGGATAAAATCTCAACTGACATCATCAAAAACCACGATGTGATCGGTATAGAGGATTTGCAAGTATTGAATATGTTAAAGAATCATAAGTTAGCAAAAGCAATTAGTGAGGTATCATGGTCACAATTTCGAACTATGTTGGAATATAAAGCAAAATGGTATGGCAAACAAGTCATTGTCGTATCGAAAACATTTGCTTCCAGCCAATTATGTTCTTGTTGTGGATATCAAAATAAAGACGTTAAAAATTTAAACCTACGTGAATGGGACTGTCCTTCTTGTCGTATACACCATGATAGGGATATTAACGCAAGTATCAATATAAAGAATGAAGCGATAAGGCTTCTAACCGCAAGGACTGCGGGGTTAGCCTAATCAATTAGAGTTCGATAGAACTCTTTACTTAGGAATCCCTCACTTCTAAACAAAGTGAAAGTGGGGGTAGTTCAAAATTCATACAAGAAAGGCAGCTATAAAAAATAGCCGCCTTGCCTCAGGGAGAATTCAAGAAAATTAGAGATTCATTATGGATACAGATTGGCTATTACCAATTTATTTATATTATTAGCAGGGGTTCAATAAATTATTCATAAGTTAAGATCTTACTTCATTGTAGGATGAGTGACATTCAAAGTAAAAAGAGCACTTTTTAAAAGTGCTCTTTTTAAGGTGTGTATTAGGACTTGAAAGAGGCATCAATGAAATGTAGAAGGAGATATCTCTATACAACATATGGAGGTACTATGGAAGGGTGACGATAAAAAATAAAGGAGATAATTCTTTTTAGCGACTTAAGATGTAGTCAATTGTATTACATAATTTTATGAGTAATATTGTAGTGTCTTGCATGTGGATATTAAATGTCTAATAATCAAATTAGTCAAATACTTTTCTACCGGTGCTTTATCAAGGTTGATTAGCTCGTAAGTATGAAGCGTTACGCTATAAGATAGAAATACTTACAAATTTTAAAAGAATTCCATTTGTGTACCAAGAAGCAAAATATATTTATGATAAAATATAGAAAAAGATGATTAAGAAGGGACAATTAAAGTGAAACCAACAATTTATGATGTTGCGGAAAAAGCAGGTGTATCAATAGCAACTGTATCCAAGGTAATTAATCAAACTGGTCGTATTAGTGAAAAAACAATAAACAAAGTAAATCAGATAATGGATGAATTAGATTACCAGCCTAGTAGTGTAGCAGCAGCGTTAACAGGTAAAAAAACATATACAATTGGGGTACTTGTCCCAGATATCTCAAACCCATTTTTTGCAGAAGTAGCAAGAGCTTTTGAAAATAGTGCACGAGAATCAGGGTATACACTCATTTTATGTAGTACAGACCATCAAACAAAACGTGAGCATGAATACATTGATTTATTATTTAAAAAGCAAGTAGATGGCATTATTATTGCGACGGAACTAAATGATTATAAACTTGTTAAAAAAATCGTGAATCGAGATTTGCCACTTGTTTTATTCACTGTAGATCATCCATCCATCACGACTCATGTTGTGACAACTGATGATATGAGGGGAGGCTATCTAGCTGGAAATTATCTGACGCAGAAAGGCCATACATCTTTAACGATTATGATGGAGAAGGATAGAAAAAGTAGCTTAGGGAGACTGAATGGTTTTAAACAAGCTCTTATGGATTCAGAGATATCATTAGATGATGCTGCTATCGTTAGTTGCTATTCGACAGTGGAAGATAGTAAACGTGCAAGTAAGGAATTACTTAATTTGCCTAACAGGCCTACAGCGGTTTTTGCTTGTACAGATTTGATTGCTATATGCCTTATGAATGAAGCAAGAAAACAAGGGCTTTCAATTCCAGAAGATTTATCAATTATCGGATTTGATAATACAATCTATGCTGAGATTGCAGATCCAGGGTTAACAACAATTGAACAGCCAATTAAACAAATGGCAGCCTGTACGTTTGAACAACTGCTAAAAACGATGGAAATGAAGGAGCATGCTAAGCAAAAAATTACAATTATTCCTCAGTTAGTAGAGCGATCCTCAGTAAAGGATATTACATGATAGATTTTTTATAAGCCTATTTGAATGTAACAAAAGAAGGTCATCGTAACTAAGTATAGTTAGGATGACCTTCTTTTATATATAGGATTTATACAGAGAATTGCTCACCGCTTTTCGTATTTAAATCCTGCTTCATCTCATTTTCCTTTGGAATAGTAAGGAAATGAGTTAAAAATGCACCAAAGAAGTACAAGCCAGCAAAAATCCACATCACGCCGCCTACACCTAATGGGCCGATGAATGCAGTTACAACTAATGGCCCAACGAATGCTGATAAACCTGAACCTAAATTTAAGACAGACATTGCAGCTCCTTTATTTTCAGGAGATAAAGATGGGACTAATGCTGTAAGAGGTACATAGCCGGCAAGTGTTGCTCCGTAGCAACAGGCAACAAATAATACAGCCCAATAATTATGTCCTACCATTTGTGGTACATAATAGAGTGCAAGAGTTACAATTCCGCAACCGACTCCCCCGAACCATTTAATCGTATTTACCCAGCCAAATTTGTCTCCAACAATACCAAAAATAATATTAAACACCATATTTACAAAGAATAGAGTACCCCAAATTTGAAGCCATTCAGTCATCGTAAAATTATATTTCATCATATAGGTAGGCAGGAAAACAACAAATCCAAACTGAGCGGCTGAATTTATAATTTTGACAATACCACCTATACCAACTTTAGGGTTTTCAAATGCGATGGTAATGCCTTTTAGTAATTCGCTTGATTTATTAGTGCTTACGGTTTGTGCTTTAAACTTGTCCTTATTTACAACAATTGAGAATAATCCACCGACGACAACAAAAATTAAGGCGCTCCATAAAGTAGCGATTTCTCCGATTTTAGGAACCATATAGCTAGAATAAAAGGCCCCTATAACACTAAGCCCAAGCTGGAATACGAACCAGAACCAGCCAACTGCTCTTGAAAGCATTTGCTGAGGAGTACTGTAAGATACCCAAACTAGAAAAGAATAAGCAAATAAGGGATAACCAAACCCTCGTAGGGCATAGCAAATTAATATTACGGGATAATTCATATGTTGAATTCCAATACCGATGAATCCGATTGAACCTAAAATGAATGATACTAAACCAAACGTCATGACTTTTCTTGGTCCCCACATTTGTACAAATACCCCTGAAAACCAAGAAGAAGCAGATACAGTAATTCCGTAAATAGTAAACAAGAAAGCAGCGTGTTCTAGCGTTAGTCCTTTTTCAACGAGATAAGGGGATAACCATCCCTGTTCTAAACCATCCCCAATCATAAAAACAATAATCCCTATGTATCCCCAAGTTAAATTAGAAGGGATCCCAATCCTGTCCATAAATGTTTTGTTTGAACTAATAGCGTTCATTCTCCCACCACCGATAAGTTATTTTTGGTTAAGCGCTTAATTATTTTTGATAAAAAAAGTATACGCTTACATTGTGAGGTCGTCAATTTAATTTTTTGACAATTTACAACTTTCTTTTATAGAGGCATTCTATTTACTTATTGGACAATAAAATAATAGTGAGTATGAAAAGAAAGAAATACCTTATAGATGGGGGTTACTATTTAAAAGGCTTGGTTTTCTTTGTTATATCAGTATTTTAAAAGAATATATTTATAGCTTTTTAGATTATTTATTTCTAATTATTATTCTTTATTTTTATGTAATACGTTTATTGAAGGAACTTAAAATTCGGATGAAAAGGTAAGTATTCAAAAAAATAAAAATGTTTTCAATTTAGAATCAAGTGTGTATAATGAAGAAAAATAGGGAAAGCGCTTAACTTAAATAATTACGCTAAACCTTATAGACTTTCATTTTTTTCTTAAATTTAAATAAAGAGGGAGAAATCATATGAATGTTTTAACTATTGGGATTATTGGTGCTGGACGAATTGGGAAACTGCATGTAGATAATTTGCAGCTGATGCCACAAGTAAAAATTAAAGCGGTTTCAGATGTCGTGATTAGTCATCTAGAAAAGTGGGCCGAGGATAAAGGGATTTCCACTCTGACTACAAACTATCAGGATTTATTAGCAGATCCAGAAATTGATGCTGTCTTTATATGTTCACCAACAAATACACATGCTCAAATTATTAAAGAAGCGGCTCTTGCGAAAAAACATATTTTCTGTGAAAAGCCTGTTAGTTTCTCGGTAGAAGAAACATTAGATGCATTAGAAGTAGTAAAAGAACAAGGAGTATCTCTTCAAGTAGGCTTTAACCGACGTTTCGACCCTAACTTCAGAAAAGTCTATGATCTTATTCAACAAGGAGAAGTGGGACACCCACATATTTTAAAAATTACGTCTAGAGATCCACAACCGCCAAGTATAGAATATGTTCGCTCTTCAGGTGGATTGTTTATGGATATGATGATTCATGATTTTGATATGGCTAGGTATGTGATGAATAGTGAAGTCGTTGAAGTATTTGCATATGGAACAACATTAATTAATCCATCCATTCAGGAAGTAAATGATATTGATACAGCAATTGTCACATTAAAGTTTGCGAATGGAGCTTTAGGGGTAATTGATAATAGCCGCCAAGCTGTTTATGGATATGACCAGCGTGTGGAAGTGTTTGGTGAAAAAGGCGCGGTTGCTGCGGATAATTGTTGCCCGACAACAGTACAAGTTTCTAAAACAGAAGGTGTTGTAAAAGATAAGCCACTTTATTTCTTCTTAGAGCGTTACACGCAGGCTTACATTGAGGAAGTAACACAATTTACAAAGTCAATTATAGAAGGACAAGCTATTATCTGCAGTGGTAATGATGGGTTACAAGCAGAGCGAATTGCGAAAGCTGCGAAGGAATCTTTGCTAACAGGAAAACCTGTCCAAATTGAACATAAACAGCCTGCAGTGAACTACTCGCCACTTAGCAAAGCTTGAAGTGGGAGCTTCTCAGTTCCACGACGAGAGTAACTTTTCGTCTCCCTGAGCGTTACTTTGGGGTGTTCCACCCCTAGATGTTCAACGCATGGATGCTCTTTTGGTACGGTTGATATTTTACGCAGGAACCGAATGGCTTGGTTTTCGCACTCTATTTTCTTCCTGCAACCTTCTATATCAAGTTATCAAAGAACTTCATATAGCTAGTTTATCAAAAGTTTTTGGCTATGCCAAACCGAAATTCATCTCCCACCTATCGTTGGGCTAAGCCCTTCACACGCTTGAGGAAGGAGAATTCTTTCGGGGAATACGTTAAATCAATAAAGAGAGCGCTTACTTCTAGATAGATAAAGAGTTATGAATAGTAGGTTTATAAAAAATATGAACCATATCATTCACTCTTTCATAAAGCATGGGAGGTAGAAATAATGAATCCACTTATTTTTAAAGAAGATTGTCCATTAGATCTAATTGCAGTTGGACGTTTATGCGTTGATTTAAATGCCAATGAAACACAACGTCCTATGGAAGAAACAAGAACGTTTACTAAGTATGTGGGGGGATCTCCTGCGAATATCGCAATTGGTGCAGCGCGTCTTGGCTTACAAACAGGATTTATCGGTAAAGTGTCCGATGATCAAATGGGCCGCTTTATTACAGGGTACCTAAAGGGTAACAATATTAATACAGATCAGATATGTATCGACCGTACAGGTGCAGTGACAGGTCTAGCATTTACAGAAATTAAAAGCCCTGAAGATTGCAGTATTTTAATGTACCGCGACAATGTCGCAGATTTAAATCTTGATCCAACAGAAGTATCTGAGGACTATATTAAACAATCAAAAGCACTCTTAATTTCAGGAACAGCTTTAGCGAAAAGTCCTTCTCGCGAGGCGGTATTTTTAGCACTAGAATATGCGCGTAAGCATAATGTAGTTGTATTTTTTGATGTGGATTACCGCCCTTATACATGGCAGTCAGAAGCTGAAACGGCTGTGTATTACAATCTAGCGGCTGAAAAATCTGATGTCATTATTGGAACGCGTGAAGAATTCGATATGATGGAAAAACTATTAAACTATGAACAGTCTAATGACCAAGTTACGGCTGAAAGATGGTTTTCTCATCATGCGAAAATAGTTGTAATTAAACATGGCGGGGATGGTTCAATCGCTTATACGAGAGACGGCCAATCACACCCAGGCGGTATCTTTAAAACAAAGGTATTAAAGACGTTTGGTGCTGGCGACTCGTATGCATCTGCGTTTATTTATGGCCTAATGCAAGGGCTTGAAATTCCTCAGGCGATGCGATTAGGTGGTGCTTCTGCTTCAATTGTTATTTCAAAACATAGCTGTTCTGATGCAATGCCAACAAGGGCAGAGATTTCTACATTCATGGAAACGGCTGAGGAAATTGTATAGAAACATCATAAACCATTAATTAAGCAAGGGCGTATCTTATATACGCTTCTACATTACATAAAAGGGAGAGAATGAATATGACAGTACAAACAGCACAAATTGTAAAAAACTACATTGGCGGCGAATGGGTAGAATCTATTTCAACTAAGATGGAAGCTGTATACAATCCAGCAACAGGGGAAGTAATCGCCCAGGTACCACTTTCAACAAAAGCAGATGTTGAACAAGCTGTATTAGCAGCAAATGAAGCGTTCAAGTCTTGGTCTAAAACTGCTGTACCAAAACGTGCTCGTATTCTATTTAAATATCAACAATTATTAGTAGATAACTGGGAAGAGTTAGCGAAACTCATTACGATTGAAAACGGAAAAAGCTATAACGAGGCTTACGGTGAAGTTCTTCGTGGTATTGAGTGCGTGGAGTTTGCAGCGGGTGCTCCTACATTAATGATGGGAAAACAGCTTCCTGATATTGCAACAGGTATTGAGTCTGGTATGTATCGTTACCCAATTGGTGTTATAGGCGGGATTACACCTTTTAACTTCCCAATGATGGTTCCATGCTGGATGTTCCCACTTGCGATTGCTTGCGGTAATACATTTGTGTTAAAACCTTCAGAGCGCACGCCACTTCTAGCAGCAAAATTAGCAGAATTAGCTGAAGAAGCTGGTTTACCTAAAGGTGTATTAAATATCGTAAATGGTGCACACGATGTAGTAAATGGTCTTCTGGAACATAAATTAGTGAAGGCAATTTCATTTGTAGGTTCTCAGCCTGTCGCAGAATATGTATACAAAAAAGGAACAGAAAACTTAAAACGAGTTCAAGCGCTAGCGGGCGCAAAAAACCATTCCATTGTATTAAATGATGCGAATCTTGAGCTAGCAACAAAGCAAATTATTAGTGCTGCATTCGGTTCAGCTGGCGAGCGTTGTATGGCTGCTTCTGTTGTTACAGTAGAAGAAGAAATTGCAGATCAATTAGTTGGAAGACTCTTAGAAGAAGCAAATAAAATCGTAATCGGCAATGGTCTTGATGAAGATGTATTTTTAGGACCAGTTATTCGTGATAACCATAAAGAGCGTACAATTGGTTACATCGATTCAGGTGTAGAGCAGGGCGCTACATTAGTTCGTGATGGACGCGAAGATACAGCTGTAAAAGGAGCTGGTTACTTCGTTGGCCCAACAATTTTTGACCATGTTACAAAAGAAATGAAAATCTGGCAAGATGAGATTTTTGCTCCTGTTTTATCCATTGTTCGTGTGAAATCATTAGATGAAGCGATTGAAATTGCGAATGAATCTCGCTTTGCAAATGGTGCATGCATTTATACAGATAGCGGAGCAAGTGTACGTCAATTCCGTGAAACAATTGAATCAGGTATGTTAGGTGTGAATGTTGGGGTTCCAGCACCGATGGCATTCTTCCCGTTCTCTGGCTGGAAAGACTCTTTCTATGGTGATCTTCATGCGAATGGTACTGACGGCGTTGAGTTTTATACGAGAAAGAAAATGCTTACATCTCGTTGGGAAAAGTAATCATGAAGAGAGAAGTAGAATCTTTCTAGTTGTTTGTAAGCGAAAGTAACGAAGGTAGTAAAACATAAGAAGGAAGTAT
Source organism: Bacillus sp. CH_70 (assembly GCF_038007045.1). Classification (NCBI taxonomy): domain Bacteria; kingdom Bacillati; phylum Bacillota; class Bacilli; order Caryophanales; family Bacillaceae; genus Bacillus; species Bacillus sp. CH_70. The sequence goes on from NZ_JBBOWL010000002.1 coordinate 292,317, forward strand.
TAGGAGTCTATCAAATTCCTGATACTCCTTTTTCATATGCAGAATGACTGATAGAGATGGAAAGGAGTAAACAATATGCAAACTGTTAGAATGACGACGGCGCAAGCTTTGGTGAGATTTTTGAATCAGCAATACGTAGAGTTTGATGGAAAGCAACAAAAGTTTATTAAGGGAATCTTTACGATTTTTGGTCATGGAAATGTAGTTGGCCTAGGTCAAGCTTTAGAAGAAGACGCAGGAGAATTAGAAGTATATCAAGGTAGAAATGAACAAGGAATGGCAAATGCTGCGATGGCTTTTGCAAAACAAAAACATAGAAAACAAATTATGGCATGTACTTCTTCTGTTGGTCCTGGATCAGCAAATATGATTACCTCTGCTGCAACAGCTTCTGCAAATAATATTCCCGTTTTACTACTTCCAGGTGATGTATTTGCAACGAGACAACCTGATCCTGTTCTTCAACAAATTGAACAAACACATGACTTATCTATTTCTACGAACGATGCTTTTCGTGCGGTAAGTAAGTACTGGGACCGGATAAATCGTCCTGAACAATTGATGACAGCTATGATTCAAGCCATGCGTGTTTTAACGAATCCGGCAGATACAGGAGCTGTAACAATTTGCTTACCACAAGATGTCCAAGGGGAAGCATGGGATTTTCCGACTTACTTCTTCCAAAAGCGCGTTCACCGTATTGAGCGTCGCCTACCTACCAAAGCCAGCTTAGCGGATGCGGTTGAAATGATTAAGAGAAAGAAAAAGCCAGTTATGATTTGCGGTGGTGGTATAAGATACGCAGAAGCGGCAGAAGAACTCAAACAGTTTGCTGAAACATTCCGCATTCCATTTGGAGAAACGCAAGCTGGGAAAAGCGCGATAGAAAGCAATCATCCATATAATCTTGGCGGCATTGGGGTAACTGGGAATTTAGCAGCTAATACAATTGCAAAGGAAGCCGATCTTGTTATTGGAATCGGGACAAGATTTACTGATTTTACAACGGCATCTAAACAATTGTTCCAGAATAAAGAGGTTGAGTTTTTAAACATCAACATTTCGGAATTTCATGCGAACAAACTTGATGCATTGAAGGTTATAGCGGATGCAAAAGAAGGACTTCTTGCTCTAATAGATGAACTGCAAGCAATTGAGTATCAATCTAGTTACACAGTAGAAATCACTGATGCAAAAGAGGCTTGGGAAACAGAATTAGCACGTCTACATAATATTCGCTTTACAGGTCAAGGTTTCACGCCAGAAGTTGAAGGTCATTTCGATGAGAATTTAAATGAGTATGTAGACGCACTTGGTACAGAATTAACACAGACTGCCGTCATTGGACAAATCAATACATTACTTGACGAAGATTCGATTATTGTTGGTGCAGCAGGAAGTCTTCCAGGTGATTTACAAAGAATGTGGGCACCTAGAAAACCTAATACATATCACATGGAGTATGGATACTCTTGTATGGGTTATGAGGTTGCCGGCGCGCTTGGTGCAAAGCTAGCTGAACCATCGAAGGAAGTATATGCAATGGTAGGGGATGGAAGTTACCAAATGCTACATTCTGAGCTTGTCACAAGTCTTCAAGAAAACAAAAAAATTAATGTTTTATTGTTTGATAACTCTGGATTTGGCTGCATTAATAACTTACAAATGGGTAATGGAATGGGGAGCTTCGGAACAGAGTTTCGTTACCGAAACCAGGAAACTCGTAAATTAAACGGGGCTATTATGAAAATAGATTTTGCAGCTAGCGCGGCTGGATATGGCGTAAAAACGTATCAAGTTACATCAATGGAACAATTACAGGAAGCGCTTAAGGATGCGAAAAAACAAACAGTTTCTACATTAATTGATATTAAAGTATTACCAAAAACAATGACAAATGGATACGATTCATGGTGGCATGTAGGTGTTGCAGAGGTATCTAATAGTCAAAGTGTACAAGCTGCGTACGAGGATAAAATAAGCAACTTGCAACAGGCAAGGTCTTATTAGATTAGAGCACAAAGAGAGCTTTTTATCTACATGCATATTGATTAGGAAGCTCTCTTTTTAATGACCAGTTAAGAGAATTTGGCGAAATTCTATCACATTTTGTAAAGAGGAGAGACAAGGGGATGTTCAAAGAAAATGCAATTAAACTTGGAATTGCACCAATTGCTTGGACAAATGATGATATGCCGGAGCTAGGAGCAGAAAATACGTTTGAACAATGTATTAGTGAGATGGCACTAGCTGGATTTAATGGAAGTGAAGTAGGGAATAAATACCCGAGAAATACAGTTGTATTAAAAAAATCTTTGGAATTACGAAACTTGGAGATTGCTAGTGCATGGTTTAGTACGTTTTTAACAACGAATCCGATTGAAGAGACGGTAGAAGAATTTATTAAGCATAGGGATTTCTTACATGATATGGGTGCAAAAGTCATCGTTGTTTCAGAGCAAGGGCATAGTATTCAAGGTTTAATGGATGCACCACTATTTAAAAATAAGCCTGTTTTTACAGAAGAAGAGTGGGAAAAGCTAGCGGATGGGTTACATCACCTCGGTAAATTAGCTCAGGAAAAGGGGCTACATATTGTATACCATCACCATATGGGTACGGGTGTTCAAACAACGGCAGAAATTGAAAAGTTAATGGATATGACGAATCCAGAGCTTGTATCCCTTCTTTTTGATACAGGTCATCTTGCTTTTTCAGGAGAAGAGCCACTGTATATTTTGAAAAAATATTTACCTCGCATTAAACATGTACATTTAAAAGATATTCGCCAGGAAGTAGTAGATGCTGTAAAGGAAAACGAATTAAGCTTCTTACAGGCAGTGAAGAATGGTGCATTTACAGTTCCGGGAGATGGCGTAATTGTATTTGATGAAGTGTTTACTACCCTTGCAAACTCTGATTATAAGGGTTGGTTTGTGGTAGAAGCAGAGCAAGACCCGTCTCTAGCGAATCCTTTTGAATACGCATTAAAAGCTCGAAAATTTATACAAGAAAAAGCAGGTTTGTAATTTAAGCGTTTTAAGATTATCCCTAAGTAAATGGTATGGTAATCAACATGTCTTCTTAAAAAAGGGGTAAAAAGACGAGAAGGTTGATTTTACATTTAATAAATAATATTGAAAAAGGTGAATGTGTAATGCCATTAGTTAAAATGAAGGATATTTTAATAAAGGCAAATCAAGAGAATTATGGGGTTGGTGCTTTTAGTGTCGCTAATATGGAAATGGTAATGGGAGCTATTCAAGCAGCTGAAGAGTTACGTTCCCCGCTCATTCTACAAATTGCGGAAGTTCGTTTGAATCATTCGCCCATTCATATAATTGGTCCTTTGATGGTAGCTGCAGCGAAAAAAGCAACTGTTCCAGTAGCAGTTCACTTTGATCACGGTATGACGTTTGGAAAAATTAAAGAGACATTAGAAATTGGTTTTAGTTCGATTATGTTTGATGGCTCTCACTATCCATTAGAAGAGAATATCCAAAGGACAAAAGAAGTTGTGGAGCTTGCGAAACAGTACGGAGCGACAGTAGAGGCTGAGATTGGCAGAGTAGGTGGTAGTGAGGACGGATCAGAAGATATTGAAATGATGCTGACAAGTACTAAAGAAGCAAAAAGATTTGCAGAAGAAACAGCTGTTGATGCGTTAGCTGTTGCGATTGGAAATGCGCACGGGATGTACAATGGAGACCCTGATTTACGATTAGACCGCTTGCAGGAGATTAATGGGATAGTCGATATTCCTTTAGTATTACATGGTGGGTCTGGCATTAGCCCAGAGGATTTCAAGCAATGTATTCAACATGGTGTTCGAAAAATTAATGTAGCAACAGCGACGTTTCAGAATATAGTTTCTACGGTTAACACTGCTGTCCTAAATACTCCTTATTCAGATTACTTTATGTATCATCAAGATGTAATTGAGGCCGCATACGAAAACGTTAAAAATCATATGCTCATTTTCGGAAGTGAAAACAAAGCACAACCAGAAAAGGTTTCTTCATTAATTAATAGAAGGAACTCATAATTTAGTTAGCTGACAAAGATAGAGAATGATAGAGTAGCCATTAATTAAAAGGGGGAGAAAGCCGTGTTAGGAAAATTAGGTGAATTAAATGAAGGGTATAATGTATTAACAGAAATGAACGGTCAATGCAGTGATATGTTAATGGATATAGGCATATATAAGATGTCTAATGGAAAAGAAGAGGTGCTATTTGATAATAAGAATGAAACGGCAGTACTTTTACTAGAAGGGGCAATACGTTTAGAGTGGGATGGAATGGAAAAAGTTATTCAAAGGCAGTCTGTTTTTGAAGAAAACCCTTGGTGTTTACATGTGGCTAAAAATGTGAAGGTTACAATTACTGCTCTTTCAGATAGTGAAGTGCTTGTCCAAAAAACAGATAATGACCAAGAATTTGCGTCAAAGTTATATACTCCAAATGATTGTCAAAGTGTCGTAGCTGGAGAAGGCGTATGGGAGGGAACAGCGCAGCGTGTTATTCGTACAATTTTTGACTATAACAATGCAGCATATTCTAACATGGTTGTAGGAGAAGTTATTTCTTATCCAGGGAGATGGTCCAGTTATCCACCGCATCACCATGATCAACCGGAGGTATATTATTATCGCTTTAACAAGCCACAGGGATTTGGATGTGCAATGGTTGGTGAGGATGCTTATCGCGTTGTACATAATAGTTTTATTACAATTCCGGGTGAGCTAGACCATCCGCAAGCAACTGCGCCTGGATATGCAATGTATTTTTGTTGGATGATTCGACATCTTGAGAATAACCCATGGAATGATCGTATCATGGAGGAAGACCACAAGTGGTTATTAGAACCAAATGCGAAAATTTGGCCAGAAAAAGAATAGATGAAAATAAATACAAGCACTCCTATTGTTAGTGATAGGGTGCTCTTTTTTCTGTTTATGCGCATAAAGGAAAATCCTTCTTACTGTTACCGTCGGATTATCGTCCTGCACACATTTGAAGAAGGAGAATTTCTATCTAATAAAATAAGATAAGATTTGATATTTTCTTAGTTTTGGTTAGGTAAGTTTATATACTTAAAGTAAAGGGCTTAATTTCAATTAAGGAGGAGGATAATTTGGAGGTATATAACTCAGCTGCTCCTGCACAAACAAATAATGAAGAGTTACCATTCGATATTTCTTGGATGACCGATTGGATTGTAGACTGGTTTGGTTCTTTGTTTAATGGCGACAGTAATGTAATAAAAGATGGGGGAGATAAAATAGATGGTGCAGTCCATGCGAGTGTGCCTGCATTCTTTGATGTTATTTTCCTTATACTTTCTGTAGTAATTTTAATATCATTATTAGTTTTTGGGGCTTCGTTATGGTTTAAACATATAAAGTGGAAAAAAAGATCTATATATTTAGGAGTAGGTTCATTTATCCTCATACTTTTAATAAGGATTCTACCAGTGTTAATGTTGACAACACGTTCTTTTGATTTTCAAACTTTTATGAGTAATATGGTGGGCTTAATTACTTCTATAATTTTAGGAACAGCTGTATTAATGTTTTTGATATCTTTAGCATTAGGTATGCTTTATAAGAAGTTTGAACATCCCAAATATGGAAAATGGAGTTCAAGTTTGAGATATAGTTCAATTTTTATATTTGTAATGACATTGCTAGTACCGGCCTTACTGCGCCATTTATAATTTTGGTTTATATAAGGAGATAGAGGAATAGTGAAGGTAACATCTATATTTATTCCTTCTATATATACTAGTACTTATTCTCCTTTAGGCTTCTAATTTAAATCTAATAAGTTAAAAAGCTTTTTGTGTATGAGGTTTTGGTAAGGGAGGATGAGTATTAGTGACTACGTTCATTGTAATGGTTAGTATTTTCTTAATTCTATTCGTGATTGGTCCTAAAGCGACTAAGAGAAAAGAAGAAAAAGATAGAATAGAAAAAGAACATAAGCAGAAAATGGAGGCTTTAGAAGAAGAAAAGTTGGATTTTGATATTAATGGAAGCAAAGTAAGGTTACATAAAAAGCCTAAATTAAAGAAAAGTATATATAAAATAAAGAGTAACAGATAGCTTTTTAATTAAAAGGGGAAAGGGATAGAATGGACAACGGGTTTCTTTGAACAAAGTAGGGAGCATCATACCGGACAGATTTAGAAGAGTGCTTTAGGGAGTTGGTACAAGAAATATGCGACGAATTAGAAATTGTCATTGTCGCTTTAGAGTGTAACAAAGACCATACACATATGTTTTTAAACACGCTGTCAACATTTAGTCCTTTGATATTATGGCAGAAATCAAAGGACTAACTTCAAAAAATTGAGAGAGGAATTTCCTTACCCTAAACATTTTCCAAGTTTATGGGCATGTAGTTATTTTGTATCTACCGCAGGAAATGTATCGAGTGCAACTTTTAAAAAATATGTAGAAAAACAAAAAACAAGGAGCTGAGAAAGGTGCAAATTAAATGTAGTAATTGCGGATTTGAACAATTTATGAAAGACCATAAATTCAACAGAGAATATAGAGATGACTACAATAATGCCTTGTTTGTTCTGTGTGGGAGAAATGCTTGTGATACTTCTCAAATTAAAATCCCGAGTGGTTATATCAGAAAAATGATGTGGCTTGGCTCGTGGTCAATTGTAAGAGTTATAACTTTAGACGAATACAAAAGTCTTAAAAGAGCCAGACTTCTTAGGGATTTAGTTGTAGAAAAATATAACAATCTGTGACAGAAAAATTAAGCTATTTCCTACAGAAGAACAGGATTTTATCTTAAAGGCTATGGGAAGAGAATATATCTCTACAATCAATGTACTTGTATCTGAAATGGTACAGCAAAGAAAATATATGAGATGAAAGAAGCCATTTGTGATAGAATGGTTCTTTTTGTATTAGAATATTTTCCTATGTTCATTATTTTGTTGCTTGAAGTGAAACTAAATCTAAAGATAGCTACTAATTCTAGAGTGATACCAAAAACTCGAATTACTTTCTTCATGTTCTTCTGTGAATATTCAAAAATAAGTTTCTCAAGTTAAAATATTGTGAATATATTTATAAATGCAAGTATGCCGTGATAATATTTGATAAAAGGGGGTAGGAGCAGATGAGTGTTAACCTCATTTCTAATGAAAAAATCACCAAATTATTAAATGACTGGTATCAAGCTATGATTGCACAACGTGTATTACAGTCTGAAAAGATAAAGGAAGATATTGAAAGTAAAATTAATTATATCAAGGAAGATCAAACAATATTAATGTATTATGCTTTACTAAATGCGCGGTACAGCCTTCTAATTCGTGATACGAAGGGTTCAAAAGATATTTTAGACAAAGTCGAACCTTTACCAGATGAAAATGAAACATTTTTAGAGTACTATTATCATTTATTTAAAGCGATTTACGCCATTAATACGGCCAACAATAGTGAAGCAAGGGTTCATTTTGAAGAAGCTGAAAAGCTTCTAAATTACATGCATGATGAAATTGAAAAAGCAGAATTTAATTATTGGGTTGCTGTTTACTACTACCATATAATGAAACCAATTCAAGCAATTCAATATGCTATGAAGGCAAATGAAATATTTATAAATAATGCAGGATATGAATTGAAAATAGCTGCATGTTTAAATACTTTAGGAATGGCAAACATACGACTAAATGAATTTGAAAGTGCAGAAGAATATTTACTTTCAGCATTAGACACTTTCAAAAAATCAGGTGATGAAATTCTAATTAAACGCGTTAAGCATAATTTAGGACTTTTATATGCAAGTCAAAACATGCCAGAGTTAGCAGTTAAACATTTAGAGAATTCATTAGAGAATAACTTTAAAACTATGTTTCTTTTAGCGAGAGAACATTTCAAGCTAGGAAAGCATACTATTGCTAATGAATATATTGAACAAGGTTATAAGCTTAGTGATGTAGGTTATCGTCATCATTTCGAAATCTTAAGGACATTACATAATAAAGCACCACTCGAAGAATTTGAGAAATTAGTTATAGAAGGTATTTCTTATTTTGAAGCAGAAGAATTATATGAGTGGGTAAAAGAATATGCTTCTCTTTTAGGTGACCAATTCTACAATTCAAAAAATCATGAAAAGGCAAGCAAATATTTACACATTGCTTTAGACGCAGACAAAATAAGCAAAGAAAGAAGGGCGCTAAAATGAAAAAAGCTATCTTATTAATGATGATGTTGTCCACCGTTTTTACTTTTGGTCTTACTAATGTAAAAGACGTACCACAACAAGAATCAATTGAAGTATTTATGGATCATGGGGAACATATTTAACGAATTTCCCGAAAGAATTCTCCTTCCTCAAGCGTGTGAAGGGCGTAGCCCAACGGTAGGTGGGAGATGAATTTCGGTTTGGCGTAGCCAAAAGGTTTTCCTTTTTATTTTGCCTCTGATATAAGCAGTCTTATAAATTATAAAGGCTGGTATATAAATGAAATTAGATAGTAATAACCATTCAGTATTCTTGTTGTATTATCACCTTGTGTTGGTCGTGAAATACAGAAGAAATGTGTTTGATGATGATATGTCAGACTATGCAAAAGATATGTTTGTTCGATTATCTGAAAACTATAACATCACATTAGTTGAATGGAATCATGATGTAGACCATGTTCATATTTTGTTCAAGGCACACCCTAATACAGAAATGACAAAATTCATCAATGCTTATAAAAGTGCAAGTTCTCGACTTATTAAAAGAGACTTTCCACAAGTGAAAAAGAAACTTTGGAAAGAGATGTTTTGGGCAAGAAGTTTTTGCTTGCTAACTACTGGTGGTTCGCCAATAGACGTAGTAAAAACATATATTGAAAGTCAAAGTGAAAAGTGAGGTGAAATGATATGACAAAGCAGAATAAAGCATATAAATTCCGTTTGTATCCAACAAAAGACCAAGCACATCTTATGCGTAAAACCTTCGGTTGTGTACGTTTCGTGTATAACAGAATGTTAGCTGAACGGAAAGAAGCGTATGAAAAACATAAAGATGATAAGGATCAACTAAAGAAACAAAAGCTTCCCACTCCTGCGAAATACAAAGCAGAATTTGAGTGGTTAAAAGAAGTGGATTCATTAGCTTTGGCAAATGCTCAACTAAACTTGCAAACTGCCTATAAAAATTTCTTTCGTGGTCTAAATGACTTCCCAACATTCAAAAGCAAAAAAGACAGAAAGTCTTATACAACGAATGTAGTGAACGGAAATATTATGTTGCTTAACGGTCATATCAAATTGCCAAAACTAAAAATGGTACGTATCAAACAGCATAGAGAAATACCACAAGGCCATATAATCAAGTCATGTACGATTTCTATGACACCTACTGGTAAATACTATGTGTCCATTTTGACTGAATACGAAAAAGAGATCGTACAAAAAGAAGTAGAAACAGTTGTTGGATTAGACTTTGCGATGGATCAATTATACGTCAGTTCTGAGGATGAGAGAGCCAATTATCCTAAGTTCTATCGTGAAATGTTAGACCGATTAGCAAATGCTCAACGAGTATTATCAAGAAGAACAAAAGATTCTATTCGTTGGAATAAACAACGTATCCGTGTAGCTAAATTACATGAAAAAGTAGCGAACCAACGTAAGAACTTCCTTCATCATAAGTCTAAAGAGTTAGCTACTCATTTTGATGTTGTAGCTATTGAAGGTCTAAATATGAAGGGAATATCGCAAGCACTTCATTTTGGAAAAAGCGTTGCTGATAATGCTTGGGGTATGTTCACTTCTTTCTTAGCTTATAAACTAAATGAACAAGGCAAACAGCTTGTGAAAATAGACAAATGGTTTCCTTCCACAAAAACATGTAGCAGTTGTGGAAATGTGAAAAGTATGTCATTGTCTGAGCGAGTCTACTCTTGTATATGCGGTGTAAATCTCGATAGAGATTATAACGCAGCTATCAATATCAAAAATGAAGCAATACGCCTATTAGCGTTAGCATAGATAGCAATAAAATAACCCTTGGAACAAGGGAGTTAGCTCGGCTGTCTTAGGACGAATTCGTTAGCTACCAAAAGTAACGACTAACCGAGAAGCCCCCACTTCAAACAGTCCGTTAGGATCTTAAGTGGCGGGTAGTTCACCAAGCCCTATTAGATGTTTGGAGATTTTAGATAGATATAACTTAATGGATTCTGCAGCAACTCATACACCAAGCATGGAATATAAACTGAGATGGTTAAAAGAGCGCTGGGTGAAAGGGTATTATATTTTCGCCAACTGCTGAGATAAAGCTTGAATAATAGAAAGGAGGATATATTTGAGAGGACCGATTCATGTAGCAGCAGGGGCAGCATTCGCTTTAAAATAGCGTCAAGTTCTTACGTAATATATTAAGCTTGGTACTGATCCATACAAAGAAAAGACACCAAAGGCGTCTTTCTCCGTATGGAACCATCTTAAGTTTAATGTTATGGATAAGATTTCTAACCAAAATAATTGTTGCAATTTAATATGTTTTTAATGCATGGATGTGTGCATTCTTATGACAAATAGATTGTGCACTATCATGCAAGTTAGTATTTTATTAGTAATCATTTTCATCTGAGTTACTATTATAACTAGAATTATAAGAAGGACTATCATACCTAGAGGAATCTTCATTTTTGTAACTAGAAGTGCTGTTATAATTGGAGTTACTATATGAACTTTCAGAACTTGAACTATTAGAAGAGCTATAATAGCTAGGGGAACTGTAGTCGTCATAATAGTCGTTAAAATCATCTTCATCATCCAAATCAGAATTTACAACTTTATTTGTATTTGCTTTCTTTCCAACTGATTGAACTCTATAAGACGTATTCCTTTTTTTATTTTGTTTTCTTTTTCCATTTCCTTTAGATTGCAACGAAGGTGTATACGTTATAGGTATTACTCTAGATAATCCCCTTACAAATAATCGAACAATACATACTAAAATCCACATGCAAATAATAAATACAAAGACATAAAGAGCAATGTTGTAAATCATATTGTTTATTGTATCTACCATCGCACCCTTTGAAATATTAAACATAAAATCAATCACCACCATTTTTCTATAAATTTTATATTAAAAACGTAATATTAATCTAAATAGAATTATAAAATATTTTTTCCATTTTTTATATAAAAAATATGAATTTGTTACCGCGGATTAGAATTAAGAAAAAGACACCCTGAGGTGCCTTTCAATGACCTTAGTATCATTTTTTAGTGTGAAAAGGCAAATTGTATACAGTTTGATACTCTGGCGGGATTATTTCATTTGTATATAAATTATTTTAAACTTTTCCTCATTTTCATGCATTTGAAATTTAATAGTGAGGGATACCGCTACATGCACATCAGCTTAAGAAAAATTAATGTCCCAAAAACGATAAAAGGAACAAATTAATTTGTTCCTTTCTCACTTAAATTCCACATGAAATTTAGTATCAATGATTCCAAAAGCAACTTTACATGGGAACGGATTTTTTCCTGTTGAAGCAGCACGCATACATGAAAGTACCCAATAATCCAATTCTAAAGGTAAACGGAATACCTGAATACTACTATCATCGTTTTTTACTGTTACGATTGGTGTATTTACCCTAGTTGTAGTGAAACCGTCAGTTGTTATCATTGCTACTGCATCATTATTATGAAAACCAGCGCTTAAAACCTCGTAAGTTATTCCATCATTCTCATTAATAATCATAGGTATATTTAAATAGGGATAGTTATTTATATTGTTATGAATAACTGTTCTTGCTGTATTCTTTCTTATCTGATTCCCTTGCATTTTATACACTCCTTTATAACAATCCAAACGTTTAAATCTATTCTATTTTACATCCAGTATATCCGAAAATTGTAGTGTCAACTTATTATAGAAAGCATCCGTACATATGATAGCGCTATTTAACGGATCTATATCAATGATGGTCATATAGTTAGTAAGTAAATAGCCGCCTTCATAATATGTAATTAGTATTTCTTCTTCGGATAATAAGGAACATAAAAGCATGTTCTCAATCAGTTCTTTTTCTTCAGAGGTTAAAATGGGACGTGCTATTTTATTTTTCTCTTTGATTATTTCATGTATTCCGGCGAATTGTTCTGGCATTGCTGCGAACGGAGACCATTTGACCATTCCTCTTCCTTTTGGCATATTGGCGTTACTCATGATTTATGTCCTCCTATTAGTGTGTTTCTGTGTCTAGCTGTAGCGCTATGCGTGTAGGAAATCCCTCGTAAAATACTGTTTTTCCCAAACTTTGTGCGTATTTCATCCATTACTTTTGTCAACTTCACTTCTTGTTCTCGTTTTGTGACATCATCAAAAAGAGAAATTTGTTCTTCCCCTTCTTGAATTAGGTTTGTTAAGGATATGTTTATGCTACGAATGGGTTCACCAGTATATTGCTGATGTAAAAAGTATGTACAGATATGATAAATATCCATTGTTAAATTTGTAGGACGGCTTAAACTATGTGTTTTTCTAATGCCACCTGCATTATCCTTGCTATAACCAACAGAGAAATGAACGGTTCGAGCAAGTTTGTTTTGTTGTCTTAATCGATAGCAAACTTCTTCGGTATGTTCCAGTAGGATAATTGGAAATTCTTCTATTGTATAATCACGCATTAAAATTTGGCTTTTTCCTATAGAAGTTGTAACCGGAACATATTTCTCTGAAATTCGACTAAAATCAATCCCATTACTATGTAAGTGTAATTCTTCTCCAATCACACCGAAGCTTTGTTTTAAATATTTAAGAGGATAATTAGCTAAATCTCCAATAGAATGTATTCCTTTTTGATTTAATTTTGTTTCTGTTTTATGCGAAATACCCCAAAACTTACTCAGCGGCCGTATGCTCCATAATTTTGTAGGTATATCTTCGTATGTCCAATAAGCGACTCCGTCTTTATTTTTCTTTGCTTCAATATCTAAAGCTACCTTACTCATCAATAGGTTAGGTGCAATCCCGATTGTGCATTCAATTCGTGTGTGTTCATATATTTCACGTTTAAACTGTAATGCAAATTCATTTGGATTTCGGGCAAATAGATGGATGCTATCGGTAATATCCATAAAAAATTCATCGATGCTGTATTGATGAAAGTCTTCAATAGGAACATATTGTAGAGCTAACTTCGTTATGTAATTGGAGCACTTAATATAGGTTCCCATAATTGGATTCACAATAAGGATATCTTTTTGCCGAGGAATCTCGTATAGCCTTGCCAACTTCTTTACTCCCATTGCTTTTAAAGGTGGAGTTGCGGCTAAAACAATGGACCCATTCCTATTCACATCACCGACTACAGCTAATTTTGTATGAAGTGGGTCTAATCCCATTTTGATGCAACTAACAGAAGCATAAAAGCTACGAAGATCAACACATAAAATGATTCTATTCGGTAAAATTGAATAGTCATACATCATAATTCCTCCTAACAACGAGAACATCCGTTCTTATTATACACGAACTTACGTTCTTTTATGAAGTGGTTTTTGAAAAAATATTTTATTATATGAATTAAAAATACGCAGAATGAAAGAGAGAGGTAGCGGCCTAATGTAGTTGGAGTGTTTAGGTTATAAACAGTGTTATCTACATTAGGTAGTACAGGAAGAAAATGATGGGAGGGAAGTTCTTTAAATCATTTTCTAAGTATTTGAAATATAAGTGTTGACTGTAATTTATTACCTATGCTAACATATAGATAATTTAATTTAGGCGGTGGATATGTATTGGACTCAGACGTTGACTCGGATAGTTGGCTAAATAACCTCGATTTTCTTAGAGTACCTCTTATTATTTTGAGAATGTAGATTGTAAACAATCTTATATTACACGCAGTTAATAAATAGTAAGTAGGGAAAGTGAAAATATATTAGGAGGTGAATCCTTTAGTTTTTACAAAACTAAGGGGATTAGTTGGACATATTTAATTTAATTATGGTAGCGGTTTTAGTCGCATGTACCGCGTTTTTCGTGGCAATTGAGTTTGCTATTGTAAAAGTAAGAGGATCAAAGATTGATCAATTTGTATTAGAAGGAAAGAAGGGTGCATTGGCAGCTAAGAAAGTAACGTCAAACCTGGATGAATATTTGTCGGCTTGTCAATTAGGTATTACAGTGACAGCAATGGGACTAGGGGCATTAGGTGAACCAACCATTGAGAGACTTTTATATCCTTTATTTGATAAGTGGAATATCAACCCTTCCATTGCAGGTGTATTATCTTTAGGAATTGCTTTTACTTTTATGACGTACTTACATGTTGTAGTTGGTGAATTGGCACCCAAAACATTTGCGATTCAAAAGGCTGAGAAGGTTACTTTATTGCTTTCAGCTCCGCTTATCTGGTTCCACAAAATCATGTATCCGTTTATTCGATTGTTGAATGGCTCTGCAAGGATGATAACAAGACTATTTGGTTTAAGATCAGCATCAGAGCATGATGTCGTACATACAGAAGAAGAATTACGATTGATTCTTTCGGAAAGTTATGAACGTGGAGAGATTAATCAAGCTGAATATAAATATGTAAATAATATTTTTGAATTTGATAATCGTATTGCAAAAGAAATAATGGTCCCTCGTACAGAAATTATAGGGCTTCATGTAGAGAATTCTTTAGCGGATCATATAAATATAATCCGTAATGAAAAGTACACACGCTACCTTGTATTTGGAGAAGACAAAGATGAAATCATCGGCATGGTGAATGTGAAAGATTTCTTGATTCGTTATATAAGTAATGAATCAAAAGAATTTAATTCTATTTCCTCGTATACGCGTCCAGTAATTGAAGCAATAGAAACCATACCAATACATGATTTATTATTAAAAATGCAAATGAAACGTATTCCATTGGCTGTGTTATATGATGAATACGGTGGCACAGCTGGTTTGGTAACAATTGAGGATATACTAGAAGAAATTGTAGGCGAAATCCGTGATGAATATGATGGTGATGAGCTTTCACCAATTCAACAAATGAATAATGATCATATTGTCGTAGAAGGTAAAGTGCGTATTAGTGAAATAAATGATTTGTTAGGATTACATATGAATGATAGTGATGTTGATACAATTGGTGGTTGGATTCTAATGCAGAATTATGATATCCAGGAAGGACAAACGTTATTTAGTGAAGGATATGCTTTTACAATTCTTTCAAAAGACCCCCACCAAGTTAAGCGTGTTGAAATACAAAAAGAAATTTTAGAAGCAGCAACTGTATAGTTGCTGCTTTTTATAGGGGTAGCAGAAAATGAAAGCAAAGATACTTGTAACATTAACCTTACCTGTTATGTTATTAGCAGGTTGTACAACCGAAACATATGGACTTACACAGTCAGAGTTCAGACAAGTAGATAAAGAGTTTAAAGCAGATAAGATGATAAAAGACATGAAACAGTTGCATTATAGCGATGAACAAATTGAGAAACAGCTAAGAATGGCGTTAGCACAATTAAAGTATGAAGAGGAAATGAAGAAGAAAGAAAATGACAAGTACAAGGGTATAGAGACTGAAGAAGAAACCAAGAAAGACAAGAAGAAAGGGGACAATGAAACAGTCTATGAAAAGAAAGAAAAAGAAAAAGTAACGGTAACGGAAGAAAGATATCCGTATCAGTTATACGAAATCTATGCCCGACTTCAGTATCAAATTGAATATCTAGGTAAGGGGATGGAAAAATCAATTAATGAGCGTAGTGCTACCGTGAACTACACAAGAGAAGAATTAAAACTGGTTGATATGCAACTAAACTACATACTTAACCTGGTGCCAATCGGAAAGTACGAATCAAACTATCCTTTACTCGAAGAAGGTGTGTCAAAGTTAAGAGAAGCTTTAGAACTCATTGTAGACTTTGGTATGAGAGCGCAAAATCCGTTATATCCTGATAACAAATTACCTGAGGGATTCGACAAAGCCAATGATATGATTATAGACGTACTGAGCACATGGCAACCGATTTTTGATGAAATAGATAAAGATTTCCCTGATGTGAAACGTAAAGCAGAGAAGAAAGTAGAAAGGAATTTAAATGATGATACAGAAGGTGGATTCCGTATTCATAAATTAAATCCTAAAAAGGTAAGCAGAGAAGAAAATAACAACGATTATTAACGAGGGGGATGACGTATGAAATCGAAGAAACTAATCACATTAGCGATTCCGGTTATGTTATTAGGGGGGTGTGATACGATTCAAGATCCACCAAAGAAAGAAGCAAAGACAGAAGAGTTAAGCAAAGCGAAAGCCACTGAACAAGATAAAAAGTCTACTAGCTTAAAAGATAACGAGAAAGATATTCAAAGGATTCGAGTTTTAGAAGAGGATTACCCACAATACATGTTAGACATGGAGAAAGATTTAGTGAAGCGGTTAATTTTTTATAAAGATTCAATAAAATACTACCAAAAAGGTAGTAAATCAAGGGAAGAAGTCTTAGCTTCCATTAAAGACTATATGAAAGTACTGGATAAGATAGAGTCTATAGATGCCCCTTCTAAATACAAGGAAGATCACAAAGAAGTCCTTAAAGCAGTCAGTAAGTATAGGGAATCTTTTGAAGAAGTAGAAAAGGTATTCAAGAAAACAGACTTCTCAATGGAAGCTGATAAGGAAGTACTTGAAAAGGCAGACAGTAAGCTATCAGAAGGTAATCGTATTTGGATACCAGTGTTTGAAAAACTAAAGAATGAATCAAAAAAAGTAGAAAGTTCTTCTGATTCTTCTAGTGAAGACGTTTCATCAAATTTTGTTCCAAAATCATCTTCACCTAACTTAAGTCAATCAGACAAGAGCCAAGCCCAAACAGGTATGTTCAAAGGTATAGTTGGTACTGATGAAGAGTTAGGAATAAACGATTCTAATACATCTAGTTATATTAAAAATGAAAGGTCTATTGTAGGTAAGTATGGTATTGATTTAGGAGAAGGAGTCAAAACAATACTCGATTTAAAAGGTGATATGACATTTGCTTTTTATAAGTATGGGGATTTCCCAAGTAGAGATAGTCTAATGAAAGGAACATACGAGTTAGACGTACCTTCTTTACAATTAACATTAAAATTAACAAGCGTAACTGAGAATGGTCATAAGACTCAAAGAACTGAGAGTTTTAGATATCAGGTGCAAAATTATGATTTAAATATGTTACAACTTTATAGTGCAGACGAAGATATCCGTATGAGATTGATTAAAAACGGGTAAATATATTAGTAGGGTTAGGTGAAAAAGCCTAGCCTTTATTTTAGGGGGATATTGCATAAATGGAGCAGGTTATACAAGAGTTTTTTTCTCCTAATAAAAACTATAAGGTTCAAATCATTGAAAGAAAAGATGGTCTATACACAACAGAAGCGTATAGATGGATGGAGGATTGTGGATATGAATTTTGGAGTTATATATCACAAGGATTGACTTTGGTAGATAGTGAGGAACATGCGCGGAAGATTGCTATGGAACAACTAATAGAATGTTCAAGGGATGAGTTTTAAAAATATGCTATTTTATCCGTAAAATTATAAGGAATTATGATGTTTTATTGTTGGTGACAGAATATAAATTTTTCGTAAGTGAACCTAGTATTATTAATTTCTAGACTCACATCTTTTTTTATGAAAATATTGAAGTGAATATCAATTAAACTTATTTATATTATGTGAATTATAAGATATAATGAAATTAGGTGCAAAGATGCACTATTTGAAAAAGAGTGCAAGGCAAAAAGGAATCCGTAAAGGATTCCTTTTTTGTTTCTTTAAAAATGAAGCAATGTTCTAATTATCTCTTTATTTTTTATGAATGAACTACCACTGTATAATTTTAAAAGGGATTTTTGGGGGATTTTCATATTCCTGTAACAAAGCAAAGGTATGTTATGTGTGTTAAATATAAAGAGAAAGAAGGGGAAGTTATGAAAAAATTTTGCTAATTATTGCGTTATTAGGCATAAATACAAGTGTATATTAACGTGTAAAAGGGCTGCAAGTAATTAGCAGTCCTTTTTGCATGTTAAATAAGGACTTACTGAGGTTATAATGAGAAGAAAAAGAACCCTATAGGGTTCTTTTTCAAGGCATATTAACAGTAAGGAGAATCATGAAATGCTACTTCAAATCTTTATTAGGGGAAAGATTTTGAAAAAGCTTAACATACATCTATTTTTACATAAATGTAATATATAGTAAATTGATAATATTTATACTTATTATTACCAATATTTAATTAAGATAGTTAACACTATTTATATAGTGTTAACGAAGTGCATATTTAGAAAACTAATAATAGCCCCAAGTTAGTTATATATGTCTAATATTATATTTTATTTGCTAAAAGAGCTTATAGATATATCATTTCGAAATTTAATTAACATATAAATAATTTTAACTGAAATTGAGTATGTATTAACTAAAAGTAAAAAAATAAACAAAGACCCTGTAATAAATACAGGGCCGGATACAGGGTTAAGGGAACGCATAGTTTCTTAATATCATAGTAGCATATATTCTTTGTATAGCTACATGAGGACTTTGACAGAATTAAGAACAAGACAGAAAATCTGTAGGAAAGTAAATATAGTGCTGGAAATGTGATTTTAAATTAAACTATAGGCATATTGAAATGGATGAAAACTCTTGAGTACCATGATTAAATTGCCTTTAAATATGAGGTTTAGGTTAGAGGGATAATTGGATCTTATTGAAAAGGAAAAATGTTTTTTAGATTAAAAGAAGAAAAGATACCTTTTGGGTGTCTTTTCTTTAGGTAAACAGTTCACATATTGCTGAATTAGATACGAAACCATAATTCGACTACGAATTAAATCCTAACATAATCTGAACAGAAAAAATATGTAATATTATATTTTTAATTTTTAATTATTTTATTCAATATAGAGCAGCAACGTAAATAAAAGGGCATGCAGTCGTATCTGCAGCCCTTTTTAGGAGGAATTCAAGACACCATTAGGACACGTATTGGTAAACAGGTTCAAAAATAGTATATGTGAAAAGAAAAAGTCCTATACCAAAAGTAGACAGGACCTTATTTTTTTACATTTTAAAAAATGAAATTCCGTCCTTTTGAAATCAGTACAGCACAAACTTGGTTTGTAATGAATTTAGAAAAAGTATACATGAAAATGGCAGACAACTATTTTGTTGCCTGCCGGTGCCAGTGCCAGTGGGTTGAATGAGTTAGTCAATTCAATAAATTGTGCTATCCCATTACCAGAAGAGTGAAGCCGCTAGTTCAAACGGCTTAGATATAGTTTGCCTAACAAAGAAAAAATTATAAGTAGAGATTTTGTTTACTCTATATGAAAAGATAAATAGATATTCATCAGACAAGGATAATTTAGCATACCTTGAATAGGGTGTAGGAACGAATTAAAGAAAAGGATATTTGTTTAGGAAGGGACTGACTCAGGAATGGGACTTTCGGACAGGATTTGGGGAGCGATGATTGCCTTTGGCATTGCGACTAATATCGTTGCTTGTATAATGGCAGTATACATTCAAAAATATGAGCTAATGATAAATGATCTTACAAATATTTTATTTTTAATAATTATCTCTTTAACGTTTATTAAGATGAAAATTAACAAATGGGTGGCATTAGGATTTACATTGGTTGTAATAGAGAAAGGTATTCAAGCGGGATATGACTTCTACACACATAATTATTATAGTGTCAGTTGGAGTTTAGCTATCATTGTCTATTGCATATACGAGATGGAAAAGTATTATATTGAAATAAATGAATAGGCGCAACAAAAAGGTGTTAGTAGGCGGAATTCTTTTTAAAATACTATAAAAAAGACACTACAAGAGTGTCTTTTTTTTGAAAATACTCTATAATTAACTTTGGGGAAGGTAATGTTAGAGTATTCGTTTAGCATTATCTTTATATTTGATAAACCATGAAATCGAAAGATTTTGTGGTTTATTTTATGAACAATAGATATTACAGTATTGGCAGTGAGCTATTGATCATTATAAGCATTAGGAGAGAGGGGTTCAAAGTCTAACATCGAATAACGGTTCCGGAATATAGTGTTGCGAAATGATCTCCCATATCCCAAACGGTACTTGCCTGTATATAGCCCTTAAAGCCTTCTGAAGAATAATAAATCTCTTTTGGTATACTTTCTTCAGTTTGGAAATGTGCTTTAGAGTACTTTACATAATGGTTTTTAATAACTTTTGATTCGGGAACAATAGTGTTTTTTTGTTCCATTGTTTGCCTAGCACTAGAAGTTGGTATGAATTTTACAGAATCTTGGTAATTAGTATCTAAGGTGTCAGCTTGTACACTGTGTGACGAAACAAAGGTGCTTAAACTACTTCCCACGATTAAAGTTGCAAATGCCAACTTTGAGAATTTTGCTAATCTACTCATTTTATAATCTCCTTTTCATAATTTTGTAAGGTACCTCCTTACACCTCACAGTCTATATCCACTACAAAAGGGTGTACATACATATTGATAGACAAATTTCTACAAAATACCTCATGTTTTGGCGTTTATGTATAATAATCCAATGTCTAATAATCTATCAAAAGTAAAAAGATAGGTCTTATATAAAAGAAAATGAATAATTTATGCAGAGTTTGTATATAAGATTATTGTTTAAATATTCTAAAATGAGTTGATAAAGATGTTGGTAGGTTTTTTGGAAAAGAAATGATTCCCTAGGTGAAATTTGAAAGAAAGATTCTCTGTTAGAGTTTTTATAAGGGAATTCATTTTCGTAGATTTAAAATGTAAAATTAACTAAAGAATTAAGTAAAAGCACACATTTTAAATAAAGGCTCTGTCGGTGGTCGTCTAATAAATGAAATGACTGATGCTTATGATAGTTTGCGTCTAGCAACATTCAGTGTATAAACGAATGAATCAAGAAAAGGGTGAAATATTGGATAACTCGAAATGGATGCCTTTAAGTAATGTTGATGATGATGAGGAAATTTGGGCAGGAGCAAGAGTTAGGTTGTACAATGTTGATATGAATAGAGAAGACAAAGAAAATAATTTCTATGAATATATTATTTCTTATATCTACGACAACAATAACTACTTACAATTAACTAATTTAACAAGAGGAAAAGCAGGCTATGTTATTTGTGTCATTGAAAAAGAATTACCAAATAATTATGCATTGGGCAAAACATTAAAGCAAAGAATAGGCTTAGAAAATACCTATTTTAGATTTGAATGTGAATAATCAACAACTAAGAGAAGTACCAACTCTAAGGTGTCTTCCCATATTTAATACTTTTTATCAATAATTAATATTAACAGAGCCAAAATAAAAAAGTGAGAAAAATGATAAACATTCTTCTCACTTTCATCAATTAGGGTGGCATATACATAAATATGCGTCTGGGTAGATTTTCGGATGAAAAATCCACATGCATAGTATAACAAAAAAATTAAGGTTTTTCGCATGTAATATTGCATATAAAAAATAGTAAAGTTTTAAATTTAAATATTAAAAACTCATATATACATGTTACAATGTAATTCTCTAATTTATTTTATTCTCCTATTTAGAATTTGTGGTTTAGTGATTCAATAATACAAAAGTGGTTGTAATAAATAGATAAATCAATGAAGTAATACAGTTAGAATGGTTAAAAGGCAGTTAAATATAATTATTAAAAGAATAAATGTACTTAGTTAGGTTTTGTGAATTTATTATGGTAAGGATTTCATCTGATTGGAATAGCGCTAAACTAAATTTTTATCCAAACGAATCCAATAATTATTTTCAAAATGAGTATATGTTTCATCCAGTTTATATTGAATAATTCGTATTCTAATAATTGCTCAATATAGAAAAATAACATATTTAAAAGGAGGATAGATAAAACTCTACCTGTGAAATCTAAATCGCTAAATGATAAAGTATCAATAATAGGATGTAATTATAGTTCCGTTTCTAATGGTACTATAAATGAATGTGGAAAAAATAAAGGAGAAAAATTTAAATAGACTATAAAAGTAGTAAAAATGAAAAGGAGAAGTAGCTAGTGTTTAATATAAAAGAAAGATTGGGACAAATAAAGCTAAAAACGAAGTTGTCTATGGCATTTATAGCAATATTAATTATACCAAGTCTTATTGTAGGAGTATCATCTTATAATAAAGCAAAAACAGATCTTAATGAAACAATTCTACAATCAGCAAAAGATAATATAAGTATTTTAGATAAGATTGTTGATGATGAATTAGAAAATAAGCATACAGATGTCACTCATTTTGCAAAGGTACTTACACAAGGTGATTATAATCCTGAACAATCGCAAAATGTACAGAGTAAATTTGATCAATATATACAGTTACATCCAGAAATAGAAACGATTTATACAGCATCCAGTAACAATCAATTTATTCATGCACCTGTAGGAAAAATACCAGAAGGGTTTAATCCATTAGAAAGTAGTTGGTATAAGGATGCAGTAAAAGCAAATGGAGAGATTATTGTTTCATCTCCATATAAATCAAAGGCTACAGGAAATATGGTAATTGCAATCGCAAAGCAAAACGCAGATAAAAGTGGTGTAATTGGCGTAGATTTGAATATTACAGATATCGTAAAAACATCCAAAATGATAAAAATTGGAAAGCAAGGATTTGTATCTATAGTTAGTCAAGATAAAACTATAGTTGTTCATCCATCACTAAAGCCTGGAGAGAAATTAGAGAAAACTTTAGCGGATAAATTGTACAAGACAGAAGATGGAGTAATTACTTATAGCCTCAATGGAGAAGATCGAAACATAAGCTTTAAGACAAACAAAAAAACAGGTTGGAAAATAGCAGGCGTAATGCCTATGAAAGAAATTGAAGAAGCTACTAATCCTATTTTTTATAAAACGCTCACTATAATAGGGGCTTCATTATTGTTAGGTGGAATTGTAATTTTATTCATACTTAGATCTATTATTAATCCACTAAGACAATTAGTTATTTCGGCCCAAAGAATTAGTCGGGGAGATTTAACCGAGAAAATAGATATTCGTTCAAAGGATGAACTTGGTCAATTAGGCGTTAGTTTCAATACAATGGCAGAGTCGTTACGTAATATTATTTCTCAAATTAACACATCTGCTGGACATGTAGCTGCGTCTTCTGAGGAACTAACTGCTAGTGTAGAGCAAGCAAGTGTCGCGACGGAACAAATTACAAAAGAGATAGAAGAAATCTCGAACAGTGCAGAGATTCAAAATAATGAAGTTGAGTCTGGAGCTGGATTAATTGGTGAGGTAACACGAAACATTCAATACGTAGCTGAGAATGCTTCTGAAGTATCGGCTTCATCCATATACACTAAACAAAAAGCCAATGAAGGTGAACAATTAGTAGAACAAACTGTAACACAAATGCAGTCTATCCATCACTCTGTTTCTCAATCAGATAATGTAATAAAATTATTAGATAAGAAATCACAGCAAATTGGCAGTATATTAGAAGCGATTCAAAATATTGCTGAACAAACAAATTTATTAGCATTAAATGCAGCGATTGAAGCAGCTAGAGCAGGAGAACAGGGGAGAGGGTTTGCAATTGTTGCCGATGAAGTTAGGAAGCTAGCAGAGCAATCATCCGAATCTTCGATGGAAATTGGAAGCTTAATTAAGGAAATACAAGCAGACGTACATGAGACTGTAAAAGCTATGAATGAAGTGGGAGTAGAAGTACAGTCGGGAATTAAAGTTGCGAACGATACAAAACAAAGTTTTTATGAGATTTCAAAATCTGCAAATGATATTGTATCAAAAGTGCATGGTATGGTAGAACTATCAAATAAAATGACAACTGATGCAATGAAAGTCGATACATCGATTGATCAAATATCTATGGCTGTAAAAGAGAATTCTTTAAGTATGCAAACGATAGCTGGTTCATCTGAGGAACAACATGCTTCTATGGAAGAGATAAATTCTTCAGCAATACAATTAGCACAGATGGCGGAAGAACTTCAAGAGTTAATTGGTGGATTTAAGATTTAAGTTGAGATTATAGGAGAGAATGCTAGAATCTTGTTACAGAGTGGAAATGAAAAATCTTATAACATAGTAAATAAAGTATAATATGTACTCTCTATGCGTATTGAACAGGCAGATAAGCCATTTAAAAACCCTCCATTTGGAGGGTTTTTAAATACATTTACATTAAATTTGTGGTGGTGCACCACCATAATCGCCAACACTATATGAAGGAGTAGGATAATGCCCATGAGTAGCAAGCTGATCTGTTTTAGAAAACTGAGAAATTCCCACCATTAACGTCCCAATGAAAGCAATGCCCGATAATAATAAACTGATTTTTTTCATTATTTTAATACTCCTTTTTCGATTAATTTTCGTCTTGCTTGATAACAAATATGGAAATAGTCACTTACTTTTTTGTGGTTCTCTAATTGTCTACATTTTGTGGCAAATAATTCAGCGTATTCGACAACATATTCCCATAACTCTTCTTTCTCAAAGTATAAGATTCCTTCTTGAATGATTTTTTCTAATTCTTCCAATGGAATGTTTTCGTTTAATCTTTTTAAAATAAAGAAGTGATGTAGATATTCTTCGTTATGGATTTCTCTGCAAATCTTTAATCCCTTAACAATGAGTTTGCTAGCCGTTGATTGTTCTCCTAATTTATAATGTTCCTTAGCTTGTAGGAAGATAGCCTTGAAGTGTGTAGGGATTTTCTCTGTTACTTCTGAAAGGTGACGAATAGCTAAAGTAGACATACTTTGATCAGAGTACAGCCACCCCATAGTACTTTTTACGTATAACAAAGAATCTTCTGCCTTATTCTTTTGTAGTAAATCAATTGCACTTTGTAAATATTCTTCAGCTTGTTCGTACTGTTTTAAATAGATGCAGCAACCACCTAACAAACTATTACAAAAGGCTGTTTTTACTTCATAGCCTTCATACTTTGAAAAGATTGCTCTCGATTTATTTGCGTATTCGATAGAAGCGAGCATGTTATAGGTATGATGATAAAAAGTAGCAATTCTATAGTAGAATTCAGCGTGTTCAATTTCATCTGGTATGTCTACTAATATCTTTTCTGCCAGTTTATAATGTTCCTCTGCCTCAGTATAATTTGATATAAAAGTGGAATGAATGGATTTGAAAAAGTGATAATAGAAGCGTAGGAAATGGTCTGTAGGCATAGCATATTCGCTAATAGCATCAAAGCTATTTTGTTGAATACCTAGGCTATCTGTTAAGACATTGTAACGGAATTCAAGTAGTGAGTAATATAGTAACAAATTTTGATCTTGATGTTCTTGATTAGGCTCAGTGCTTAATTTACTGATTTTTTCATCAATTTTCTTTTTTAGATTAGTAGCTTTTATAACTTGTTGAGATAGCATAGATCGATACCAATCGTTCAATAGAGCGGTTAACTGCTCATTTCCTTTTACTGAGACACTCATAATATACGCCCCCATCTTATAGAAATATCCTAATCCCATTTAATTATAAACATCATAACAAAATAGAAGAAAAAATGGAGTGATTTTACAATATTTTTCAAGAAAATTCATAAAAAACAATCAATTCGTGTCGAAAGTACTTAGATTATAATACCAAAAGGTCACTAAAAAGATGATACGAATCCTCATACTTTCTATTAGGTGAACCAAGAAAATGTGATTGAAGATTTATGAAGTTTCGTTCTCTTAAAACGGATTAATTACGTATTAATTTTAAAATTATTTTATTTGGTACTATAATGTGTATCACAACGAAATGTCTAAACTTTGCGTATGTAAATAAGAAAAGAATAAAGAAAGCAAAGAAGAACTTGTAGGAATTCCTACAAGTTCTTCTTTAGATAATGTAAAAAGGTGAAACAGACTATCTTATTATTCGTAATAGGGAAATTATCTAATTTATAGCTGGATTTCATTATATAACGGGTATCAACATTTAGAGTTTTGATGTTTGGAAATTATGTGATTTCAAAAAAAGATGTACTGTTTTGAAGGTTTGTTT
Source organism: Bacillus sp. CH_70 (assembly GCF_038007045.1). Lineage (NCBI taxonomy): Bacteria > Bacillati > Bacillota > Bacilli > Caryophanales > Bacillaceae > Bacillus > Bacillus sp. CH_70. The sequence goes on from NZ_JBBOWL010000002.1 coordinate 318,407, forward strand.
TTATTTTTGATTAAAGATAAATTAAAGACTGGTAGGGGAAAAAGTTTATAAAAGAGAAAGTCTCCTTGACTTGTTCTAAAAAGATGATTCTAAAAGTTATTTGTGTATAGAATAAGTAAGTCATGAATTCATCACCATTGGTGATAGTAAACAATTGGTTCAATATATTAGCAAGCAACTTGGTGGAATAGCTACAAGAAGGGGGAATTATAAAATTGTTAAAGCTCAGTATAATTCTAAAATATCAGATATAAATAGTGGAGTTTTTACCTTATTCACTTTTCGGGTAGGATAAGTACAAAAAAATAGGGGGGTGTTTCTTTGGACGAAGCTCTTTTGACAGGGATAGTTTTTTTCATAACTAGAACAAATAAATTAATAATCGCATATACTGTATTGTCGTTAAATCAAGGCATTATTTTCTCAGAACAAAGGAATCACATATTTTTTAGTGATTCCTTTATTATACAGTATAAAGTCAATAATTTATTTAAAATATAACCGAAGAAATACAATCTTTGTGAATGGACGATTATATCATTCTAGGTATAGTAGGTTTATAATTTAGACTATAAAATTTAATGTGTCTGTTATTATTTTAGCCAAGAGGACTCCTTACTTAAGGAACTCACAGCAGGTATGAGTGAGAGTAATTCAAAGCATGCAATATTGTTTAATTTGGCTAACACATAGATTTATCATCTCTGTACTGGTGTAAGAATTATAATGCTTATACCAATCTATTGTATTTTCTAAAGTCTGTTGTAGGGACCATTTTGGCTGCCAATCAAGATTGAATTTTGCTTTGCTAATATCAAGGTTTAGTAAATTTGCTTCATGAAAATTTATTGGACCTATATTTTCTGCTGTCCAATCCCCGCCGCCCCAAATATCTAGTAAACTGGTCACTAATTTTTCTACTGGAACAATATTGCTAAGGGATGGTCCGAAGTTCCATGCTCCTGAATAAATGATACCATTATTTATAATTTTTTCTGTAAGGAGTAAATACCCGCTTAAGGGTTCTAGTACATGTTGCCAGGGTCTAATAGCAGTAGGGTTTCTAATTATAATCTTTTTGTTTGACTCTAATGCTCGTATACAATCAGGAATAATTCTATCTATTGACCAGTCACCGCCACCAATTACATTACCAGCTCGAACGCTTGCAATTATTTTCTTGTGATGAGAAAAGTTTTCTTCTGGAAAGTAAGAATTTCGATAGGAAGAAATTAAAAGTTCGCAGCATCCTTTGCTTGAGCTATATATGTCATGGCCGCCCATAGGGTCAATTTCACGATAACCCCAAGGCCATTCTTTATTTTCATAGCACTTGTCACTTGTCACCATAATTCCTATTTTAGCTGATTCATGTAATCGAATTGCCTCAAGTACATTCATAGTTCCTACAACGTTTACCTCGTATGTTTCTCTAGGATATTCATATGAATACTTAACTAGAGGTTGGGCAGCTAAATGGAATACAATTTCAGGTTTATAATCTGTAAAAACCTTATTTAATTTATTAAAATCTCTAATGTCTCCACGGATATCAATTATATTATTTTGAAGGTTAGTAATGTTAAAGTTATCATTTTTATTTTTAGGATCCAATGAATATCCAATTACAGTAGCACCTAATTCATTTAACCATAGGGATAACCAAGAACCTTTAAAACCAGTATGTCCAGTAATTAAAATTGTCTTTCCGTAAAAAGCATCGTTAAAGTTTTGGTTTAACAATTAGTCCACCTCCTTTAGTACCCTATTTTTAGGGGGTTAGGTATAAATGTTTATTATTTTTATACCAATTAACTGTTTTTATAATTCCTTCTTCAATATTAATTTTAGGTTCCCAGGAAAGAGAGTTTTTTATTTTTTGGACATCTGCTTCAGGAACCCATCTTTCATTTGTTCTAGAGGAAATTGCACCGTAATTTGGTCTGGAATTGGTTTTCAAATGTTTGAATAATAATTCTACATAATGTTTTAAGGGGTGAATAGTGCCGCTCCCAATATTGAAAATTTCATTTTGTACAGTAGTATTTTCTACTGCTAGGATACAGGCATCTATTATATTTTCTATATAACAATAATCTCTTAATTGATTACATAAAGTTAAATTTACTTCTTTGTTTTGTAATACTTGCAAGATTATATAGCTAAAAATTTTATGTGGCTCCTCGCCTTCTCCGAATATGCCAAAAGGTCTTAATGTTATAAGATTAATGCTGTTTTCGCTAGCAATTTGATGGGCGAGTATAGTAGCAGCAGCTTTGGTACTTCCATAGATATCTACAGGGTTTAGTAACATATTTTCATGAATAGGTTCCATCTTGTTACCGTATTCAGAACTACTCCCAAAATTGATGATTTTTTTACAATTCACAAATTTTGCTGCTTGAATAATGTTACAAGTCCCTAAAACATTTGTTTCTATAGCGTGGATGTAATCTGTATGGGCAGAATTTACACCATAGGCTGCTAGGTGAAAGATATAATCGGGATTAATTTTCTTTATTGCATCTTGAACTTGCTTTTTATCTCGTATATCTATTTCATAGGTTTCAATATATTTTAGAACATCCTTTAGTCTCCAACAGTTTGATGGTGTTCTTATAAAAAGAACAATTTTTGCTTGTAAATTTAAAAGTCTTCGTGCCAAGTGAGAACCAATAAAACCGTATCCACCAGTAATAAGGAAAGTTTTATTTTTTAATGAAGTAATCATAGTGATAATCTATCCTTTATTAAGATGTATTTTTAAACAAGGAAAGTATCAGTTTTAATTTTGATGAGGGGAGGAGTATTTAAAATAATTTTTTATTGTTGTTGTATCAATTTGATCAGTAAATAAAGAGGAGGGAGATTTTTGAAAAGTATTATGAAGGGTATGACATGTCTTATTCAATTGTTCAATATAAGGAATGTATATATAATCTAAAACTGCTGGAGGTAATTCTAAAGTTTCTTGTTTCCATAAATCGAACTCATTTGGATTAATAATTTGCATACTTCCAAAATGAAAAGCAATTAATTCATCTTGATCAATAAAAACTTTGTTATCTGTTTTGGATATAGAACTGCTATTTAAAATGACATTCCAAGGTGCTGCATCAATACCTTTATGAGTCATGATTTTTATATTAGAAAAGATGTTAGGAATATGATTTAAATATTTTTGGTCACCCCATCTATTCATTTCAACATCATAATGATTATTGCAATATTCTAGGCATTTATCTTTCCACCATGTTAAAATCTCTTTACTATTTTGATCGTTTTTGAAGCCTACTAAACCAGCTTGGTATATACCGTGTATGTTTTCAATTTCAGTAGAGCTTCTTTGAGGGCAAAGGAATACAGAGTATTTCCACCATTCATCAAGAATGATATTAGGTGCTGTAAAGAAATACATATCAGCATCACAATATATAATGTGATCAACTTCCGGATAAAGACTCAGGACATGTAGACATAGGGGTGCTTTTAATGTCCAACAATATTCTTGTAAACTCCTATCATTTTTTATACTGAGGAGTTCATGATTTTCAATATCTTTTACCGGAATTAGTATAGCGTGCTGTAATTTTAATTTCTTTAATATTTGATAAGTTAAATCATCCATACAACAGATCCATACAGTAAATTTGGCGTTGAAATTTTCTAAGGAATAATAAGAGGTCAATCCTTGAATTAATCGTTCTTTACTTATAATCATTGAAAAATTCATAAAATGATTGGATTGATTCATTTTTCTTCTTAATTGTGAATCTTTATATAAGGTTTGAGCTTTATTTATATCTTTTTTACTTAAAAATTGTTTAGTATCTTTATTGAATTTATCTTTTAATTGATTTAAAACAAATTGAATTCTTTCTAAATACGGAGTGTAAATATGGTTTAATATATTATTGGGTATTGAAATTGCTCCCAAAGACCAAAGATCAAAATCATTTTCAGTAAAGATAGTAATACATGCAAAATGATAAACAACTAGTTTGTCGTTTTCAATAAATATATCGTTTTTAGTCTTGTCAATTTTATAATCGTTATTATATATACAGTTCCAAGGTGCAGCATTTATACCTAAGTTATTTGAAATTTTTACTTTTGGAAAATATATAGGGATATAATCTAAATACTTTTGGTCTCCAAATTTCCCCTCCTCAGCCTCGGCACTGCACCAATCTAGGCATTTATTTTTCCACCATCTTACACTTTTTAGTCCATAGAGATCATTCTTAAATCCAATTAGACCAGCCTGATATTTTCCATACATTTTTTCTACCCAATCACGATCTCTTTGGGGGGTAAGAAAAATAGAGTATTCACCCCATTCTTCAAAAATAATATTAGGATCAGAGAAAAAGCATAAATCACCATCACAATATAGAATAGATGGTAAATCATAATTGACCAATAAATATTCTATCAAGACAGATTTTAAAGTCCAACAATATTCATTTACTTTTCTTTTTCTCTTAATTGCTTTTAGTTCACTATCTTCTAATTCTTCAACTTGTAAAAGGTTTACATTAATTAAATTCATTGCTTTTAATAGTGAATATGCAAAAGGGTCTATACAACAAATCCACAATGTAAATTTTTCTGAGTACTGCATTAATGATTGCTGTAAAGCAATGATTTTCAAGACATATTCACTACCTACAATGACACAGAAATGATTATTTAGATCATGTTGTTGATTATAGAATTGGGGATTAATTCTTTTTTGAGTATTTTTTTGGGAAAGATTTGAAGCTTTAATTCCTGTTGAAAGCGGGTTAACTATTTTCTCATTAGAGGGGATATACAATCGAGGTAAACTTATTTTTTTATCATTAGAGTTCAACGCTTATTCAGTCCTCTCCACTAAAATTTATTAGGATTCCAACCTTCATCTACAGTTTTTAAATCTTTAGGTGTATCGACACTAGCCCAAAAGTCATTGTGTTCATAGACTGCGAGCTCATTGTCTTTTATTAAATTGCGAAGAGGATCTTCTTCTAGAACACAATCATCACTATTACCTAAATAATTAAATATTTCTTTGTTAAATACAAAAAAACCGCCATTAATTACTTCATCAAGTAATGGTTTTTCTTTAAAATCAATAGCAATTCCATCTTCGACCGCCAACAGACCATATTGACTATTTTTTTTAATGCCAGTTAATGTAGCAATTTTTCCTTTTTCTTTATGGAATGATATGAGTTGATCAATATCTATATTGGCTAATCCATCGCCATAAGTTAATAAAAATGTTTCCCCCTGTACAAAGGGTTCAAGTTTTTTTAGTCTTGCTCCGGTCATTGTATCAATTCCTGTATCTATAAAATGTATATTCCAATTTTCTAATTCCTGAAGTAGCGTATATTGACTGGTCTTAAAATTTAAACTAAAGTCATTTTCTTTCCAGCTAAAGTCCATAAAATATTCTTTAATTTTCTCACCTTTATATCCTAAGGGCAAAATGAAATCAGAATGTCCATATTTTCTATACCAATTCATTATATGCAAGAGGAGAGGCTTTCCTTGAACTCGAACTAATGGTTTGGGAATGTCCTCTAAAATTCCTTGCATCCGGAGCCCTTTTCCACCACACAAAATTATGACTTTCATAGATTTATTTCCTTCCTCTCTATATATTTTACTAATTTAAACTATGTAGTTTGTTTGATAAATGTATACACGGTTGTACCATAATGACAATCAACTAAAAAATATATGTTACATTTATAGTTAAAATGCTGATTAAACGTGAAGAATACGCACTGTAGTTTCTCATCAATTTTATGTAAATTAGATTATTTTAAAATCAATTCTTTAGTTTATTTAATACTAATGAAAGAAATTGCTTGTTCGTAAGATAAAAGAAGGGGAGGGAAATCAAGAGAATTGAAGAAGCTTATAATTAAAAATCTAAGAAGATAAAATTATACTGAAAATAAGATGAAGTATGGATGTAAGTAGTCGTTAATATATTAAATAGGAAGAACATGCTGATTGTAAAAATGATTTTAAAGAAATTAGCAGAAGAATAGCGAAGGAAATTAACTATTTAAAGGAAAAGTAAACAAATATTCCATTTTACAGCCCTTCCCGAACGAGAAAGCCCCTCGCCTTTAGGCATGGGATGAAAGTGAGGTTGGATAAGGAGTGCACTAAAAACCGCAAGGTTTGTGGCACACTAAGTATCCAAAATGTTGGTATCTTTTATTTTTTCATCTTTCTTGTTGCAGTTTTGTTATCCAACTGATACGATGCGAACGTGATGAATGATTATAGAAGAACCAAAACAACCGTGTCATTAATTAACTATCATTTTGTGTTTTGCCCGCGATACAGAAGAAGGATTTTTCTTAACACAAAAGTAGAAGAGCGTTTCGAGGAGTTGGTTCAAGAAATATGCGGAGAATTGGATGTTTCTATTGTTGCAATGGAATGCGACAAAGACCATGTTCACTTGTTCTTAAATACACCACCAACACTTAGTCCTGCTGATACAATGGCAAAAATTAAAGGAGTGACATCAAAACGTTTGAGAGAAGAGTTTCTACATCTTCAACACTTGCCGAGCCTATGGACGCGTTCTTATTTTGTTTCTACTGCTGGAAGTGTATCAAGTGAGACAATAAAACATTATGTTGAAAATCAAAAAACGAGGGGATAAAGCTTGTGCCACAAACCATCACGGTTAAAGTTAAATTGCTTCCAACAAAAGAACAAATCATGCTATTGGAACAAAGTAGCCACGAGTATATAAAAGTCATTAATGTCCTTGTATCTGAAATGGTTGAAGCAAAGAAAAGCACGAAGAAAAGCACGAAGAAAAGTACAAAGGATATTAAGGCCAATATCCCAAGTGCGGTGAAAAATCAAGCCATTAAAGATGCGAAAAGTGTGTTTTCTACAAAGGTGAAAAAGAGTAAATACAAAATCGTTCCGATTCTAAAAAGACCTGTTTGTGTATGGAATAACCAAAACTATTCATTTGACTTCACACACATTTCAATTCCGTTTATGGTAAACGGAAAGTCAACTCGTTTAAAGGTTCGCGCTTTATTAATCGACAAATATAATCGCAATTTCGAATTGTTGAAGCACAAGTTAGGTACACTTCGTATCACGAAGAAATCTGCTAAATGGATTGCTCAAATATCTGTCACGATTCCTACAAACGAAAAAACGGGAACAAAGATTTTAGGAGTAGACTTAGGTCTCAAAGTTCCTGCGGTAGCCATCACAGATGATGATAAAGTTCGTTTCTTCGGGAACGGTAGGCAAAACAAATTTATGAAACGTAAGTTTCGCAGTGTTCGCAAGAAATTAGGAGAAGCTAAGAAACTGAATGCCCTTCGTCAACTTGATGATAAAGAACAAAGATGGATGCAAGACCAAGACCACAAAGTAAGTCGTGTAATCGTTGATTTTGCAACGGATAATAATATTTCTGTCATTCGATTAGAGCAACTAACGAACATTAGACAGACGGCACGAACAAGCCGTAAAAACGAAAAAAATCTACACACTTGGTCATTCCATCGTTTAGCACAATTCATCGAGTACAAAGCGACATTAGTTGGCATAAAGGTCGAATATGTGGACCCTTCTTATACAAGTCAAACATGTCCGAAATGTTCTGAAAAGAACAAGGCGCAAGACAGAAAATACAAGTGCCAATGTGGATTTGAGAAACATCGTGATATCGTTGGGGCGATGAATATTCGCTACGCAACTGTGGTTGGCGGTAATAGTCAATCAGCCTAAGAACCTATATGGTCTGTCTTAGGAGGGGTGATGGCACACCCTCATCTTGAAGGCTGTTCAAAACAGAAATGGACTGCGAATGCTTAGTCATTCAAGAATCCCATCCGTTACACCGTAAGGTGTAGGACCTGCTGGGAGTGTCAAATGCTATAAATTTAAAAAAGAGCACCGTATAAAGGTGCTCTAGCGATTGAATTAAATTTGTAAAGAACCATTTATTCAATAAAGAAGGACTTATGAATTATTATATGAACGGTTTATTAATTAAGTGTGTATCAACTAAATGGGAATTGTATTTCTCTACACCTATTTTAATTTACCGGTAAAATCATGTTAAAAGTAAGAAGGAAATTATTAAGCTAACGTTATTTTGCTTAAAATATAATCCCAATCGGAATTATCACCTTCCCATCTATCCTGATAACGAGGGAGTTCAATTGAACAAACCTTCGATATTCCCCAATTTTGTACAACAATATTAGATATCCCCTCCTTAAAATTAACAATAAGAATATTAAAATCCTTATTTGTAATTTCGGATAATATGTTTTGTAATTCAACTGCTTCATCTCGATTTCCCCAAATCCTAATGAATAAAATCGATTCACTGCTATTTATTTTTTCAAGGAATCGATTAATTCTAGTTCCTAATTTAGATTTAAAAGAAGGATAGGTTGATTTCCAATCCTTTTCTGAGTTAATTGGAAAGTCATGCATTGAAAAACAATTATAATAAGTGTCCTTTATACAGTAGGTAATTCTTTCTGCCCATTTAGTTTGATTATCAAATTCTGATTCAATAAGACCGTAACTTTCTGAACCTTCTATGACCATATTTTCTAACTTCATAAATTTTTCAAATCGATTTTGAAGTAACCTGTTTACATCTGAAAGTGATGGATAATAAAACCAATCTAAAGGTCCAGAAAATGTTCTTAAATGGTGCCTTTTGATTTGGTTGGTGACTTGACACAACCCTCCTAAACTTACAATTAAGCCATAGGATTTTTGTATATCTTCTAGATTCATCCTTATCATCCTTTTTAAAAATAATTTAAATTATGTGTTCAGTATATGATGCAATAACATATTGATGTGGACCTATATATCAAAGTACATTGAGCTAAGACCATCGTATAAACTTAAAAAATTAAAATTCCTAAGTTAAGAGCTTCTATCTTTGACGTTATATCATGGAGTTGCTATTGGAATGAAAGCTGGTAGGGATATCGCACCAGAGTTATATACTATCCAGTAACTTAAATTAAAAACCAGTCCTGGATTACTGTAGTAAAATTGTTGTCTTTTTAAAAGAATCCTTAGATAAAAAAGAAAACTCTATTGGTTAGCATTTGACCAGTAGAGTTTTCTTAGAAGTAGTATCTTTTAGATAATAATTATTAATGAGGAAACTTCTAATGAGAAATGCTTTTAAATATAAGAAGGGTACTATTCTAAGTATTTTTCGACAAAGTGAGAGGGATATGAAGAAATAGGGGGGCCTATTTTAAAGTAGGATAAATTATTTTTTGAAATTGGTATACAGTTCTTTAATAAGTAAAGTTTTTGTAAAATGTCTTTATCTATTGGATGAAGCATGTGATTTGTCATAATAAAATAATTGTGATGATAAATAAATACTTTTCCTTCAGGGAGGATTGTTTGATTGGATAGATTCGGATGAATAGGTAGTCCATCCGAAAAATGATCTAAACTATGTTGTGAAACTTTAATAATATCTTGAATTGAAAATTTAAATTTGCGAAATGCTATAGTGTTAATAAATGGACGTTTTTGATTATTTTCTATATAAAATAATTGTCCTTTTTCATTTTGCACAACCCGTAGATTGGGTATTGATGTTGTAAGGCTTATGGGTGGTCCTTCTGTATATTTGTAGATAAATGGATCGGGAATTAAGACAATTTCATTTTGATTATATTTGAAGTAGGAAAGCATCTCTTTTGAAATGAGCCTACGTTTAAAATTATCAATTAAAAATACTTCACCCTGTGAATTACTGAACAAAATACCATTTAAATCTTTTGAAGGGAGGTTAGCATACAAGTTTTGGAAAGAGAATGGTGTTTTAAAAGTAATATCAAGCACTTTGTTAATGGGATAAAAAGGTTGGAATGTATTTAGGCGTTTCCAAAACATCGCATCTCCAACAAACCAATATAAAGGATTTGTATCCCAATATCCACGGTACTTTTCATAGACTTTTACTAATATTCTTTTAGTATGCATAACTGAACAGTGATCTACAACATTAGCAGCTGTATATAAAATTTTCGAAGCTTCTCTCACAAATTCATTTGTAGGTTGTAAGTTATAATCAACATGCTTTACGTATTGGGAAGAGTACACTATATCAATTTCAGGATGTTTTTCTAAGAAAGATAACATTTCAGCTAATCTGTTTGGAAGGTATATAGTATCATCCGTTAGATAGCAAATATAATCCCCACATGTTAATGGAAGTGCCTCATTGATAAGTGTTGCATATCTTGTAGTTTTATATCGTTCATCATTTTGTATAAAACTATTCTTATAAGTAATTCGAGGATCCTCTAGATAATTTTTTATGACATTTATAGTTTCTGGACAGGAGTTATCATCCATAATAAAAAGTTCCCATTCTTTATAAGTTTGCATTAGAACACTTTCAATAACTTGATTAATTAATGACGGCTTATTATAACTAGTAAGGATAATTGATATTTTGGGTTGCAAATACTTCACCTCTATTGAGAATATTGAATGTGTTTTTTCTAGTGAAATATAATAATTAAAGCTTTATCAAAACTTTCTTTTTTATTTTAAATAGTTTATTACTTTTTCATAGATATGGTATGGACTATAGTGGAGAAAAAAGGATATAGGTGAATATAAATAATGCTATTAATTTTTTATAGGTAAAGAAATCTTTTTTAAAATTATCGGAACGGTTTGTCCTTTCTATTTATATAATAACGTAACTGTTTTTGTATTTGTTGATAAGGAGGAGAGGGATATTTGCCTAAAATTTCAGTTATAATGACAAGTTACAATAAGCCTGCGTTTGTTGAAAAATCGATATTAAGTGTATTAAACCAAACTTTTCAAGATTTTGAGCTTTTTATAATGGATGATAATTCAGATGAAATAACGCAGAAGGTGATTCAACCATTTATAAATAAGGAAAATGTACATTTTTATAAAAGTAATGTAGCTCATATTTCTGAAAGGACAAAAAAAGTCAGATATGCGGCTTTAATTAATGAAGCACTTAAGCATGCTAAAGGGGAATATATAACTTATATTACAGATGATAATCAATATGAAGAAGAACGCTTGAAAAAGATGTCTAGTTATCTTGATGAGAATGAAGATGTTCAAATTATTTACTCTGCATCAAAAACGATTCATATAGATGAATCAGATATGCCTATTAAAACTGTTGAAAGACCTGCCAAAAAAATTACAAATAATGCGCCATGTACCATTGATCATTGTTCTATTATGCATAGAGCATCTGTTTTACCAATTCTTGAAAAAAGGTGGAATTCTTACTGGGATGAAGATTCTCAGTTTTACCGGATAGGAGATGCACGTTTCTTTTGGAGATTAAATCACTATTGGGATTTTTATCCCTTAGATGAAATTTTAGATATTAATTATATTACTCCTCATTCAATACATGCACAGTTATTTGCAGAAGAAAAAAATGAATTTGTGCAATTATTACCACCACAAAGAACATGCAAAGAATTAAGAGAAGATCTAAGAAGAAAAAGAGGGTGAAAAATTGAGTGACATTTATTTGAAAAACTACTGGTTATTAAATTTAGAATATATAAATATTTTTTCAGAGTTAAAGCATCATAACATTCCTTTGCCATTACTGAGTAATTTTTATCAATATTTAGATGAAGATATAAAAAATAAAATGAAAGATGATAATTTTTACAAGCAATTGTCAATTGAGCCAATAGCGGAAACACAGTTACAGTTTGAGTTTGAAAAAATAATTTCTGCATTTCAATCAAAAATAAAAAGAAAAAATAAAAATGGAACAATCCTGCTAAATTCAGATTATCTCCGTTTTTCAGTAAGTAATTTTACCCACTTTCATCCAAATCAAACTAAGATATTAACAAGATCAATAAAGCCAGAACTTTATGGTCTTCCTACAGTTTGTGCACCAGATTATATAAATAAATCCCCTAATAACGCAAATGTTTATATAGAAAAAACTAAAGAAATCTTTTTAAGGTTTAATAAACACCCACTACTATCAAACACGTTTTTTCAAAAAAAATTACTCAGCGACCTTCCTATCATGATTGAGAAGCTTAACATGGCTCATTTTATTTTTAAAGAACAAGATATTTCTGGTGTAGTTGTTGGTACTACGGAAGACATAACAAGTAGAGCACTTACTTTTCTTTCTAGTAGTGAGGGTATACCAAGTTTATGTCTGCAACATGGTGCAATAATGGGAGAAGAAGCATATTTTCCGGTTTTCGCAACAAAACAGGTCGTATATGGGAAATATGAAGAAGCTTGGTACCTTCAAAAAGGGGTAAGTGAATCTCAAATTGAAATACTGGGGCACCCTAGATATGACGAAATCTTTGATAGAGTATATATGGATAAAAAGAATTTATTTAATAAATTAAAAATAGCCCCCTCTACAAAAGTAGTTTTTATTGCAACCCAGCCATTTAAAACTTTATTTTATACTGAACTGACAGAAAAGTTAGTGAAAGACAAAAATATTACGGTTATTATAAAGCCTCATCCTTGGGAAAAAGGGCGTAACTTAGTGGGAGAATATATTAAGTTAAGTAACACATATCCAAATGTTAAATATATAACAAATGAAGTGAACATGTATGATGTTATTTTACATGCAAATCTTGTGGTTATCTCAAATTCAACAGTAGGATTAGAGGCAATGTTATTAGACATACCTGTAGTTGTTTATAAATCTTTATTAGAGGAAAGGGATTATAAATATTACGATACGCTAGATTGGCTTGTAAACCATTCTATGGAGGATGTGACTAGTACGATTAAAAAGGTTCTACATGATCCTTTACAATCTAATTTAGCAAAAGAATTAAGAAAAAAATTTATTAATGAAAACTATCCGCAAGAAGCATGCACAAAAAGATTAATAAATTTAATTCAAGGTGAAAAAGATTAAACTCATCACCATTTATAAATATTTGAAGTAAAAGATTATATCCTCAGTTTTCAATGATTAATATGTATTTTAAACTTGTAATGGAAACGTGTGTTTTAATATCCGATAAACCAGTTTATCTCTCAACAAATGGCTTGCTAATGGAACTACACACAAATTGAAGAGAGGTTTTCTTAGCTAAAATTAATTTTTTAATATGAGGAGGTATATATTTTCATGTTTTTTAAAGACAAAAACGTTTTAATTATTGGTGGAACAGGAACAATTGGAAAAAGCATTCTTTCTAATGTTCTACAGGAAAAGCCAAAAGTGGTAAGGGTTCTTAGTAGGAGTGAATATAATCAATTTTTATTACAAGAAGAATTTAGGGATAAAAATCAAAATATTCGTTATTTAATTGGGGATATTCGTAATTATGATCGAGTATTTAGTGCGATGGAAAATATTGATTATGTATTTCATGTGGCCGCGATGAAGCATGTGTCTTTTTGTGAATATAATCCGTTTGAAGCAGTTTTGACCAATATTTTTGGAACACAAAATGTAATAAAAGCCGCAATTGCTCAGAAAGTAAAAAATGTAGTTTTTACAAGTTCTGATAAAGCGATTTCACCAACAAATAATTACGGTGCAACAAAGTTGACTGCTGAAAGATTAATTACATCAGCGGAATATTCAAAAGGTTCAAGTGAAACGATATTTGCAAGTGTTCGTTTCGGAAATGTGATGGGATCAAGAGGATCTGTCATTCCTTTATTTGAAAATCAAATTAAAGAAAACCAAAAAATAACTGTAACGGATCTTAGTATGAGTAGATTTATGATGACACTGAATCAAGCAACTATGTTAACAATTGAAGCAATGAAAATAGCAAAGGGTGGTGAAACTTTTATATTAAAAATGCCAGTTATTTCATTAAAAGATTTAAGTGAAGTGATGATAGAAGAAGTTACAAAATTATATGGGTTGCCTAAGGAGAATATAAAAATTGAAGAAATTGGATTAAAACCTGGTGAAAAAATGTATGAAGAACTTATGACACATGATGAGTCTTTACAGGCTTTTGAATTACCAGATATGTTTATCATTCCTAGCCCATTAAAAAAGGGTACACAATATGAAAATGCAGAAAGGGCGAAAGCAGGATTTTACCGTTCTGATCATCAAAATGCGATTTCAAAAGAAGAGCTTAGAAATTTAATATTAAACCAGCAACTATTAACAGGAGGGGAGAAACTATGAAAATATTAGTAACTGGTGGTGCAGGTTTTATTGGTAGGTGGGTTGTAAAGAGATTATTGCAGGATAAGCATGAACTATGGATATTAGACAACTTAGCAAATTCAACTACTGCAAATATCACCGAGTTTGCACACGATCTAAATTTAAAGCAATGCATTCAAGGAGATATTAAAGATAAAAAATTAGTTGCTGAATTATTTAAAAATAATTCATTTGATCTTTGTTATCATTTAGCAGCGAGTATCAATGTTCAAGATAGTATAGATGATGCTAGATCAACTTTTGAAAATGATACAATAGGTACTTTTAATTTGTTAGAACAATGTCTTAAGTATGACGTCAAAATGGTCTTTATGAGTACTTGTATGGTATATGATAAAGCTACTAATATACAAGGAATATCAGAATTAGACCCGATTAAACCAGCTTCTCCATATGCTGGATCAAAAATTGCTGCTGAAAACATGGTTTTATCTTACTATTATGCTTATAAGCTACCTGTAGTGGTTATTCGCCCATTTAATACGTATGGTCCATTCCAGAAAACAGGTGGGGAAGGTGGGGTTGTTGCCATTTTTATAAATAATAAATTAGATAATGTACCATTGAATATATATGGGGATGGAAAACAAACGAGAGATCTTTTATACGTTGAAGATTGTGCAGATTTTGTTGTGGCAGCAGGATACTCTGCAAAAGCAAATGGTCATATTATCAACGCTGGAACAGGACAAGATATATCCATTAATAAATTAGCAGAATTGATTACGGGAAAAAAAGTAAGTATTCAACACGTAACTCATATCCATCCGCAAAGTGAAATCCAAAAATTATTATGTAACTATGAAAAAGCAAAAACAATATTAAACTGGGAACCGAAAGTTTCTTTAGAAGATGGAGTTATTAAAACAGAAGAGTGGATTAAATCTTTAAAAATTAACCCTAAGGCGAAAGAGTAATGGTAAGGGGGATTCTCGGTATTCATGGAGGAAAGCCTGTTAGAGAAACTTATTTACCATATGGTCAGCAACAAATTGATGAATATGACATTCAGGCTGTTGTAGACGTATTAAAAGGGGATTTTTTAACAACAGGACCTATGGTTCAACAATTTGAGGAGGCTATAGCAAAATATGTGGGAGCAAAATACGCTGTTTCCTTTTCAAATGGTACAGCTGCATTGCATGCTGCCTGCTATGCAGCTGGCATAACTGAGGGAGATGAAGTAATTACAACTCCAATGACATTTGTAGCAAGTGCAAATTGTATCTTATACCAGGGTGCAAAGCCGGTATTCGCCGATATTGACAATGAAACATATAACATTAGTCCTAAATCTATAGAGGAAAAGATTACAAACAAAACAAAAGCCATTATTCCCGTACACTTTACTGGACAGCCTGTAGAGTTAGAAGCAATACAAAAAATAGCAAAAAAAAATAATTTGATTATCATTGAAGATGCAGCCCACGCATTAGGAGCCACTTATAAAAATAAAAAGATTGGTTCAATTGGTGATATGACAATGTTTAGCTTTCATCCGGTGAAACATATTACTACCGGAGAGGGCGGAGTAATTACCACAAATAATCCTCTTTTTTATGAAAAACTTGTTCAATTCCGTACACATGGAATTGAAAGGAACCCCAAAAAACTTCTTGAAAATCATGGACCTTGGTATTATGAAATGCAATTCTTAGGTTACAACTATAGAATTACGGATATACAAGCTGCTCTTGGTTTATCACAGTTAAGTAAATTAGACTCTTTTATTAAGATTCGAAAGAAATATGTAGACATCTATAGTAAAGAATTTAGTTGTTTATCTGAAATCATCATACCAAAGCAATTGCCTCAAACCAGTTCGAGCTGGCACCTTTATATTATTCGTTTAAATACTAAGTTATTAAAATGTAATCGAAAAGAATTTTACGAAGCGTTACAAAGAGAAAATATCGGTGTGAATGTGCACTATATACCCGTACATTTACAACCGTTTTATCAAAAATTAGGTTATGAAAAAGGTATTTGTCCGCAAGCAGAAAACGTATATGAGGAAATTATTACGCTGCCTCTATTTCCTAAAATGACAGAAGCTGATGTGTGGGATGTAATACAAGCTGTGAGAAAAGTTCTTTTGTTTTATAGTGTTGCTAAAAATTAAATGAAAGGGGGGTTAATAAAATTGCAAAATCAGAAATTGTTAAGAGCAGTTACAAAAGTTGACATTAAAAAAGGAGAGATTATTACAGCTAATAAAGTAACAATGGAGTTAAATGTTGTAGAAAATGCGCTGAATAAGCTTGAAGCAGAGGAATTATTACCTCAGGTAGCTGTATATAATTTGTCTGCAGGTACCCCATTAACAAAAGAGGTTATTGAACCTCCTAAGGTAGTAATAATTGTACTTTGCCGCTTAAAATCTACTAGGTTACCTTTAAAAGCCATATTGCCAATACACGGAGTTTCTTCCATTGAACGATGTCTTATAAATACATTAGCTATTCCAGGAAAATATCAGGTCATACTTGCTACTTCAGATATTGCACAAGATGACCCTTTGGAAAAATTTAATTTAGATGGAAAGGTTAAGATTTTTAGAGGTGATCCAGAAAATACCGCTGATCGCATGTTCCAAGCTGCAAAACAAGAAAATGCAAACATTGTCATGCGGATTACAGGAGATTGTCCAGCTGTGTCACCGGAAATTAATACTTTTTTGCTAGATGAACATTTGAAAAGTGGTGCAGATTATACACAGGCAGAGTTAAGTACGTTACCTGTCGGAACAGCAGGCGATATTTTTACATTAGAGGCAATTGAACGATTACTACAAACCCCAAAACCTTTAACCTATGCAGAATACCTTCCATTTTATTTTATTAATAATCCACATTTATTTCGTAACAATATAGTGAAACTTCCTCCACCATTTTGTTACCCTACTTGGAGGTTAACATTAGATGAACAACCGGATTTAGATATGTTCAATGAACTTTATAAAGGTCTGAATGTAAAATCTAAACCTTTATTTTTTCATCAAATAAAAGATTACATCCTTCGAAGTCCTGAACTTATTGAAATGAATAATCATGTGAAATTGAAATGGGCAAATCAACAATCATTAGTAGATGAGCTAAATAGAGAAACGAAATTATAAGTTAATAAGTTATAGTGCTTTTAGTGAGGAGGGAGTATCTTGCTTGAGAAAAAAATTGCCTTTCGCGCCGACGCATCTATTGAAATAGGTACCGGTCATATTATGCGTTGTTTAACACTGGCCCAAGAATTGCGAAATAAAGGTGCTCAAGTATATTTCATTTGTCATAAGCTGCAAGGTGATTTGCATCAATATATTTTAAATAAAGGATTTCATGTGTATGTATTAGATGGAGATGGTGAAAATACGAATTTCTTAAGTGCAAAAAACGGGAGTTATTTAAATTGGCTAAAATATCATTGGTTTGTTGATGCGCAGCAGACCAATGATATTTTGTCGCAACTTCCCAAGTGTGATTGGTTAATTGTTGATCATTATGGATTAGATAATAAGTGGGAATCTGCTTTAAGAAAAACGGTAAAGAAAATTATGGTAATTGATGATCTTGCAAATCGAATGCATGATTGCGATTTGTTACTAGACCAAAATTTATACGATAACCTTAATGATCGCTATAAAGATTTAATACCAGAGCACTCATTAGTAAAATTGGGGCCTAAATACGCTATATTACGACCAGAATTTCATGCAGCTAAGAAGATTTCACGAAAAAGAACAGGTAAAATTGAGAGGATTTTTATTTTTTTTGGTGGCCATGATGTAACAAATGAGACATTAAAAACGTTAAGAGCTTTACAAAATATAAATAAAAATAACTTAAAAATAGATGTTGTGGTAGGTAGTCAAAATCCTCATAAAGAAGATATTCAAACTTATTGTAAGAGTGTGTCTAACGCTTCATATTATTGTCAAATAGAGAATATGGAAGAGCTTCTCGTACGAGCGGATTTAGGGATAGGAGCTGGAGGCACAACCACATGGGAACGATGCTTTCTTGGATTACCTTCTATAACAATTACAACTGCCCAAAATCAAATTGAAGTAACCAAGGCTGTAGCGAAGGTTGGAGCTACATGGAATATTGGCACAGCTGAAAGTGTTTCGGATAAAGCAATTACGAAATGTCTAAACAAACTTTTATCAGATTCTAAAATAGTGAAAGAAATGTCTAATAAAGCTCTTTCTATACAGTGTGCCAGTAATACAAATGAAATAGTAAAAATTATTTTAGGAGGATAGTATGTTAGATATTGGGGATTTTCAATTGGAAAGTTTAGAAAAGAAAGATTTAGAACTTATTTTAAATTGGCGGAATACAAAAGAAATTCGCGCGGTTATGTATGAGGATCATCTAATAACCATAGACGAACATTTAAAGTGGTATGAAAAACTCGTAATGGATGATACAAAGGTTGCAAGATTATTAACATATAAAGAAAAACCAATTGGATTTGTTAATTTTACAAAAATAGATAGAATGAATCGAACTTGTTATTGGGGATTTTATATAGGTGAAAAGCAAAGTGTAAGACGTGCCGGAACTGTATTAGGTTTATTAGCATTAGATTTTATTTTTGAAATCAAAGACATACACAAAGTATGTGCAGAAATAATAGAATCAAACCGTATTAGTTTAAATTTCCATCAGAAACTTGGTTTCCAAGAAGAGGGAAGATATGAAGATTATATTTATAGGGAAAATGATTATGTTGATGTCATTACAATGACCTTGTCCCGTGAACAATGGGAGGAAAGAAGAGGATCTATAAAAAAAGAGCTTGAAGGTGACAAAAATGAGTAATGTATATATCGGAGGTAGAGAGATTGGCAATAGTTTGCCACCATTTATTATTGCAGAAATGTCAGGAAATCATAATCAATCATTAGATAGAGCGTTGCAAATTGTAGAGGCAGCTGCGGAGGCCGGGGCACAAGGATTTAAAATTCAAACATATACACCAGATACAATGACTTTAAATATAGAAAATGGTGATTTTTTAATTCATGATACGAAAAGTTTATGGAAAGGCAAATCACTTTATCATTTATACAAAGAAGCATATACACCATGGGAGTGGCATAAACCAATTTTTGATCGCTGTATAGAATTAGGAATGATACCATTTAGTACGCCTTTTGATGAAACAGCTGTAGACTTTCTAGAGACATTAAATGTTTCATGTTATAAAATTGCATCTTTTGAAAATACTGATATTCCCCTCATACGTAAAGTAGCCGCAACAGGAAAACCAATAATCATTTCGACAGGTATGGCTTCAATCGCTGAACTAGATGAAACAGTAAGGGCTGCGAGAGAAGAAGGGTGTAAAGAACTAATTCTTTTAAAATGTACAAGTACGTATCCTGCATCTCCAAAATCTACAAATATAGTTACTATACCTCATATGAAAGAGTTATTTAACTGTCAGGTGGGCTTATCGGATCATACACTGGGAGTAGGTGTATCTGTAGCAAGTGTTGCCTTGGGAGCTACAGTAATTGAGAAACATTTAACGCTCTCAAGGTCGGACGGAGGAGTTGATGCTAAATTTTCAATGGAACCAGCTGAATTTAAATTATTAGTAAGCGAAACTGAAAAAGCATGGGAATCTTTGGGGAATGTATATTATGGACCTACTGATATAGAAAAAGGTTCTTTAAAATTTAGAAGATCATTATATGTAGTAGAAAACATAAAAGCGGGAGAAAGATTTACAAATGAAAATGTTAAAGCTATTAGACCAGGGAATGGCTTATTACCAAAACACTTATCCAAAATTATCGGGAAAAAAGCGAGTAAGGATATCAAAAAAGGGACGCCTGTTTCATGGGATTTAATTTGATACCGAGGAAATGAGAGCTTTTATAGAAAGATTTATAACAAAAATGCTATAAATGATAGCAAACATGCTGGCCTATACCCACCGACATTCATCTACCACCTAAAGTTGGTGTTTCACACCTTCATATTTTTGAAGAAGAGTCTTCTGTCAGAAAATGATTTAAAGGCCCTGTTTAAAAACAGGGCCTTTAAAAAGGGCATGATATTTAACAACTGAAGGTACCTTTATATTACCATTATTGGAATATTGATACCATATGTTAGGTGTTGAGAAATAAAAAATTCATTGGGCACAACAAAGTGGCCAGCGAAGCTGGCTAACCACTTGTTGCACAAAAGAAAATTAGGCCCTTAAAAGTAATAGTTATGTAACCTAAAGTTACATTTATAGTATTAACAAGATTGCATATGTTATACGAAAAGGTACCTGGTGGCAATTACATTTTGGAGAAATAAAAAATAAAATTGCCACCGGATAACCTTTTGATAAAACAGAGCACTTTCAAACATAATGTATTCAAAATCTTACGATATGTGTAAATAAAAGAGCAGCTAGTGATGCTAGCTGCTTAATACAGAAAAGAGAAGAACTACAGGGACGGTTAAATGAGTTCTGGCTTTCGCCTATCTTTAGTATTGACGAAATGTTTAGTTTTATGCTGAAAAACCTAAGAAGAGCATCTATAAAAAGACCTCTTTAAGGAAGAAATGAGATATTGAAAAATAAATTAGTAGTTTAAAATATAATATATGACTATTTCATCATATTGTGACGATGAATCATAAAAGAGCAGCTAACAATAGCTAACTGCTCGACCCTCAACCAAGAGAGTTAGAGTTATCGAGGCCTTTAAGTGCCTATTATTTTTTAAAGAAGTTAGAAATTAAGTAATTCTGGATAAAAAAGATTGGTTCATTTTAGTTTAGAAAAAATTAAGATTTACTTATTATTACT
The DNA here is from genome assembly GCF_038007045.1 of Bacillus sp. CH_70. Taxonomy (NCBI): domain Bacteria; kingdom Bacillati; phylum Bacillota; class Bacilli; order Caryophanales; family Bacillaceae; genus Bacillus; species Bacillus sp. CH_70. The sequence continues at coordinate 339,474 of NZ_JBBOWL010000002.1, forward strand.
TTAACTATTTAAAGTGAAACCTTAAGGGAAAGTTTAAAAAAATAAAATGTTGCGTTATAACATAATAATATAATTTTCATTTGAATAATTAAAAGCATATAAAAAGGGTGCTAGTCATTATTATGAAGTATGGAATTTTTTGAGTATTATAGGAGGGTTTCATGAGTAAAATAATAGATTTACTAAGGAGTTTAGATAAAAAACTAATTTTGATCTTATACATGTTTTGTATTATTAGTATCACTGCAATTTATAGTAGTCAACAAACTGGCCAGTATGGAAGCACAAACTTTGCATTTCAGCAAGGTAGGAACTATATAATTGGTTTTGTACTGTTAATATTAGTTGCAAGTATTGATTGGGATCAATGGCAAAAGTTATCTTGGCCATTGTATATTATTGGATTTGCAGCAATTGTTATATTGAAAATACTACCAGAATCAACGTTTACTCCTGTTAAATTGGGAGCAAAAAGATGGTTTCAATTTCCTGTTATCGGTCAAATTCAACCATCGGAGTTTTTCAAAATTGCACTTATTATATTTGTCGCCAATTTAGTAGTGAATCATAACGCCAAATATATGATTCGGACATATAAAACTGATTTCATATTGGTCGGAAAAATTATGTTGGTTTCGATTCCTCCTATTTCTTTAGTATACAGTCAGCCAGATACAGGTATGGTGTTTTTATACGCAGCATCTATTGCATGTATTTTATTTATGTCAGGGATTCAAAAGAAATTAATTGCACTTTGTACATTCATACCTGTAACTCTACTATCTACATTAATATTTATATACGTAAGATATCCCGATTTTTTCTTTAAAGATTTAGTTACTAGGTTAAAACCTCACCAACAATCACGCATTATAGGGTGGCTGAATCCAGCTGAAAATGCAGATCAGGGGTATCAAACGCAACAATCTCTTTTAGCTGTTGGAAGTGGTGAATTGCATGGAAAAGGATTTGGTCAAGGAAGTGTATATATTCCTGAAAAGCATACTGATTTTATTTTTGCTACCATCGCTGAAGAAGGTGGATTTATAATAGCGGCTCTCGTTGTATTGGTCTTGTTACTTCTTATATATCGAGTAACTATAATTGCTTATTCAGCAGAGAATCTGTTTGGTACATTCCTATGTGCGGGGACTATTAGTGTTTTAACACTGCAAATCTTCCAAAATATCGGTATGATTGTTGGGATAATGCCGGTAAAAGGAATTGCACTTCCTTTTTTATCATATGGAGGGAGTTCACTGTTTTCAAATATGATAATGATGGGGCTTATCTTATCGGTGCATAAAAATTATAAAAAATACATGTTTCAAGTGAAATAAAAGTTAAGAATATGTTTAGGATTGTTTTTTTAGATTTTTGAAAATGAAAAGAATTGAGATAAAGTCTGATTAGAAATTTAGAAGACGGTAATCTCCTAAATAGGAAATCAAATCCAATTTAGGGGTAGGTATCCATTTTGAAATAAAGTAATACGTAATGATTGAAATCAGCTTAATATAAAACTATTAACAAAAATTAGATATATATAATTCATTTATTATTCATCATTGTTATTAGCAATAGGATAGCTACTTAAAGATAAAAAGGAAGTTGCTAATTTTTTTGCAAAATGTAACGGAGGCTCCACTGATTGGATATGAATATACATGATTAATGGGGATCATATATAACCAGTGATTATGTAAAGCACTAACGATAATTCCCTGTTGTACAATTGATTTCAAAAATAAAGGGATTTCTTCTTGTAGAACAGCAATTTCTCCTAAATTTAATGCATTACCATTTTGATCCATTGATTCGAAACTTAATCCGACGGGTACTACATACGCACTTGGTTTTCCTTGAACTAGCACCTTAAAATCACGATGAAAAGACACCGAACAACCATTTTGACTTATTTTACTTTTTCCTTTAAGGATTGTAGCAAATTGATCACAAATGAAATGAAAGTTTTGCATAAATTCAATTCCCTTCTCATAAAAAATGTTTATTTTAAACGCAATTCCTATGATATTTTCAAGTGGCCATAGCCTTTCTTGAAAGGAATTAATCTATCTAATTTTGTGATTTGAACCATAACTTTGCGTTTCCGGCAAGGTTTTGGTTCTTTTTGTTTGCGGCAAACTTATGCTTCCGGGATTTGAAGAATATTTTTAATGGCGCTTTTAAAAAGTCACGGTGTTTATAAAAAAGTTACAATGTTTTTACCTTTTAATTAAAGAGTTCTAAATGAATTTTGATCCATCCTTTTCAAAATATATTCATTTTATTTATTATAAAATATAAGTTTGTAAAGTAGTTCTGACTATACTTCATTTTAAAGCTACAATAATTCCTTGATAAATAAATAGAATTATTGTAAAGTAATGATAATTCAATTGTATATTGTTTGAAAGTGATGAAAGGAAGTAGTAACAGGTATTTTTTCTTTTAGAGAGTCGGTGGGTGGTGTAAACCGATAGAAAGAGCTTGTGAATCCGTCCTTGAGCGAAATGTGGAACACTTCAATGTGAAGTTAGTAATCGTTTCCGGTTAAAAACCGTTAATTTTTTAAGTGGAAAGCTTATATTTTCTATGCTTTCAACTAGGGTGGCAACGCGGGTTAACTCTCGTCCCTTTTATAGGGACGGGAGTTTTTTGTGTTTTTTTAGTGAAATTCCCTACCTTAAAAGTTTAACGTGAACGAAGAAGATGGCATTAGTCACTTATTAAAGGAGAGATAAGACATGTTAGATGTAAAAGTATTACGTGCTAATTTTGAAGAAGTAAAGAAAAAATTGATTAATCGCGGTGGAGAGTTTTTTGAATTAGATAAATTTGAAGAATTAGACCAAAATCGTCGCGAATTGTTAGTAAGAGTAGAAGAATTAAAAAGTAAACGTAATGAAGTATCTGAGCTTATTTCGAAGTTAAAGCGTGAAAAACAAAATGCTGATGAACTTATAATCGAAATGCGTGAAGTAGGAGGCAATATTAAAGCGTTAGATGATGAGTTACGTAATGTAGAAGAGGAATTGAATTCTATATTATTGGCATTGCCAAATATACCTAATGAAACAGTGCCTATTGGAGCAACAGAAGATGATAATGTTGAAATACGTAAGTGGGGAGAAATAAACGAATTTTCATTTGAAGTAAAACCACATTGGGAAGTTGCTGAGAAATTAGGATTACTAGATTTTGAGCGTGCAGCAAAAGTAACAGGAAGTCGCTTCGTATATTACAATGGCTTGGGAGCACGTTTAGAGAGAGCGGTAGCTAATTTTATGTTGGATTTACATGTTGAAGAACATGGATATACGGAAGTGATCCCACCGTTTATCGTAAATAGCGATAGTTTATTAGGAACAGGACAATTCCCAAAATTTAAGGAAGATGTATTTACATTAAAAGATACAGATTACGCTTTAATACCAACGGCGGAGGTACCATTAGCGAACTATTATCGTGATGAAATACTAAATGGTGCAGAATTACCTATTAATTTTACGGCACATACTCCATGCTTCCGTTCTGAAGCTGGTAGTGCAGGACGTGATACGAGAGGACTTATTCGCCAGCACCAATTTAGCAAAGTTGAAATGGTTAAATATACTAAGCCAGAAGAATCATACGATGAGTTAGAAAAATTAACAGCGAATGCTGAAAGAGTACTACAATTGTTACAATTACCGTATCGAGTGATCGTATTATGTACAGCTGATATAGCATTTCCAGCTGCTAAAACATATGACATTGAAGTGTGGCTACCTAGCTATGGAATTTATCGTGAAATTTCTTCTTGCTCAAACTGTGAAGATTTCCAAGCACGTCGTGCAAGCATACGTTTCCGTCGTACAAAAGGCGCAAAACCAGAATTTGTACACACATTAAATGGTTCTGGGTTAGCTATAGGGCGTACAGTAGCAGCTATTTTAGAGAACTACCAACAAGAAGATGGCTCAGTTATAATCCCAGAAGTATTGCGTCCATATATGGGGGGAGTAGAGGTTATTAAATAAGAAAGATGTTGATTTGAGATAAAGTTTAACGATTTATAAAAAGTATGGGTGTTTACAAAAAGTCGTACCGTTGTGCATAGAAGTTTTTTATTAATTCCTATTAAATTAACATACGCTTCTGGTTTTGATTAAACTTTTTATAAAAACATATCTACTAACAACAAACAACCCAAGCATTTTACCTCATCTTTTTCAAAATGTTTGGGTTTCTTCTGATAAAAAATCAAATTTTGTATCATCCTTTTGATCAAACTTTATTACAGACCAAAAGCATTCACGGCAAGCTTATGGGTTAATAATTAATCCATGGCAAAGATATGCTTCTTACTTCCTCGAATAATTAACTAAATCTCCTCAAAAATATGTGATTTCCGGCAACTTTATGCTTCCAATTGCGGACAACTTATGGGTAAAGTGACAAATTTTTTGAACGTATAATTTATTATTGACGAAAAAAAGTACAAATGGCTCAACATAATATACAGTATACAAGCAGTAAAGGAAAAACATATTATGTAACTGCAAATGAAGCCTATGTGAAATGAAAGAATAATAAAAAGGGTTCTTCCCGAGAGAAGAACTTAGTTTGTAGAATATTATAAGATATATTATCCCCGTAATGGCGTTCTGTATCATGTTTATGTAATGATAGCCAAGAGTATGATGAAAATAAAACCAGAGTATTATTAATTAGAGAGAGCTCTGGTTTCGTAGTTTCTCTTGAACCATGTAATATAATGCAGAAAATCATTTTGTATAACTAAAAAGACAGAAAAAAGAGCATTCCTGGTTGGATGGGAGGAATACTCTGTTTCTGTATAACACAATCGGCATTCTGATTATATGAATTCACTATATACAATATGACTTGAAAATAATAAAGACACCTTCCCCAGCTGAAGGTGTCTCATGTGGTGATATTCTAGATGTATAAATAGTATATCCAATATTATAGAAAGATAGAACTTAGTATTGACTGATAAATGTATATGATAAAAGAATAATTCGGTAAACAAAAAGAGCCATTAGATGACGGCTCTTTTTGTTTTATGAATTTAGCATGTCGATAAGATCGTTACCATCAATTAATTCAATGTTCTTATTTGCAGCGTATTGCTGCGCATTTTTATTGAAATGACTTAACGTAACAAAGTATCCTCCTGTAGCTTCTCCATCGATGATGGCACTATGTAGCTTTTGAATGTATGGTCGTCCAATAGATTTTTTTGTATATCTTTTTATTTCAACAAATTTCACTTCATCATCTTTCCAAAGAATAATGTCTTTTCCTCTATCATTAGAACCTGGTGTAACTTGCGCTTGGTATCCTCGAGAATTAAACAAGTCAGCGATTAAATATTCAAACTTTCGCGGATCCATTTTTTCTAAATATTCACGATTTGCTTGTTCTCTTAAGTGTTTCATGCGAATTTCTTCTTCAGAGACCTCGGGTGCTTTAAGTATTATTCCTAATCCAAAAACGATGACTAATGAAATGATAGCCCAAATCATACAATTCACCTCAGTATGAGTATAACCAGCTTAACACTTATTCTATCTCTTCATACCAAATACCCTCTATATGTAATTTAATAACTTTTGGAATAGGACATGCAACAGGAAATGTAGGAGTAGCGCTTTTAATAAAGTTTTTCATCGTATTTTAAAAAATTTGAATCGGAATGTGAGTAAAACAACACTAGGGAGAGAATACGTGTATTATCTCTATAAAGAAGGGATACTTCATGCAGTTGAGGTAGATTGCTCTTAATAAATGAAGTGAAATTAAAAAGTACGAAGAGTTCATCAAAATATATAAGCAGAAATATTACGATAAAATGCCAGTGATTCATTTTTACGGATACTAAATACAAAAAAGGAAACTTGATGAGTTAGTATCTAAGTATAATACGTTTGTGAAGGTGGATGTAATAGAATAAATATAAAAAAGTGTTAAAAAGTTTGCAAACGAACCTGATAAAGCTTATAAAAAAGAAAATATCGCTGATATGTCATCTTCAATAATAGCTAAAATTAACTAGAATACACTAATATGAAATGCTAATAAAAAATCCTTAATACTAAAAATGTAGTAGCAAACTTGTTAAATTAATCCAAACGGAATTTATCTTCTATCTCATTGAAGGTGCAATTGCATCTTTAGGAAAATCGTGATTGATTTCTATAGGGAAAAGACAAATTAAAATGCTTCTTCATAAAACTGAAAAAACATTTTAATTTATTAAAAATGAGTATTTAAGAAAAGATATTATTAATTTAATAAATTAATGAATATGTGATTGTAAAATAGTCGTTATAAAATGAATCCTCTCATGAAAAGTATGCTGGTTAATGACTCTTGCATGAATTTTTTCGACCATTACTCTTTTTAAAATTGTATCATCTAAATGAAAAGATATCTTGTTTAAACAGTCTTCAAAGCTGTTATAGGATATAATTTCATCTTCATTGAAGAAAGATGAAAGGTCAGGTTTTTCTTCAATAATTTGAAATCCTTGGCAAGCGGCAATATCAAAAGCACGATTATTAATTGTATTATTTTTTACTTTATTTTTATTTTTATTCTGTGGAAATAGATGACTACGGTGAGGATTTAAAATAACACTAGCGTTATTATAATAGAGTGCAACTTCTTGAGGTGGAATCCATCCTTCTATAATCTTAATTCTTCGGTGATTATTCCATTTTTTTAATAACTTATTTCTCCAGTGTTGACCAATAATAGTATAGTGATAAGGCGTTTTTTCCAAGAGAAACTGTATTAATTTTACTCGGTTAGGATAAGGATATCCAATAAACAATACTTCACTTTTATATTTTGGATTTTTTAGATTAGGTTTAAATACCTCTATATTAGTTGCTAATGGTAAGTGATATACATTGGTATATCCTAAAGGTGTGTAATATTTAAGTGCTTCGCTATCAATAGTAAATATAAAATCGAAGTTTTTTAATAGAAGAAGAGAAGTATCTATATAAAATGGATCCTCAGTTAGCCAGACAGCTAATTTAATGTTTCTTTTTTTAAAATATTGAATTGCTTTTTGTGGTAGATGATTACCTAATAAGGTGAAAACAATATCGGGATGAAACGTTGTTGTAATGAAATCCAATTGCTGTATTAATTCATTTGGCTGTACTGCTAACCATTCGAATTTTTGATCAATAAGAGTTCTTTGTATGCTTTGATCTAGATATTGATAGATTTTTGAGTAACCAGAAGTAATGTATAAGAGTTTCATATTTCAACCCCTGCTTTTAGGTTTAAAATATATTATGAGATAAACGTAATACTTTCTATTTCTTTACAACTAATCTTAGTAATACTTGTAGTAGGAGGAGTAACTGAATTTTCCTCTTCTAATGTGACTATACAAGTATTAGGGTTAAAACTTGTAAACACAGCAGGACCAATAATATTCCCAGATTTACCAGTCACAGTAACGACTTCGCCTGGTTGTAAATTTTTAAAAATACTACATACTCCACCTGAACAACCAAATAAATTGCATAAGAACAAATTTATCCCTCCTTTAAACAATATACTATATCATATGAAATTTTGTAGAACGTTGTGTAGACAAGTAACCTTTAGAAGAGAAAAAGTTTAAATTAAAGCATCCTATTGAAATAATAGATGCAATAGAATGTTACGTATCAGGGTGTACTGATTAGTATAGTCATTAGAGTTTCTTAAATAGGGATTAAGCTAGAAAAATATAAAGCTTCTTAAGGAGTGGTTAAAGTAACACTTTCTATATCTTTACAACTAATGAATATAGTATTGGTTGAAGAGGGGGTTATCACATCTTCTTCTACCAACACTACTGCACATATATTCGGAAAGAATAGTGAAAAAGTAGCAGGCCCGATAATTTGACCTGATCTAGTGGTAACTGTAACTACTGTTCCTGTTGGCCACGTAGAGAATAAAAAACAAGCTAAACCTGTACAATCTGCCATATTAAATCCTCCTAATTTTAAGTTTTAATTAAAATAATAAAGTCCAAACATTTTATAGTGTATGTGTAAGTAACATGAAGTGCTTGGACTAATAGAAATCACGTTCTGATATTATCTCTTTATGATCAGTGAGATAACTACTAAATCCTATAATACAAAGGTTTAATAAATACAACATGGCCGGAAGGGGTAATGAAAAAGATATTCTATGACTTAGTAATTAGCTATTCCAAGGTCCAAATACTATGAATCGGAATTATAAATTGAGAAATTGGGATATATGGGGCTATGATGAATGATATTTGAATAGGATAAAATACAAAACTAAAGTTTTCGATAGTATTGATGGAAATCCTGAGCAATTAAAAAATCTTATTTATATGTAACTGTTTTAAAATATTTTCTAAGAGAAACAAGTGAAAGTTTTAAAAATGTAGTGAAAAATTGAACACAAGTTTTATTCAAAAAAAAGAACACAGATCAGTGCTCTTAGAAAGTAAACTATATGGTTTTCGGATTAGTATATAGTATCATATGCTCGTTTTTTTTAAGAGTGTAAACAAAATTAAATAAAAATACTACATATGAGGTCTTTAAAAGTGCAATAGCTCAGTAGGATTGATTTGCAAATGGGTTGTTGGTTACATATAAACTAAATAACAATAAATTCATTAGTAAATTTATATAAACAAAAATGATTGAAAACAAACTTTTTACATTACTAAATTCAATATTCAGGTTCTTATAAGTATCAACGGATACTGTGAGATAGTATTGGGGCAAGGATAAATTGTAAGGAAAAAATTATATAAGTGATTAATTAATATAAAACCATCCTATTATTGTATATGTGAAAATTTGATGTTTCTATGCAGTTCGTTTCATGTAACTCACAATCCAATGTTTATTGGCATGTGATGTAATTAAATGTAGTTAGAATTCAGGATAATATTGGGAAATATAAAGTTTGTAGTGTTTGAAACAAATTAAAGAAGTAACATGGGGGATTCATGCATATAGTAATTTTGTTGATTGTTTTTAACTAAATATTCATTTAAATCAGATAAATTAATGGTGTTTTTAACTTATAATATTGTTTATAAGATGAAATAAGGCTAAGGATGGTTTAATTAAAAAATCAATTTTAGATAGGAAGAGGATAATGAAGACCAGAGATAGTTATAAAATTATTGTAATTGGTGCTGGGACTGCAGGACTATCTTCTACTGCACATTTGTTGCGAAATGTCCCCCTATTGAAAGAAAGTATAGCGATTATTGATCCATCAAAAAAACATTACTTTCAGCCACTATGGAGTTTAGTGGGGGGAGGCATTGTTTCAAAGGAAAGTACGATGCGTAATCAAGAATCGCTTATTCCAAAAGGAGCAACGTGGATCCCTAAAAGTGTTGTTAAGTTATTTCCATCTAAAAATAAGATACTTTTAGATGATGGACTGCTGCTTGAGTATGAAATTCTTATTGTAGCAGCCGGAATACAAATTAATTGGGAAGGTATTAAAGGCTTAAAAGAGTCTATTGGGAATAATGGGGTTTGTAGCAATTACTCTTATAAATATGTTGATTCAACTTGGAGAGAAATTGAAAAATTTAAAGGAGGAAATGCGATTTTTACCCACCCCAATACTCCTATTAAATGCGGTGGTGCTCCACAAAAGATTATGTATTTAGCAGAAGAGTATTTTTCTAATAACGGTGTGAGAAACAAAAGTGAAGTAATGTTTTATACTGCGAACGCTAACATATTTCAGGTTCCACGTTATGCAAATACTTTAGAACAAGTACTAGAAAGAAAGCAAATTATAACAAATTATAATAAAAACTTAGTAGAAATTATTGCCGAAAAGAGAGAAGCAATTTTTGAAGATACGCAAACACTGAATAGAGAAACTGTACCATACAGTATGATCCATGTGGTTCCACCAATGGGGCCACCTAATTTTATTAAAGAGAGTGAGATAAGTGATTCTCAGGGGTGGGTAGATATAAGCCCTTATACTTTGCAGCATGTACAGTATAAGAATATTTTCGGACTTGGAGATTGCACCAATTTACCCACCTCTAAAACTGGAGCGGCAATTCGAAAACAAATACCTGTCTTAAAACAAAATATTATGGACGTACTTAACGGAAGAGACTTGCATGCTAAATATGATGGATATACATCCTGTCCGATTGTTACAGGATATAAAAGTCTTATACTCGCTGAATTTAACTATGAACATGAGCCCCAAGAAACGTTTCCATTTAATCAAGCGAAAGAACGGTATAGTATGTTTTACTTAAAAGATATATGTTGCCCTATATGTATTGGAATTTAATGTTGAAAGGGATTTTATAGGAGAAGATAAAAAGTGGTTATAAAAATTGAAAAGCAATTTGAAATACCTATCTGGAGGGAATACCTATGCTTTTAAAATATTTTTATGATGAAAAATTAGCACATGCTTCCTATTTAGTCGGTTGTCAGAAGGAAGGTGTAGCAATTGTAATTGATCCAGGTCGCTATATAGAACAATATATAGAGTTTGCTAAGAAAGAGGGGATGGAAGTAATTGCTGCGACTGAGACTCACATTCATGCTGATTTTCTTTCTGGATCTAGAGAACTTTCTAATCTTTATCATGCAAATTTATATGTATCTGATGAAGGAGATTGTGATTGGAAATATCAATATCTTAACGAAGGTCGATACAAATTGGTTAGAGAGGGCATAGAGTTTAAAGTAGGCCATATAAAATTTAATGTAATTCACACCCCAGGGCATACGCCTGAAAGTATTTCTTTTTTAGTAACTGATACAAGTCAAAATAACTATACCAATGATAAGCCGATAGGAATATTCACAGGTGATTTTATATTTGTAGGGGATATAGGAAGACCGGATTTATTAGAAAATGCTGTCGGTATGAAAGATACTGCAAAAATAGGAGCGAAACAATTATTTGATTCTATACAAAAAATAAAAATACTTCCTGATTATTTGCAAATATGGCCATCACATGGTGCGGGAAGCGCATGTGGAAAAGCATTAGGAGCAATTCCAACTTCTACATTAGGTTATGAAAAGATGTTCAATTGGGCATTTCAGTGTAATGAAGAAAGTGATTTTATATCGACTTTATTGACGGGACAGCCAGAGCCTCCAAAGTATTTTTCATTAATGAAGAATTTAAATAAGTATGGTCCGCCAATTCGTAAGAAGAGAAAAAGTACTGCTATTAATACAGTAGAAGAACTTCAAGAAATTTTGAAGAGCGTTCATCAAATAGTTGATATAAGGGATGTAGAGAGTTTTGCTGCAGGTCATATTGAGAAGTCAATTAACATACCTTATAATAATTCTTTCACAACTTGGTGTGGATGGTTACTAGATTATAAAACAGAAACTTTAATCATTCTAGATGAGGAAAAGGTTAGAGTGGAAGAGGTTATTAGAGACTTTGAATCTATTGGGGTAGATAATATTATTGCTTTTGCACCCTTACAAGTTATACAAAGACTTGATAAATTTGAAAGTTACAAAGAAAAAACACCAATTGAATTATATCCGCATATAAAAGATGGAAACGTTAAGATAATCGACGTGCGTAGTAAAAAAGAGTGGGAGGAAGGACATCTTCATGATGCAATACATATCCCTTTAGGAAATCTATTTAAGCAGCTAGATTGCATACCAAAAGATTGCTCAATCGTTTTACAATGTCGAACTGGATTGCGTTCTGCTATAGCAGCTAGTATTTTACAAAGAGCTGGTATAAAGGAAGTAGTGAATTTAAAGGGAGGATTTCTCGAGTGGAAAAGGTTTGGATTACCATACGAGAATAAAATTTAACTAGTAATCTCTTGCATAGTGATCAAGGATACCAGTACACATCTCGTCAATATAATGAATTAATTAAAAAATATCAGATGAAGGTAAGTATGTCTCGAAGGGGCAACTGTTGGAATAATGCTTGCATGAAAAACTTCTTCAGTCACTTTAAACCAGAGTTTTTTCATTTAACCTCCTTCCGTAAAGCGAATGAGGTTAAACTTGCATACGTAAATATATACATTTTTATAATCATCAAAGATTTCAAAAGAAATTAAATAACCTGAGGCCATATAAATATAGAACTCAGGTTGCTTAGTTACGCTTTTTAAATACTGTCTACTTGACAGGGATCACCCTTATTGGATGACTCTTCTTATTTAAAGATGTAACTATAGTTAGCAATGTGATCGACAAGTTACAAAGAGAAATAATTGATAATTAAATTGAAATCAGTGAGAATATGGAATGTTTTGGAAATGTTTCATGATAAATATAAAGGAATGTAAATGGCCAAAGTCTAGTGATTAGGTGGAGATGAATTGCTTTCGAACAAGGGATTGCAGGAAGCTATAAATGAATGCACTTAAAAAATCTATTGAGTGCTTTAGGTAAACAAGAATTAAACAACTATAAGAGCCTTACTACAATTTAATATAGTAAGGCTCTTATATGTATATGTCAAAATTAAATAACTGTATTATCAATTTACAAGAGTACATATTTAATTGTACTCTGAAATCAGTTTTATGTTGAAAGAGGAAACAAGATATTTTATACATATTGCTTTAGAATGATATAGTTTGAAAGTCTGATTGTCATGAAAAAATAAAGCACATATATAAGTGTGCTCTTATAAACGCTTTAGATTTGTATGACTAGATAGTCACCATACAATAAAATATTCTTGTTTAATATAAATGTGTATCAAATCTATAAAAACATACGTTTGTATGTATAAGAAAAATTAAATGTTAATCAGTAAGAATTATATTTTTTTAACAAATACAAATGTACATGTAGACAAAGGGTATTGCTAATAAAGATATTTAACCATTTTAGTGAGAGAGTAACAGTATAATCTATAAGTTTAGAAATTTTTTCACTATGTTATCTCTCTTCATAAAGCATTAACGTCCATGTTTTCAGAATATTCAATATAAATGAGTAAATCATATCAACTTTTCGATAATGATTAAAGAGACTACTATAGAACCCAAACATCAATAGAACAAAGACATATACAAGTATTATGAGTTCGAAAATTCCACGAACTCTAAAATCTTACAAAAAGAGGAGCATGAAATATGAGCGAACAATGTCCGATTAATGTACCATGTCCAGTTGAAGGACAAACTCAAATACCACTGGCTGATCAAGCTGCAGCACCTATCGTTACACCAAATGCATTAATAAAAGTCCCAGTTGTTTTAGCAGAGAGAACTGTTCAAATTGTTGTAGAGGCAAATATTCCTTTAGATCCTCCAGCCGTGGAAATTAAACGTGTATTAAAAAATGTATTTTTAACACAGTGTAAGTTAGTTCCTGTAGCTTTTACACCAGTACCAGGTACGAATTATCGTCGAGTTACAAGAGCGAAACTATTCGTAGAAGGCTATATTCGTAAAAATATTGAATATGCATCCGCGGATTGTAATGGAACTTTAAATGATCGTGTTGCTAATGTTAATTTTACTGGATTTGCGGATCTAACAGAAGGTAACTTTTTAACACTACCTTTAATAGCAGCTTCTTCAGATGCGGCTTCTCATTTTATTAATCCTAAGAATGGTGATTTACCTCGTTTGGACAAGTATTTCTTTGAAAATGCAGTGTTTTACAATGAGCAACCATATTGTGAATTAATTAGTGCTAATTTCTATGAATTAGATTTTTCACCATGTCCTACAGCTTTAAATGAGTCATTTGACACATTACGTGAAAAAATTGTACTAGATCTTACTTTGAAAGTACTACAGGTACAACAAGTACAAGCGTAAAAATAAAAAAAGACATTGTCTTTGTTACAAAGGTAATGTCTTTTTTACTATTTTAAAACATATATAATGAAGAAAATAGTCATGAGTAACATGTATATCTTATGAAATTCATCAGATAAGGAGCGGATGATGATGAATAAACCCTGGGTGGGTAAGGGAATGGGGCACAAAATTTATAAAATTAAAGAGCTTAATATTCATGATAATTTAAGCCGAAAGGTAAAAAAAGAAGAGAAATTAATTTCTAAATCAGCAATAGGAAGTTCAGTGCGTTCCATGATAGTAAAAACTCCATTTTCCATTATTTCTGAAGTATGTAATTTTAGGAGAATTCCTAATATAAATGAAAAAAATCAAGAAGAATTTGTATTTCGTAATGAAGAAAACGAAAGTTGTCGTGAGTTGGAAGTTAAATTACTAAATACAGTATACAATTATTATGGAGAGGTTGATTGTAGGTTAGTTTCTTCAAATCTTCATGAAAAGAGAGTGCTTTTAGAATATCCAACTCAACAAGCGACAGACACTATTGAAGATGATGACATAGAGACCGCTTTGTGGGTTCCTATTCACAGTTTAGAATTGGATAAGAAAAGCGAAGTGGAATTAAATAACTATATAATAGCAAAATTACCAGTAGAAATAGGAAAATACAAAACTGAGATTAGTATACGAGAAAATGTGGTATTTAGAGAAAAAGTCATGGGAATTAAAGAAGTGTCACAGGACATTGTTTTGACGAAAAATGAAATCTTATTACCGCAAAAAAAAAAGCAGGACAAAATTTAGCTATGGTTGAAAACGGGAGCTTATTTATAGAAGGCTATATTTTGCAATGTATTGAATATATTATAGAGGAAGGTACATTTTGTGAGAATGTGTACCAGTTAATGCAAAGCTTTGTATTAGAATTAGTTGTTCAAATACTACAGGAACAGGAAGTACGAGTGGAAATTACATAATTAATATTAGAGTGTATACAAAAGATGACTAAATAGGCGTATATTCTACCTCCAAAATAATTTAAAATAACTTTTACTTAAGTTAATTAGGTATTTAGAAATTGATAGACTAACTTAAACGAAAAGTGTTGAGTAGTGCACTTTAATTATATAGGAGTATATATAGATGCAATACAGGAATTTAAATCAGAAAAAACTCAAAAAAATTCAAACGTTTTAACTAAAATTATTTTATTATTAATAATTTCATGTACCATAATTATTAATAAATCCAATTGAGAAGAAGTGAAGTAGGACAAGCTTACTGCGAAAGTGAAAGAAAAACTAGCTGCGAAATAATAGAAACAGAAAAGGATTTGGCCTTAAAGGTCAAATCCTTTTCTGTTTTCAAAATTCTCTTCTGAAATGAAGGAAGAATAAAGAATGAAATCAATGCCATTCTCCTTGTTTGAGTTATTATAGTTCAAAAATTTTAGTTCACTTAATATATTTGTCGCTTTGATGAATTTAGTAATAAAAGTGGTAATAAAGAGTTTGAATGTAGTGATAAATGAGCGATAAAAAACATAAAAAACAGGTGTATCAAGCAAAGTATTGATACACCTTAAAACTACATTGTTAAACAACATGTGTTGTCGTGTAGTATAGTATATCTTATATATCTTAGATTCAGTATTACATATTCTTGCAAGTTCTTAGTTGGTATATGCATGTGAAAAAGTTAGTTTAGCTACAGTCTTTTCAGGCCTACATTTCTACTTTAATTATTACAATACCCTTTGAACGTACCTTTAGAAAAACGATTTGGATATAAAGCAATAAGCATCCCGTAGGGGCTTCCTTTCCAATAGCGTTGTAAGGGGGTCCGTAATTTTTGTTTTATGAGCCATCGTTGATTAAATACGTTTAATAGCTGTTTTTCATCCAGTTTTTCTTTCTCTTCAATGGTCCACCTTAATGCTTCTAGTGCTTTACATTTGGACCAAAAGCCAACTGGTGTAACTTTAAATTCCCATTCTTTAAAGCGATCTGGATATAAGTCGTTTATCATTTTAAATGGACTATTTCCCCACATTGATTGACATGGAGACGCTAATCTTTGAGTCTTTAGCCACTTTATACTGTATACATCCAGTATTTGTTCGGGCGATAATTTTTCTTTTTCTTCAATAGTCCATTTCAATGCTTCTAATGCTTTTTCTTTTGTCCAGAAGTTATTGGGCGTCATGAGAAATTCCCATTCTTTAAAACGACTAGGGTACAAATCGTTAATCATTGCAAACGGACTACTATTCCAGTACATAGCCAGAGGGGCACTAAGTTTGTTTTTCTCCAACCATTTTTTGCCGTATACGCGTAAGAGCTTTTCGTTCGATAAACCTTTTTTTTCTTCAATCATCCATCTCAAAATCGTTAATGCCTTTTCTTTCGTCCAAAAATTTAAAGGAGTCATACCAAACTCCCACTCTTTAAACTCACTTGGGTATAAATCATTTATTGCTTTAAAAGGGCTGTTTTCGTATCTATGTTTAAGTAATCCTCGCAATTTATATTTTACAAGTAATTGAGTGTTCCATTTTTTTCTGATGTCTTCCTTATCCCATTTTAAGATACTGTGTAATAAATATGTGATTACTCTGCGGGCGAGCTTATTATCCATATCTTCTTTCCAAGTATTCGGAGGGAATCGTTTCCTTTTTCCATCCAATATTTCTTGATAAATATCTTCAATCGTAACGACTTTCATTGACAATATATAAATCCTCCTATATTTGTATTTATATTTATACAGTATTAACATTCTAATTAATATATCTATATTATATAATTTAAATGAAATTATCACTAAAAACAATATATAATTTATTTTTTCTAAAAAATCTAATCATTTAACTAATTGATATTTGTTTAAATTTTCTATTTTTTGTTATATACTTAATAAACATCATTACATCTGTATATTAGGAGTGTGTTTTTATGGAGAAGCTTAACAAAAGCGATATTATTCGCACAGTTCCGCAAAATGGTTTCTTTGGACATCCCAAAGGACTATTTACTTTATTCTTTACAGAATTTTGGGAGCGATTTTCTTACTACGGAATGAGAGCAATATTACTTTACTATATGTACTATTCCATTTCTAAAGGTGGCTTAGGGATGGATCACGCCACAGCTGCATCCATTATGGCTATCTATGGTTCGTTAGTTTACATGTCTGGCATTATTGGTGGGTGGATTGCTGACCGCCTATTAGGTTCAAGTAGAACAATATTTTGGGGTGGCGTTTTAATAATGATTGGTCATCTCATCTTAGCTCTACCAGGAACGGTTAATACATTATTTATCTCAATGGTATTTTTAGTACTTGGAACAGGGTTATTAAAACCGAATGTATCTAGTATTGTTGGTGATTTATATAGTGAAACAGATACTCGTCGTGATTCAGGTTTCAGTATTTTCTATATGGGTATTAATTTAGGAGCACTATTATCTCCGTTTGTGATTGGAACACTCGGTCAAAAGTATAACTTTCACTTAGGTTTTGGTGTGGCTGCAATTGGTATGCTATTTGGATTAATTATGTATGTTCTTACGAAAAAGAAAAATCTAGGATTAGCAGGAACGCAAGTACCAAATCCTTTAACAGACAAGGAAAGAAAAAAGGTCCTTATACAGTTTAGTATTGGTATTATCGCAATTGCACTAGTTTGTGTGTTAACAATTCCAACAGGTATTTTAACGATTGATCGATTTACTTTACTTGTAAGTATCTTAGGTATTCTAATTCCAACAGGCTACTTTGTCTTTATGTACCGTAGTTCAAAGACGACAGAAGTTGAAAAATCTCGCTTAATTGCTTACATACCATTATTTATCGCTGCTACAATGTTTTGGGCGATTCAAGAGCAGGGAGCAATCATCTTAGCTAGTTATGCTGATCAACGTACGCAGTTAAACTTTGCAGGATTGGAGGTTCAATCTTCATGGTTCCAATCTTTAAACCCTATTTATATTGTTTTACTAGCACCAGTATTTGCTTGGCTTTGGGTAAAGCTGAATTCACGCCAACCAAGTACAGCAAATAAATTTGCTGTCGGTTTATTATTTGCTGGTTTATCATTCTTAGTGATGATTATTCCTGCATATATCCATGGTACCGAATCCCTTGTTAGCCCAATTTGGTTAATCATTAGCTTCCTTCTAGTCGTAATCGGGGAACTTTGTTTATCACCTGTCGGCTTATCTATTACTACAAAGCTAGCACCAGCAGCGTTCTCTGCTCAAACAATGAGTTTATGGTTCTTAACGAGTGCATCTGCACAAGCTATCAATGCGCAGCTTGTTCGATTATATAATCCTGAAACAGAGATTATTTATTTCGGTGTAATTGGCGGAATATCCATTGTTTTAAGTGTTATTTTATATTTCATGGCTCCAAAGATTCAGGTACTTATGAAAGGGATTAAATAATAGAACTGTGCCAAAAACTTGTTACCATGCAGGTTTTTGTGCACAGTTTTTTAGTGCTTTATCGTATGTAAAACTAGCTCCTTTTAAACGAAGAACAACAAAGGCAAATTGATCAGAAGTAAGTCATTTATCGATATGGATGATTAGGAGAAAGCATTTACGGTAACCCCAAGTTGAGAGTATTCCGATATTAATATAGTTTATACATCTAACCCTATTTAATAGGTTAGTTTTGAAAGATGGAACTCCCGCATTCGAAAATGATATACATAAGTTTTCCAAAAGGGCAGCTTATTTTTTGTTTTGGGGTTACTTCAATATCTAAGCTAAATGCCTATGGAGCAAAACTAAAAAAAGACGCCAAATGGCGCCCCCAACTTGGGTTAATGAGGTTTTAGTTTTCCAATCTAAAGAAATATTGTATCAGCTCACAAAGAGAGTATATCATAACATCCAAGAGAAATAATATGCATTCTTACATATCGAAATAAATTTTGTATTCTTGCACTGACGGACCAGGAATATCAAGATATGAAGCAAATAAGCGTTGTAAAAATATCAATTCATAGAAGTGATTAATTTCTGATATGACATGTTTTAATATCACAAAAACCATCACGAAATGATGATTGCATGATGGCTTTTGTTGTTTTCTTATTTCTTTGTCTCATTGACCCATGTAACGATGTCCTGGATGACATACGCAGGAACATTGGAAGGGACTTCGTATTCACTAGGGTGACTGAATTCCCCGTCGCCCTCCGTGAATATGTGATTCAATTTCGGATATTCTTTGAACTGAACATTACTGCGGCTTGAAAGCCCTTCTTGCCATCTCGTAAACTCTTCTTTTACAGTTACTTGATAATCACGTGCGCCTTGCAGAATCAGTAATGGCTCTTTTCGTGATTTCGCTTCCTCAACTGGACGCCAACGAGTCACATCATACATGAAATGTGGAGAAGGATAATTATAACCAGCTGGTGGGTGATTTGGATCAAAAGTAGAATCCTTAATATAAGCGAATTGTTTTTTTAGTTCATCAATAAATTCCTTAGGTGCCCCGAGGTACTGATACTGATCAAGGAGCATGTCAGTAAAAGGACGTGCAGGAGGTGCCATTAAAATACTTCCTCTTACAAGTGATGAAGGTGCTTTGCTTAGTATACGCGGCATTGTGCCAGCTCCTTGGCTATGTCCGAGAATGAAAATATTATCTGGGTCAATGCCTTCCTGCTGCGCTGCTGATTTTGCTGCATATATGGCATCATCTGTAGTATCTTGGTCTAATGTAGCAGGTTCTGCACTCATTTTAAAACCGTGTTCTAAGGAACGTTTCTCGTAACGTAACACTGCGATACCGCTTGATGAAAGACCGGCTGCAAGGTCTCTAAAGATTTTAGTTCCCATAATTGTACTGTCACGATCTTGCGGACCCGAACCGTGAACAAGAACAACAACAGGTACTTTTTCGCCAGGTTTATGTTTTGGAACCGTTAATGTGGCTGGTAACGGGTATGTTGTATTTCCAATTACGATTTCACGTTCTTGGTAGGAATCAGGTTGGTCATAACTAGGATGCGGGATGGTATAAGATTTCTGTGGTATCGTTCGTACGCCAACTTCATCAACTTTGCCGCCAGGCGTGAATTTAAGGAGTAGTGGAATAGTAGTTCCTTCGATAGCTCCTGGAATTTCAACCGTTTGATGGACTAAGTTTCGTTCTTTAATAACAGGTGTTCCCATGCTTGTAATCCTGCTCCCGCCACTTTGTGTCCACCAGTTTTGTAATATGTTTGCCGTAAACTTGGATTGAAAAGCAGCAGACGTCAACTGAAGTGCTTCTGCATATTTACCTTGCTGGAGATAGTCAAAAAATAATGACGTACGCTCCATTAAAGAGACTTGTTTCTTTTCTGCAGTTTGTACCCCTTGTGTATCCGCATGAATGGTTGTTGTAAGCGGAAAAGAAGAAATACCTAAAGAAAAGAGTAGGGTAAAAGAAAGTGCTGATTTTTGTAACTTCTTTTTTTTCATCCTGTTTAACCTCCGAATGTATAATGGTATGAAATAAGGATGGTAATTAGTGGAATGTTTCCCTATTGGGGTTTCGGTACATGTATGGGGGAATCCTGCATACGTATCATAAAAAGTCCGTTTGAAAGAATAGAGGAGTTAAGCAATGGATTTATACATAAATCTTTGTCCAATCATAGAAATCAATAGTTTTTCAAACACTGATTCCAATTTCGTTATGATGTAAGGGAAGAAAAACAAGAAGAGAGGGAGGCATACGATAAAGAAATTTTTATGGTTCATTTCTACATTGTGCATGATTTTAGGATTGGTAACAGGCTGTAGTAGCAAATATGACACTGGAATTCCCGTTACAAGAAATGTAGCGGAGAAAGACCAGCAGAAAGGAAGCGAAACAAAGCAAAATAAGAGAGAAGAGGATAGTTATAAGGCAGCGACCGTACCTGTAAAAAAGAAGAGTTTACGGGTAAACTGCAGTATCCAGAATTGGTCGAGCAGGCAAGGAAGCCAGTACCTGGGCGAGTAAGAAACAAAATGAAAATAGAATCATCAAAGCTAAGATCCTGAAGCATATCCACGGTCATACGTTCCAATGAGTTCACCTTCTGGATCTGTATCAAACGCATATAAACACCTTTTGTCTTTATATCAGTTTACATTCATATAAGGCGAACTGTTATCGTCACGAACACCGTTACAAACGTCTATCTCAAGGATCACTCCGCCTTCAAAATCAACTTCTATTCTCCTCAAAACTTCGTCATCATTAGCATCAGCCAGACAACCTTTGTGTCTTAATATTTTTAACAATTTTTCCTCGAATTTTTGTTCAAGTGTATGAGTTCTCTCTTTTTTCTCCATTCTACTTCACTCCTAATTTTTATTGATTACACTACGATTTTATATGGATTTTTAAGGAGTGGTGAAAATTTCTGCATAACAACAAATATTACGGAAATAGCTTTTATACTTTTTATAGAATCCCTTCACGAGGATATAACTTATCAGAAATGAAATGACGGGAAATGTCACGCACCATGCTGTAATCATGCTCCAGTTGACATATGATACGGGATAATTGCTAAGAGCATACCACGTAATATATAGGGTATTTAACAGAAGTGTAAGAACAGGTGCAACCCATATGCGTTTTGTGACGTATGAAACATAAACGCCGAATCCGATAACGAAAACTGGCACAAGAAAAAGTTGACGTACGAAAGGATCTATCTTGTTCAAAAAATCCATTTGACATCCTCCTTTTTACTTCGTTTTACATATTCTATTTGATAGAGCTTGGCAGCTCCCTTATGGCATCGTTTCTATATGATAGTGGGTATTGTATAAAAGTACTTAAAAACAAAAGAGAACCCTCATCGGGTTCTCTTTTTAATCATGCTAGGATAACTAGATTTGGAATAAATCCTAATTAAAGCAATGGTAAGGAGGCAGGAGTTAATAAGTAATGCATTTAGAAATGGTTATTCTCCAGCATATATCTTTTTATATTGAATGCTTGGCTTACCTTTGTATTCGATTAGCCCTACATAGTGAATATAGTCGCCTGTCAAACTGAAGTGGTATAAATGTGCTTCAGAACCACTTAATACCCCCCCTATACTCGCACGTTGAATTGCTTCTGATTCAATACTTCGCACTGCATTACCGCCAGTAGTAGTATTATACACGTCAAACTTTAATTTTGTACCATTGTTTGTGTTAGCGATAACGTATTTAGCATTTGCAGCGACAAGGGTTTGAGCGTAATTTATGCCATACTTTAATTTTTGACCTTGTTTATCATATACATAATCGCCTTTGTTTATATCAAATACTGTTTTTCCAGAGCCATCATATAGTAAGTTTTGTTTTAAATCAATATAAATATTGTTAGTGCCATAATCCTTTAATTTCAGATTTTTTATTTCTTTTTTTGTACCGTCATCTAAATGCAGGAAGACCTTTTCGCCTTCTTGTACTAATAGAGCACTACCGTTCGAGGTTTGTACATAATAATATCTATTGGATGTATTTTGACTATTACTAATATTATTAGAAGAAGAACTTTGTAGATTGGTATCAATCTCTACCATTTTAGCGTTCTCATCCATAAGAGCGGTTCTTGCTACTAAACCATTTGAAATGATGTGTGCATCTCCAAAGAGTGTAGAGGTTACGCCGTCTTCTCCATTAGCAAAATGTTGATCTTTTATGATCCATTTTCCTTCTTTATCGTCTATTTTGCCGATTGATATAAAGGTCTTATCTTTTTTCTCTTCTTGGATGTATTTTTGGAACATGACGTAAATATAATCACCCTTTCGAGCAACACCCAGTTCTTTCACTTTTCTATCGTCTAATAAATTAGAAAAACTTTCTCCGCCGAATTGATCTATAGTAATTTCTTTATGGTCTTTGGCATTTATATCTTTTTTAGACGAATCGGAATTACTAGTTTCCCCTATTTTTGACCCGTTGGCCACTTGGTCTTTAGTTGTACTTTCATTCGCAGATACAGTTGTTTTACTTCCTTCTTTTGGTTCTGAATGGTTGGAAGAGCAACCTACCAATAAGCTAAACGTACAACCTGCTAATAATATGTTCTTACTTACTTTAAGCATATTTCTTTTCATAATTTCCTCCTACAGATTTGAATGATACGATTATACTATATATAATTATATATTAATATACTATTAAATAGATTTTAATAATAGAAACATACTGAAAATGGAAGGGTGTAAAAATAGTGAAAAAAGTAGTGTCATGTATTGTTAGTTTAGGAATACTGTTAACAGCATGCTCAAACGAAGACAAATTAAAGGTTGGATCAGAGAGTCGTGCAAACACAAATGAAGAAGCTGTCGGTCAAGTAGAAAAAGATAAAGATAAAGTGAAGGATAATGATGATGCTTCACCGTATAATGAGGAAATGGCAAGAGTAGCCATACAAAAAATGATGAACAAATATCCAAAAGAAGCTGGGAAGAACGTGTTACAAACTGAGAGAAGGGCAATGGATATTTTTCATGTTACAACGGATAAAGTAGAAGTTCAAATGCAGTTTAAAGATGCTGGGAGTGGAACGGTGGAATGGATTATGTGCGACTGGAACACAGGTCAACCGTTATATCAAAGTGATAAATGGAATGCCTATAGCTAACTACAACTTATAATTATCACATAGGGAATAGATACTAGATAAAAAGAATTAGCACTCAAATGATTTTAGAGTAGTAGATTGATTTTAGGCAGGAACCATTCATTACGCATACCTGGGAGAGTCGACAAATGGACTTAGAATTAAAGGTAAAAAGAAAATAAATACATACTACAAAACTACATAATGAAGAATATCCGTATGTCTGGAAACTGCATCGTCGATTCAGTTGTCCCATATGCTGTTCCAATACGGATTGCAGTTGGTTCCTCAACTCCAGCATAGGTAGCATCTTCGGTAACCTCAAGCACATCACGTAATGGAATCGTAACCTCCGCCAATTGCCATGAAATAATTAACTCTTCTTTTGTTTTCCTTACATCAATACCTAGCATTATACCAAGACCTTTCTATAATAGAATGCTACACTTCTTATCTTATTATACGAATTTTTAGATTATTTTTCTACACGTATGAATAGAACTGATATTTTCAGGGTGTCAAAAGTACGGGAAGATATACTATCAATTTATTAAGAAATACGCTATGAAAAAAAGTTCACAGGGAATTAATATGGATTTGACATGGTTACAGTATGATGAATGAGTAACAGTAGGCGTTGCAGGAAGGAAATGAATGATGAGACTTAAATTAGTAGGAACCTTAACTTGTATAGTAGTAATATTAGGTGTCTTTATCGTTTACACTAATGTATCTATTGGTAAAGAACCATATAAGACAAACCATGAAACTAGTGAAAACTCCATAAATAATGAAAAAAATAGAAAGCAAAATGGGACTTCAAGAAAGATAGCAAGCTCTTTTGCTAGTATACAGGCTGTAGTAAATAAGGAGTATGGTTTACCCGAAAACTATAAGCCAGAGGATTTAGTTGTACCAAATGTACCATTCTCATTTAGTGGAACCGTAGAAAAGAGTCACCTTCGTAAAGAGGCAGCGGAAGCATTAGAAAAACTATTCTTTTTAGCTAAGCAAGATGGGATACAGTTGAATGCTGTGTCGGGATTTCGTTCCTATGAGTATCAAAAAGGCCTGTATGCCAGCAATGTTAAAAAGAATGGGCAAGAGCATACGGATCGCTTCTCTGCAAAGCCAGGGCATAGCGAACATCAAACAGGGTTAACGATGGATGTTTCTTCTAAAAGTGCGAACAATGAACTAGAGCTATCCTTTGCGAATACGAAGGAAGGAAAATGGCTGAAAGAAAACGCGCATCGTGCAGGGTTTATCATTCGTTATCCTAAGGGGAAGGAAAGTATTACGGGTTATGCATATGAACCTTGGCATATTCGCTATGTAGGAGATATTGCTGAAAATATATATAAGGAAAAACTGACTTTAGAAGAATATATGAATCTCTGAAAATAGAATTGAAGAGTTAAACTGTATTCATTGTTTATGAATGCTAATTTTTCTATTAAAAAGCCTAATTTTTCAATGTTTTGTAGAGAAATTAGGTTTTTTTCATTACTTCATTAGAGTTTTTTAGGCTTCGTTCGTTGGTATACTTCACACAATATTATAAAGGAAATAGAACTTACTGAAGATAACATATGAATGTTTTATAAATGTATCAAAAAAGTGAACAAAATCGTTATTTTGCACAATAAGGTAGTCAGCGTAATTAAATAACTGCTTGTAAAA
The DNA here is from genome assembly GCF_038007045.1 of Bacillus sp. CH_70. Lineage (NCBI taxonomy): Bacteria > Bacillati > Bacillota > Bacilli > Caryophanales > Bacillaceae > Bacillus > Bacillus sp. CH_70. The sequence continues at coordinate 364,609 of NZ_JBBOWL010000002.1, forward strand.
AAGAAGCCCCATAGGAAATATTACAGGGCTTCACCAAGTTCAGTTATGTCGTATTCACAAGGGATTTTAACATGATATTTGTGTTTAATAAACTGGTAAATGTGTCCAAGTAATTTGGAGCTATTTTATAAAAAAAAGAAAAGCGCTTAATCAGGACGCTCCTCTTAATGCCAATACACAATAACTATCCCATTATACTGTATAAGCGTAAAATATTTAACAATTACCTTCATGGTAAATATTTTATTTTGTCTTAGAATCTTTAAATTACGAAAAAAGGTTCCGCTGTTTCCAACAGAACCTTTCCTAAAATGGCAAAGGGGAACTCTTACCTTACTCTTTGTTTATATACTATAAGATTGTTAACGAAAATCCAGGACTCTTTATATTGAGAAATAAAGAAGAATCATTATAAAAAATTTTATCTTTTTTCATAAATAAAAGAGCAGCTAGCAAAAACTAACTGCTCGGCTGTTTCTCCAAGGGGGAACAAGGAGAAAATCTAATGTTATATACATTATTGACAGGATATTTAGTTTTATTAAAGGAGGGTGTACTAATTGTTCGTCTATAATATTTAAAAAATTCCATAAATATAATTGGAAACAAGTTGTATAAATGTTAAAATGAGATATAAAAATGAAAGGATTTTGTAAAATGTAAAATCCTTTCATTATTTTTCACTTAAGTGTGTAACTTTTTAAATAAAGTTTTACATAAAAATATTAAAATTTTTTCAGATTAATATTTGAATTTATATGAATCTGAATCTAAGGAAGGTTTTGGGGATAATATGAGAAAAAGTCAAAGCTTAAAACGTTTAGGGGCCACGGCATTAACTATGGGATTATTAGGTGTTGGGGTTCTCCCAAGTAATTCGTATGCAGATGAAGGGGATATAACTAAAGTACAATCAATTTCGTCTAACAAAACTACAGAAGGAAAAGTATTAAGTTATATTGATACCGTAGAAAGTAATGAATTTCTGACTGATGAGGAAGTCAAATCAATTAATCTATCTGCTTTAAATGATATATATAAAGCAGTGAAAAACATTGCTGACAGCAAATCTGAAGAAGAGTTAAATCAAATTGTGGCGGAAAAGATTAAAAATAATCCATCAGTATCATTTCGCTCCGCATATTCACTTCAAATACCTGGCTTTGGTACATTGACTGATGCTGAGGTTGATTTAGCCAAGAAAAATCCATTTGAATTTGTAACTTATGGGGCTTGTTCCGTTTTAGCAAAGACAACTTCAGAGAAATATTACAGCAACTCAACACTTTATCAAGGAAATGGTGATGCTTTTAGGCACTCTTTTTGGAATGCAGCCCTTGCTAAAGAATTAGGTACTATTAAAGGCCGTGATGTTGGTGTTGCAAGAGCAAAAGTTTGGACAGATGCCCATGAGCAATATTCTAGTGGGGTTGATAAGGAAATGGATCTATATAATAATGAAGTTGGTAGAACGATTGCTTACAACAATTATTCATGGAGTATTACTCAATATAGTAGTCACATAAGAAATGAAGTTGCAAATGGTTCCATGGTTAGAATTGTTGAAGACAAACTAGTTAGAACAAATGGCGATCTTTAATAAAATATCTCAAAAAAAGAAGTTATATTATATAAATGTACTTTTTTCTTTACTTTTTTGTTTCGTATAAGACAGAATCAAAATAATATAAGAGATTCCATATAAAAAAATACCCTATAGAAAATGAAAAAAATCATTCTATAGGGTATTTTTAATATAAAGAAAGATTAATTGGAATCAGTGAAATTCGACAATAGAAGGGCGGTGATTATTTACTCTAAAAACAAACAACAAGTTCGCGCGAAATACCAATTTTACGAACAATAAGATGGATAAATATAAATATAATACAGTATTTAGGGATTTCGAGCTTAACTGCATGAATCTCCGCATATTGGTATGTTTTTATATAATTCATGCTTTATATAGAAATCATTAAATGCTAAACTATTCGTTAAAAATTTTTATAGTAAATTATCTTTTAATATATAGGATTTTTTATTATTTTGATCTAATTTAATCCCTCATATTCATGATTAAATTAGCCAATTCATATTAGATAACGAATTTTAAACTGTTTTCATTTATTGATTTTTTGTATGAATTTATATATAAAAATTGTTTTATTTTACATACATTTATATGTAGTTTTTACACTAATTTTTATGGTTTTATACAAATTTATCACTTAGTTAGCTATAATTTTTATTTGATTAACTACAATTTTGAGTATATTTTATTATTTGATAATTTAATTATATAAATAAGTTTGTGTAAAAATTGAATTTTACGCGAACTTGTGTTCGTGTGTTTTTTCTGTTATAGTATATATGAGGTGATTTTTATGGATTACAGCAAGCAACGTCAAAAATCCGTACATCGTAAAAAATTATACGAGAATCTAAATGAAATGCCCTTTTACATAGAAGAATTTGTGGAGTACAAAGAATTGCATGATGCCTCTCCCTCCACCCTACTGAATTATGTATATGATTTTAGAGTCTTCTTTAATTGGTTATTATCCGAACAAATTATTGAATTAAAACCTATTAAAGACATATCCTTCTCTGATCTGGAGAATTTAAAGAAAAAAGATGTTGAGAACTTTATGAGATTCTTAAAATTACAACAAAACATGCAGAATTCCTCTGTTAATAGAAAAGTTTCAGCCTTAAAGTCTTTATTTAAGTACCTTACCTCCCTATCAGAGAATGAAGATGGAGAATGTTATTTTTATAGAAATGTAATGGCTAAAATAGAAATACATAAAGATAAAGAAACATTAAATGCTCGTGCAAAACGTATGAGATCTAAAATATTCCATAATGATGACGATCAAGAATTTTTGAATTACGTTAAATATGAACATGAAAAATCTTTAACAAAACATCAGTTGTTCTATTTCCTAAGAGATAAAGATCGTGATGTAGCCATCCTCTCCCTCTTTCTTGGTAGTGGTATTCGAGTAAGCGAATTGGCAGATCTTCGTATGGAAGATATAAACTTAAAAGAAAGACTAATTGATGTAATCCGAAAAGGAAACAAAGAAGATTCTGTATGGATTACCCCAATTGCATTGAATGATCTTGAAAAGTATATGGAAATCAGAGATAACAAATATGCTCCAGGAAAAGAATTGAAAAATGTGTTTTTATCGAAATATAAACATACTGCACAACCTCTTTCAGTTAGAGCTATCCAAGATATAGTAGAAAAATATACTAAAGCCTATGGAAAAAGAATGTCTCCTCATAAATTAAGACATACGTTGGCAAATAAATTATATATGGAAGAAAAAGATTCATTACAAGTAATGCAGCAACTTGGGCATACCAGTCAAGATACAGCTTTGCTATATACACAACTTGGAGATACAACTATTAAAGATAGCTTAGGAAAAATAGGGGAAAATAAATAAAGCAAGTTCAGCAATATAGAATTGCTGAACTTGCTTTATTTATAGGAGAAGCCTTTATATTCTATATATTATTTGTCTTAAAATTGACTTAATTAATAGAAAAAAAGTAAATTTAACCCTATCGTAAATAATAAATTGTTTTCAAACATTATATTTATATATATTAATTAATTCAGATTTAAGAATAATAAATTAATTTATCACCTTTATAAAACTTTACAATAAATTATTAATATAAATAAATATAACTACTCCTTTTATTAGCTTGTCTATTGTTTGACTGTAGAAGTGGCTGTTTTAATTAAGATGGGGAAAATATAATCTTCAAGGTTTCTTAGAACGTTAATTTCATTTTTTGATACTACAGCCATTACGAAATCTAATCCTAATCAGACACTACAATGTGTAATCATACATGTTCCAGAATCGATTAATAATGTTTCATATAGAGAATTTAATGCCTTTTAAATGAATTATATAGTAGTTCTCTCTAGGTGGACAATCCAGACACACTATGTTCATCTAAATCTTCAGGGGTTTCATTACATTTAAATTTAAGTTCATGTTTAAATTCCCTATGTTCCATTCCAAATGGATGAAATATGGAAACGGATGTAAATATTTGAAACAAAAAATGAGAAATAAAAAGTATAAAATTATATCGCGACTTTATTTTAATACACTATGTATGCATTTCCCTGATTGCTTTAATATATAAAAACCTCTTTTCTAATTAAGTGAATCCCCAAAGTGGACATTTAACTAAAGGTAAGGTTTATTAGGAAACTGATTAACATCCCTTTTAAGGACTATAAGATATACATTTTTGTGGCTAGAAATACAACAACTACCTATCAAAATTATAGAAAGGTAGTTGTTTTAAGTATTAAACAATTACTGAATTTTTTATTAATTGTTATTGATTTTTTTATTAAACAATTTTATTATAATTACTCAAATGCCTTAATTTTATATTAAATAAATAGGCTTGTTAAAATAATAATAAATCGTAAAGAATAATTTTATTTTCGGTCAGAAAGTACTCACTTTCTTGTCTTACTACATTTATTAGAATCCTTCTAATACTTTTACTGTTGTATTATATTTACTATCAATAAAAGTAATTAATTCCTTTTCCGTAATTACTTGCAATGTAGGAATTTCAGAATCCGAAGGTTGAATAACTTCTGTTAAGATTTCAGCCTGTTTATCTTGGAATGTAATTAAACGGATTTTTAAATCATAAGCTGCATTTGGCAATTTTGTATTTATTGTAATTTTATTAACCTCGTTATTAACTGCAACTGTGTTAAACTGTAAATTTTCTAATATAAACGACATTATTATACCTCTCATTTATCTAAATTAATTTATATATTAACTTTTATTTAAGTGCTACAAAAATATTCGGAAATTTCATTTCTCTAATTCAAACAGATGTCAAAGGGTTTAAGCTCGCAAAATTTCATTAAGTATTCAATATTTGAATCGTGTTTATCAGTAATTTATTGTTTCTTATTAAGTGATGTGTTTATCCAATTATTTGCAAATTAAGACTTCCAATTGGAAGTGCTGATTGATCTACTGTATCACCAAGTTTGGTAGTAGCCAAAAGCCTTAATTCAATTGATCGTATCTCCTGATCAGTTTGTAATCCCAGTGTTTCAATCGCATCAGTAATATCTACTCGCTGGGTGCCCTTTACTGGATGATGATGGCTATGAACATGGCCATGTTCATGATTATTAATAGAAGAATCCTCAACACCAAAAATACCAAATGATCCACCAAAAACTCCTGTTTCTTCTTCAGTAGGAGCTTTTTGTACAAATATATCCACCATAAAAGATTCTTTGTCTCGAGCGATATCTTGTACCTCCACTACAATTCGACGTTTATCCCCTTGTACATGTTCAATAATATTATTTGTAGCAATTCTGTCTCCTTGTAAACAAGGTATTGAACTTATACCATCATAAGTATAATCAAGCCTAGAAGATGTAATGTCTAATGTATCGGCTACTGTCCAATCAGAAAATCCTGGAAGAACCTTTTGCAGTAACTCAGCCGACAAATTTTGTTCTGTATTACACTTTTGCCAAATTGCCCATTGTCGATCTACTGTCGCATGATGAGACCAAAAAATAGGATCATAAGCTGCAAAATCCATTGCGCCCATATCTCCGCCGACCCAAACATGAATACTACCATGTGGCCCCTCAATCAAATTATTAAATTCAATATAATTACTTTTTGCCATCGCCTCTTCTACAGATAAATTAATACTTCTTAATTGATTTAAATTATGTGATGTAAGTCTGGAAGTTTGGCGAACACGACTTTCAATTGGACCTGATAGAAGTGGGTTAGGTTGGTTGTTTCCATTGTTATCAAAAGTAGTATCTGAATGAGCATTAGCTATACCTTGATTGAAAGAATCTCTCGATGTCCAATCCCAGAAAGGAATAGCAACTGTCGAGTCTATTTCTTGAAGTGCTTGTTCAAAGATTCGTAAGTAGGCTCTGTGCCACGGAAGAAATAAATCATTTTGATGTTGACAATTCCATTTTGAGACACCGTGATACCCTGCCAAGTCAATATAACTTCCCGGTCCATCTCGGCGTTGTAATTCTATCATTGCTCGACGTAAAGCCAGCAATTCACTAGGAGTAATTGATCGTATTTCCTTTCGTGTATGCATAAGGTACTTCTCCTTTTACTTAATTTTTTTACAAATACCAGTTGGGACTTTTTCAAATTGAGAAAACCTGGATTAATCTAAAAAAGTAATGCCGACATCAACTCAGTAGATTATTCTCTATAGAAAAGAGTTTTTTAAACATCCAATATATGGAATGATATGAGTTGTTTTGTAAATGTAAAATGGAATTTAACACATTAAGAAACTGAGGTTTTCATTATGATTTGCATTTTCTATAGTACATTAAAAAAACGAGTTGTTAATAACAAATTATAATCTTAATTAAATTATTAAAAATTCATAGTAATTGTTTGTTAAAAAATTAATTCTTATATAGTAATTTTATTATGTGTTTCTATAAGAATAAATATCTTTCCTACTATGGGCACCACTTCATCTCCGTCAAGCTAAGATTTTACACTATCCATAAAGCAAAAAATACGTTATCCTTTCCTGTTATTCTGCAGAAAGAATAGCATATTATTTTAAAAGAAATTTTATTTTGTTAGCTTGATGGGCATGTGGTGGTATCCCTACTATAAATTTTATATTATATCCAATTACAATATCTTATATTGTAATTGGATAATTTCTTTCATAAGTAGTTACTAGATAAGCTAAATATTAATGTATAAAAATTATTATTAAAGTAAATACTAGTTGAAAAAGTTATAAGAAGGAGGTTTAAGTTAAATAAAACTTTGAAACTTTCGATAAAAATTAATTATATAACGAAAATCACAAAAGAAACAGCAACTAGATTTTTCATATAATAAATAGAAAATCGGGTATTGAGTAAAAAAATTTCTAGAAATACATACAAATTTTATAGGTTAAAAGGAGGTAATAAAAATGAAATCGAAAAGTTTTGTAACTTCATTTTTTATTGTGCTTTTAATGGTAGTGGTTGGCTGTGATAAAAAAGGGGTACAACCAGTGGCAATTGATGATAAAAAAGATAAATGTGATATTTGCAACATGTCTGTTACAGATAATCAATTCGCAACTGAAGTAATTCTTGAAAATGGAAAAGCAATAAAATTTGCTGAAATTGGTTGTATGTATAAATGGATGGAACAACATCAAGAGGATAAGTTACAAGCAAAATTTGTAAGAGATTACAACTCAAAAGATTGGGTTGAATTAGAAAAAGCAACATTTGTTTATGATAAGGATATTTCAACACCGATGGCTTACAACATGATTTCTTTTCAAAATAAAAAAGATGCAGAAACCTTCGTTTCTAAGAGTAAAGGTAAGTTGTTAACCTCACAAGATTTAGAAAATCATAGATGGGAAATAAACAAAAATATGATGATAAAAATGCACGAAGAACTGGGGGAAGGTATGAATCATTCACATTAGTAAAAAAAAGATATACTATAAAAGTAATTCTTTAGCATGATGTTAAAAAGTAATTGGTTGAAAACAAATAAGTTAATTCTATTGCAAAGTATCTTAGTTCCAAACTAAACGAGGGTTTGTGACTATCTAGTATATACGTACGAAAAATTTTAAAAACTTATTGTACGTCAAGAACAGGAGTCCAGTCTACGACTTCTGTTTTATTTGTATAAGGCAGTAATTTTTTCAATTTTTTTCAAGGTACCTGAACCATGACGAGGGATTTAAAATTCTATGGATTTGAAAAAAGCATCACTTTCCTTAAGAATAGCACATATATCTATAAATAATTGCAATAGCCACCGACTATTAAATAAAAGTCTTGATTGAATTCTACATTTTTAAGACAGTTCGTGTATTACGCTCTACTATTGTACGTTTCCCAAAATTTATCAGATTATCATTTTTTCAGCATAATCTACTATGGTCTACTATATTTTTTACTTTGAACGGGAAGCCATCCCTTAAAGTGTAACTAAAATCCTAAGGATTTTTAGGAACTAATTTTTCAATAGCGTTTTCATAGATTAACACTTAATTTTAAAATGTGGTGCAGCTGCAATAGTAGGTATACTAATTAGATACCTCTCAATATCAAATACATATTCACTCATGGTTGTTTTTTATTTGAAATTCATAACTAGAAATACTCCAAACATATTTTCTAAATTTTAACTCCAATTGAATTCTATTGCTTGATATACCTGTAAAAAGTAAAGTAATTGTCATTATTCGTATTTTTTTTAGATTAGATTAATTCCTTTCTAGGTGAGTAATACAATAAAAAGCGCCTAGTGGAGGTATTATTTTATAGCAATGATACTAATAAAAATACATTATTAAAATGTTATATAAGAATTAATTCGAAAATACATAGTTGTGACAATGATAAAATAAGCTTTAAATATGATCAGACTGTACATTACCAAAAGTACATTCTGCTTTTAAGGGTACACTAGTCCAATACTTTAATGCTTCTAATGGAACACCTACTGTTAATCCTGTACAACCACAACCTGCATAGTTTTGAAATGAATCGAGTTTATTAATGTGGCTGTAACCAGCAACGTGCATAAATTCATGAATAGTAGTCCGACACAATTCCGTAAAACCATTATTACTACTTAGAAGTGTATTTAAATTGAGAGTTATTTTGTTTCCTAAAGCACCTCCATTTAGAGTAGGATCAGTTTCTGGATAGATTAACATATTGGTTTTTAATGCTTCTGTTAAAGCTAATTTTTCATCATCTTTTAGAAAAGGAGATGCTGAAAATGACCTTATTACCTCGTTAATTGCCTTTCGAATAATAAATTCATTATCCCATGTAAAATCATGATATTCGTAAAATTGAGCATTAAAATGTATATCTGGAATCCCTTCATGACTACAGTATCCTTCTTTAAAAGCTATTAAGTTAATTGAGTCTTCATCATTCAATAATGATTCTTCACTAAAAGTAGGAAAACCACCTGGGTGTGTGCCTAAATCATGCAAATACCTATTTACTGCGAAAAACCTAGATTTTACAGAAGTTGTGATATCTTGAGCATAATTTTTAAGTGTTAATACAGGAACACTTATCAAATCCGCTGCATTTTCTCGAATGAAAATGACACCGTTAGTTACTATTCCATTATGCGTTCCTTGTTCAAAAGTAGGAATGGCACCAATAAATTCCTCTCCTATTCCTGGGAGTTGATTTACCTTTTTAATCATGTCTTCTACATTAGTAAGCCGAAAAGCATCTGTTTCTTCTATTTCTTTAGGTACGATACTTTCAGAATTTTTATTAATTCTCATTATCCCAACGTTCCAATAGAATTCAGATTTGGTTGAATCACCTGAGAGAAATCCGCCTTCAAATCCCTCCGCTATAGAATAGCGATTAACTGCTGTAAATTGCTTGAGAAAATCGTCCATTAATCCATCCCCTTTAACTGTTCTTTTGCCATTAATTTGAATATTAGTGTTATTTTCTATACTCAAAACTTTATATTAGTAGAAATTGGTTGATATTATCATTTTTCTTTGAGTTATCGTGATGTATCTGAATTCTTGAAAAACATGAGGTTTATGTTCACCCAACAACTAATATACAATAAGTCCATAAACTTTGGTTTATGTTTATTTACAAATTTGTTAAACACGCTAATTTTCTCTTGCAATTACATTTTTCTTAATAGTGAATGTATTATTAAATAATATTTACCTAAAGAATTAGTTTATACTAAGTTTCCTTTACATTTTATAGAGAACTTGAAAGGACACATATGAGATGTCCTTTCAAGTTCTTTAAATAGGATTTAAAGTATAATAATTTATTCTCCTATGATACGACCCAAACTCATACAAATAATCTAAAACGAGAAAATTAACGTGTCTAGATTAAAATGTGCAGTTTTTTATTTTGAGAGCTCTATTATGGATCCATCAAACTTCTTAAACTACCTATTGGTTTAATTCTATAAGCCACAGGTGGTTAAATAACCCTCTAATCAACAAATTATTCTGATTATCAGCAATTTTAATGATATAAGATTATATATTTGATTTTACATTATTTTTATAATCATTCTCAAAGTTAGGCCAAAGAGAGTATAGTTCCCTGAGTTTTTCGACATCGTGTATGAACCAATTATATATCCAATGGTTATAACTTTGAATTATACTTTCTTCGTTTTGATTTTCTTTCAATACTTTCGTGGCCAAGTATCCCACCATCATCCCATTCATAATAGCTTTGAGAACACCATGTGAAGAGGATGGATCAAGTACAGTAGCAGCATCTCCAACTAAGAAATACCCTGGTCCTCCAGGTTGAGTAGTCGCTCTCCACGTCACATCTGCTCCACTCAATTTTCCTAGAGGAGTAAGTCCTTGGAATTCCTCAGGAAGCCAACTTTTTTCTAAACTTTCTTTAGCGACAGACAATCGTGTCCATTGGTAGACTTTAGGGCGAACCTTAGCCGTCCATGTCCAACCTTTAATGTCTGCAATTATAGCTGGTGCATCATCTCGAGGAGGACATTTACCTTGCACATATCCAAAACGTGCAATAAGTTGGGGTGAATATTTTTCAATTTTGAGCCCCAACTGTTGAGCTAACCATTGTCTTCTCCCAGTTGCATCTATCAGGTATGATGCACGTAACTCATTATTAGGGATTACTAAACCTATAACACGATTTTCCTTTAAAATTGGACGTAATGCATGACAAGGCTGAATTACCTTTACCCCTAAAGACATTGCATGTTTTAATAAAATATCATCAAAATTGGCACGCCAAACTTGAATACCATGCCATGGGCCATTCTCGTCTGAACCAAAGGGAGCGAAGTAAAGTTTGCTATCCCACTTTATCCAATTTCCTTTATGACGAAGAAGTCCAATTTTTTTCATTTTCTCCCAAACACCTAACTTCATTAAAAGAGGCTCAATTCCCGGATGAAGTGTTTCCCCTGGTCGATAACGTGGAAACTTTTCTCCCTCGACTATAACTACGCTTAACCCTTTTTGAATACAGGAAATAGCAGCAGCAACTCCAGCTGGACCACCTCCAACAATAATAATGTCATAATTAGAGGAACTTAACATTCTCGCAATCCCACTTTTCGTTTCCTTTTTTAAATAAGATATTTTTTTCATCAATAAAAATTATAGATTTTTCTTTAATTTTAAATCTAGCTTTCACAGAATTCACCATAATAGGTTGTGCATCATTTTTATAAATTTCAAAACGATAGATATTTTCTGTTAGTATAGTACCAGTCTGAGATTGAGCTGTTTTTAATTCATCGTTAGAAGAAGAAACTTTTTGGAATGATAAAACCCTCCATTCCCCTTTTCTTCTAGTTATTTCTCTGCGTCCACGTAAAGTATTCCGATCTAACCCTTCTAACTTAACCCCTAAAAATTTATAAACAAATGCCATGTTGAGCACTCGATTTGCATATTCCTTAGTATCAACAAGACCTGTAAGTGACAGAGTAAATTTATTTTCCAGTGCATTATCAATATAATTTACGTACTCCATTGTAGGATATTCAATAAATTCTTCCCCATTCTTTGAAATGACTTTAGGTCCTATTACTCCATCCCAAGGAAGATTTCCTACTTGTCCAATCTCTTCATCTGTAAGAGGGCTGACTGAAGGATATGGTTGTTCGAATGTACGTGCTGCATCTGGAGCAACTGCAGGCCAAAATGTACTAAGTGCTGCACAAAGTTTTGAATCTTCAGGGAATGGACTACCAAGACCATAAGCTGCAAGAAATTCTACATCATGGTCACTTTGGTCTACACTCACATCCCATCCTGGTGCAAAGACACCAGATGCCGCATCTGGTAAATAGGAATGCCTAGTTGTTCTTAATACATTAATATTTGTGGCTTGTGCAGGCTCCCCATAAGGTAAAGATATGATTGCCGTCATTGTATCATCCGATTCTATAAAATTGGCTTCTTTCAACTCAAGATTGGCCGCAACTCTATTATCCGACAAGGTATACGGGTCTATTTCCCAAAGATAATTTTGCAAAGACTTAGGAAGTGATTGTCCCCACTCCAACAGTTCCCATTGATCACAATTTGGGAAAAAATCTGGTGCCGTTACCAAAGAATAAGCTGAATACGCTGTATGCGATTCATTATCTAATCCTTTGCATACAGCCCCAATCCATCCATCTCCTGTATAGTCTATATAATATGGCGCATTGTATCCATTGATTTTCATGCTTTTAACTTCATCATAATCCATATCATTAAAACTTTTAGATTTCCCATCCACAATAGCATGATGAACATGAACATATTCAGGTGCTGAACGATGCCGTCCATTATGACTATTAATCAACAAGCTTCCATAAAAAGTTTCAAGTTCTTTAGGAACATTAAAAGTAAATATCTTATCATTATCTTTCGCTATTTCTACTAACCTAGAATGTGGAATGGGTACAAGGACATTAGAACCAAAATTAGTTTCATCGGAAAATTCAGCGATTCCATCTTTAATTATAAAAGGGAAAGTTTTGTTATTATATTCATAATACTCCGGTTCATTATCGTACTTTTTGTTTAATTCTTGATGTACGCGATATAACTTTTCATTAACATGATGTGCTTCTAAAGTTACATGTAAATCATAATCTTTGATACATTCTGTACCACTAAAAACTTTATGAATAGGAACCCAGAATTCTCTCTCCATGTCATTCTTTTCTTCTTCCTCGTGATGTTTATTAAAACGCATCGGACCAAATTCATTTTCATTTCCTAAACGTTTAACCGCGATATAAACTGAATAACGAGCAGGTAAAACACGGAAGGCAAAATCATTTCCTTCTATAAAAGGAAGAAAGCCTCTATTTGGTGGATGATAAAGAGGAGCTGCTGTTCCAACTCGTGCCACACCAGTACGAGAAAAACATAAATCTGCATGCTTGCGATGAACAGTTTCCGGTGCAGGTCGATATTCAGTTGCAAAGACTACAAGTGCTAATTCATCCCCTACACGTGAAATAAGATCAGATTTAGAAGGTGGCTTAATACCAAAAACATAGTTCTCTATAATCTCAAGTTCTGCTAACGTAGGAAACACTTCTAATTGCGAGCCATCTACTCCTATAGTCACATTGGGTGAAGCAAGTGCATGATAAAGCAAACTCCTTGCAGGTTGTCCTGGTTCAATACCTCTCCTTCCTTCATAGGCAAAATCTTCAAACCCTCTAGCAGTTCTGTCAATTTTCAACTCCCTTAGTAACTCCACTTCTAAATCTTGAGCTGAAATATCCAATCCATGTTTATCATAAAATAGTTTCCCCCAACCATGCGGAGAAAGTCGATTACATATTTGCTTAACTTGTTCTTTTAATGTAGGCATTTTTTCTTCCTTTCATAAAATCAAGATTTCTCAATTCAAAACTACATTTAGTATTATCCAATTAACAAAAAAAAATTCTTTTGTAATTACTTTTCACTTAGAAATGGTTCTATTGCAAAATTTCAAAAAGAAAATTATATTTTTGCAAAATTGAAAGCGCAACGGGAAGTGTCATTTGAAAAAATTAAAATTTAATATATAAATAATTATTGAGTTGCTATCTTTTTAGCTTTGAAATCTCAATTACGGTATACAAATAATCGAGGCTATCCAATAATAGTTTGCAATCATACACAAACAACTACTGAAAATTAAACGTTTTAGCTAATAACCAAGTAATTATAAAATTTTTTTGAAAGTGTTGAGAAGAATATATTACTCTTCCCTGATGGTAAAAGATTAACACTGTTTTTCTTGAATGGTTCAGGATTTATAAATTACGTATCTCACCTTTAATAGCACAAGACTTTTACAACTAATTTTGTAACCAATCAAGTACTTTTTCTGATACAACAGGATGATTCAAATATCCATATAATTTATGGGGGTTACATTTCCCTTTCTCATCTACCCAAAATGTGTAGATTTCAGGCTCATCTGTAATACTTCTAAGAAGATTCCTCTCAAGCATTTGATGAAAATCATCCTTTATGTCACCATCATGTGCTACAAAATCATCTACAGCTCGAATATTAATCCAATTCATAATGTTAGTTGGGTACATTCCATCATTTGGTTCGTTTGAATCATAGAGACTTTTTTTCACTGCAGGCTCGCCTAATGGATTACCTAATGTCATCCACAATGAAATTTTTTTCTCCCACAAATCTTTATATTCACTCATCCTAGAAAACTTCCATAAAACGTCATAAGAAACCATGCATCCCATGCTATGTGATATTAAGGCAATATCATCATTTGCTAATAAAGATTCCCTTAAAATTGGTTGCAAACGTTCACGAATTTGCGACCCTACTACCCTGCTAGTTAGATAAGAACCTAAATCTGGAAGGAGTTTATTTATTACTTTTTGAGTTATTCCAATTAAAGATAAGAAGGGGCTCGCAATTGTAGCTAAATCATCACCAAATTTTATAATTTCTTGTTTTTCAATTAATCGATCATAATCTTCTTTTGTGTGCTTTTCAAGGGGTCGTTTTATTAGTTTTTGTAAGGGTTTGTTGTAAGTATTATTTGGAACATACCAATTATCTGGAATCCAAACAAGTTCTTTTTTTAATTCCGGTCTATTTTTCACCAATATCTGGTTTAAAATATCACCATAGTATACAACCGTTACTTTTACATCACCAACTTCAATTGCTTTTGCCATTTTTTTATTTATTCGCTGGATTCCATTTATTAGAGCGTTATTAACTAAAGTTTGCTTTATAGATTGTTGTGGTTTTGTAGATCTTCCATGAATAATGATTATATGTTTTTTTCTTGTCATAATTATCTTTCTCCTGTTGCACAAAGCTATGATGCGAAAGTGCAAAAATTTATAGTTAACTTGAAGAATTCAAACAATAGGATGTGTCATATTTTTATTTTTATTCAAGCTAAGATAGCAGTTAATCTAAAAGCTTACTCTTACTATAAAAGAAATCTCATAAAAACTTTTGGATGGTAGAATATACTCCTAGGCCATTCTGATGTATTAGCCACATACTTAAAAATGCTAATCCTATTATCCTTATTTGCCTCAGCGTTTTAAAAAGTTAAATCATTTCCATTCGTATCAGCTTGTAATATTTCATTGCAGGGCATATAAAATAAACATTAAGATATTTTTGTATTGAATTAATATTCAAATTAGAATCAACTTATTTTAGCAACTTATTGATTGTATAGAGATTATTAACCGTAACAAACTAATTCAGACTATATTTTAATTGGAGGGAATAATTATGAACAAGTTTTTACAAAAAAGTATAGCTATTATGTTTATAACTATAATTTTCATGTTAGATTTACCAACAGTTAGCGCACAAGTTTATACTGCAAAAGTTCAAAAAGTAGTAGATGGTGATACCGTTCGGTTAAACCACCCTATTCTGGGATCAAGAAATGTTAGGTTATTATCTATTGATACACCAGAAACAAATTTTCAAGGAAGAAATCAGGGATCACATGCATATGCAGCTACAAATTATTTATCTCAACTCTTACCAGTTGGAACAACCATAAAAATAGAATTAGGAACAGAACCAAAAGACCAATTCGGTCGACTTTTGGCTCATATTTATAAAAGTGATCTAGATATTAATAAAGAAATGATACGAAAAGGTTATGCAGTAACTTATTTTATTTACCCCAATTTAAGCCATTTTGGTGAATATCAGAATGTTTTGGTACAAGCAAAAAATCAAAAACAAGGTATCTGGAATCCTAATTCCCCATTAGAGGAATTGCCATTTGAATTTAGAAATAGAATTTCTCATAGAGCACCAACTAAGTGGGTAGTAGATTCTCATACAAAGGAAGTCTTTGCCCCTAACAAATACTTAAGTGTACCAATTGAAAGAAGAATTTTCTTCATGTCTGAACAAGAAGCAAGAGCTTCTCTAGATGAACTAATCGATAAGTAAAATTAATAAAAGAGCCTATTTTATTTTTAAAATAGGCTCTTTTATTATGTTGATAAATTTTCAGTTCTGTTGTAAAGTCATTTCAAACTTATTAAATAATTTCTCTATAAAAACATAGGCAATAGGATAGCCTCATTTCTTTTTACGAATTTCATTAAATGTTTTGAGATTTACTTTTTCCTCATCTATCGTCATATTTATTTTCTGTTTCGGATTTGCTGTTACCACCCAAGCATTCGGTAAATAACGATCTTCATGAGATAATGTAGAAGGTGAGTTTATAACCTTGCCTCCTAAATATAGCGTAGCAGAAGAACCTCCATCCATTGCCATTGCATTTATAGCTCCTTTTTCATATAGAATATCTTGACACTCTTTTAACGTAGCTCCTATACTATGCGTCTGTCTACCGTCAATAACTAGAAACATAATTGTACCATCTTCTTTTTGGGCCATAATACTTCTTGGAGCCGAACCCCAACCACCGTCTCCTTCTGTAATCATTTTTTCTCCATTTACAATTAACTGTGGCATAAATCCAGCTGCGGAAACGACTTGTTTATCCAGAAGTTGTTGGGTAGAATAATTTCCTGTTATCATTTGACCAAACTTTGTTAATCCCGTAATAATTGTAGGGGCATTTCTATCCATATTTGTATCAATAGCTTTCCCATTTTCTATCACAATTCCAGTAGCAACATTTCCTCCACCCCTTCCTGTTTCATCAGCAAATCCACTTGCATTCACAGCAACAAGTGCATGATTACGTTTTGCCATTACACTAATTTTTTCTCCCCTGTTAGCACCCTGTGTTCCTTGATGGCTAACAAGTTTAACATTGAAAGGATTACTAATAGTGACTAACTTTCCTTCGAAAAGAAAGCGACTATCTTTATTACTTTTAATCGTTTCTACATCAATTTCTAATGGCTGATTTTTTAATTCTTCTAATCTTTTTCCTACTATTTTTTTATAAATATGCTCATCACTGTTTGACCATTTCGGATGATTAATTCTATCTTGCAGTTTATCTAGTTCCTTTTGGGTTAGGAATGTATATTTCGCATATTGTGGATGCTGAGAAGTTAGTATACTTCCAGCGATTGTTATACGAAGCTCTCGGCCATAGCTAGTACCAAATAATATTCCTATGCCAATAATCATGAAAATAGAAAATAGAAGCAAAATTCGTTTGAAGATTTTTCTTAGATGTTTCATAGTTTTATCCTCCGGTATTAATTACATTCAATGAATCCTTTAAAATATTTTTTAATAAAGACAAAAGCGTTTATTTTCCTCATTCCCGAGTTCCCCACTAAGTCTTAGCAAGCAATGCAAAATACTTATTTTACATTTCGTATTTATTTGAGTGTATACTTACAAATTTAATAACGTTTTTGCAACCATGAAATAAATTACTAATCCTGTTCCGTCAACAAATGTTGTAATAAATGGACCTGAAACAACTGCAGGATCTAGTTTTAATTTTCTTAGAATCAAAGGTAAAACAGCTGCAACAAGAGAGGCCCAAATAACAATAAATAATAAAGTGATTGCTACAACTTGTGCAACTTCTGTTCCAACTCCTAACATATAAGCGCGAGTGAGCCCAGCTATCCCAAGTGCAAGTCCAAGAAGCATACCAATTGCAAATTCCTTTTTCATTACACGGAAAATGTCCTTAAATTTCACCTCTCCAATACCAATTGCACGAGTAATTGTTGCTACAACCTGTGTTCCTGTATTCCCTCCAGTACCTACTAATAATGGAACAAAGAAAGCAAGGGCAACTACAGTTTCAATTTCGTCTTCAAAATACTTTAATACAGTACCTGTATATGCCTCAGCAACAAAAAGAAGTAATAACCATGGTAGACGTTTTAAGAAAATGCTCCAAATGCTAGCCTCAAAGTAAGATTGATTCAATGGTTCACTTCCGCCTAACTTTTGAATATCTTCTGTAGCTTCTGCTTCCATAACATTCATTACGTCATCAAAAGTTATAATACCAATCATTTTATTATTTGCTGTTGTGACAGGTATTGCTGCTAAATTGTAATTCAGTAGCTTTTTTACAACTTCTTGCTGGTCAACTTCAGCGTGTACTGAAATTACCTCTTGAATCATGATAGTAGATAATATTTCTTCATCTGTTGCTAGTAATAACTCATGTATGGAAACGATTCCCTTAAGATAACCGTGATTATCAAGAACATAACTATAAGATATTGATTCTACATTTTTAGAATGTTCCCTAATGTACTTCAATGTCATTTTTACTGACCAATTTCCTCTAACTGCAACAAAATCACTTGTAACAAGACTTCCCGCCGTTTCAGGTTTGAAAGTCATCAATTTTTTCACGTTATGTTTTGTAATTTTATCTAGATACGCCATTAATTTAGCCTGTTTTTCCGGCTGAACCGCTAGCAGTAAATCTACTAATTTATCAATCGGTTGTAAATTTAGTAACTTTTTAGCTTTATTTTCAGATAAGTGAATTAAGATATTATATTTTTCTTCTGCACTCATATATTGAAGAATTTTAGAGCTTTTTAATACAGGTATTGTATTTAGTAATATGACTTGATTTTCAATTGAAAACTGTTTTACTTCTTGCGCAATATCATACGATGGATGACGTAAAACTTTCTCTGCATCCAACTTATTTTTTGTCATAAGTAATTCCTTTAATAATTTCTGCATGTTAACTCCTCCTCATATTGCTAAGGGAGACTCTAGAGTTTCATGAGTGGTTTTGTTTTATTTTATCTGTCTTAAATTTTTTATTAGAGCAATAATAGTTACATTGCAATCAATTCATTAGTTAGAATTACCTCCTTTTTGAATATAGACCAGATAAAAATAAATAAAATTAAACAGAAAAACCTTTACTCAAAAAGGAGTAAAGGTTTTTTCACAATACAAATAAATGATTATTAAGACCGCCCTGCCAAAATCACAGAGGTGCCTTTCTATCAAATCGTATACCACTCCCTCGTTGAGTTTTAGCACTGTATAGCATAGGTTTTTATAACCAGCTACATTAAGAAGGGCCTTAATCCGACCGTTCCTGTTGACCCATTGGCGTCTCTCGACATTTTTGGGCAGCAGCGTTTCTCTATACAGGAGCCTCACCTAACAAAGTTTATTGAATTACTTCAAAATTTAAACCAGAATTTAATATTTGTCAACTGACTTTCAATTCCATTCATAAAAAAATCTTTTATAGAAAATGAAATTATATTTTATTATAAATTTAAAATCCCCCTTAAAAAACATAAAATTCAAATAGATTTAATTCGAAGAAACGTTATAAAACTTATGAAACTTATTGTTTTTAATCAAATTCCAACTTTATAACAAAAGATGAATAATTAGTCATTCTGTATATCAAAAGAACAGTCAAAAAAATCTTCTTTTATGATTAAAATTTTATTTACTGTATATCAAATTTATATGGTTAAACTACTTAATCAAACAATACACTACAAGTCAAAAATATGTACTTATACGGAATGATTACATACATTTTTTCATATCATTTCTCAAAGGACTATAAAGCAATAAAACAAATACTAGTAATACGGTTGCTTGACAAGCAAAAAAAATATATTTATGCTTGCTACACGAAACAAACACATAAAATTTATATTGCTTAACCTGTTAGGTGAGGCTCCTATGCAAACACAGGCTATTGCCCAAAAATGTCGAAAGACGCCAATGGGTAGAACAGGAATTGTCGGATTAAGGCCCTTCTTAAGATAGCTAAGTAATGAATTTTCATTACTTTACGTTGTATAGTGCCAAAGCTCTACTAGGGGGAAAAAAGCCTTATTTAGTCATGCCATTTTGAATCCCTCTAGTTACATACTAGGGGGATTTTTGCGTAAAAAAACAGGGAGTAAGCGATAGAATCTTCCTAAACAAAAGTCATATTTAGTAATTGACGAGAACAAGATTCTATTCATAAGCAAATGTAATATTATGTTTTGTTTTAAATCAGGAGGATATTAAAATGAAAAAAATATTAAAACTCGATTATCTATTGCTCCTTCCTCTATTCATAACATGTACTTTAGGTATTATCATGATGTATAGTGCAAGCTCCATTGTCGCTGTCCAACATTACGGTTATAACAGTAGACATTTTGTTGATTCTCAATTAACAAAGCTACTATTAGGAACAATAGGGTTAATAGTTTGTGCTTTACTCCCATATGAAATATGGAAAAAAAGAATAGTCTCAATCTGTATTATGGTTGGGGGGATTTTTTTATTAATTATGGTTTTATGGAAAGGAAAAGTGGTAAATAATGCTCAATCATGGATCTTTGGAATACAGCCAGCTGAATTTCTTAAATTAGGAACAATACTTGTAACAGCCCGTTTTTTTGCATTACGACAAGAAGAAGCTAAAAATAACTGGAGTGGTATCGGAAAACTTTTATTTTTTTTAGCTACAATTTTTTTTCTTATCTTTAAACAACCAAATTTAGGATCTGCACTTTTAATATTAGGTATAGGTTTTAGCATATTTCTTTGCTCAGGAATAAATATAAATCTACTAATCAAAAGAACTATCATCAGTTCTATTTTGTGGTTACCTATTTTATATTTCTTGATTCAATATAGTTTGTCAGAAGTTCAAAAGACACGTATTACTACAATTTTCAATCCCTTTCTTGATGCGCAAGGAAATGGATACCAGCTTGTAAATTCTTTTATTTCCATTGGCTCTGGAGGAATCACTGGTCGTGGATTTGGAAATAGCATACAAAAAACAGGTTATCTTCCGGAACCACATACTGATTTTATAATGGCAATAGTTTCTGAAGAATTGGGATTTATCGGTATATTTATTCTATTGGTTGGAGTTTTGACTATAGTACTTCGCTCATTAAAAATTGCACAATTATGTGTAGATCCATTCGGCAGTTTTATAGCAATTGGTATAGGATGTATGATTGGTATGCAATCTGTTGTAAATTTAGGTGGTATTACAGGACTATTTCCTCTTACAGGTACTCCATTTCCATTTGTAAGTTTTGGTGGAAGTTCTTTAATGGTCAATTTAATAGCAATGGGAATATTAATTAATGTTTCAATTTTCAATAAAATTAAGTTTGATAATCTTAATATATAATTTTTATATTTTTATTTAAAATTTTTTAAAGTTCGACCTCATTAATTAATCTATATTTAAAGAATTTCTAATTTATTTTTAACTGTATAAATATTAATATTTATGTTCCTTTTAATACGAAAAAAGGCAGGCATAAACTTATGCTTGCCTTCCGTTCTCATAAGCAATTACACCTAAAACAACGTGAGGTTAACCAAATCTAGATACTGTCTTCTACGCCCTATTTTTTACTTTTCTAAAACAATTTCTGCTATTTCATTAGCATATTTTTTAGAGTCAAATCCATCATAGTTACTTAGTACTACAACAGACAAATATTCTTCTGGAAACCGCATAAATTGAGAACGGTAACCTGCCCAGCTTCCTGAATGCTCCAAATATCGACAGTTAAAACCTTCTGCAAGCCTTAGCCCAAAAGCATACTCTTCATTATCAATAATCGTCTCTCCAGCTGGAGAAAATTTCGGACCTATTTCGCTCATTCTTGTAACAAGTTCTTTTCCACCAACGGTGCCTGTAGTTAAATTTTCTCCCCATCTTACAAGATCTTCAACATTTGTATGAACTGCTCCATCACCTGAATGTTCCCAAGGGCTTTCATAGATTTTATATGTTCCTTGCTCATTCCTCGAATATCCACTAGCAATTGAAATAGTAGTTGGATAGCAATCCACAATCGTTGTGTCTTTCATGTGTAAAGGATCAAAAATACGTTCCTTTGCAAACTGACGTAGGGACTTACCACTTACCCTCTCTACTACTAGTGACAATAAAAAATATCCTGTATTGCTATACTCAAATTTTGTGCCAACAGGGAACCTTGCAATTTGATGACCATTAAGGTGTTTTAGTGATTCTTCCACAGTTAATGTATCAGTAAATTTAATATTTGCTGCTTCAGCCAATGCCATATAATCAACTAGCCCACCAGTATGATGAATTAGATGTCTCAATGTTACAGATTCAGCATATGTTCCTATAAAAGGGACAAACTTTACAATTGAATCATCTAAACTCAACCTTCCCTCTTGTTCTAAGAGCAATATAGAAAACGCTGTAAATTGTTTAGAAACTGAGGCGATATTAAAAACGCTCTTTGTGGTTATCGGCAGATTTTCCTCTATAGAAGCTAAGCCAACTGCACCTTTATACGTTACTCCGCTATCAAAACTAGCAATATATGCAAAGCCAGGTGATTTGGGTGAAAACTTTTTAAATAATTGTTTAATCAATTTATGTGCCTTTTCATTATATGTATTATTCATCTTAATCACATCCCCTTTCTTTTAAATAATTAGAAATAGATTACCTTATTATCTTTCTCATATTGAGTCCAATTAACCTTCATATCCAATGTTTGATATAGGAAATATCTCAAGATACTCCATTTTAGTTTCCGAGGAAACTAAAATGGAGTATAATTATATTTGCGCAATCGATATCGTTTACAAATCCATTGTGCAAATTCTTGTATTAGCTCTTAATTAAGTAGAAAATGGAGGTAATGACATGGAAAATTATTATGATGTAGCGGTAGTTGGCAGTGGTCCGGTTGGACTTATGACAGCATGTGAATTAGCTATTCAAGGTGTAAAAGTTGTCGTTTTAGAAAGAAGATTAAATCGGATACAAAATTCTAGAGCACTCACACTTCACCCCCGCTCCTTAGAATTAATGGCTATGAGAGGTATTGAAAATCGATTTTTATCTAGAGGGAAGAAATCAGATACAAGCCATTTTGCTGCCCTAGATACCAGATTAAACTTTAAAAATTTAGATACTGATTTTCCATATACGCTTTTTATTCCCCAATCTATTACAGAAGAAATATTAGAAGAGCGTGCGTTAGAATTAGGTGTAGACATTAAACGTGGTCATACTTTAAAAGATTTAAAACAGTATGAAACATTCGTACAACTAGAAATAGAACAAGGAG
Source organism: Bacillus sp. CH_70 (assembly GCF_038007045.1). Classification (NCBI taxonomy): domain Bacteria; kingdom Bacillati; phylum Bacillota; class Bacilli; order Caryophanales; family Bacillaceae; genus Bacillus; species Bacillus sp. CH_70. The sequence continues at coordinate 387,726 of NZ_JBBOWL010000002.1, forward strand.
AAACAATATATAAAATAGAAGTTCCATATGTAGTAGGCGGTGATGGCGCAAGAAGTGTAGTTCGTGAGTTATCACATATACCTTTTAATGGAACAGATACAACAACTACCGCTATATTAGGCGATGTCATTTTAGAACATGTACCAAATAACCCATTTTTTTCTACATCTAATATAAATGGGATACTAATAATGGTACCTATTGCACCTAATGTATTTCGCTTTGCAATTGTAGATCCTAAGAATCAGACAATACCTGTTCATGTTGCTGTAACAGAAAAAGAACTTATAGATAGTATCTATAGTATTACAGGTGAACATATTCAAATTAAAGGCTCAATATGGCTTTCTCGTTTTGGGAATGCAACCAAACTAGCAAATACTTATCAACATAAGCGTGTATTCTTGGCAGGTGATGCAGCACATATTCATTTCCCTGCAGGAGGACAAGGTTTGAATGTAGGCTTACAAGACGCTTTTAATTTAGGATGGAAATTGGGACTCGCTATAAAACAAAAAAAATATGAAAGCCTATTAGAAAGTTATCATATTGAACGACATGCTGTGGGAAGACAATTTTTCAAGGAAGTACAAGCACAAGAACAATTAATGATAAACTTTTCAAATGCAGGTATAGAATTAAGAGAGTTATTCTCGCATTTACTCACATACCCAGAGGTGAATCAAGATTTAGCTGAAAGAGTAAGTGGCTTGGGAGTTATATATACTTCTATGTATACTAAAGAACGGCACCCATTGACAGGGAAAAGATGTACAAATTTGACTATTTCTTCTCAAAATAAGAAAACTTATAAACTCTTTGAATTGATGCAAGATGGTAAATATATTTTATTAATACATCCGTCTTATAAAGAAGAAATAGATAAAATGAACATTGATTCGCACACAAAGGTGGTTGTAGGAGAAATACAGGATTCTCAGTTAAAAAATATAGATGTCATTTTAATTCGTCCCGATGGTCATATAGCTTACATTGAGTATGACAAAAGAGATAAATGTAAAAAAACAGAAATAAAATTGAATAATTTTTAAAAATCCTATTTATTAGTATAGATGGTTTTATACTAAACCATTTATAGCATAAATTTAGAGGTTTCTAGTATGAACTTTAAAACACTAGAATTTAAAATGACCCCCACAACTATTAGCGGGGGTCATTTTATATTAAATAAATTGCATTGAAATCACTTTCTAACAAAATCTTTCTAATTAATTCTCTATTTCGGATATTAATACTGATATCTAGCCCGAATACTACATTCATATTTTTTCAACTCTAAAGTTATCGAGAATACTACACATCGCTTTCAAAATTCTTCGCATATTCCAATAATATATAATAATGTTAATCTAGGGCGTTCTCATCTGTTATGAATTTGAAATAGAGTCAAGATGTTTATAAGAAAGACGCGATGTTTTGAACAAAGTTGCGACGTTTCTAAAAAAGATGCGATGCTTTATCCTTTTAATCAAAGACTTCTAAATGAGCTTGATTCGGACTTTTTATAAAACAAAGAGTCCATTCAAAATGGTTTCTTTCGAGTTCTTACGAAATAAGGATTTGCAAAACATTTTTGATCAAACGTTATTCCATACCAACAGTATCAAGGATTTTTCAGAAAAATTCAGCAATCATTTCAAGAAAGTTTTTTACACCACTTTTGAACATATCAAAAAGGAATCCTTTGATACTACCAATGATACTATCTATCATCAGTCCACCTCGTTTAGTTCAAATCAACATAAACAAGTTTGTTTTGATTATCTAATTTTTGAACAATTTTTAGTTGTAGGTTTTTATCTTTTGCGTATTCTTTCGGAATTGCTAATAATATGTTTCCTTTTTCTTCAAGACTAGCATGAACTCCGTAACGGAACGAAATATGTTCTTGCTGATATTTTAAAAATTCATTCTCACTAGCTAATTCTTCATCACCTAATACAAGTCCTGAACCTTTATTGAACATAAAGGCTTCTAAAGGGTGACTTCTAGCTTTCTTGTTTGTCTCATGTGCCATATTAATGATTAGTAATTTATAATCATTTTTGAGTTTAATATTTTCTCTTTTTGTATAAGTGGTATACCGATCCCAAAAATCAAGTTCTGTTGTTTGATCAAAATCTTTCATTTCAACACTTGTAATGTTGCGAGTAAATCCAACTTCTTGCATTTCAATTTTATAATCACTATCTTTAAAAATATTGACTGGCAAATTTACAGATTCATTCTTTTTGACACTTTTTTTAATTGGTGTTTGCTGTTGCTCTTTTGATACAGGTTCGTTTTGACCACTACAAGCTGACATAGAAAATGCTAATCCAGATGCTACCAAAACCTTTACTGTATGTCTTTTTAAATCCTTCATACTTTTTCTCTCTCCCTCTTTAAATAACAAAAAGGATATGCTACAGCCTATTAAAAGCTAGAAGGCATACCTATTCCATATTTATCCTATAATACTTTTTTATGTATGCAATTTTACAATAAATTACATACAAAGTCAAAAATATTCATATAATTTTAAATATTTCAATTAGATAATCAAAGAGTTAAAACAATGCTTTATTATTTTGAAAGAACTCGTAATGTTTATAAAATGTTAACCGTTTTAGAGGAGGAATTTTAAAGTAAACATTGTTGTGGCAAGTTTTATGAAAACTTTTTTAAAATTTGTACACTAATTCACAAGAATGAATCTATTTTTCAAAATGGGTGGGTTTCTTCTATTATAAAATCAAAGTTTGCAGCATACTTTAAATCAAACTTTATTCAAATCCAACATCTGTTCCAACTGGTGATTTAAAAAAGAGTGAAAGATGTTCCATTATTTCTACTTTCCCCTAACCAATTTTCAAAGTCAATTGTATCCCATACCTCTTTCCCATCTCCTCGAACAGGAAAATCATCAATTCTTACTTTATGATTTGTATGACTGTTAGCTATCAAAAGTAACGACTAATCAAGTAAGCTCGTAATAGCTACTAAGTGGCGGGTGGTTCACTTGAATAACACTTATTAAGTTAACAGTGAGATTAGTATGAATAATCAAATCCTCAATAAAATATAGAGGAAAAATTATAATTATATTGAATATAATAACATGTTTTTAAGTATACCTTTAAAGGGGTGTTGTCGATGAGAAAATACTTCTATTTGATTGGGCAAAAAAACAAGAGGATAACGTTTCACTAACCCATAAACTGCGTGGTTCCTCTTCAATATTAGAAGGAGAGTATCAGATTGAAGAAAATTTATTTAAATCCTATTGACAAAAGTAATTGGGAAGAAGCAATTAGACTGTCTGTTAAAGAGGAACAACAAACATTTATTGCATCCAACCTTTATTCTATCGCAGAAGTTCAATTTCTAGATAACTTCTATGCAAAAGGTATTTATCTTGATGAAAAAATGATAGGATTTACTATGTTTGGGATAGATTCTGATGATGATAATTATTGGATTTACAGACTTATGATTGATGAAGAATTTCAAGGGAAAGGTATAGGCAAACAAGCTATATATCTAATTATTGATGAGATAAGACGAAATAATTACACCAATATTCCGTTAATCATGATTGGATATAATCCTGAAAACCTTACTGCAAAATTTGCATATAAAAAAGCAGGATTTATTGAAACCGAATTATCATCTTGGGGTGAACAGTTAGCTGAGTATTCCCTATAAGCACTTAAATTTTCCACAAGGACTTTTAAACTTAAAGAAATGGGTCAAATAGTTGAGCAATATAAGTAGAAATGATTAAACTTTTTATAAAAAATAATCAACTGAAAATATTAAGAGCGTGTTTTGGTTATTTTTTTCAAAACACGCTCTTTTCTTTGTCTACCTGCTAGATTCAGCAATGAAAATATTTTTAAAAGGATTTGGACTGTTAGCACTACACATACTGTTTAAACTGACAGCCAACGTATGTTTACCGCCAAGTGTACCTTCAGTAAAAGTAATGAATCCTGGAATGTCACCTGTATGTTCCCATATTGGGACACTGCTTGGAAGCTTAGTTTCATAGATTCCAAGACCGTATGATTGAACTATCCCCACTTTCACTTCGTTTAGAAGTGAGGGATTCCTAAGTAAAGAGTTCTATCGAACTCTAGTTGATTAGGCTAACCCCGCAGTCCTTGCGGTTAGAAGCCTTATCGCTTCATTCTTTATATTGATACTTGCGTTAATATCCCTATCATGGTGTGTACAACAAGAAGGACAGTCCCATTCACGTAGGTTTAAATTTTTAACGTCTATATTTTGATATCCACAACAAGAACATAATTGGCTGGAAGGAAATGTTTTTGATACGACAATGACTTGTTTGCCATACCATTTTGCTTTATATTCCAACATAGTTCGAAATTGTGACCATGATACCTCACTAATTGCTTTTGCTAACTTATGATTCTTTAACATATTCAATACTTGCAAATCCTCTATACCGATCACATCGTGGTTTTTGATGATGTCAGTTGAGATTTTATCCAAGTAATCTTTTCTAGCATTTGATATATATTCATGAATTCTAGCTACCTTAACTCGTTGTTTATTCCAGCGAGAAGATCCTTTCATTCTTCTAGAAAGAACACGCTGTGCTTTCGCCAACTTATCTTCCAATGATCGGAAAAACTTCGGATTTTTATAGGGGTTTCCATCTGACAAAATAGTGAAATCTTTTAGTCCTACATCTATTCCAATGTAAGAATGTGTTTTCGAAAGTTCTTGTACTTCTGTTTCAACTAATAGTGAAACAAAATATCTGCCAGAAGGGTTTCGTCTAACAGTCGCATTTACAATACGTCCCTCTACTTCACGACTTTTGGCAAATCGAACAAGGCCTAGTTTCGGCAACTTTATTTTGTTCCCTACAACAGCAATATTTTCATTTGTTTGTTTTGTGGTATAAGATTGTACGTTATTCTTCTTGGATTTGAAACGCGGGGCACTATTTTGTTTTTTGAAAAATCGTGTATATGCATCCGCAAGGTTGCGAACAGACGACTGAATCGCAATACTATCGACTTCTTTGAGCCAAACAAACTCTTTCTTCATGGCAGGAAGAGTTTGTTTGGCAGAGCATGTACCATATGTTAAACCTTTTCCAGTCTCTTTGTATGCGTAATCCCATAGGGATAGGATAGGAAATGATTGAATACAAAGCGAGAACAACCTATTGTTTTGTTAATTAGAATTGTTTGTGCTTGATTTGGATAGATACGAAACTTATAGGCTTTATTAATTATTATTTGATTCACCTCCATTTCAGTATATGACTATTATATACCAAACGTATATTCGGTGGATAGTGAAGTAACACTTTATGTATGTCGAACAATTAAGATGGCTTTCTGCCATCCCTTGTTCGAAGCCAATTCATCTCCCACCTACTCACTTCGAGTTCCTTGTGGAAGGAGTCTTCTTGGCTAAAATGATAAAAAAACAGAAGGAGTCTATCGTGACAGACTCCTTCTAAAAAAACAATGATTATATACATATTGGAAATAAATTTATTTTACTAATAGTGAATATTCACCATTTTTATCATCAAATTTATACACATTCAGATAATATTTCCCTGGTTTCGCTACGAATTTTCCCTTTATAGTATTTCCTTCATCTTCACCACAAGCTACGTAATTTTGCATGTCTAATTCATGATAAAGTACCCATGTCATCCCAATATTTTGTTCATTTACCACAGAAATATCTACTTCTTTTGGATCTGTAACATTAAACGTATAAACATCTGTTTGATCAGGAGTAACCAGATTTCCTTTTACAAGCGTATTAAATGAGAGTACCTTCTCTTCTTCATGGGATTCACCTGTTTGCGGATCTTGTTTTACAGTAACTTTTGTTTGTTCTTTGCTTTCTTTTCCTCTACTATCTTTTACTGTTAGTTCCACAGTGTATGTTCCTTTTTCTCCATATACATGGGTAGGATTTGCTTCTGTACTTGTTGTACCATCTCCAAAGTTCCATAGATAAGAAATAACTTTTCCATTTTCACTTTTTGTACCATCACTATGAAATTGAATCTCTTCATTTACTATCCCGCTGTATGGTCCATTCATATTTACTATAGTATTTGTTTTTTCCTTTTCCTCTGTTGCAACACCATGAAAAACAATATCATATTCAAACTGGTTAGCTGCATTCACACGATAGTTTACAAAATAGGCTGTAACTGTTTTATAACCACTCCACCCTTTTTGCGATAACTGCTCCAAAGTTTGATTTACTTGTTTACTCATCGTTTTCCAATCTTCAGACTCACCTTTTGATGTACCACCTGAGTACTTGCCTTCCACGGTAAATGTATTAAAGAATTGCGACTCATGTTTTGTAATTTTTGCATCTTTTATATTTGCTACATCCACAATTTCTTTCTTCACTTCAGCTAATGGCTTGGGTGCGTGTTGTATTAAATAATCATTTGTTACTTCTGGTACATTATATTTATCTTGATTATCAATTAACTGCTGCATATACGCTTGATATTCTGCATTCAATTGTGTATTGTTGCTCAATGATTCACGATATGAGTCATAATTTTTCACATCGTTTGCACGGATTAAATCTTGAAGCTTATCAAATGTTTCAAATTGATGATTATACAAATATGACTGTAGTGCAAAGGAATACTTATAAAAGTCCCATGATCCATATTTTGAGAACAAAGTTTGCTTTGCTGTATAACGGCTTGCTGGATCAGATGATAAGCCACTTATCATACTTTTACGCGGAACAACATTACTTGTACGTGTAGATCCTGCAAAAAATTCTGCATTCCCTTCTTGGAACCAAGTTAATCGTTCATTTTGATACATTTCTCCACTTCCAAATAAACCAGGAACCTCATACCTTCCTTGTAAATAATGAGTGAATTCATGACGGAATAACTCTTCTAAACTATAGATACTCTGCTTAGGCGTACGCTCATATGTAAAGAAAGTCCCCTTCTCTTCAATATAAATTCCACCGTTGTTTGTTTCATATCCATATAATTGTCTATTTAATTGATATTCCTCTGGATTATTATAAATTACTATTGTTAGTACATCATCAGCATTACCCGGTTCTAGTGCTTTATCATTTCCAATTACACGGTGATATTGTGCTTTTACTTCCTTGGCTGCCCAATATAATCTCTTAATTTTTTCTTCTGTTACTTTATCTCCCGTCTTAAAGACAATAGATCCGTCATCAAATGTATATGTTTTAGGTAAGTATTGTTGTTTCCCTTCTTCACGTATTTTCTGTAAATCTACTGCATTTCCACTATAATCTTTTCCACCATAGTTTGTTTTCATTTGTTCTACGGCTACAAAATATGCTCCACTTAAACGAGGATACAAGCTCATCGCTTGTGTAATAACTTCCAATCCTTTGTTTGGGTTACTATGAAATTTCCCTAAACGTCCTGCATAATAAATGCCATTATTAATTAACCAACTATTTTCATTTGTTATATTCCCCACGAGAGCAATTCTACTAACCTCATTTATAAAGTTATCAATCTTTCCATACCACATTGTTTCATTAGGTTTCTTATTCGTATCCTGTAAATAAGACTGTATATCATAATCAATTCCTTTTACAATTTCATATACAGCTTGTCCCTTTGCATAATTACTTACATACGTAGAAAGGTTATCATTATATTGTTTTAAAATATTTACCGCATACTGCACTGTTTCAGTATCACTAGAAGCATTACTAATTAATTTTCCATAAGCAGCTATTACCCTATCTTGCTCGGCTGTACCTAATGCAAAGTTGGGATTTTTTGCAATCGCTTTTAATGCTGGTAAACATTTGTCATGGAAGCTTCTCTCTTTTAAGTAACTTAATTCATTATTATAATATCCCACATAAAAAGCAGAACGTAATACTTCAACAAATGTTTCAATGCCCTTTGAGTCCTCTTTCGTAAACGATTTTCCTCGTTGTCCTAATTGATTAATGATAACGTTCATGCGTTCTCTATTCTGATAAAATGCTTTCGTATCTTGATTAAATTGAAATAAATCAGTAATTTGATTCCAAGAAATTTTTGAGAGTGTATCAATGAGTTCGTTATCAGGCATTTTATTCAGTTCTGCCAGAGAGTAGCTTTGCTTTAATTGAATTTCATCACGTTTCATAACCAGATTAGGACGTTGTGAAAAATCGCCTACTTTTAAACGCTCTTCAAAAGTCAATGTTTCGTCAGTTTTTGTAGCATGTACGATTTCATCTTTTGAAGTTTCTGTCCCAATTGGTTTCATCTGTAAGATATTATAGGGTACTTTTTCTTCTGCTGATACCTGTGTTTGAATACTTCCAAATGATAATGCTACCGTACTAATCCCAATCATCATTTGAGTAAATTTTAAATTCTTGTTCATGATGTTTCCTCCAATTATATATTCCATCACATAATATAACATTTCGCATACATCAATTATTTAAATATGTAATATTTCATATTATATTACATATATTTATAAATAATGTAATTTAGAGAGTGACATTATTGAATTACTTTCTTCTTCCCATCCTTTCATATGAATTAATTAAATTTTTTTGTTTGGGATTTACATATTCGTTATACGAAACTAATTTCTCTAGTAAGATCTCGTTAGATATTTGAAGATAATAGTTATAATTCATCAAATATAAGTATGCCTAATTACATATCTATATAGCGAGATAATACCACATGTTTGTATACACAATTTTACAATATAAATACTGCATTAAGAGTCAACCTATGACATAGAAGTCTTAGTCACTTACTCAAAAAAAATTAAAAAATCAACACTCACCAAGACCTCTGTAGGTGTGGGTGAGTGTTGATTTTTAACTTTATTTAGAAATGTAAAATGTTTAAAAATTCTACCTATGTAATTTATAAACTTACAAATAATAACGTAACTAATCCTATTCAACACATACATAGGGTACTAGCAGTTTTAAATTTTTTATCATCTAAAAAAAGAATTATGTACTTTTATACCGATACATTCTAAATAATGGCACTTACAATTATTTAAGGATGTGAAATACCAGTGGGTATAACAGCAAATACTTTTTAGTAATTTCATGAATCGGGAAATTGAATCAGTTGTAGATTCATTTTTAAATAAGGGATATTTTATAGTGTAGGATTATGTATTAATGAAGAAATAATTCTGTTTACAAGATCATCTGTTATCCACTCTGTTTGCATATCGTCGGAATCACTTTGATTCATCGAATCAATAAACTTTTTAAATTTCGGAAATAAGACAATGGAGGTAATCCAATAAATCGCATGGTTTGTCGAAAAGAAATGAAAAACCCCTTGTTCTTTCCCTTCCAATAAGATTTCTTTTAATTGTCCAAAATTCCCAATAATATATGGTTTTATTTTTTCCAAATGTGAACTTTCTTTGATAATGGCCTCATATGCAAGCGTTCCAATTTCAGGATGTTGTTTTATATGTGTAACAAAAAAATTTAAATATTGTCTTAGAGCAATTTTAGGATTATGTTTCGTTTCTTCAAGAAAATTTGGTAGTTTTTTTGCAAAACCATATTTTTTAAATACCTCTAAGTAAAGGTTCTCTTTTCCGTTAAAGTAATACGAAACCATAGCAACATTCACCTTTGCTTCTTTTGCAATTTCTTGGATACTTGTACCATCATATCCACTCTCTCCAAATTTTATCTTAGCTGCTTCTAAAATATTTTCAATTGTTTGTTCGCGAGATTTTCCCATTCTATCCACCTCATATTAAAATTAATGAATTTCAAAAAAATATTATGTGCTTTATATCACAATTTTTTCATGAGATTTAATTATATATTTTAAATAACAATTTAACAAATGATTGAATATTAAGCACTCCTTATAATCCCCTTTTCTCCCCACTAATAAAAAAAAGACTAGAGACTATCTATTTCAATAGTTAATCTCTAGCCTTTTACTTGCATAATTAAAAGTTAAAGGATATTGGATTTTTTTAATTTCAATATCCGATCCTTTTATTTTTAGATTATTAATTGTGTTAGCAATATAACTCACAATGGTTGAATGTAATATTCGTAATCAGTTACAAAAATTTACAAAAATGAATATGAAACGCCTTTGTATTCCACTGGCTCCACTTTAATATTGGCTTCTCGATCTTGATGGCGATGTGAAGGAACCTCAGATAATAGCTTAATTTTTAATAAAATTCATTTATACCGTCTACTAAGCAATTTAAACTAATCTTCTACTCAAACTGAAGCTTATTAATGAACCTCACTAGTATGTTTGAAGGTTGCTTGTCGTTACTAAGGACCCATCCATAAGAAAGAGGCTCAAGGTTAGGTACATCTAATACAATAGAAACCATTTCTTTTTGATTATTTAATAGATTATGTTTGAATGAATAATCCAATCCAATTGTAATAGCTAGTTCTTGCTTCACTGCATTTTCTATTGCTTGCGTATTATTAGAGATGAATAATATATCCACATTCCCATACTTAGAAAATAACTTATTAATGCTACCTCGAATGTATTCATCATCATATAAAACCAAAGCCTGATTTACTAACTGTTCTGGTACAAGGATTTTCTCTAATGCGAGTGGAGAATTTTTATTAACTCCCACAACTATTTTAACGTCTATTATTTTTTTAAATGTAAAATTATTGTGCCTCTCTCTAAACTTCTCTGATGATGCAATAAATCCAATATCAATCTCGCCTTTTTGAAGGTCTTCTAGTATTTTTTTATGATCTTTTTCATAAACCTTTATATTTACATAAGGATGCTCCTTTTTGAATGTCGAAATTATATTTATTAGTACATGCATAGGTCCAGGGATTGTCGCAATTCTTAACTCCCCGTTTAAAGTATGATTGTAGATTTGCGCTTCTTCTTTCAATTCTTTTACTTGCAGTAGAATATCACTAGCTTTTTTTATAATCGATTTCCCCTCGGAAGTCGGAACTGCCCCCAACCCTCGTGAACGTGCGAAGAGTTTTACTCCCAGTTCATTTTCTAACAAGGAAATAGATTGACTAATTGCTGATAAAGTAACGTGAGACTGGAGTGCAGCCTTGGTAAATGATCCAGTATTCGCTACCGCTACGATATACTCCATTTGTTCAAAATTCATCTTAATACTCCCTTTATTAAGATTTACTTAATTATTAGTAAATATATCTAAATTTTAATGAATTATAAATAGAGTTACAATACAGATAGTTGTTATTAATCTTTCAATTAACAACAATTTTGTATAAAAACATTTAACATTCATTATATAAAAATAAAGGAGATGGATAACACTAAACCCGAGAAGAGTCGCTTTTATCAGAAGTAGAACCCGAGGAATTGGTAAAGAGACCTCATAAAAGTTTACTCAAAAAGAAAATTAAGTTGTAATAGCTGATTTTATGTGGAGCTAGGTAATTCAACCGCTATAGCCATCCAGGAACATGGTGAAGAAGCGATTGTTGTAAAACAAATGTTTCAAAGTTTGAAGAAGCTGAATGATTAATAGAAAAAACTGTTCAAGCTTTTGAAAGAATTTATATTATGTTTAACAATGCCGGTATTGGCTATCCCACTCCTGTTTTAGACCATGACTTGAATGATTACCGTCGTATCATTAATATCAATCAACACGACGGAACCCATGGTATTATTTGCACCGCTAAAAAAATGCATGAATTAAATATTCACGGTGTAATTATTAATATTGCTTCTGTTTTTAGTTTACTAGCATCAATAGGTACTTTTGTTTCAAAGGGTGCTGTTATCAAGATATGCATCATTTAAATAAGCATTATTAATATGATTAATAACTTATTACTAAACAAGAAATTTATAGAAATACTATGATGTTTACTAATCAAATGGAAAGTAGGTAATATATATGTGCGGAATAGCGGGATGGATTGATTGGTCAATGGACCTTTCTAAACAAAAAGAAACTTTAAAAAACATGACAAATTCTATTATACATCGTGGACCAGATGCAGAAGGATTTTGGTTCTCTAAACATGCAGCTTTTGGTCATCGTCGTCTTATTGTAATTGATCCTGAAGGTGGTCTACAACCCATGTTGTATAAGGATGGAGAGACAACTGTTTCACTAACATTTAATGGAGAAATTTATAACTACCAAGAGCTATGTATTGAACTAGAGCATTTGGGCCATGTATTTCAAACAAAATCAGATACCGAGGTATTATTACATGCATATCTAGAATGGAAAGAAGATTGTGTAAAACACCTTAACGGAATTTTCGCCTTTGGTATTTGGGACGAGAAATTGCAACGACTCATGTTAGCCCGCGATCATTTAGGGGTGAAACCACTCTTTTTTGCACAACGTGATAATTCAGTTATCTTCGGATCTGAAATAAAAGTATTACTTTCTCATCCAAATATACAAGCAGAGGTGGATTCAGAAGGACTTTCCGAAATCTTCTGCCTTGGTCCAATGCGAACACCTGGTCATGCAGTATTTAAAGATTTACATGAAGTGCGCGGGGGACACTACATTCTGTTTACTTCTAATAAAACTGAAAGTAAGCAATACTGGAAGCTAGAAAGTAAACCACATACAGATGATATAAATACTACAGTTAATACAATTCAATCTATTTTAGAGGATACAGTGAAACGACAATTAGTTGCCGATAGACCCGTGGTTACAATGTTATCAGGAGGTTTAGATTCCAGTGGTTTAACTGGATTAGCAGGAAATGAATTCAAACAAATTGGAAAGACACTTCATACTTATTCTCTAACTTTTACAAATGAAGAACGAGATTTCGAAGAAGATTTTCTTCGCCGTGATCGGGATGAACCTTGGGTACAACGTGTATCTGAACATGTTGGAACACAACATCATTCTTTTGAATTAGGATCTGAAAAGCTCATTGAAAATTTATTAATTCCAATGAGGGCTCGTGACTTACCAGGTGTTGGGGAACTTGAAACATCTTTGTATCTTCTCTTTAAAGAAATGAAAAAAGATGCTACAGTAGCCCTTTCAGGAGAATCAGCAGATGAAGTTTTTTCTGGATATCCTTGGTTCCATCAAGAAGAGTTTTTAAAAGCGGATATTTTCCCTTGGAATGTAAACTATTCTTATATTACAGAAATTTTATCAGAAGACTTAAAAACAAAAATAAATCCTATCAACTATCAAAAACAACGTTTTCAAGAAGCTGTAAATGAAATACCCTTTTTAGAAGGAGAAAATGATTTACAAGCAAAACAACGTCAAATGTCTTATATGTTTATTACACGCTTCCTACCTTTTATGTTAGAGAGAAAAGATCGTACTAGCATGATGACAGGTTTTGAAGTACGTGTTCCATTTTGTGACTATCGACTGGTTGAATATCTCTGGAATGTACCGTTTGAAATAAAAAGTATCGATAATATTGAAAAGGGAATTTTACGTCGAGCTTTCCAGACTGTTCTTCCCACAGATGTATGTTATCGTAAAAAAAGTGCATATCCAAGTACAAAAGATAACGCCTATTTACAAGGAATTAGTGTATGGATGCTAGATGTATTAAACGATAATACCTCTCCTATTCTACCTCTTATTAACGTAGAAAAGGTTCGTTCAGTTGCACTAGGTACAGATGAAATCATTACTGGTAATGAAGCTAGAGGTTTAATTGATTATCTACTTCAAGTAAATAGCTGGCTTCAAGAATATCAAATTAAACTTATCTAAAATATATTCGATAGATAGCAAAGTAACATTTTATATATGTCGAACAATTAAGATGGATCCCTACCATCCCTTGTTCGAAGCCAATTCATCTCCCGCCTACTCACTGGGCTGAAACCCTTCACGCTCCTTGAGGAAGGAGTCTTCTTGGCTAAGATGATAAAAACCGTAAAGATTAGAAATCCTTACGGTTTTTATTTGGATTATTTACATGCGTTGCGTATTCGGATTTATATAGTTATTCTGAATCACTTTATTTTTTAAAATTTAACTTCATTAGATTTATTTAATTGTAGCCTCCACTTTTATTTGTTCTTTTTGGGTATTGTTATCTATAGCTATATATATTTTTTCAATTTTATAGACGGTATTTCTTGGCAATAACAATTCGTATTGCCCTGGATACGCAGTCAAGTCATCTGAATTCATATAAGCACCATGAATCCCAGAGCCTACCTTAAATTCTGTCATAACTGGTCTTGTTTTGGCATATCCGGCATCAATAAGTATAGAAGTACTTATATATCCAAACTCAGTTATTGTTTTTCCTTGGAATTTTTTTTGTATTTCCTTGAATTTCTCCCTATCAACCTTGCCATTTTTTATTATGGAATTATCATACTCCTTTCCAAAAATCCATGCATCATCCCCTCGATACACTTTTATATTGTCATTCATTTTTGCCTCTTTTCTATTTAATGCTTTATCTAAGGATTCAATTTTTTTCTTCATTGTAAGATCAGAATCTAATTTACCCGCATGCGTTCTTAAGAATTCATTATACGGCCTTGCATTTTTTGTATAATCTCTTATGGCAGATTTCTCTTCTTTACTCCACTTACTAAATTGTTTTTTTCCCCAAGCATCAGCTTCTTCTTTGTTTGTACACAGCTTATATTTGTCTACATTATTACAGTCCTTGGGCTTTGACGGTATATTTCCTATATATTTTGATGTAAATTGAAACGTCACATTATCATTTGGCTCAGTCATCGCAAATGTAGAGGTAGTACCACCAAATACAGTTAAACCTAATGATAGAATAGTAGCTATAGCTAGACTTTGTTTTTTCATACTAAAACTCCTCTTATTCTGTATTTTTTTAAAATTAAAGGTTTCCATTCTCCAAAACTATGTTTATATAGATCCGTAGAGCTATCATGACTATGAACTTTTACAAATGGGTAACATAGTCATAAAACAATAGAAAAGTATTATTATAGAAATAGTATTCAATTCAAAGAATAAACTACCCCATTAGAACTCGTACCTTAATAGTTATTCCTATAATTTACCCCTGGTTATTTATTGTATATAAAGTGAAGTGCGCATTGTATTGAATGGGAAATTAATAGAGGTTTTTTGATATTCATATGTCCCCTGTTGATGTCCAGATGCATCCCACTTATAATACCAACCAACAATTGGGTTGCCGCCAATTACAGTTGAGCCAATACTCTTTACTGCTGAACCATTCATTTTTGCAATCGGATTTTGTCCATATCCAATTTCTTTTGTGTAAATATATAGGTAACTTCCCCCATGGTTTCTTGTTGTACTAAAGCTATTAGTATTGATAGTCTCTATCCCACCTTGCTCAGACTCTACTTGTACAACGTTTAATGAAGATAATGGTGCTGCAGGACCAGCAGATGCCTCTGTTGCCATTCCTAAACCTACAAATGTAGTGATTGCTAACGATGAAATCCCTAAAGCTACTTTTTTAAACATATAAGATCCCTTCCCTCCATTTATTGTATATCACCACAAATATAACTTTATTACCTAAATATGTAAATAACTTGAAGTTTATAAATATAAGATGGAATATTCTGTTTTATATTTCTACAGCTTTATCAACACAAGAGATAGGATTTTCAAAGCATCTAGGGGTCACACCACATCGCTATCAAGCTAACAAAACAAAATATCCCCTAAAACGAAAAAGATAGGAAGAAAATAATAAAAAGCTTATCATTATTTGCTAAAAGATAAGCTTTTTTGTCTATAATTATTGAATTTTATTGGATTTATTCCATGCTATTATAGTAATAAAATATTGAATACCGAACAAAATAATAACAAGTAGAATAAACTTAATACATACTAAGATCCATCCAACAATATCTTGAGGTAATTGATTATGATATGTAGTGTAGGCTACACCAGAAAAAGATAAAATAAGAGTATAAGATAATTTAGCTTTTAATTTTTGTTTTAATTTTTCCTTGTTATCGATTTCTGGTTCGTAAACACCAGCTAAAATGGATCTAATAAAGAAGAATACCATATAACAGATAATGATACCAAGAGCTGTAGCCCATTCTAGAAACGGTCTTTGTAAGTATACGCCCCTTATTATTAAATCTAAGAAGGCTAGCAATAAAACCACAATTCCAGATTGAGCCCAAATTTTCATTTCGATTTGTTGAATTCTTTCATCTGAATGTGTACTGAGTGAAAACAAATTTTTAAATTTTTCCATTCTATTTTTCCTCCCAAAATAATTCATCTAAAGTTTTATCGCGTGATTTAGCTATATCAATACAAAGCTTTAAAGATGGATTGTATTTATTAAGTTCAATAAGGCCAATTGTTTGTCGGGTAACATTTACAAGCCCAGCTAATTCTTGTTGAGTTAGCCCCTTTTCTGTTCTTGCAATTTTTATTTTGCTTACTGACATTAAATGCACCCCGTTTATAAAGGTAATATTTACTTTTTTATCTTATATTCTATATATTAAATTATAAGCAAAATATATGCAATATATATTTTACATTATGATGTATATAAATTGCTTTTATCCTTTCTTTTTCCATTTCTATTATTTTTGTCTCTAAAACTATTTCACAAAGTTAAAAAACAAATTATGATTCTGGTACTGCGCATATTTATGGGAGCTTTGTAACACCTATTACATCAGTGTATAAGCCAGGATTATTTGTAGATGTTATGAAAATTGATAAACATAATTATTATGGTGGCAGCTTTAAAATTAAAAAATAATAAAAGTTAATTTCACTAATGATAATATTTTTGATATGATCAATGTATAATAAAAACATAACTCATGTAATAGTCTAGGCGGTATACTTGACCAACGGCCGCTTAGCTAATGAGTTATACCCCTTAGAAAAGGTACCTTGCAGCAGGGGTGCCTTTTCTTTTATTTTTAGTGGTAAATTGAAGCTATATAGTTAAAAATTATAATGATTAAATTGTAATTGAAGTGAAGTATGTATCCCATATGAATATTTTTAAATATTAGAAAGAAAACCATTTGAGTGATAGCTGGTATTCCAATGAAAGTTAAACATTGTACCCAATTATTGTTATACGTAGAGAGATGGAGTAATCCAAATGAGCTTCCAGACAATATTAAAGAGATTGTAATAGAAGCTATGGGGCTTATTTTGAAGGAACGTATGATCTTATGCCAAAAGAACAATATAGATACAAACATAATGTTTTCTCCGATTAATTGAATTGCAATCCCAGGTGTTTTGTGAAGCATATTAGTAATCCCTTCATTCCCAATGGGATTAGATGCTCCTCCGAATGTTGTAAAAGATATTAGTACGGCTAAAAATAACAACATAATAGCATAAATAATGAAAGCGCAGAAAAAAGAAATTTTTAGCTGTTGGAAAGTGATTTTTTTAGAAAACAAGAATCTTTGATCTCGCATTATAAATAGGAAAACTAGTGAAATAGGAAAAGAAAAATAAACGGATTTAATTATGTATTGCATTAGTAGATCTAATTCATTTATATAATTAAGCGTAAATGAAGGGAAAGGTATGTAAACTGTAATAATGCAAAATATGACAAGTATTAGAAACTGCAGATACGTTTTAGTTTGTACTAAGCAATCTAAATATGTGTTGGCAGCACTTAATGCCTTTAAGGTCTGCTTAAACTCTTTAAAAACTGCGTTCATAACACTCCTCCATTTGTATAACAGTAAATGTTTTTACTTCATCATCTTATATGCCATTCTTCCCTTATTGTATTAAATGTAATCTTATCTCTACACACATAATAAAACTTCACGTACCGCATTTATTAACTACATTTAAAATATAGTCACCAAGGGGATTTCTATACCAAAAGAAAAAGCATCCCTCTGGATGCCTAACTTACCTTATTTATTAAATACATTTTCATCATGATGATATAAGGGATACTTCTAAAGGAATTTCTTCATCCTCTTTTCAACCTAACTAATAAAACTGATAATTAGTTGCTGTTCTTGCAGCCAGTCTTGTAGCTTTCTATATTCATCCCAATATGTTTTCTAGTTCCCTTTAATTGACTCTAAATAGATTGATTTTGTTGTAAAATATATAAATTGCTCTTCAGCATATGCAGCCATACTTTTCACTTCCTTTTTAGTAGACATATTGCTTCTATGTACACATCATGCAAAATTTATGTAAATAATTTAGATTCCCCAAATAATGTAACCAACTTGTGTCACGATAAACATTTTCTATCAAAAAAAAACCTGCATAAATGCAAGTCAAATATAAATTATGGACTTTCTTTATATAAAATCACTGAAAAAATTTCATATCACTTATGCGTCTGGAGACGGAAATCTTGCAGCTTCAAAATGTGTACTATTTTCTACATTAGAAATAACTCCAGCTACACTACTTTGTGCAAAAATCTCGACTATATCCCCTGCATTTAACTGAATGATTGATGAAACAGCAACAACATTAGCAAAGTTTATTGGACCAAAAAAATCATTATCTATTGCAATTGCCGGATTTCCATTAACTCGAATTTCTACCCGCGCTCTATAATTTGTGTTTAGATTATTGGGAATGAACGCAATAGTCCCAATAACAGAATAAACACCTCTTGTCTTTGGAATAAAAATTGATGTAGCTGGATTATACTCATTCGCTAAATCAAATTGTTCATTTTGAAATAAGACCTTAACAAATGTATTTGCTGGTAAATTTTGATTAACTGTGCTCACAGCTCTAAAAGCAGATGCTCTCACAAGATTATATTGGTTATCATCAGAACAACAATTTACTTTTACATTAACCCAATGTTTCTCCTCATGCTTTTTATCACATTTTTCATAACCCTTACTGCCTCTATGACAATCGTGATATTTCTTTTTGTAATCCTTACAATGATTACAGTAGTAATAAGACATATTAAATTCCTCCTTTTAATTTATTACTACATACTATGTAAGATAGATTAGTAAAGTTTGGACAATCTATTACTATTTCTAATGAGATTAAAAATAGTAATATCAAATATTAATAGTGTATTTTGTTACATATTACTTTTGCATTCGGCACAGAAGAGTTTGTTTAATATTATTGCATCATGAGTATACACACGTTATAATAGGCACCTAATTACATATAAAGAGGTGCGAAAAATGAATAAGACAGAACTAACAAAAGTAGTGGCAGAAAAAGTAGAACTTACACAAAAGGATGCAGCTGTAGCAACACAAGCCGTATTAGATACAATAACAAGTGCACTAGCTAATGAAGAGAAAGTACAAATCCTTGGATTTGGTACATTTGAAGTACGCGAAAGATCTGCACGTACAGGACGTAACCCACAAACAGGTGAAGAAATGCAAATTGCGGCTTCAAAAGCACCTGCTTTTAAGGCCGGAAAAGAATTAAAAGAGGCAGTGAAATAATTAAAGATAGTCAAAAGGGTTTGATATTCTTATCAGCCCTTTTTCAATATCCTTGTTGTGCACAAAACAAAAAAGTATCAATCGAAAAATACATCTGAATACACATAAATCATTATATATAAGCGATTGAATTAACGTTATACTAACATTAACCTAGAAGCATCCAATGATCTTTGATTAATCACTACATTTTCTTTAGAGCCATATCAACATAAAAGAAGAGACACTGTATAGTATCTCTTCTTTTATGTTTCGTGCCTTTAATCAATAGTAAGAGTATATATCTATGCCCTCTTATTGCTGATTGGTGTTAAAATTGCTGCTCCCACAAGCAGAAGATCTGAAAAACACTCGTAGGGATAGCACTACATCGCTATCAAGCTAAGCTCATACAACGTCAATCATAGTAGTGTTGCTTCTTTTTTCTAAAGGCTACGTGTAGGGAATTTAAAGATTTGCATATGAAAGAAACCCTAACGGGTTTCATTTTTTTGAATTAAGCCGCTTGATTATCAGACATGGTACAAATGTAAACGACACCTAATATATCAAAGACTGTTTTTTTCTCATATCGATGAGGTTTTCGCCCATTTTGCTGTAGGAGGTTGAACAGGCGAATGAGATCAATGAGAAAGGCCTTAGAGATATCAGTTCAACTTTCAAAGGACCCTAAATGGAAGGAAAAGGAACCTAATGATTTATACTATATTCCTTTCATTATTTACGCTGCCTAAAATGCAATATTATTTGGATTTATTTCAACCGGCATTATAGAAATTAATAAGTCACTACCACCAATTGCAAATTCAATTATATTTCTTAATGTAGGAATCTTATCATTTATCTTACTAATATGTTATTTTTTATACGGTGGTTTATTTAACACTGAAGAAATTCCTATTTTTAATTACTCTTTGTGCAGTGTTTTATCCTTAGTTATCCTTGTTATCCACTTATTTATCGATCAATATCAATGGTTAATTAAAAAGATGACTTCACTAATTATGAATTTTTAATAAACTAGTAAAAAATAATAAAATATAATAATAATATGTTAAATAGACCTTAATATCCTTGTAAGGGATTATTTTAAATCCAGAACCTATCGCATTACCATATCGAATAAAACCTCTTACAAAGGAATCTGAAAGGTGGTTTTTAAGTTTTAAAAATTAATTTTCAAATTTTATGTAAATAAAAGGAGAAAGGATCCATTTTATAGAGCCTGTTTCCTTTTGTTATTTTAACTTAATGTAATTTGTATTGTCCTGATAATTGTTCTTCCGCCATTCGAACTAAGCGCTTTGTAATTTCTCCACCGACAGATCCATTTGCACGTGATGATGTATCAGGTCCAAGTGTGACTCCTAATTCACGGGCAATTTCATACTTCATTTGTTCAATAGCACTTGCTGCAGCAGAAATAAGAATTTAATTTGTATTACCTTCGCGTCTTTGAATATTCATAATTGCACCTCCACTATATTTGTATATAACATGTGCTTAATTATGATATTTATACGTAAGTAAACTATTTTCTCCTATTATTTTTATGAGAACTCTTTTTCGTTCTCTCTTTACCATATTCCACAAACTGCATTTGAACACATTTGAATCTTGAATTCCTAACACATTCATTTCTTCTCTAAATGAGCGCCAGGACTCTACCTTTATTGATTTTTCTTGCTCATTTCTTAATGTGTAGATTCTTGAGTATTCTATAATTAACCCTCCTCAAATGTTAAATAATCTACATTGTACTTCAGTATAACAATAAAACCGCCTGTGAGGACGGTTTCTCTTTGCGTTATTTTTTTATGGCTCTACGTTCTCTTAATTTCTCTTTAATATATTTTATGTTACGTATGCCTAGACGGATTGAAGCGAAGAAAAGGTAAATCATTATAACGATGTAGATTACTAACCAACTCGTATAAATAAATGTACCTTGAAATCCATTTTCGGTAAGCCAGTTAGTCACCCACATTCCACCAAAGTAAGCCGGGATAGTTAGTAAGCTTACATCTTTAGGATCTGTCGCAAGATAAATCATTAAAAACAAAAAAGCAAGTGCTCCTATCGTACTAACATTTTCAAGAATCATTTTTGAAAATCACCCACTTTATAATTTATATTATATCAATAACTCACTATCTTACTCGCATAATGTCCCTGTATTCTTGATTACTGCCTCTTCTTTCTGCTGTCATATAACGACTTCCCTACCATGATGAGAAATATAATAAATATAGTTATATAAGGGTTATCGAAAACTAGGAAATATACACTAACTGCAAACATGAATGCTAAAATTAAATATCCCAATTCCCCCACCTCGTCACGCCAAAAATATATTCATACTTTTAGTTCTTTCCTTCTTATTTAAGGTTTTAAAGCCTGTTTTTCTCACTTAAACAGGCTCTTTTATTTTCATACAACCCCAAAATTAAGCAGTAAGGCTTCCTCCACTGACAGATCCAATCGTACGTACTGATGTAACTATTCTAAGTGTAACCCCTAAGTTACAAGCTGTCACTAAACTTAACTACTAAAGTACTTTTGATTGAATGTATTTTTTTATCAATAGAATACTTTCTTACTTGTTTTTTCATACGAATAAAAACCTTGTTAATCATATAAAAAACACATAATAAAATTAAGCTCTTATATTAAAATCTTACATCAACATATCCGCAAATGAAGTCCCCACATTATTCTTTCGTTTCATATGCTTCTCTAAATAGATCTTTGTTGTTTGAATATTTTCATGCCCAAGTGTTTGCATTAAATGATATAGATCCGCATTTCCTTGTTCAACTGCCATAATTGCAAAAGCATGACGGAATGTATGTGCCGTTACAGGATTTTCACGATACTGTAGAAACTCTAAATTTGTCTTTTTTATCATATCTGTTACCTGGTTTGATAACGTTTTGGGATTATAAAAGTTTCCTTTCTGATTGATAAATACAGGACTTTCATCTCCACGATTCAATACAGTTTGGAATCCTCTTCTCCGTCTCATTTCGCTAATACATTGGAATAAATGCTCAGGAATGAAAAGTTCACGTACTTTATCCCCTTTTCCTGTGACTTTTAACCAATACTTTCCGTCATAATGTAAGTCTTTCACTCTCGCGGTGCACAATTCTTGAATTCTTGCACCGGTACTTGCTAGAGCTAGTAAAATTGTATAGTTTACTAAATGCCCTTGTTCTTTATAAAACCCTAAAATTTTCATTACTTCATCATAGGATAGGTCCCGATTTGGCCGATCCTGTTCATTTACATTAGCGCGCTGTAGTTCTTCATGAAGAGGCTTTTCAATATAAGAAAATACATGCAGATGTTTTAGAAAAGAACGAATGAGCACAGTTTTCTTTGCAAGTGTTGCGACCGCGTACGTATCCCCATTCCTACCGTTCTCTACCTGCTTCAACCAAGCATTATATTTACGAATATGCCAAGGCTGTAATGTTTTTAATAAAGAGTCATTTTGCTGTACCTCCTCCCCATTCAATTCAAATTCTTCTGCGTGCTGCACCATGCACTGACAAAATGACAAGATTTCGGACACATAACTCTTTTTTGTATCCTCTTTTCTATTCTTCTTTTCATCCATATGTTTTTGTAAATGTACAAAATGATAAATGACTTCTATATCACTTAAATACGTATATTTACTCTTTCCCTCTTTTTCTGCAACCTCCATCTTCTCTTCCACTTTATCTACATGACGATTGTTATGCAGAAATGGAGTGATACCACTTATATTCTCTACATATGTATCTATATATTTAGTTTTATTATTTATAATAGGTATATTTTCGTTTGTATTGTTATTACCCATAATTCGAATTCACCTCTCCTATTAAAGATTATGAATATAATATACTTTATTACCTATATGTATTATTTTATTTTACTTCTATCCATTATACAAATGATAATTCATTTTCATTCTGTAAGAATCCTACATTCTTCTATATTATCCTATACTTATGTTTTTTTATAATTTTTTATTGAATAGATATTATTTAACAATTAACTAATTACCTTTAAAAACTTATATACTGTTAAATTAACTATAAAACATTATTAAAGTATAAAATAAAATAGAAATATTTTTAAACTATAAAATCGTATAAGAACTTTAATAGATTCTATTTCTTATTTTAAATGTAAGTCATATTCTGATATGATATATACATATCTAAATTACTAGCAAACAATAGTTATGGAGGTGTCCTTGCATGACACAAGATTTATTGTTCATTACCAAACCTACTGTAACGACAAAAGAGGCAGCCGACTTATTGGGAGTAACGGTACAAACAATTTTAAAAAAAGAAAAAGATGGATTAATAGAATGTGTATATAAAGATAACTGGAAGCAATTCGGTAGTAAGATTTTCTATTTAGAGGACATTGAACGTTTAAAAAATAAAAATGAGGTTAAAGGCCTTAGCACGAAAGAAGTAGCTGAAATTCTTAATGTTGCACCATCTACTATCTTTACATACATCAAATCTGGAAAATTACCCGCGACAATGGTAGAAAAACGTGGAAAACAAGTATATCTTATCGATGAAGAAGAGCTAGAGATTTTTATGCTTGATTATGAAAAAGCTAAAACAAAAGAGCGAAAAACATTCATTACTAAGATTCAACAAGAAGAGATATATTTATATCAATTATTAACACATCAACATACCGGAAAAACAGCTAGGGTAATAGAAATCAATGGAGCAGACGGCAAGATTCTTACAGAAGACGAAGAAATTTTCCCTCTATCCACTTATAAGGAACATAATTACTCCTTTGAACCTTTCCATAAACAAGCTGTAATTACCAAACGAGGGTATTTATCTTTTTCATTTAAAAAACCTCAGCTATTTAATTCCATTACTTATAATCTAATAAATTTATTTTACAAAGAGCTAGGTGTCACAAATATGCGATTGAGTATTTCATCTGATACTATTAAATTAGAAATTAAACCTTTCGTATTACAAGTTGATCCATTACAGTTTCAAGAAGAGATTAAATACTTATATTCTCATATGAAATCAGGTACTATTCTTCCACATGTAGAGGGAGTATACTTTAAAAGTAATGTAGAGCCATTAACTTTTCATGCAGATTATGAATTCAAGCAAAAAGTAGTGCAAATGGCAGCGGATGCAGGTATGGGACAGGAAGAATTTCTATTGCAAGCTGTAAAATCTTATATAAAAAATTTAGAATAGCAATAAATTTGATATCAAATAAAAAAAGTGTAGAAAGGTTTTATTTCTACACTTTTTTTATTACTTAACTAAATCTAATTTCTCTTATTGAAAACTAAAAAAGAAACAATATATTACACATTTTATTATGAACAAAACCACCTTTTAATTTACCATAATTTTATTATGGATAATAATTTAACTGTATATTCTATATACTATTAATTCTTTATGATAAATCATTTTCTTATTTTAGATTTTCTTGTTTTGGCACAATTTTAATAGATCTTTTACTAATCCGTATAAGCATGCCAAAAGAGAGAAAGATAAAAAAACCACCAAATAGAGCAAATACAACTGTAGGCGTGAAATGTGCTAATAATACCCCCGAAACAATAGGTCCTACAGCCATTCCCATATATCTAATAAAGTTAAACATTCCCATTGCACTTCCTCTATTATGTTCAAATTCATTTGCAATCATAGTAGCAAATAAAGGAGTAAGGATACCAATTGATATACCGTGGAGAATTAAAGCAACTGTTACGCCAATTAAAGTTTTCGAGTGGGTCACAGCAAATAATATAACGCTCAAAGCTAAGACTACATTTCCAGTTATAAAAAGCTTTTTTTGTGAAATTTTTGATTGAATTGTTTTAAAAGCCATGCTGCCAATTATTAAACTAATAGCCATTGGTAAGTAAAGTAAACCCACTACCTGTAAACTTAATTGATAATGATCAGTTAATAAAATTGGTAAGTAAACAAGGAAGGAGAAATAAAGAAAAAATGCAAAGAAACTTAATATTAATATGGAACTGCCCACTTTGCTTTTAAATATAGAAGCATAGTGAGATATAAGTGTTTTCCCACTCAATTCTTTTTTACTTCCTACACGATATTTAGGGAAATATATCCAATTAGTTATAAATAGAATTACAGATACTGCTACAAGTAGCCAGAAAACACCTGAGTAATTATATTTTTCCCCAATAAAACCTCCTAGCACTGGTGCAACAGCAGGTGCAATGGATAACATGGTTTGATATGTACCCATTGCACTTCCTCGTTGTTCTCCTTGAAATACAGTACCAATTGTAGTTGCAGCAATAAGTGGTATTGCAGCAGTCCCTACAGCCTGTAAAATTCTACATATTAAAAATACTGTAAAGTTACTTGTAATTGCACAACCAATACTCGCTATAATTGTTAAAATAATACTCGGAATAAGAATAGTCCTAGCACCTTTAAAATCAATTATAGAACCAAAAACAATTTGCATAATTGCCGTAATAAAAATAAATATGGAAACGGAAAGGTTAACCATTGTTATAGATACTTGGAATGAATCCCGAATTATGGGGATTATTGGAGAATATATATTTTGATTTAAAGAAGCGAAAAAAGCACTAATACACAACAAATATAAAAGAAAAGAAGCACTTGATTTAACACGGTTCATGCTATCCCTCCTAAAAGATTATTAATAATTAGCTAATTTATTTAAGTTATAATAAATTTATTTCTCCAACATTTTATCGTTTATATTTTGTAAAAACTTCAATATTGCGTTTTGTTCAATTTCAGAAAATGAATCAACGAACTGATAAAATTCATTTTCCTTCTGGTCATGAATTTTCTGATGTAATTCACAAAGTGATTGTCCTGCCGAAGTAAGTTGATAATATACCTCCTTTTTGTTATCAACTGACTGAAAACGAGTGATTAAATTTTCTTTTATTAATTTGGTGTTAATTTTTGTGATATTCGCTTTAGATAAATTCATTTTCCTTGCAATTGTAATATTATTTATTGGCTGATTTTCACCAATACAGGCAATTACGTGTATACTTGTCATATTTGTCGGTACATGTTCTATTTCTTCCATTTTTGCTTGCTTAAAAAAAGTCTCAATATCCTTATCTGCCTTTTGTTCATTGAGATGTAACAAATGTAGATAATTATCGTAAATTTTCTGCTTTATGCCCTTATTCATTTAAATGTTTCTACCCTTCTTTGTCTATTTTATTTTTTGTTTACTGGTAAACTATTTTGATTTTATATCCTCATTTAGCAATTGTCAATTGCTAAATTGAAATTTAACTAATTATATAAGAACCTTTAATGTATCTATTTTTCACAATTTACCCTAATAAAGTCCTATTATATTGAAGAGTTAGTTTCAATGCATAAAAGTCGTTTTTTTAAATTGTTGACCTGATTATTGTTTACTGGTAAACTTTATATTGTTAACCGGTAAACAATAATTCTAGATAGGGGAAATTATTATGACAAATTTTGTCCATGAACAAACCTTAAAAGCTATTGAAGACTTTGTCATAACAAGAGAAAAAAAAAAATATGCATCTCAAGAGATGATAAAAGAATTAGTTAGTGAATATGAAAATATAAATAAAAATTGGACTCTAACGCAACTACATATTGTTTCGGTTATTCATGAGAGTAAACAACAAATGAATAACTCTCTACTATCTATGGAACTTAATATTTCTAAAGCAACCATCTCTAAAGCTATTCGCGTTCTTATTGATAATAAAATTTTATTGACGCATCAAAATACAGATAATAAGAAGGAAATCTTTTATACTTTAACTGATAAGGGAATACAGTTAGCCATTGTTCATAAAAAATTACACAAAATTGCACATGAGCGTTACAGTGAGTTATTCCAACAATTTAATGATTCCGAGTTACAAGTTGTAACAAAATTTTTAGAAGCATGGAAACAATGTATTTAATTTTTTGTTATATCAGCTTAGAAGGTATATGTGTTGACCTTTTCATAAAAATAGAAAAACTAAGGGGTTTTAGCCCCTTAGTAAAAATTGAATTATATTAATAACTAAAATAGCCATGTTTTTTTAAACTAACTTATCAAAAAGAATAGGCATGGAAATAGGTGCACGTGTATAAAGTCCTTTTTCAACATATTGAAAATCTTCTTCTAATTT
>NZ_JBBOWL010000003.1:0-38007 GCF_038007045.1 Bacillus sp. CH_70
ATTCAAAAAGGGGGAAATAAAAAACAGTAGTGCAAAATCACTACTGTTTTTTTATTGTTTTTTAGTCTGATTAATTTTCTTAATATTGAAAAATACAAATTTATAATTTACAATTATTGTATAACTAAAATATTTTGAAGGAGTGTTGATATGAAGATTAAAGGGGTATTAATGTCTTTACTAGTTTTTATTATATTTTTAGGATTTTTTCCAATGGAAAAAGCAAATGCATCAATATTGTTTGCTTCTGATGTAGAAAAAGAATTAATCGATAGAATTGATCCAAATAAACGTTATTATGTAGTTCCAGCGGATTCCCCAACAAAGGGAATAAATGCAATTAGCTCAATGCATGTGGGGCGTCTTTCATTTCCTGTTGTTCTCGGAACTATAGAAAATCCTGGAGCAACCTCTTTGAAATTTCATTATTCAGAAGAAAATAAAAAATATCGAATCCAGTATCCTGAATTTTGGAATTTTGGTAGTATTAAAATTGATAAGTGGATTTCGATTCCTTCTAGTGGTAGCGCAGATTGGAATGAGGAGAAATATGCTCACTATTGGACTATTACTCCTGCAGATGGTGGATATACAATTCAAGCAGAAGATAATAGATACTTAAATTATAAAGAGATAATATCTTCATGGGATAAACCTGCGACTATAGTTGAGATAAGTGATAAAAAAAGTGTTTGGAAATTAATCCCGGAAAATTAAGTTTTATATAAGATTTAGAAGAAATACGTTAAATATAATAATCTATTTTTTTGATGAAAGCGAACAGAAAACTTTTATACAAAATTTTTCTTTCAAATGTATTCTATTTATTGCTGTTTTTTATCCAAATCAGTTTTCTTAATATTTTGAAGGAGTGCTGATATGAAGATTAAAGAGGTATTAATGCTATTACTAGTTTTTGTTATATTTTTAGGATTTTTACCAATAGAAAAGGTAAATGCATCTGTATCATCTGATTCAGTAAATGAGATAGTAAATGGAATTGATACAAGTAAAAACTATTATATAGTTCCAGCAGATTCACCAACAAGAGGATTAATTTTCCGTCCACTTCGAAATTCTCCATTAAACGTATTAGTTAGTTCACATGGTAATACAGTAGAAAAACCTTCCGCAAATCCTGTAAAATTACATTTTTCTGAAGAAAACAAGAAATATCGTATTGAGATGCCTGTAAATTTCATACATCCTGTTTCTTATTGGTTTTGGGCATGGGGAAGTAGTGTATTGTTGGATTTGCAAGAGAAAAATGCAACTTATTGGACTATAACTTCTGTAGAGGGAGGATATACACTTCAAGTGGAAAGTGGGTATCTCTCTTATAAAGATGTTTTTTTGCCAATGAATGGTCCTCTTATAACCACCTATTTAGGTAAAGAAGAAATTGTGTGGAAATTAGTACCTGCGTCTTAAATTTTGTATAAGTTTTAAGTATATCTTATCTAAAAAATAATACATAAATAAAACAGTACAAGCCATTTTAATATGCGATTTGTGCTGTTTTGTATTTTTTTCTAATGAAACTGAAATTCAACTTATATTAAAAAACCTTAGTAAGGCTCTTTTTTAGTCTGTATATTGAACTATTTAAATTTATTTATAAAAAGATTACACCCATTGGTTTTAGCAATGAATATTTTTTGTTCTTTATTTGGATAGAAACAAAATTTATATGCCGTATTGTAATTGCTTTTGAACTGGTTATTTTTAAATTAAAAGCTTTCCCATATCCAATGGCATCCGTTGTGGCATTATACGGAGGAGTCCTTATTATGGTCGGAAGTCAAGAGCGAGGATTCTCCTTGCTAGAACTGGTTACATAGTAGTTCAAATGATTCCGCTGTTTATAGGGTTACTTGTTGAAATCGCAAAAGTAATTTAGTCCTACTTTATGTCGGGATTTTTTTGCAGGAATAAGCAAGCCTTCATGGAATAATCTTTCTAGAAGGTGTTGTAACGCTATGCCGGATTTTAAAATTGTTTATACCGTTAAAGATGTCTATAGCCGCTTAAAAGTTATCGACAGCACGCTTAGAGAGTATGTTGAAGTCCTCCAACGAGAATCCTATATTATTAAAGAATAATAGGCAAGGTAAGAGAGAGTATACAGAGGATGTCGTTATGGTACTTGAGAAGTTAGTGAGTTTAAGTAAGTATGGCGGCATGATGCTTGAAAAGGGTGCGAAGACAGAGGAATCCAAAGAAACGGATCTAATCCCATTTCACATTCAACAACATAATGAACGAGTTGAAAAACGACTGAAAGAGCGAAATGAAAGTCTTATGAAAACATTACGTGAGATCCAGGAGACAAAGGGAACAATGCAGGAATATCGTGAAGAAATTGCAGCAGCAAGAGAGAAGAAAAAGCCGTGGTGGAAGTTCTGGTAAACTACGAAAAAGATACATAAATTTTAATCCGTTTATATCAATGTTAAAATAATATAAAAACCATATAAATATCCCTATTTAGAAATAGGGATATTTATATGGTTTTTATATTTCTGTTAGCAATTTAAACTTCCTTTTCTGTGCAGAAGTTAATTCATTTTCTACATAACGATCTATAAGTAAATCAATTATTTCGTGAGCATATTTCGTATTCGTGAGTTTCATTAGTGCTTCGAGTTCTTCTTTTGATTGGCTAGAAATTTTAATACTACCTTGTTGGTTTTTAAACTTCTTTTTATTTGGTTTTTGCTCCTTACCTTTTTCTTTTTGAGCTCCTTGTTTTTGCTCATTTTTAGTTGGAGAAGGAGGAGTATTTTCGTTATCTTTCAATACAATTGGATCCTCGTTTTTTATATAAGGATCTTCAGGTTTGAAATTCCCCTTTGTTCTACCTAATAATCCAGGTGTTTTTGCCATGTTACACACCAACCTTCATTTTTTCAAAAATATCAATGCGAGACAATAATTCATCACTAATCTTTTCGTATAGTTCAATGACATTTAAATCATGTCTATCTTTTTCAGTAATACCATTAATATCAAATCTTTTAATACGCTCCATTTGCGGAACAATATTTTTAAACAGGTTTTCTTCCCCGAAGATTTCACGAGCATTTTCCATAATATACTCGTCCACTTTACCATTGTTTTTCAATAGTACTGGAAGAATGCCTACAACCTCAATATCAAGATCATATTGCCCTTTTAACTTTATCAGTTCGTTAACATAGTTTTCAGCACCTGTAAGAGAACGCTCTTGTGTTTGCAGAGCAATAAGAACATAATCAGAAGCTACAACTGCATTTTTTGTAACTTCAATTGACATAGGAGGAACATCAATAAATATATAGTCATATTTATGTTTTATTTTTTCAAGTAATACTTTAAAGTAGTGATCTTCCTCTGTTTCAGAAGTACAAGTCTTATAAAGGAACTTTGCGAAATCTTGAAAATCAACATAAGAAGGAATTAAATATAAATTCTTCATGATTTCCACTTCTAAACCATCTAAATTCCCTTCTTGTATCCCCTTCATTAATGTTTTTTCAACAGTTACAATTTCATCTGGATTAAGAATGGATTTAGTTAACATTAAAGACTTCGTTGCATTACTCTGTGGATCAAGGTCAACGAGTAACGTTCGCTTTCCTTTTTTCGCAACTTCATAAGAGTTTAATACAGCATTTGTGGTTTTACCAACGCCACCTTTGTAATTCCCAACCGTAATTGTAATAGCCATTTTTAACACTCCATTTATATTTTTTAAAATTTCCCTATATCCCTTTATAGAAATAGGGAAAAATAGAAATAGGGAAATAGGGATATTTCTAATTATAGAAATAGGGATATTTCTATATTATTAAATGAATTATAACAATGATGTTCTGTATATGCAATAGAATGATAGAGTTAATAATTTATAACAAAAACGTTGATTTAAAAGGGAATTTTTAATTCGATTCGGGTTTGAAAAGTAAGTGAGAATGAAGATTTTCAAGGAGAGGTTTAAAGAGAAAAAAATAAAAAAATAGGGAAACAGGGAAATAGGGAAAAATAGAAATATCCCTATAGGGATATAGGGAAAAATAGAAATAGGGAAATAGGGATATTATTTAAATTACGCGTAATTTCACTGTTTACAAACAAAAAAACTTGCTGTAATGTAAGAATTAGCAAGTTTTTCAACAAAAAGTGATTTAATTTGATACTGTACATAAAGAGCTTTTGAGATAAATAAATGGTAAAAAAAATAAATAAAAAAGAACGGTTGTCTAATTGAGATTTCGCAGGTCCCAATCTGACAGAAAAAGTAGAGTTACTGACAATAACTTTACTCCCCGGTGAATACACGTTGCAGATAACAACCAGTATTCCATTTACACACTGCACAACCAGTATGTGAAATTCTCCGTCCGTTCTAGTTAACTATGTTATTAGAGATATAAAAATATCTGTATTTAGTATAGTTAATTAGAGCTAGATTGTAAAGATAGAAATCCGTATTTAAGTATGTTTGAATACGGGGAAAATTCTGTTTTTTATCTACTTTTCAGAGAATTTCCGAGGTGAGCAGTTGTTATAACTGCTCACCTTTTTTTATTGTCAAAAATCTAGTGGAAAGGAGATTTAACATGGATAAAGCGCAGCAAGCAATCGAATTGATTTTACATAATGGGTTACGGAAATATAAATATAAAAACTCAAGGGCTAGCATATCCATGTTAGATTCTCAGGATACTAGTATCAAAATGAATGACAGATTTGTGTTTATTACACGTACAAAAGAAGATTTAACGTACTCATATGGTACAAAGGGAGTTGTATTGACCTCTCAAGAAACAGTACTAGACCATATTGGACAAGCTACACATTGGACTCCAAATGTTTTTAGAGTGGGAACGTACATAGATAGAAGCAGAAAAATCATTAAAGGGCATGAAGAACGCAATCTAAAACAAATCAATTGTTTTACTGTAGATATAGATACAAAAGATGTTACTCCAGGAGAAATTGTGTTGGCCACGATGGACAACCGATTAGGCATGCCCACAGTTATTTTAGAAAGTACTAATGGATACCAGGCTTATTTTGTTTTGGACAATCCGTTGTATATCTCAAATAAGAATGACTACTTAGGTCTACGAAGTGCTAAACGAATTAGTGAGAACATCAGAAAAGCACTAAATAATCTGTTACCTGGTGTTGATTTAACATGCAATGATTTTGGATTCTTCCGTATGCCTAATGAAGAGAATGTTGTATGGATGGATGCAGAGAGTACTTGTAATTTAGCTGATTTAATTGAATGGTCTAAGGACCAAGATATTGGTCATCGCAGAAGTTTATTTAAAGTACTTTCTAACAAACCAGTTCGTACTACACAAATTACTGAAGGGTGGGTGCAAAAGGTATTAGCATGTAAGCATATAAAGGGACAAAAAGGTGTAATTGGACGTGACAATACTGTATTTACGCTTGCTTTAGCATGCTATTCTTCAGGAATGACGGAAGAGGATGTCTACAACTTATTAGATGAATTTAATACGAATTTATACAGCCCTTTGAAAAATGCTAGTATTCAAAAGGCTATTCGTAGTGCCTACTCAGGTAAATATAAAGGAGCAACCAAAGAGTACATCAATCGTATTTTAGAAATTTGGTCAGATGAGGAGGCAACATATTCAGGCGTTGTATCATCACAGTATTGGTATAAACATAAGAAAGCACGCAAGGATCGTGTGCGTAGTCATTGGTATGAGTGGGAGCAAGATATCATTGACTTCTTAAACATGCAAAAAGATACGCAAAAAGGATTTGTATACTTTACTCAAAAGGAATTATGCGAAGTACTACAAATCCCAAGGAGCACGTTAAACAGCGTGTTAAAGAAATCAAAACAAATATATATCCATGTGATTGGTAAAGGTAGTCAACGACAAACAGGGCTGTCTACTTTGTTGATGCTTTTTAATAATGCTATTGGTCGTACAACAGAACAAAAAGAGTTGTACTTGGAGCTTATTCAATCGATCGTCCCAGGAGCAGTAGAGCAATTATATGGAACACTCCCAAGGGATAACAGTGATTCTATCAAACGGAATACTGGTTAATTGCGTGCTTTGTCCACTCTGCCAATACATATATCAACTGTACTTGTTTTCTGTCTTTATTTATCTCTTCCAGTATGTGAAATTATTTTGTGGCATTCTATTTTATTTGGAGGATGCTTCGATTTTATTTTTATGTTTAGTATTTGAAACATGTATTATCCATGGTGGGTGTTCTCTAGTTTTTTTGAATTGATATTTAGTATTAGTTCAAAGATTTTAAGGTTTTATTGAGTATAGCATCTATGGATTTATGGGAATTTAATAGTGTCTTGATTGTGTAGAGATTGGAGTTAGACTCATTATTAAGGAATACGGCGGTTATGAGGTTAAGTGTATTGGAGGGATAGGAGGAATTTGTTGTGTTTGAATTAAAATTTATATTACATAAAAATATCCAAATTAAAAATCTAAATAGTCTAATATTTTTATTGAAAAAAAATAGATAATTTAGTAAAATTATACTTGTAAGATTTTTCAAAAAAGGAGAGGGTATTATGACAAGCGCACAAGTTATTGCTGGTTGGAAAAATCCAGATATTAGAGCGATTCTTGGTATGTCTGGGGAACATCCTGCTGGATTATCATTTCAAGAACTATCTACCAATGAAATGGAAGATGTACATGGAAAAATTGATCCAAAGTTAGAATCTTTCAGTCTGTCATGCTTTATTTCAGAAAGACATCCTAGTTGGTGTCCTTAAGTTTACCTCTATTTGAGTAGAAAGAGGCTTACTCCTTTTTCTACTCAAATATTTTTTTGTCCTTTTTTAATAATATAATTATTTAATTAATTGAACGAGCTATTCTTTATACTAATTTTAAAATGGGTTAAATCTTAAAAACTAATTTAATCTATTTGTTGCTATATTAAGTCATAGGGTGGTTGTACATGTTGATAAAAAATACGGTAACTTTACATAATGGTATTGAAATGCCTGTGTTGGGTTTAGGTGTTTATTTAATAGATAACAGCAATGCCAATCAGATTATCAATACAGCTATACATAATGGATATAGAAGTATTGATACGGCTCCGATATATGGGAATGAAGAAGGAATAGGAAAAGGCATAAGAGAATCAGGAATTGACAGGAAAGACTTGTTTATTACATCAAAAATTTGGAATAATGACAGTTATGCTGAAACATTTAGTGCATTTAATCAAACTTTACAAAATCTAGGACTAGAATATTTAGATTTATATTTAATTCATTGGCCAGGAAAAAATAAGTTTAAAAATACTTGGCGAGCATTAGAGGAACTGTATATTAATCAAAAAATAAAAGCAATCGGAGTTAGTAACTTTCATATTCATCATTTAAATGATTTAATAAGTATCGCTAATATAAAACCTATGGTTAATCAAGTTGAATTTCATCCTCTTTTGACTCAAAAATCATTAATTGATTTTTGCAAACAAGAAAATATTCAACTAGAAGCTTGGTCCCCCCTTATGCAAGGAAATTTAATGACTAATAATACCTTGCTACAAATTTCTCATAAATACAATAAATCTGTTGCTCAAATAATCTTAAAATGGGATCTCCAAAATGGAGTAGTAACTATTCCAAAAACTATAAACGAAAAAAGGTTACTTGAAAATATGAATATATTTAATTTTGAGCTTTCTACTGAGGATATGAAAAAAATCGATAATCTAAATCAGGACAAACGATTAGGCGCAGATCCTGATTTAGCAGTTTTTTAAATTAATATTGTTAAATCCATAATAGAAGGGCTGAAAAGATTTGTATAAAACATTCACTTTGACAAATGGAGTTAATGCTTTGTCATTAAAAGAAAGATATAATATATTAAAAACTAATTTTAGGGATATTGAAATCAATAAAGACGCTTTAACCAGATGGCGTAATCGTACAAATCTGGTCTCAAATGATAATTTCATACTAATGATGTTACATAGGAGGTATGAAGAAAAATATTTCTCACACGCTATTAAAGGTATCAATAAGGATAATCTTAATATATTTTCAAAAGAATTATTATCTAGTGATTGGCTAGAAATTTATGAAAGTGCGATGAAACAATTAGATATCAAAGATGTAGAATATGACGAAATCATGGAGTCATATTACGTTATTAGACCTTTTCTCATGTTGGCTAAATTAACTTTAGAGGAATTCTTTGTAAAAAATAAAAAAGAGCTAGCTATATCTAAAAATGTAATTCCAGATTTAATTAGACACTTATCAACCGAGCTATTAATAGTTGCACAAAAAAGTATAGTACTTGAATTGAATGTATCCAAATTAAAACAAGAACTAACAGGAAAAAGCTCTTATGATAAATATCATTCGTTTTTTAAATTATATAAAAGTAAAGAGCGATTACATAATTTTTATAATGAATATGTAGAGTTGACTAGATTACTATGTACATCAACTAGTTTTTTTACAAAAAATATAATTAAATTATTTAAAGCCCTTCTTAAGCATCGCGCTGAAGTAACTAGCAATTTCAAAATTAATAAAAGAGAGCGAATAGTACATATAAGTCTTGGACAAGGAGATACTCATCAGCAAGGCCAAACTGTAATAAAGTTAGAGTATTCCTCTGGGAAGGTTATCCTTTTTAAACCACGTGATTTAAGGACAACTAAAGTATACAATGAGTTTATTTATTGGCTAAACAGTAAAAAACAAGTACTACAAATGCCTACTTATAATGTACTTTGTTTTTCGGAATATACATTTGAAGAATTTATTAATAAAAAATCATGTAATAATGAAAAAGAAATTGAAGATTACTATACAAGATATGGTCAGCTTATAGCCATTATGTATCTATTAAGAGGAAATGACTTTCATATGGAAAATCTCATTGCCAATGGAGAGTTCCCATATATTGTCGATTTAGAAACAATTATTCAAAATCGAGTAAGTTATCAACTTCCAAATAACGCGTATTCTAAGGCTCGTGACAAAATGCTTGATTTGGTTAGTAGTACTTCCCTATTACCAGATAATTATCATATAGGCAAAGATAGAGTAATTGATATAAGTGCATTAAATGGAAGAGGTGTAAAGCTTCCTAATCAAGTCGAGGGCCCTATAAATAAACAAACGGATGATTTAAAATTTGGTTTAATTGATATTGAATTACCTGAGGCTAATAATATCCCTGATATACAAGGAAAAAGTGTCTCTTATAAAAACTATATAAATGCTATTGTGCTCGGGTATAGAGAAACATGCAAATTATTTTTAAAGTATAAAGAAGAATTAATAAATGAAAGAGACGGAATATTAAAAAAATTCGAAGGTGTAAAAGTAAGGGTTATTTTACGACCGACAGCCCATTACAATAACATGTTGCAGAGTACTTATCACCCAGATTATATGAGAAATTCTTTAGATAGAGAAAGTGTTCTTGAAAATATATGGGCTCAGCCATTTCTTCATAAAGAAGTTATAATAAGTGAATATGAAGATTTAATGGACAATGATATTCCAATTTTCTTTAATTATACAAACTCATGTGACTTAATTGATAGTAAAGGTAATATCTACAAGAATTTCTTTAAAGAAACCGGTTTTGTTAAAATGAAACAAAATCTTATTAAAATGAATAATGATGAAATCGAAAAACAAATCTCTGTTATTTTGGTTAGCACAGGTAATTATAAACCTAAGAATCAGAGTAGTATATCTACAATCAAATTAAAGGATTCTTCTAACGATGTAACACCAAGAATCAATGATATATTTATAAAAAAAGCGGAAGAAATCGGAGAATTAATATTAGAATCTGCTATAAATTCGGAGGATAATAAAACGATTTCTTGGCTAACAGTTAATGCGGATCCTATACAGACATGGAAAATTGAGAGGATTCCTGGAGATCTTTATGATGGATTAGCTGGATTAGTTGTATTTTATTATAACTTGTATAAATGTACAAAGAACATAAAATATAGACATCTATGTGATGTATTAATTCAATCTGCAAAGGATAGATTAGCTATTACTGATTTAAATTATTCATGTATAGCAGGTAAGTCATCATTACTTTATCCAGTAATCCAAATTTTCACTGATGAAGGAGATAGCCAGTATAAAGAATATATAGACAATGCTATTAATGAATTTTGCACTCATTTAAATGAAGATACCTCTTATGACTGGATACAAGGTTCACCAAGTTTTCTTCAACTTATTATGAACCTCTACACTGAAATCGGTGAAGTTGAATATTTAAATTCATCTATACGGATTGGAAATCATTTATTAAAACAATTGAAAAAATCAAATGAAAAATTAATAGGGGGATTTGCACATGGTGCAAGCTCTATAGCATATGTCTTAATGCGATTGGGTCATCTTAGTAAAAAGGAGATTTTTACTAAAAAAGCAATAGAACTTTTAAGATATGACCAATCATTTTATCGCCAAGATAAAGGAGGCTGGCTAGACGCTCGAGATACCACTCCTACTTTCAAAAATTTTTGGTGTCACGGCTCTATTGGAATTGGATTAAGTAGAATTAAAATTAAAGATTTTTATAGTGATTTTCAGATAGATCAAGAAATTAATACTGCACTCGAAACTACTCTGAATAGTTATTATGTGAATGATGATACATTATGCCATGGAAATATGGGGAAAACAGAATTGTTTTTAAATATGTATCAGCAGTCGAAGGAAAAAAAATACTTGGAATTAAGTGAAAATGTGGCATTAACCATTATTAGAACAGGCGAATATCAATCACGATCTATCAAGGGGTTTCCAGCAATAGGTTTATTTACTGGATTATCAGGAATTGGTTATCAACTATTAAGAATATCTAATCCAGAAAAGGTTCCTTCACTCTTAACTTTCTCATAAAAAAATTTTTTTCTTAAAATTATCACCTTCCTCCTTCAAACGTCTTATAAAGACGTTTGATAGATTTTTTGAGAAACATCTAATAATATGTTGCCATAATATTCACTCGATAATATATAACATTATTATATTAATAAAAATTTAATGGAGCTGATTGCTTGAATAATTTAAAAATAGGCGAAGTTGATATTGTAACAGAATTAGAATTTGCAGCTCAGCAAAAGCGACTTTTTAGCTTATATGAAAAAGGAAATCTAGAGGAAATACTATCTTTTGTGCAACATTTAGAAAAAAATTTCCCCCAAAAAATAGAAAATACAAGCTA
The DNA here is from genome assembly GCF_038007045.1 of Bacillus sp. CH_70. Lineage (NCBI taxonomy): Bacteria > Bacillati > Bacillota > Bacilli > Caryophanales > Bacillaceae > Bacillus > Bacillus sp. CH_70. The sequence goes on from NZ_JBBOWL010000003.1 coordinate 11,253, forward strand.
TTGGAAGGCATCATTATATTTGGCTCTACATAATAGTAGGGAAGCGATAGACACACTTTCTAATGCATTAGAGAAAGGGTTGTGGTGGAATCCGCAACTACTTAGTAATGATCCGTCATTTAGATCTCTACAAGAAAACAAAGAATTTAAAAACATCATAAATGAATGTCAAAAAATCTATGATATTAAAAAAATAAAAACAAAGTCATATCTTAGTTATTATGGTAAAAATAACTCTAATATTGGAATTTTTGCTTTACATTGGGGAGGATCAAATATAAAAGAATTTGCTCCATTTTGGCATGATGAAGATATATTAAATAATTATTCTATTGGATTTCCACAATCTTCTCAATTATATAGTCATAATGCATTTGATTGGCATAATAGAGAGATTGCAATAAAAGATATTACTACTGAATTTAATAAGTTTAAGAAAAAATTTCATCCAAACAAATTAATTTTAGCTGGGGCATCACAAGGCGGGGCATTAGCCATTGAATTAAGTCTCCGACAGAACATCAAAAATAATGGATTTATTGCTATTGCACCTGAAATATCCGATATTTCTGCAGTAAATGAGATATTGAGTGAACAAAATAATATATCCATTAAAGGGTGTATTATTATAAGTGATAACAGTCCATTCTTTAATAATGCATATGAGCTAGTACAGGTATTAAAACATTATGGAGTACAGTGTAAACTGATTAGCAATAAAGAAAAGGACCCATTTTTCCCAGAAAACTTCCCTGCATTGCTACCGGAATTAGTTGAGTATATAAATCAGCCTCTCCCTATAAATTAGATATTTTACTTGTCGGATGCTTAGCACGGATATGTTGGAGTCTGTAATGGCGATAAAAATAAACCACATTTATGTCCACCAAGAGAAAGTAAACTTGAAAATATATCTTATAAGTATCTAGGCACTCTCGAAAACGTTTCATAAATTCAATTGTTTCGAAAGATGGAAATAGGTAGTTGGATATTATCCAACTACCTAAAATTTAAATAAATTTCAATAGCTAAATGAGTTTACAGAAAAAACGAAAATTGAAGGTGTTTTAAAGAGAATGCATTCATAAGAGTATTGAAGATATACGTTTCTATTCAGACAATGAATCTCCTATATATTATGTGGAATCTATTATCATTTGTTTTTTCATGTATATGTATTAAAATCTTAAAAAGAGGGAGATATAGTGTACAAAAAATACCCCGTATGCAATATGATAATCATTTAGTACATATGAGGTATTTTTATAATTTTAAGTGTTTTGTTTCTCGTTTATCAATTCTAAAGAAATTTGAAGAATCTGATGATTTTCCATTTTTATAACTTTCCATCTACTCCCTTTATACTCTACTGGTTTATGTATATCTTCCGATAACATATACTGCACTTGCATCCAGCCACCAATAGTATCAACATTATTTTGATTATCAAATTCTAGGCCAAATTGATTTTCTAAATCATTTAATAGAACTCTACCATTAATTATGTATTTACCTTCAGATTTTTCCATAATGTCAGAAATCTCATCCTCATCAAATTCATCACGGATTTCCCCTACAATTTCTTCCAAGATATCCTCTAATGAAATAATACCAGCTGTTCCCCCATATTCATCCATTACTAATGCAATATGTACACGCTTTTTTTGCATTTTTAATAATACATCTTGTAAGGGGGAGGCTTCATAAACAAAAAGAATTTCATGGATATAATCTTTAAGTACGGTATGTCGTCCTAATGCAATATTTGTTACCATTTCTTTTGCATTTAAAACACCAATTACATCATCCTTATCACCATTTTCAGTAACAGGATAACGAGTAAAGTTATATTTATCAATAATATGTAAAACCTCATCATTTTCCATATTGTTATCTAAAAATACCACTTGAGTTCTAGGAAGCATTATATCTTTTACTACACGTTGATCAAAAGAAAAGATATTTTGCATTAAGGATAGTTCTGTTTCGTTTATTTCACCACTTTGATAACTTTGGTTCATAATAAGTTTTAGCTCTTCCTCAGAATGAGCTTGTTCATGACTGGTAGGTTTAACACCAAAAATGTTAAGAAAAACACGTGCAGATCCATTAAGCAACCAGATAAGTGGAAATAAAATTTTTCCGAATATCACAAGTGTAGGTCCTATTAATAATGTCATCTTTTCCGCATATTGAATGGCTAATGTTTTTGGAGCGAGTTCTCCAATTACTACATGGAGAAAGGTCATTATTGATAAAGCGAGAACATATGAAATTACAGTAGATAGTGCACTAGATATTCCGAAATCTTGAAAAATTGGATGTAACATTCTTTCGACTGTAGGTTCTCCAAGAGTACCTAATCCTAAAGCAGTTACAGTGATACCTAGTTGACAGGCTGATAGATAGTAATCTAAATCATTCACGATTTTTTTTACTGCCAATGCTTTTTTATTACCTTCTGATACTAACTGATCAATTCGAGTCATACGAACTTTAACAACAGCAAATTCAGCACCTACAAAAAAGGCAGTTAATAAAATTAAAATCGTTACAAGTATTAAATTAGTAATTATGGTTATGTCCAATTAGTTCCCTCATACAGAGGGATTCACCTCCAAGATAATATTATTATTCATATAATAATTTTAATAACAGAGTATACCTCTAAATAGAGCAACAATAATTATTCTAACTTAATAAATTTGTGGTAACACCTTCGCAAGATGCTTTCCCCCCTTATATATTTATAAAATATCATAGGATAGACTACCTGTACATTATAAAGAATTTAGGTATATTAGGAGCTTCTATTGCTTCTCCCTCATATTTTAAAATGCCGTTCATTTAAATAAATTAATTTTAGGATTACGAAGTAGGAGATTTGGTCTTTATAATTAGTATATGATAAAAAAATATTTGGACCCCGTACTTATGAAAGTAAAGAAAGGTTTTCTTTCTAATCAGTTTTCTTAGAAATTTCCCTAGAATTATTTTTCAAGATATTTAATGTGTTAAAATCATAATAAAATTTCCCATGAACGTATAAAATGTTTACAAATCCAAACTTTTCTTTGGATTTTTGAAAAATAATATTTGCCGCTCCAGATTGTCTTAAATCAGCTTCTATTAATAATATTCGTTCTTTTTTAAACTCTAAATTCCCTATAGCAAATTTTAAATTTTTTTGATCTAAATCAACGAGCACAATATTTGCTCCTCTACGATAGGTGAACATAGCTACTTTTAAACTAGTGGGCTTCGTTGCTTCAGTAATAATAATTGTTTTACCTAATAACAGAGTTTTATTCATAATAGATTCTCCCCTTTTAGTTGGTTCAATTATTTTCATCAGTATAAATTACTGAATAATGAGTCTATTATTTTGGTAGAGATGCTGTATTCAATGGTAAGGAATAGTAGATAGGAAAGAAATAATAAGTATAATTTCTAATAATATATCTTCATTCAATGATAAAATGGTATATTGTAATTTTTAGTTTATTTTCTTTTTTAAATCAGATTAAATATAATTATATTCCATATTTACATTTAATTGTATTTGTTTTGCTGAATTAGGGTGGTTTATATATAATATATTGTTTTTTTGTGTCATATCTGTTAAAAAATTAATACCATTAATTTACTTATAAGTAATACGAGAATGATTTTTGTAATAAGACATTGTTAGAGAACCACACAGAAAAACCCGAATAATGGTTTTAAATCCGCTATTCGAGTTTTTTCACTACTTTTTAGTTTGAATTACTTTGATAGGGCCTTATATACATTTAGATGTCCATTTCCGAAGTAAATCTTTTCATTAGAATTAGAAAAATCTATACCATATGTCATTAAATGATTTACTGTTTGTTCAGGAGTTCTTTTTCCATACTTATCTATAATAAGTGCTAATGCAGCTGATACTTTTGGTGCTGCAGAAGATGTACCAGCTGTGTAAAAGTATCCTTGATTATTACTAGTACTTAATATATTTTCTTTCATAAATAAACCTTGTTGATTCCAGGCTTCTGGACCATACTCTTTTAAAAGTTTAAAATCTCCACCTGGAGCTGTTATATCTATAAAATTATATCCGAAATTAGAAAAGGTCGATAATTTTTTATCAGGTCCTGTTGAAGAGACTGTAACCACTCCAGGTAAAGAAGCAGGGGCCTGTATCGATTTACCTAAAAATGTTACATTTTTAGAATCTGGTAAACTTAATAAATATTCTTCTACTTTTTTAGTATCGTTAACATCTAATCCATCATTTCCAGAGGATGAAACCAAAATAGAGCCTTTATTTCTAGCGTATTTAATGGCTCTCTCATAGGCTAAGATATCTACTAATTCATTATCTACTTTTACTGTTTTACCTGTTTCTGGGTCTTTGTGTATAATTGGTCCTGTACTTTTAAAACCACTTAGGCTCATTGATATTACATCGGTACCATCTTTTGCAGATTCTACTATTGCTTTTGTAATCCAAATACTCTGGCCGCTAGATTTTCCAAATACTCTATATGAGCGAATTCCAACATTAGGTGCTACCCCTTTTATTCTGCCATTAGCAGCAACTAATCCTGCAACATGAGTACCATGCCCTCTTTTATCATTGATATCATTGATATCTCCAGTTTCAGTATTTTCTTTTCCTTTATATCCCCCCGCTGGGACTAGATTTTTGGAACCGGGTAGTATATTAGGCTGTAGATCAGGATGTTGTAGGTCTATACCAGAATCAATAATACCAACAACAACATTATGAGAGCCTTTAGAGAGATTGAAACTTTTTCCGTTTTCTGTAACCTGTTTTACATCCCATTGATAGTCCCACAAACTATTTGAAGTAGACGGAGTAGAATATACACGTTGCATACCATTTGATATTTCAGAGTGTAAGGGTGTTCCCACGTATAACTCTTTTTTATTTTTTTCTAAATTAGGAATTTCATCACTTTTTGCTTTTACTTTATAAAAGCCTATCTCAGGTACAGAATAGGTGACTTGTAAGTTATGCTTTTTTATTAATTGCTGAAAGTCTTCAGTATTATTTTCATCCCTTAATAAAATGGAGTATTCATTTTCGGAAGATTCAGCATAGGTGTAATTAGGTATACAAAATAAAACAAATAGCATTGAGATTATTACAAGTATCTCTTTTTTAAATTTTTTCATCATTGTCCCATTATCCCCTTTTGAAATATACATTTTTTTAAAAATTATATAAAATCTGTATATTAAATATACAAAATTTTCTTATCATAAATCAAGTAGAGGATAATTGATTTATAAATAAAATATGTAATAGTATATTAAAGTGTTTAATATTTAAAATATATTGAAAGAGTGGAATAAAAATGAAAAAAGAGAAATTACTTCTAGTTGAAGATGATAGGGACTTGAATCATTTAGTCAAGGAATTTTTGGAAAGAGAAGGTTTCAATATAACTAGTGTCTTTGATGGCGAAGAAGCCATCAAAGAACTATCTACTAAAAAATATGATCTTCTCATTTTAGATATAATGCTTCCAATTATAGATGGTTTAACAGTATTAAAGAAACTACGTAATAATAGCTATATTCCTGTAATAATTTTATCTGCTAAAGATGCAGATACAGATAAAATTATAGGATTGGGATTAGGAGCTGATGATTATGTTACAAAACCTTTTAATGTAGATATTTTATTAGCAAGAGTAAAGGCACAATTACGAAGAAATAGTTATATGGAAGAGTACAAACTTGATAATAAAAAGATATTCAAACATGGAAAGCTTCATCTTAATCTTGAAAACTATAAAATATATGTAAATGGAACAGAAAAAAGTTTAACCAATAAGGAGTTTGAACTTTTAAAATTACTTATGTTAAACCCAAATAAGGTATATACGAAATCTCAAATTTATCAGGAAGTTTGGGGAGAAGAATATCTGCAGGATGAGAGCACAGTCCAAGTTCACATAAGAAAATTACGAAAAAAAATAGAAAAAGATCCAGCTAACCCTGTATACATACGAACTATATGGGGAATAGGATATAAATTAGGTGAAATGTCATGACTGTTAATGTATTATTTGGAATTTTAATTATTTTACTAGGGATATGCAGTTTTCTTGTAAATTTATATTTCCTATCACAACAGCAACATTTGAGAAATATAAATGAAATCATGGATGATATACGTAAAGGCAATTATAGTAGAAGGTTTAAATGTAGATGTCGGAATCGTAGTATTATTGAATTAAATAATAACTTAAATTATTTAATGAATGATTTTCAAAAAAAACTTAATCGCTTAAATAATTTAGAGAGAGAGCAAAAGGACTTTATAGTAAATATTGCTCATGATTTAAGAACGCCCATTTCATCAATTCTAGCTTATACTCAAGTGTTGAAAAAAACTGATTTTTCAGATGGTGATACAGAAAGATATATAGAAGTCATCTGGAAAAAAGGTAATGAAGTAGTAGAGCTAATAGAAAGTTTTTTTGAACTTAATAAATTAGAGAATAAATTAGTACAGTTGAAATATGAAAAAATTAATATGTGCAGATTGATAGAAGAGGAATTGTTATCATTTTACCAAGAATTTTCAGAAGAAAATATTCAACCTGATATTATTATACCAGCAGAAGATATTTTTATTTTTGGTGATAATTTAGCAATTAGACGAATTATTAGTAATTTGATTTCTAATTCTTTAAAGTATGGAAAAGAAGGTAAATATTTTGGCATAGAATTACAGAGAAAAGAGAATGGAGTTTTGATTCGAATTTTTGATCGCGGTCCTGGAATTAACGAGTCACAGATTCCCTTTATATTTGAGAAATTATATACATGCGAGGAATCTAGAAATAAATCAAAAAGGGGGAACGGCTTAGGGCTAACTATAGTAAAATTGTTAGTAGAATTACATAACGGTAAAATTTTCGTTTTAAGTACTCCATATAAAGAGACGGTCTTTTCATTTTATCTTCCTTTTGAAAGTTAAGCTTTTTTTCAGGTTTGTGTATCAAAGATGTAACATTAATATATTATCATTATTATTACATAAAAATAATAAGTAGGTGAGTTTATGGAATATGTTCTCCAAACAAAAGGATTAACCAAAAGATATAAGGGATACAACGCTGTAGATAACATTGATATGCACATAAAAAAAGGAGAAATTTATGGATTTTTAGGTCAAAATGGTGCTGGGAAAACTACTACTCTAAGATTGCTTACTGGATTGATTAAACCGACATCGGGTGAAATCGAATTATTTGGACAGCCATTACAGCAAAATAAGACAAAAGTATTTGAACGTATAGGCTCAACAATAGAATATCCAGGTTTTTATAATAATCTTACCGTTACAGAAGTATTAGAAATTCATCTTTATTTAATGGGAGTTAATGAAAAAAGAGTAGTAGGTGAAATTATAAATAAGGTAGGATTAATTACGGTTAAGAATAAAAAAGTAGAAGAGTTATCTCTAGGAATGAAACAACGCTTAGGGATCGCGCGGGCTTTATCCCACCAACCCGAACTTCTCATTTTAGATGAACCAATGAATGGATTAGATCCAGCTGGTATTAAAGAAATCCGTAATTTAATCTATCACTTAGCTATTGATAATAATATGACGGTACTTATGTCTAGTCATATATTAAGTGAAGTACAACAAATAGCAACAAAAATAGGAATTATTTCGAAGGGGAAATTGATTGAAGAAATTAGTAAAGAAGAATTAGATAAAAAGAATCAGCAATATATTAATTTAAAAGTTGATGACAATTTAAAAGCAATTCGAGTTTTAGAAGAAAAATTGCTAATAAAAGAATTTAAAGTGTTTAACGATGAGACTATAAGAATATATGAAAGAACTAGTGATGTTTCTTTAATTAATAGAGCATTAATTGAAGAAGAGGTAGAAATTCAATCTTCTAATGTTGCTGGTGCATCTTTAGAAGAATATTTCCTTCAAAAAACAGGGGGTGAATTTAATGTCTAGGGTATTATATGTAGAGTTAATGAAATTAAAGCGGACAAAGATTCTTTGGCTATGTGTGGTGGGGGCGTATTTACCGCTGATGATCAATTATTTTGGTGCTAAACAAGGTAACTTTGACTGGGCAAAATTTTATTTTTTCAATTGGAATATGCTTTATCTATTAGGGCCTGTATTATTTTCAACATTTGCTAGTAATTTAATTATTAGGGAATACCAAGAAAAAACAATTAATAATTTATTTTTATATCCTTATAGTAGACTTAAATTTTTTATAGGTAAATTTCTGATTTGTTTATTTATGATCTTAGCCACTATGATTTTATCTCTTGTAGGAGTTTTAATTGCAGGACAAGCAGTAATAAGTCAAGAAATCAGTACCGATATGATATTTCAATTTTTTATAGTTTGTATAGTAAGCTCTCTGTTGCAATGGTTATTAGTGTCCATTTCAGTTTTTGCAAGCATATGTACAAAATCATATATTGCACCAGTTATTATTGGTATCTGTTTAACAATTGTAGGTATGATGGCTATGTCTACAGAATATGCACCGTACTTTCCATACAGTAATATTTCAATTATTATATCAAAACTTCCAGCATTACTCTCTGGAGAAATTATTAATCAATTAGACATGAGAAATGTTATTATTTCCATACTAAGTATTTCAATCACAGGTTTTACATTTATATTTTTATCTGCCTGGAGTTACATGAAAAATGATATACACAACTAATTAAAGGAGGTGGATTAGAATGGATAAAAGTTGTAAAAAATGTGGTGGTAAAGAAGTAGAAGTAAATAAAATTGCTACGACAGGTGCGGGTCTTAGTAGGTATTTAAACCTCCAACATAATCAATTTAAAGCTGTCTCTTGTAAGAAATGTGGTTATACAGAAATGTATAAAACAAATAGTTCAACTACTGAAAATATAGTAGATTTATTTTTGGGGCGATGATAAATTATTCATATTCTAATACATTTTGATTTTCATTCAGTAATTAAGTTAAATTGAGGACTGGTTGGAGAGAAAAAATTTAATAAAAAAGTGCCATTCTTCCTATAGGGATAGCACCACACATCCATCAACTTAAGGTATATTTTCAAACAAAATGCGGTCTTTCCATATAGTTTTTTATTATCTTTTGTAGATTTTATAAAAGCGGGCATATCAAATAAACCCTGACGGGTTTCAATTTTTTACTATGCTACCTGATGAGTAGAGGTGGTATACTCATAGATAACACCCAAAATATCAAAGACTGTCTTTTTCTCGTATCGGTGAGATTTTCGTCCGTTGTGCTGTAGGAGGTTAAACAGACGAAGGAGAACCTTTGATAATTCTTGGGTGTTTTTGTGTAATGCTTGGTAAAAAAGTGAAAAATAATCCTTAATTATGTACATCGCTTTATATTCACTTAGCTCTTTCTGTTTCTTACGTAATAGGAGTTCTCGCATTTTAAACATAGTAGAAGAACATAATAGAATACTAATGAGTTGCCCATAAAGATGACATTCTAATCGCTCTTGTTTAATAGATTTACAACGATGAATTTGAAACCAAGATTTCCATATTTTAAATAACAGCTCAATTTGCCAACGTAATGAATATAAATCATAGATTTTCTCTTTTGGTACCCATTCCGTAGAATATTTGTCATATATACCGTAATACCTTGTAAAAGCTTTGTATGCTCTGTATATGTAATTCCTTTTTTCTTTTCGCGAATAGCTCGGTCACGTAGGCGTTTCTGCTTTTGCTCCTCGGTACACCTATAAACTACAATACGAGTAGGCAATTTGTCCTTACTCCCTACATATACATCGTATAATTCATACACTTGGCCAGGTTGTAGTTGTTTCATAATGTCTTCCAAATGAATTTGTATATATACAGGTTTCAATTGAGAGGGTTTTGTTTTAAATACCACTGTTTCGAACTCTTTTCTATATATTTTAGTTGGTAACTTAAGACGAGATAAATAATACCCCTGCTTGTCCTGAATAGACTTAAAGTCTTGTAGACGAAAACATCCTAATTCACGAATATACAGCTTATTCTTTTGTATCATGCCTGTTCGAGTCGCACCTTACGCCTGATCACTTCGTTTTCCTGGTTCAATTTTCAAATTAGAAAATTCTCCACTCAACAAGTCATACTCTAGTTGAATTTTCACACCAGCTTTATGACTATATCCTCCGGCACCAGGATAAGTAGATGCGAATCGATCTGGAACTTGAAAGGTTGTAGAATCAAGGGTGCGAATGCGCTCAAAGTAGGAAGAAAGAGAATGAGAAATCTTAGATACGCCTCCAATTTTAGCTTGTAGAAGTGTAGTAAATACAGTTCGAAAGAAGGATACAGAAGCCGAGTTAAATCGCCGATTAAGTCCTTCCAGACTTAATAAAACTCCTGTTGAAGTTTCTAATTGACTACATAGTTGAGTAAGAGGGGTAGTAGCGACTTGTTGATTTAGCCATACACACAAAGATAAGAAATGGTGCCCGTGGCACTTACGTTTTCGTTTCATCCCGCCTGCTTCTATGGCTAATTGATTAAGTGTAGCGGGAGACATATATCGATATAACTCTTCAGCGAATAAAGATAATTCTTGTTTTTGATTCATATTCATAAAAAACACGTCACTCTTTCTCATTAACATAAGAAAATAGTAACGTGCTTTTAACTTCAAAAATAGTCTAAATCCTTAAGTTGATGGATGTGTGGTGCTACCCCCTATAAACACCCACGTTAGAAAGAATGACGCTTTTTTTAGAGTTGTAAGGTTAAAATAGATGGAACCTCAGGGTTTGCAAGTCTTAAAAATCCATAGCCAATTCCTGAAATCCCCATCATGAGACCAGGTGTTTCAACTTTTTGTGGAATGCCCGTTAACCATCCAGAAGTTTGTACATTTTTCAAAATTTTTGTTCCTAATTGATATGCAGTATCTTTTAAGTAGTTCATTTCGGATAAATCAGATGTTATTAATAATAGTTCTAAGTTACCTAAATCCCCATGGCATAAGGAATGATTATCCCCAAATCCTCTATGTACGGTAGTGTTTACTGCTGTTTTAATATCTTTTAATATGTTTTCATTTTTATATAGTTGATAAATCATGTAACGACTTAAACCAATCCCAGCGGCTCCATGACACCAATTGACTGTATTATATTCATTGTTCAAAGCATTATTTCTTAAATCTTTCCAGTTCCCTTCCGTTGGAATGAAAAGGGTTTGTTCATATTCTAATCCTCTTATTGCCGTATTGTAAAAAACATCATTTTTAGTTATTTTTGCTAACTCTAAGAGCGCCCATGCAATACCTGAAATACCGTGAGACATTCCAGCTAATGGAGTTAAGCTACGGTTAAAAATCCATCCAACTCCCTTTGGCATTTCTTTATAATTAGATGTTAAATGATACCCACATTTCGTTGCTATTTCAAGAGCTTGCTGATTATGTGTTAATTTATAAATTTGTAAACATACAATTAATGTCCCAGCACTGCCACCCATAAGATCAAAGACTTGATCATGCTCTATCATAGATTCAATTATTGATAGATGAGAAAGGCTCTTTTCTAAAAGTAAATCATCATCCCATAATTTAGCCAAATGCGCTAATACATAAGAAACAGATCCATATCCATGGAAAGCTGAAATGCTTAAATGACTCTTATCTTTTGCTAATAGTTTATATGCAGTTTCTAAAGAGGATTTTGCAAGCTTTTTAAATTTATCATTACCTGTTTCATTAGCTAAGTGTGCCATAAATAAAGAAATACCAAGAACACCATCGTATAAACCCACATCAAGTGGTGCCATAGTTAGTTTATCTTCTATATCAGCACCTATTCCAATCCAAGTAGCATCTAATTTGTCATCACCTATAAAAGCACATTTATGCAAATATTCTCCTATTTTTATAGCTTCATTCAAAAAATGCTCTTTATTGGCTATATAATCAGGTTCTATACGATTTTCCTTATTTTTATTTAAATTATTTATATTTAAGTTCCATGTTTGATCGGCTAAAGTAACCAAAGACATACGTATGTATTTTAACTGCTTTTCTAAATCTTCATTTGTTAAATTTCCTATTTTTTCTAACACCTTTTGAAAATTATCTCTCTTATAAAAATTTTTAATTTCATTTCCTTTACTATCCCAAATACTTGTTGAATTTACTTTACTTGTGAAATAGGGAACGTCATCAATTAGTAAATCTTTACATTCGCAATGAGTGATTTTTTTATATATTGAAAAATTAGAAGTTATTTGCCAAAAATATTCAAATAGGCGAACTCTTTCAATACCATTTTGTAAATATTTTGGATGATGACCAATATCTATAAAAGTAGAATAGGTTTGAGTTGCTCTAGGGATAACTCGAATAGAATTCTCTTTAAATTGATAAAGCGGACCATTGTTGGATGTTAGATCTTCTTTGTGATCCATAAATATTTTGTATAAATTTTCAAAACCTTGAGCAATATGTTTACTATATTGTTCCGCATTTAAATATTTTCCATTAAACTTAGGTCTATTAATTTTTTCTTCAAATATGATATCTCTTTTTACAAAACACATTTCATCAGTTCCAATACCCTCTAAAACATAAGATTTTTGAGGTAATATTTGATTACCTTGTCCGCCTAAACCACTAAGTTCAGGGAAAATGGAATCAGATGTGTAAACAATTGGTAACATGGATGTACGAAAAATTGAATCATTTAAGTCTTCCATAGCTCTTGTAATAGCTGATGGATCTTCATAACCTGTCAATTGATTTTGAAATAATGATTCTAAATCAATTAGCATTGGGTATTCACCACAAGCTATAATATTTTCTAGGTGGAAATCAGTAGCTTGAAGTATATATAGCAAAGCTATATATCCTCCCTGACGATAGTAAAATTGTGGTATTTCATTTATACTATGGCATTCATAATGTTCTATAAATTCTTGCCATCCATAATCATCTTTATCAATTACTTTAAGTAAATTGAATTGATATTTAAAACCTTTAGTATTGGCCCATTTTAAAATTGATTGAAAACTTAAATCTATTGATAAAGATCTAGGCTTATAAACTATCTTTTCTCCTGATGTGAATGTCAAAATCATAACGCTTCTTCCATTCTTATGTGAATCACCCAGTCCAGATTTTAAAGATTTAAGTTTAGAAAAGTCTTTTAATATTAATTTTTCTATAGCATTTTTATCTTTGAAAAATCTTTCTATTGCTTCTATATGAACATCAATAATCAGGTTTGTTTTTTCTGTTAATAAACGTGCTAAAACTGGATACGCTAATAGTATTTCAGAAATATCTGTAAGTGTATTTTCAATAAAGTAATTAAATCTGTCTTGTGAAGTTTTTCCTTGTAATTCATTAGATAATTTTGCAACATGAAGCTCTTGTATTAAGGTTTTAACACTAATATTTGCTAGATTAGAATGAATAGTATTTAAAATAGAAGCAATAACATCTTCTTTTAATACTTGTTCATACATATCATATTTATTCGTCAAAATATTCAATTCTGATAATATTTTATTCTTAGCCCATGATAAAAAAGGTATAAAGAAAGGTTTAAAAATTTTACATATACTATTATTATTTTCAAAGTCTTTTTCAAGTAATTTTACTTTTTGATTATTTTTAATAATATCTTTAAAATCTTTAATCCAATTTGGTTCTTCACCGGGCATTACGGTATCGGTGTTAGATAAAATGTTTGAAAAACGATAAATATCTAAATCGTCAGCTAAAAAACGTTCATTTAAAAGTTCATTATTTGAGAAACCACAAACTTTTCTCCATTCTAGTAGTATATTTTCATCGATCACATTTTTTTTATCAGTATTACTGTAATCTCTTTCTGAAATATATAAACCTTGATATAATGCATCTTCTAACTTTAGCATACTTGTATTCTAACCTCGCATTTCTACTAGTAAGTTTGTTTAATTACAAAAACAGGCGGAATTCCGCCTGTTTTTCAAAGTATATAGTTTTTGATTCTATATTAGTTAGGACAAGGTTTTGTCCAAGATGCACAACCAGTAGTTGGACAAACAGCTGCACTAATAGGAATAGTAACTGTAACCGTTGGGTGTGTATTTGGATTTTCATCTGAACCGCCTGCTAAATGTTTAAGTTCTTCTTCTTGAATTAATCCAACTGGATTTTCTTTTGCGTTATTTAGGAAATTACGAATCTCTTTTTTTGACATGTTTAATTCCTCCAATTTTATAAAAAAAAGTTAATATAAAACATTTAATGGAAATATCGGGCCCAAAAAAATCATATTATAAAAAAAACAACAAGTCAATATATTTAGAATATTATATCGTAGTATAAAAAAAACCATTTTTAGAAAAATCTTAATATACAGTTGATTTATTTGGAATTATTTTGTATAGTTGTTTTTGGAAGGAGGTGGAATTAATGGCTAAAAATGATATTATTCGTTTTTGGAAAGATTCTACATATAGAGCATCCCTTTCTGAAGAGATGCAAAAAAATATGCCTCAAAGTCCAGTAGGTTCTTCATTTGAAGAATTAGAAGAGGCTAATTTAACTCAGTTTGTAGGAGCTGGAGATGTGACGCCTGCATGGGAGTGGCCTTGGGAGGCTGCTTCAAGAGAGAATGATGGTGGACATTGTACTCTTACCTGGGAATGTGGTATTTGTCCAACACATACTACATGCTTGACTTGCTAATACAAAAATTAAAAGCAGCTTAATTAAGCTGCTTTTAATTCATTAAAAATGAGGTGTGAATTTATAATGAATTCTTTATATAGATCGCTTTATCTGAATGAAAGAGTATCGAGTTCTAATTTGAATATTACGAATTTAGCAAGAAAACGCTTAAATATGTTAATAGAGAGTTTTGGTATAAAGGATGAAACTGATTTTGAGGAATGTATTCGAAAAATGTCTAATCTTGATATTAATCATCTCTTAGATTTAATGTCGCAAGAACAGTTACAGGAAAAAGAATTTGTTAGAGATCAGGAATGGTTCTCTTTTATGAAACAAATAGAAGAAAATTATTCTAAGTATAAAGATTTTATTAAAGATGATCTACATATAGATAATTCCCCTTTTTCTGCTTTTGTATATCCTTTTGTTTCAGAGGCTATAGAAAAGCTTCAAAATGGGATAAATAATCTATGTATTAAATATAATACTAAAGAAGAACTATTTCATAAAAATGTCTTATTAAAATTTATTCCTCAATTAATAGAACAGTTATATCCTATTTGCTATAAAACTATTATATTGGAATTGAATGTAGCTAAAGTCTCTGGCGTGTTGAAAGGAGAAACTGCCAAAGATCGCTATGAATATTTCACACAAACACTTCTAAAAGATAAGGATTATATCCAAGGATTGTATAATGAATATCCAGTCTTAATACGTTTATTGATAACTAAATGTGAATATTGGAGTGCAAATTTTTTAATGCTTTTAGAGCGATTATTGAAAGATTTGAATTTAATCTCACAAAGAATTTTTAATAATACAAAGATAAAAATCATTAATGAAATTAAGATGGGGGCCGGAGATTCACATAGAAAAGGGAATACGGTGGCTACAATAACACTAAATAATGATTTGACTCTCATTTATAAACCTAGATCTTTGAACACAGATGTTAAGTTTCAAAAATTTATTACATGGCTTAATGAATTAAATCAAAATTACCCTTCATTATACACGTTGAAAGTATTGGATCAAGGAGAATATGGATGGACTGAATTCATTACATATAAATCTTGTACTACAGAAAAAGAAATTGAAAATTTTTATTGGAGAATAGGTAGTCAATTATCCTTCTTGTACTTAATGAATGCGGTTGATTTTCATGGAGAAAATATAATTGCACATGGAGAATACCCTATATTAATTGATCTTGAATCGCTTTTCCACCCTAAGATTGAAGAAAACAATCAAGAAAAAACGGCATTTCAAAATGCACGTGATGTTCTAAATAAGTCTGTAACTGCTACAGGTATTTTACCATTCTTAATGTATCGTACTAAAGAAGGTAAGGGTGTTGATATTAGTGCCTTGGGATCTACGGAAGGACAAGTTATACCTAAAAAACTTCCGAAAATTGAAAATCTTGAAAGAGATGATATGAAAATTGTTAAAGGTCACATTAAACTTTCAGGTGTAAATAATAATCCACGTTTACAAAATAAAGAAGTGAAGATGACAGATTATATTTCACAAATTGAAGATGGATTTAGAAATACATATTTATTATTAATGGAAAATAAACAAGAATTAAAAGAACACATGAAATTGTTTACTGACTGTGATACAAGACATATTGTTCGATCTACCCCACAATATGCAGATTTGCTAAGAATTAGTTATCATCCTGATTATTTAAGAGATGGAATTGATAGAGATCTATTACTCCATAGATTATGGTTAGAAATTGGAAATAGATTAATTGTTAAGGAAGTTACGGAGTCTGAAAAATTAGATTTATTAGAAAGTGATATACCATATTTTATGACTAAACCCGGTGAAAAACATTTATGGGATAGTAGAAATAAGCGTATTGAAAACTTCTTTAATGTAAGTAGTTTAGATATATGTTTTGATAAAGTGAATGAAATGAGTAAAAAGGAATGTGAGGATCAGATACAGGTTATAAAACTTGCTATATTAGCAACAAGCTATTCATTGGATAATGAAAAATATAATCATTATATTCCTTTAAAATCAAATGACGATATTTCCTTTGATAAAACTAAATTTTTAAATGAAGCAATTAGAATTGGTGAGTATTTAAAAGAAAAATCAATTGCTGGTATTAATAATGGAGAACGAGATTTATGCTGGATTGGTACAAATATTTATGGTAACGATGAAGCGCAATGGGATTTATCTCCTATAAGAGTTGACTTATATGACGGACTAAGTGGTATAGCATTATTTTTTGCCTATTTAGCTCATGAAACAGGTAGAGATGATTTTAAAGATGTAGCTATACAAGCCTTAGTTCCGGTTCGAGGAGCTTTGAAAGATATTAATACTAAGGATAGTATTATTGGTGTTGGTGCTTTTACCGGGATAACATCTACTTTATATAGTTTGAGTCATATTTCTGCTCTTTGGAAAGATAGTACAATTTTATCAGAAGTTCTTCCTAGTATTTCTTATATTGCTAGTTCAATTGAGCAAGATAAAGATTTAGATATTATTGGGGGAGTCGCAGGAGCCGCTGTTGTATTCAAAAATATTTACGAGCAAACAAATAATGAGGAAATGCTAAAAGCTGCAATACTTTGTGGAAATCATCTTATTGAAAAAGCAACTCCTGAAGGGAATAAAGGTGGTGTTGGCTGGAGAGGTGTTGATGAGAACGCTCTTTCAGGATTTTCACACGGTTCAGCTGGTATTATTTGGGCATTAGCAGAGCTATATGATTTGACAAAAGATACCCGCTTTTTAGAAACACTAAAATGTGGATTGATATATGAAAGAGAATTATTTGTAAATGATCAATGGCAAGACTTGCGTGCAGGCGCTCGACCAGCCGCTGCAGCATGGTGCCATGGGGCACCTGGTATTACATTAGGAAGATTATTGTTAAAAGAACTTGAAATTAATGATCCTTTATTAGATGAAGAAATATGCAAAGGTATTTATGCAACGGTTCAACAAGGATTTGGTAGGAACCATTCTTTATGTCATGGTGATTTTGGTAATCTAGAAATAATAAGATATGCAGGGAAAATATATAATAATAAAGAATGGATTGAAATCGCTAATAATGCTAGTCAGCATGTATTAAATGAAATTAAATTATCTGGTTGGCAATGTGGAATTCCTGGTATGTGTGAAACTCCAGGGTTAATGACTGGTTTATCTGGAATAGGACTAAGCTTATTACAATGCTATAATCCTATCGGGATACCATCTATACTGTGGTTACAATCTTCCAAAGCTTTAGCGAGAGTATAGCCGTTAATATAGGATCATAATTATTAAAAATTATGATCCTATATATTATACAAGTAGAGGTGGAATCATGTTTCCTTTCAAAAAAATACGTGTCGTGCATCAATTGAGCCAAAATGAATGTGGTGCAGCTTGCTTATCTATGATAATGGAATACTATGGGGATAGTATTCCATTACGTAAAATAAGTGAACAGTGTGGTACAAGTCGTGATGGTGTAACAATATTCACTCTAAAAAAAGTAGCTGAAGGATATGGATATAAGTGTAATGTGTATAGAGTGAATATTGAATATTTGATAAACGATGCTAAATTACCGGCCATTTTGTACTGGAATAATTCTCATTATGTAGTATTAGAAAAAATAGATAATAAGAAAGCTATCATTATTGATCCTGCACACGGCAGAAAATCGATAATGATTGATGAATTAGATTCTTGTTTTAGTAATGTAATCATTTCGCTTGAACCACTAACCTCAAAAAAATTAAAGCACAAAGATACATCATGGAAAGATTATACTAAATATATTTTTGTGGATCCTAAACTTACAGTGTTTGTATTTTTATTATCAATTGTTATTCAATTGGTTGGTTTAGCAACGCCATTTTTTACCCAATTTTTAGTAGATGAAGTGTTGGTGAAAAATCAAAGAGATATATTAAATAGCTTAGGTTTAATTATTTTACTAATTTTTGTTACATTTTTTCTTTTCACATATCTTCGTACCTATTTGAGCGTGAAATTACAAGTGTTGATTAGTAAGAGTTTATCAACAGACTTTATTTGTCATCTATTTAAACTTCCTATTGGCTTTTTTGAGCAAAGGACTACTGGTGATTTAATAACACGAATGAATAATATTACAACAATTCGTGAATTATTAGCAAGGAGCGGTTCCGCTGTTATATTAGACCTAATGATGGTGGTTGGTTACGGAGCGGTAATGTTATATTATTCAACGACTTTAGCATTTATTACTTTTGGTATAGCTCTTCTACAATTAGTAATAATGATTTTTACTTTATCAAAAGTTCAAGAATTAACAAACAAGGAACTTGAAACACTCTCTACTACCCAAGGATATCTTACAGAAGCTTTACGTGCTATTACTTTTGTAAAAACAAGTGGTACAGAGGAAGGTATTTTAAAAAAATGGTCACGTGTTTTTGAACAACAAATGAAGATAGTTTCCAAAAGGGGAACATTTACTGGTTTTTTGGGAAGTATAATTGGAAGTATTTCAACAATTGCTCCTTTAACCTTATTATGGCTAGGAGCTAAAGAAGTAATGAATGGACAACTTACCATCGGAACACTGGTTGCTTTTAATGGTATTGCAATGTCATTTTTAGGCCCAATAGGTTCATTGGTTACTAATATACAATCTTTCCAGTATATAAAAGGAGTCTTTGAACGTTTACAAGATGTACTGAAGGCGGATATTGAAAAAACAGGCGAGAAATCCGTAAATCAGAATTTATTAGAGAAAGAAATTAAATTAGAAAAAGTATCTTTTTCATTTAGTCAAGAACATCCCCCAATTATCAAAGATCTAAATCTTACAATAAATCCTGGTGAAAAAGTATCTATTGTCGGTTCCACTGGTAGTGGAAAAACAACTCTTACTAAATTAATTCTAGGTTTGTATAAGACCACCAATGGAACAATTCGATATGGGGACTTTGATATTGATGATTTAAAGGTTGTAGATCTTAGAAAGAAAATGGGGATAGTTTTGCAAGATACTTTATTATTCAATGATACCATTGCAAAAAATATTTCTTATTTTGAAGATATATCAATGGAAAAAATAGGGGAAGCGGCTCGGATAGCTGGATTACATTTAGAAATTGAGAAAATGCCAATGGGGTATAATACTATTATTGGCGAAAATGGGCAAAATCTTTCGGGGGGACAGCGACAAAGATTAGCGATTGCAAGGGCTTTAGTGAGAGAACCTTCTTTATTAATTCTAGATGAAGCCACAAGTCAATTAGATACTGTGACAGAACAAAACTTACATAGTAGATTAGACAGTTTGCATGTTACAAGAATTGTTATTGCACATCGCCTGATTACTGTAATGGACTCGGATCAAATTGTTGTAATGGATGAGGGGGTTATCAAAGAAATGGGCAATCATGAAGAACTCATGAAAATAAAAGGAATGTATTACCGTCTGTTCAAAAAACAAATGGATAATATTGGCGAACATGTACCAGAAAGTAGCTCTTTAACTAGCTAATTACAATATAATTAAAAGATTTTGATATAAGTATATAATTAAGAGCAAGAACAATTGCTGATTCTTAGCTGAATCCTATCTTATGTTGGAACAGGCTATAAAAAAATGGGATAACTAAACTCCTTAGAATGTGTTTTTAAGAAATATTCAACTATACTCATTATAAAATAAGAAACCTATCCGTATATAGGTTTCTTATTTACAGTATTCCTTTGAATAAAATTACAGAGTGGCCTTTCATACCCATAATTGCTTCCTGACCCCTTTAAAAATATAACTTTAATCTTTATAAAATCAAGGTTTATCAAATTTATAAATGTTTATTAAGTATCCACGACCTTTATAAATTCCTTAGCGTACAATTTTCTTAAAATAATATGGTGCTCCCGAATAGGCTTCTACACCATAAATGTATTAATCATAGTATGCGTAACAAAATAGTTGAACAGAAATTATGCTAAATTTTTCAAATAATTTTCTTAATATTACGAACTTCATTTGTGTAGTTAGTATATAAGTTAAATATTTTAAAGGAGCATTAATATCTTTTTTGATTTTAGTTATATTTTTAGAGTTGTTACCAATAGAAAAAGCAAGTGCATCTATATCATCTAATCCATTAAATGAAGTAGCACATCGAATTGATACAAGTAAAAATTATTATATAGTTCCAGCAGATTTATCAATAAGGGGATTAAGTTCTCACCCGTCCTTTAATTTTTCTAAATCTTTAGTAGTTAGTTCGCCAGATAATACAGTGGAAATACCACATTGGGATGTCTTTTCAGTTGTCTAAGGTAGGGGTTATTTGTAATTTTATGAAAATAATAGGAGAATGAGGATTATCAATTACTCACATAACAATTATGCGCCGGGTCCATTGACCTAAACTTATTATTATACGAGCTAAACTATTAATAATTTCATTTACCGTATGGATAGATATGTAATATACAGGGGTTAAACCCAAAAGAGGGAATCAGTCTTTGCCCTAAAAGTCAACGAAAATCAATAGAATTTATACCTAATTTATGTTAAATTAAATGTAGATTTACTTTTCTTTTTTTATTTTTTTAAACATTCAAGAGCCGTTTCGCGGTTCAGATTCAGACACTTATATTGTGTCTATGATTCTGAGTCCGAAACGGCTCTTTTTATATAAATATTTATTTGTATGAAGATCATCAAAATGAATGTGTTTTGGGATTAAAAAATATTATGAAGGAGTGAGGACCGAAAGGTACGAGGGAAGCGCGGTTATGGCCGCGCCGTTGCGAAGACAACTGTCTTCGCTAAGTAAACGTGGATATAACAGTTGCTCTCCACGCTAAATATGGAGCGATAGGCTTAGGCTTAAATTGGAGTTTTACAGATACATATGGAGTAGCGGATTGACACCTTATGGTGTGCGGCGCATTTGCCGCGCACCATAAGGTAGATTATGCCCGTTTGAGCGTAAGCGAAAACGGGCCGACCGAAGGGCGGCGGGAATATGGGAAGACGGCGAGGATTTTCAAAAGTATCCCTTGTAAGGCAAATTGAAAATGCAATAAAAGAAATTATTTGTATTGGGCAATCAAAATATGAGGCGAAAAAAGAAGGGCAGCATACGAGGGGGCTATATTCTTTTAAACATATTCAAAATACAATATCGGTTTCAATTGATTTTGCACGTTTTTGTAGGGAACAGTATGGAATTACACGAATCGTTTATTTTAAAGAAGAATATTATTATGCCTATTTACAGTATAAAGAACAAGAAGGGGTGTCCCACGGACACCTAATGAATATTGAGACGTGCCTAAGGAAGTTACAAATAGCTATGCACAAACAAGCAGAGAAATTTCAAAAGGACCCTGTGAGCTTTTGTTCTGAAAAAAGAGTGTTTAGCTATAACAACAAAAAAATAAGAAAGCTCCTGAGAATCGCTCTATGAGCTTGAGAGACGCGAATAGATTAATAGAGAATATCCCCTCTATCCATGTTCGGAATGCATTTCAATTACAGTTATATTTGGGACTTCGTGCAAGGGAAGTTATCAATCTGACTTTAGAACATTTTGATTTGAAGAATAGTGTTTTAAAGATTAAGAATGGAAAAGGAATTACAAAAGGTGGACGGAGACGTGAAATTCAGATACCTGAAAGATTGCAAGAAAAGATCTATGAAATAATTAAAGATAAAAAGTTACATGAAAAAGTCATTCCAGTTAAAGATAATACTTTGCGGGCAGCTCTATTAAAAGCTGGAATGACAACGGGGATTCCTACGAATGGAACGCATATGTTCCGTCATACGTTCGCGAGAGAACGTTTTAAAGAATTATTAGGGGAATCCTATGAGCAAGGACAGAAAATATTGGCTTATATACTGAAAAATCATGAGCGAGGAAAACGCGCGGATTATGGGATTCGTCAAGAGTTTAAAACTACCTATTGGCAAGTACAAGATGCGATGAATATAGTTCATGAAGAATTAGGTCACGGAAGAGGAAGGGTAGATTTAGCTCAAGTTTATTTAAAATGCTAAGATAGAGGAGTTATAACCGTTATAACGAATTTGAAATACTAAAAAGGAGGTTATGACTATTATGATTCCTATAATTTATGAAAATGTATCCCAAGTTGCTAAAAGATTAAAAGTATCACCATCTACGATTAAAAAATATTATTTATTAATTGAGAGTTATAACTGTTATGCTTTTAAAAGAGATGAACGAGAACGAGTTATTTTTGATGATTATGATATCGGATTATTAAAAAGGTTAGTAGAATTAAAAAGTATGCCCCAAGTTACATTGGAAGATGCTTGTAAATTACTTTTAGAAGAAGAAGGGTTAACAGTTCAGAATATAAATATGAATGTTATAACACCTAAATCAGATGATTTAAAAGAATTATTGCAAGAATTAAAAGGTACAGTGGAGTTACAACAAAAACAATTACAGAATCAAAATGAACAAATAGCTCAATTAACAAACTTATTGGAATCGCAACAAAAGTTATTAACTCACTCCGATACCTTAGAGAAACAACAAGTTGCTGATCGTGATAAAGCTGTTATGACTGTTATGCGCGAGCTTCAAGAAGTAAAACAGATGGTTGCGGCAAGTAATGAAAAGAAATGGTATCAATTTTGGAAGTAATCTACTGATTCTTATGCAATTATGCCACGAAAGTCACTTGACTATGAGGGGGAGAGGCTTGTAGTCAAGTAAATTGTGTAATAAAAAGCGTAGGACGGATGCCCCGGTAAAGGGGAAAAACAATGTCTTCGCCAAACTTCGTGGTTCTACTGTTAGAAAAAGACGAATAAGAATATAGCATACATACAATAAGGGAATGCAGTATAGATCAGTCTACAAGCATTCCCTTGCTATAGTGATGTTAATAATATTTTAATGATGTTGCTACTATGTATGTCATATTGATTAAGAATAAAAAGATTAATATATCTAGTGTTAAAAAAACATATAATATTATTTTTATCTTTTTAGATATTTCATTTTTAATCATATATATAATGAATAGCATTGTAGTGGATTGAAATAGCATGGTGAAAAATAAAAATGTAATAGCAAATACCATATTCCCTGGTGTAAATCCAGTATTCATAATGAGTAGAGAACTAATTATATTAAGAATAAGCGTAGTTAGTATAAAAAAATATTTGTAAATGTTTTTAATTTTGATCACCTACTTTAATTTTTTGTTTGATAATATAGTTGTTTGTTTTTATGGTTATATATAAGTATTTTGTTATTGTTTTCGTCTACAATGTAAACATCTTTTTCTTGCCAATCTATCCCGTGAGCTATATCTTTTTCGATTGAAAATAATACGTCTTTATTTCTAAAAGGAATTGAATTTCGATGAGCATGAATGTTTAATTCATGATCCTTTGTTTCAATGCTATAATCTCCTGAATAATTGGAGAAGAACGGTGTTAATTTACTATAAATATATAGAATTTCTTTTTTATCGCTTTCTTGATAAAAGTGGGAATTAATAACCTTTAGATCTGATGTTTTTATATCCTTTGGTATAAGTAAAAAGGCAATGAGACAATAAAATATAACAACAATAGTAATTAAAGAATATATGTAGAGAGCGGCTATTAATAAATATCTCTTATAATTGCTTTGTTTTATTATCTGATTTTGCAAATTTGAATCCTCCTTTAATAAAGAATCAATTGAAACATTAAATAGATTGCTTAAGGCTAATAAATTGGTTAGATCAGGAAGACTTTTTCCTAGTTCCCATTTAGATATAACTTGTCTTGAAATAAATAATTGGCTAGCTACATCTTCTTGTGTCAGGTTATTTATTAATCTTAAATGTTTTATTTTTTTTCCAATGTTCATATATGTACCTCCTTTAATTACTTTAATTATTTTAATGTTAAATAGTAAGAAACGCATCGTAGCGTTATAAAAAAGGCATGCAATGATCTGTTGCAAGATGGATTTCAGACTAAAAATATATATTTATAATATTTAAATATACAAATAAAAAAAGCTAAGAAAAAGGATTTAGTAAAAAACTAGATCTTTTTTCTTAGCTTTTTATTTAAAATATTATTTGTTTTTTTTCTGATCTTTACTTATTCGTGAAAAACCCCAGAATCCTAAAATTAAAATTAAAATAAGGCCAATGACATCAATTAGAGCATTGATTTTCTCATCATTAACAATAAAGTTTGCGATAAAGGTAATGATAGAGATTAGTATAATTCCAGGTAAAATGTATTTATTCATGTGGAAAACCTCCTTAGTAAATTTAAATTAGGTATGGACTATATTTTAATATACGTTACCATATTATTGAAGTATGCGCATATATTTGAATAAATGTAAAATCAAGGGAGAGGTTTTTGTATGTCAAAAAGATTTTTAAGGTTAGGTATTCTTTTTTGTTCGTTTTTAATGTTTTCTACAATCTTTAGTTTTCCGGTAGCAAATGCAGAAGTTAAAACAACTAAGAATGAGACTAAACAGATAGAATCAGAAATTGAAGACTATGAAGCTTTATCTCCACTTTTAGAATTAGTAGAAAAAATGCCAGATGCTGTTGCGAATTCAGGAATTGATTCTGGGGTTGAATGGTTAAACGAAAATAAAGGATCTGAGTTTGCTGGATATACTTTTATAGCAGATGGTGATAATTTAACAGCTGTAGCGGATAATCTTAATGGATCACTTCGTGGTGTTAGTTGGGATTGTATTTCTAGTGCTGGAAAAGCGATTGCTGTAAATGCTCTTCCATGGGCAAAAATTTTAAAGGTTAAACAAGCTGCTAAGTTAATGGGTGGTATTAACTCTATGACTAAGACCATTGTAACAGCATATAAGCATCAACGTAATCTTGGTTATGGTAGAGGTAATGCTATTAAGAGAGCGGTAAGTGTATCTACTAGAGCTTTACCGGGTGAAACACAAAAAGCTGTTTTGGAGTTTTTTGAACTAGGTGATGTAATTAAAAATTGTTTTTAGAGTTGAAAAATTTAATGGATTAATCTATTGAATTAAAAAACCTTAGGTGTTTTTAATTACCTAAGGTTTTTTGTATTTCTTAGAGAAACATCCTATTAATCTGGTCTTTTTATCTTTACATCGCTAAATTTGCAATGTAATATCCAAATTCATAGCCTATTTTTATAATTCCGGCACCTAATATTATGTAAAGGGAATATTTGATAAATTGGTTTTCATTTAGGAATTTATTTAGATTATTTATGATGAACACTCCTTTTAATATTCTATATTCAATATATTAAAATTAACCAAAATAAGAAAGCTTAGATTTGAAATGTATCAAGGATATTATCTTTTTCTTCTTTATTGATCCCGATATATTTAAGTGTAATTTGTGGTGTACTGTGATTTAAAATTTCTTGCAGCATAGCTACATCTTTAGTTTGTTTATAAAACCAATAACCGAAGGTTTTGCGCATAGTGTGTGTTCCGATAGATTCTACACTGGCAAAATCTCCGGCTTTTTGCAATTGTCGATACGCTTGGATCTTACTAATGGGTTGATCTCCTTTTCGGGAAGGGAATAACCAGGTATTATCTAGGGTTTGAGCATAAGAGTATACCTCATCAAAAATGGAAGTAAGGTTAATCATGCGTTCTTTCTTTGTTTTTCCTTCTTTGATTTTGAATTCTTTTCTCTTTTTTCGTTTTAGTTTTATTATGGTTTGTGTTTCGATTTGGAGTAGATCACTCACGCGTAGTCCGGTATGGATGCCGATAAGAAACAGAATATAGTCTCGTTTGGAACAATGACGTTTAAGAGCCCATTTCATATCTTCAATCTGTTCTTTGCTACGGATGGGTTGGACATCAATAAGATGTGGTTTTTTATTCATGGATTTATGACCTCCTTATTTACAGTGTTTTGAATGTATACTTTTATTATATAAATTAAGGATATCAGGGTTTTTGGTTAGAAGTCAATGATTAAGGGGAATTGAATGTAAACTAATATTCAAAAGTTTAC
>NZ_JBBOWL010000004.1:0-8558 GCF_038007045.1 Bacillus sp. CH_70
GAACGAGACTATATTCTCTTTCTTGTTGGAATTAATACCGGACTACGCGTGAGTGATCTACTCCAAATCGAAACACAAACCATAATAAAACTAAAACGAAAAAAGAGAAAAGAATTCAAGATCAAAGAAGGAAAAACAAAGAAAGAACGCATGATTAATCTTACTTCTATTTTTGATGAAGTATATTCGTATGCCCAAACTCTAAAAAACACCTGGTTATTCCCTTCCCGTAAAGGAGATCAGCCCATTAGTAAGATCCAGGCTTATCGACAATTGCAAAAAGCCGGAGATTTTGCCGGTGTAGAATCCATTGGTACTCACACCATGCGCAAAACCTTCGGCTATTGGTTTTATAAACAAACAAAAGATGTAGCCATGTTACAAGAAATACTCAATCACAGTACACCACAAATTACACTTAAATATATTGGGATTAATAAAGAAGAGAAAGACAATATACTTGATACATTCCAAATATAATTTTTATTTTTCAAAAAAATTATATATTGGAAATATGCAATTATGCATACTTCCAATATTATTCTTGAATACCAATAATAACTATATTAATATAATCAAAGTACAAAATGAATAGGAGGAAACATACTATGAACAAAATTATCGAAACTAAAAACTTAAACAAATTAGAAGAAAAAGAACTTCTTGAAATTAACGGTGGCGGAAATTTCTGGGATGATTACAGCATCATTGGTAAAGGTGTTGAAACAACTGCTATTATCGCAGGTGCATTATACACTGCTGGTTATACACTTGGAAAAATGTCTGGAAGAGGAAGATAAAAATGAAAAATAATACATTTAAAAACATTAAAGGCTTAACTAAAATTGAAAAATCACTTGAAAATATTTCTGGTGGTGGAAATTCTTATAATCCTTTCGCAGGAATGAACCCAACTGCTGTTGTTGTAGGTGGAGTTGTAGCGGTTGGATCTGGAATTGTTGGTTTTTACAATGGCATCAAAGGCCGTCAATAAATAATAATTAATATTAAAAACAATATCCTTCTAAAATTTGATTATATCAATTATAGAAGGATATTGTTTTATTAGGAGATAGAGATGTTTGGATTTAAAAAATTAAAATGGATTCAACAACACGATTTAAAAGATTGTGGTCCAGCATGCATAGCAGCTATATGCCATCATTATAAAGCACCAGTATCAATTTCAAAAATAAGAACATTAGCCCATACTGATCAAGAAGGAACAACATTAAAAGGATTATTAAAAGCACTTACAAATCTGGGATTTGAAGCAGAAGCTTTTCGTGGTACCAAAGAATCTTTAAAAGAAATACCATTACCTGCTATTGCACATATTATTACCCCAGAAGGAATATTGCATTATGTAGTATTACATAAAATTTCAAGTAAACATATTACTCTTATGGATCCTAGTTTAGGAATAAAAAAATATAGTTATGAAGAATTTTATAAATTATGGACAGGAATATTAGTTTTAACGATTCCAAAAGAAATTCAATCTCATAACTCTACATATTCTCCATTAAAAAGTTACTTAATCCAATTTGTTTTAACCAATAAAAGAATTCTAAGTTCTATTTTTATTTTATCTATACTTTTTAATACAATAGGCATTTTAGGTGCTTTTTACTACAGTTATTTAATCGATGTCATATTACCAAAACACTTAACTCATACATTAGAGATTGTATCCTTATCAATAATTCTATTATATATTTTAAAAATATTTATTAATTACTCTAGAACATATTTACTTTTAAAATTAAGCAAAACCATAGATATTGAACTTATGCTTGGTTATTATAACCATGTAATAAGATTACCTATTTCATTTTTTGAAACAAGGCGTGTTGGAGAAATTATATCTAGATTTTTAGATGCTGGTAAAATTAGAGAGGCCCTATCAAATACAGCAATTACCTTATCAATTGATACAATAATGCTAATCGTAGGATCATATTTATTATATTTACAAAATACACATCTATTTCTAATTACATTATTATTTGTTCCAATATACGTATTAATCATAGCTTGCTTCCAAAAACCATATGAACAATTAAATAAAGAAGAAATGCAAAATGGAGCTTCATTAAATTCTTATTTAGTCGAATCATTAAAAGGAATTTTAACTGTAAAATCTTATGTTGCTGAAAACGTAATATATACAAATACAAAAAATAAATTTCTAGATTTTTGGAAAGTAGTTCTTAAAAAAGGAAAACTCATTGGATTACAAGATTCCATAAAACAAGGAGTACAACTAATTGGAGGAATACTTATTTTATGGATCGGTGGACAAGAAGTCTTAAGAGGAAATATGACAATAGGCCAATTAATAACGTACAATGCACTACTACTATATTTTTTACAACCAATTGAAAATTTAGTTCGTTTACAACCTAGTATTCAAAGTGCATTAGTTGCTTGGGAACGTGTACAAGAAATATTAGAACTAGAAACTGAATACAATAAAAAAACATCAAATTCCTCATTAAGTGAAATAAAAAGTATTACAATCAATAACGTTTCTTTTGGATACGGACTTCAAACAAATATATTAAAAGATATTACTCTTAAATTACAAAAAGGTGAACATATTGGGTTAGTTGGAGAAAGTGGTTCTGGAAAAACAACCATAGCTAAACTTTTATTAAAATATTATAAGTTTCAAAAAGGTGAAATTTTATTTAATGATATATCATGTGAAGAATTAAATGAAAATGAATTAAGAAAGAAAATTATTTTTCTTTCACAAGAATCTTTCTTTTTCGAAGGAAGCATATATGAAAACATTTGCTTTGGTTTAGATTATAAACCAACTTTAGAACAAGTCATTGATATTGCTGAAATGCTAAATGCTCATAGTTTTATTAACAGTATGCCATTAAAGTACAATACAATGATTGAAGAAGATGCTTCAAATTTATCAGCCGGACAAAAACAAAGACTTTCTTTAGTAAGAGCAATATTAGCGAAACCTGAAGTATTAATTCTAGATGAAGCCACAAGTAATCTAGACTCAACAACAGAACAAAATATACTAAGCTCATTACAAAAATTAAAAGAACAAGGTTTAACTATTATTTCTATTGCACACCGATTATCAACAATAAAAAACTGTAACCAAATTTATGTTTTAAATAGTGGACATATCTTAGGCCAGGGAACTCATTCTGAATTAATAGAAAATAACCCAGAATATCAAAAATTATGGGAAAATCAATTCCCAAATAAAAAACAACTAGCTTAAGCTAGTTGTTTTTTATTTTAAAAATAGATTTTCTAAAAACAATGAACCATAATGAGGAACATTATTTACCTTTAAAAATACTCCTATCAACAATACTACAAATAATAAAGTAAGCGATTGCCACAATGATATCTTAAAATCCTTCAAAATAATTACCACCTAAACTGTAAAAAATCCTATTTTAAATTTATACTCTTTATTAATAAATTTCTTTCAAAGCAATATAATTTTGAAAATAATTAATAACCAACTATAAATTACATCTACATATAATCTATTAACATTTTATCATATAAATTATACCAAAATAGATAAAAATAAATAACAATTTTACTCAAAAAAACTATATACATTTTACTTTCTTATACAATTTACAAAAAACCACATACTAATAGCAAGGGAATGCTTGTAGACTAATCTATACTGCATTCCCTTATTGTATGTATGCTATATTCTTATTCGCCTTTTTCTAACAGTAGAACCACGAATCTTGGCGAAGACATTGTTTTTTGCCCTGTCCTAGGGTCCGTCCTTGCTTTTTATTCCACGGTTCCCTTGACCACGAGCCTCTGAACCCTCAAACTCCCAAAGATAACCCCAGCGGGCAAAAACCGCCCTTCTGGGGCCACCTCTGGCGAGTTTGCATGAGGGTTCCCCTCATCGTCAAGGAACTTTCGCGGCATAAACGCCAGGACTCGGATCATAAATCTTAAAATGGTTATTTTCCAAATAACCTCGCAAAAAAACCTTTGGATTCAGTAGATGCTGTTAATGCTTTTGATTCCTGTACTTCTCTAATTGTTTCAAGTAACTGTTGATCACGTTTTTCTAACTTATTATCAATATAATCTTGTTGTTTTTGTAATTGTTCAATTAACAACTTATTAAACTCTTCTTGTTTCTCACTATATTCTCTTAGTCTACTAACTTCATTTTTCAATGCTTTTAATTCTTCAGCTAAAATTTCCCCAACTTCTTTACTAGGAACAGGTTTTATACTTTCTCCACCTGTAGCAAAATAATGTTCAATTTGTCGTATAGAATAATTTTGCTCCCTGTGTAATTGTTTAATTATTTGCATAGCCTCAAGTGCTTTTTCATTAAAAATATTATAACCAGATTCATTTTTTTCTAAAGGAATATGAGTTCTTAATTCTTTCATCCAATTTCGAACAATGTTTGGGGACTCGTCTAAATATAATGCTACCTCTTTAACCGTCATGTCCTTATAACCTGGATTTTCTTCACCTAAGTATTCACTTTTATCCACCTTTTTACCCACCTCCAATACCTAGATAAAAACCAAGCTTTTCAAAATACCCATGGTTATTTTGAGAAATATCCACCTTAATACCTGGGTAAAAAACCTAGGTTTTTATTAACTCAATTTACTAAGGTTAGTATCCACCTATCCAACTAAAAAATCAACTAAACCTATAAAAATCTATTTTAAATATACCTGTGCTAAATCTACCCTTCCTTTTCCATGCCCTAATTCCTCATGAACTATATTCATTACATCCTGTACTTGCTGATATATACCTTTAAACTCTTGGGTAACTCCATAATCCGCGCGTTTTCCTTGTTCATGATTTTTTAAGATGTAACCCAAGACTTCCTGTCCTCGCCCATAGGAATCCCCTAATAATTCTTTAAAACGTTCCCTAGCAAATGTATGACGAAACATATGGGTTCCATTTGTTTGAATTCCTGTTACTTTCCCAGCTTTAAGTAATGCGGCTCTCAAAGTATTATCTTTAACCGGAATAATTTTTTCATGTAACTGTTTATCTCCAATCATCTTATGGATCTTATCTTTTACATGTTCCGGAATCTGAACTTTACGTCTCCGCCCACCCTTTGTAATTCCTTTTCCTTGTTCAATCTTCAAAACATTATTTTTCAAATCAAAATGTTCCGGAGTTAAATTAATAACCTCTCGTGCACGAAGACCTAAATGTAATTGTAATTGAAATGCATTTCGAACATGAACAGAAGATACACTTTCTATTAATCTATTAGCATCTCTCAAACTCATAGAGCGATTCTCAGGACCCTTTCTATCTTTTTGATAGTTATACACTCTTTTTTCAGAACAAAATCTTATAGGCTCTTTCTGGAGCTTCTCAGCTTGTTTATGCATTGCTATTTGTAATTTCCTTAATCCTGTTTCAATATTCATCAAGTGTCCGTTGGACACTCCTTCCTGTTCTTTATGCTGTAAATAAGCATGATAGTGTTCTTGTTTAAAGTGAATAATCCGCGTAATTTCAAATTGCTCTCTACAAAAACGAGCAAAATCAATCGAAACAGACATCGTATTTTGAATATGTTTAAAAGAATATAAACCTCCCGTATGTCGCCCCTCTTTTTTAGCTTCATATTTCGATTGTCCAACACAAATAATTTCCTTTACCGCATTTTCAATTTGTCTTACAAGCGATACCTTAGAAGATCCTCTTCGTCTTCCCATATTTTCGCCGCCCTTCGGTCGGCCCGTTTTCGCTCACGCTCAAACGGGCATAATCCACCTTATTGTGCGCGGCAAATGCGCCGCACCCCATAAGGTGTCAATCCGCTACTCCATATGCATCTGTAAAACTCAAATTTAAGCCTAAGCCTATCGCTCCATATTTAGCGTGGAGAGCAACTGTTATATCCACGTTTACTTAGCGAAGACACTTGTCTTCGCAACGGCATGGCTATAGCCATGCTTCTTTCGTACCTTCCGGTCCTCACTCCTTTTTTATATTGTTTAATCCCAAAACACATTCGTTCATTTTCATGATCTCATTAAAAATAAATAATTATATATAAAAAGAGCCGTTTCGGACTCAGAGTCATAGACACAAAATAAGTGTCTGAATCTGAACCGCGAAACGGCTCTTGAATGTTTAAACGAAATAAAAAAAGAAAAGTAAATCTATATTTAATTTAACATAAATTGGATACGGATTCCAAGGGTTTTCGTTGACTTTTGGAGTAGAGGCTGGTTCGTAGTGTGGGGGCGAAACCCCACGTATTACGTATCTATCCATATGGTAAGTGAAATTATGATTCGAATTCACTAGCGGTTCGGCTCGTATAATAGCAAATTCAAGCCGATGAACCTAGATAGTTGCTTTTGGATGTATCGGCTTGGTGCCGCCAAAACTCGAGCCGAAAAAAGTTCCGCAAGGATGTAGCAACGCGAAAAGGGTGGAGATTTTCTGTAGCAAAGCGAAAGAAAATACGACCCGTTCCTTGCGGAACTTTTAGCCATTTCTATATAGAGTGAGAAGGGACAAGCATACCAAAGTGGAAAAACCCTAGTAATATCAAGGGTTTCAAGATTTTTCGTACTTACCGTTTTTGGTAAGTAAACTTACCGTTTTTGGTAAGTACGAAATTAATAAAAAAAGTCTACTAATTAAAGTAGACTTAAAATAATTTGATAGGTAAATTTTTAAGCTGTTTAGGAACCTTTCTAAACATAGCTTTAAGTGTTGGATTAACTTCATCCCTATTACCTGAAAACATAACATGAGGATTTATAAACAAAGCATATGCCCTAACATTATTATCATCAACACCACTCTCAGAACGAGCAATAATGCCTTTATCAATTAATTTTCTAACCAAAGGACTAACTTTCGTTTCATGTCTTCCTATTTTTTTTGCTAATTCTCGCTGAGTCAATGGTATTTGTTCTTTAGAGTTAATATCACTAACTAAACAATTACTTAAAAACCCTACACACATTGAAATATCTAATAAAAATACCTTTTCAGCATTTGTTAAATAATCAATTTCAAATAAATACTGGATGTTCTGTTGAATAATCTGAACAAACTTTGCCTTATTTTTCACTTTACGCTCAGGAACTAACTTCATTCCTCTTGAACTAGCTTTTGCTTGAAGTTCATTTGCTAAATACATCTCTTCTTCTGACAAGATCTTTGAATCCTCGATTTCTCTCAATCTTGCATTTTTTTCAGCTTGTTTTAAATTGATAGTATTTGTCATAACTTTTCTCCTCGTTCCTAGTATTTACAACTAGTACAGAGACTCTTTTTATGCTATTATGTAATTAGAATTTTATAAGAATAAAAAAAGCCTCTCATTATAGTTGTTTCTCGACAATTCAATTATATCATGATTGGCTTTTTTTGTTATAACTAAAAGAAAAAGAGTTCTGTATATAGAACTCTTTTTCTTTTTTCACTTTATAAAAATATCGAAAAACTCAAAAGGGCAATAATTCCCGAAACCAACGAAACCCCTACAACA
Organism: Bacillus sp. CH_70; assembly: GCF_038007045.1. NCBI lineage: Bacteria > Bacillati > Bacillota > Bacilli > Caryophanales > Bacillaceae > Bacillus > Bacillus sp. CH_70. Next base: position 7,526 of record NZ_JBBOWL010000004.1, read on the forward strand.
ATCAACGTTTTTTGAATGATGTATTTTTTCTTATCTCGCTTCTCTCTTTCCGCATTCACATCTTTATTTTCCATGAAAGCAACAATTTCAGAGTATGTTTTTATATTTTCGCGCTTCTTGATTATGTCAATTTTAATAGCTGCTGTCATAGCAATTACCCAAAAAACAATTGGAATAATTAAACCTACATTACCAAAATATTTAATTGCTAATCCTATTGATCCTACAGCTAAAATCAAGAATATAGCCATTACCTGTCCTAACTTATTAAATTTAACTTGCTGAAGATTATTTTTCATCATTTCCATGTCCCCTTTAACTAAATCATCTAAAGAAACATCGAAAAGAACACTTAGAAGCAATAAATTATGAATATCAGGATAACTTCTTTCATTTTCCCAATTTGAAATAGTTTGACGAGAAACATAAATTTTTTCAGCTAAATCTTCTTGAGAAAACCCTTCCCTATCTCGATATTTTTTAATTTGTTTACTAAGATTCATTTCGCTCGCTCCTTCTACATCCAAAATAGTTCAAGGTAATGATTTATAAGTAGCAAATATCTTTATAAAAGCTAATTTTAATATGTCAAAAGGCTTTATACATCGTTTAAACGCCTTATTTATCAACGATTGTTAAGATCTTAATCCTCAACAAAATAAAAAATGTATATTATCCACTTTTATGAAATCATTAATTTAAAATATATAAACCCTTACTAAACTATCATCTATATTCAATTGATACAATATTATAAAAAATAAAAAAGAATCCCATAAACATAGGACTCTTTTTTATTATATTCCAAAGTAAACTTTTGAATATTAGTTTACATTCAATTCCCCTTAATCATTGACTTCTAACCAAAAACCCTGATATCCTTAATTTATATAATAAAAGTATACATTCAAAACACTGTAAATAAGGAGGTCATAAATCCATGAATAAAAAACCACATCTTATTGATGTCCAACCCATCCGTAGCAAAGAACAGATTGAAGATATGAAATGGGCTCTTAAACGTCATTGTTCC